>NZ_CP009312.1:0-620183 GCF_001293125.1 Lawsonella clevelandensis
TTAAGGGGGTGCACGAATGAGCCTTCGCAGGGTATCCTTAAACCAAGAATTGAGTGTTGTGCGGGCACCTCGGTGTCCGTGTCAGAAAGGAAGACTAGTGAGCGAGAATCCCGTCGGTTACCCATTCCAGGAACCCAGCACGGAGACCACTTCTGTTTTCCGCGCCAAGCTGTTGAAAGAAAGCGATCTGGCTGCTACTGAGCCTGTCGTCGCTAAAGCTGCCTCCGTCGATGGTCTTCCGGAAGGCTCTGCTCTGCTGGTTGTCAAGCGGGGCCCAAACGCTGGTTCTCGATTCCTTCTGGACCGGGATGTCACTACCGCCGGTCGTCATCCAGAGTCGGATATTTTCCTCGATGATGTCACTGTTTCTCGTCGTCATGCCGAATTCCGTCGTGAGGGCGACGCGTACAGTGTCTCTGATGTCGGAAGCCTCAACGGCACCTATGTCAACCGTGAGCCCACCGACTCCACCACACTCAATAATGGCGATGAAGTTCAGATTGGCAAGTTCCGTCTGGTATTCCTGACTGGTCCGCGTCGGGGCGCTTAAATGTCGGCGCAGCCTCTGCGATCATCCGATGCGACGATGTCCATCGGCTCTGTCGTCGAACTGTTAGCGAAAGAGTTTGACGATATTTCACTGTCCAAGGTTAGATTTCTCGAATCTACGGGGTTGATTAGCCCGTCACGGACAGCATCTGGCTATCGCCGTTACTCCCGTTCGGATATTGAGCGTTTGCGTTTTATTTTGACCGCTCAGCGAGATTTATTTCTCCCGAATAAAGTGATTGGGGAACAGCTGGAGAGAGTGGACGCCGGCGAACTGACGTTGGCTGAGTTGCGCCAGCAGTCGACGATGCCGCTTAGCGCCGTTATCGAGCAAAAGGAGAACTTCTCCCACGTTAGCCAAGTGCGGCTGACCGAACGCTCGTTATGTCTGAAGACAGGGATTGACCCCGAGTTTTTGGATGCTCTCATTGATGCTGACCTGCTCCGTTCAACGGGGGCGGGGTTCTATGTCGAAGATGATGTCGCTATCGTCGAAGCGTGTAAAGCACTGTGTGACTCAGGTATTGATACGCGCCATTTGCGTTCATTCCGTACTGCGATCGATCGAATGGCGGATTTGGTTCGGCAGGCTGCTGGTGCCAGTCGCGCATTGCAATCAGCTGAAGCAAAGGGACGTACTGCAGAACAAGCGCGCGTGTTAGCCAATGGCGTGAGTGATTTGGCGGCGGGTCTGCTCAAGCAACGTCTTCGGGATGTGTTGGATTATTAATGAGAGTTCCGGTTCGTATCGTCGGTATTCAAGCTGATACCCCCGAGGACGATCCCATCGTTATGCTGCGCGAGCGTATGGGGGGTCGGGTTCTTGGCATGTGGATAGGGGAGCAGGAGACAACACTACTCACTTTCGCGATGGCCAATACGGAGATTCCTCGTCCATTTACCCACACGACGTTGTGGAAGGCTATTCAGGCGGCGGGGGCAGAGGTACAGTCCGTCTGTGTGACTGCTCAGCGGGATGGCATTTTCTGGGCGGAGATTGTGCTTGATAATGGTCGCCACGTGGATAGTCGTCCTTCTGATGCTTTGATTTTAGCGGCAACATGTGGTTGCGAGATCACTGTTGAGGATGCTGTCCTGAATGCCTTTGGAGTGGTTGATCCGCGGGGTGATGGGTCCGCTGCTGGGTCTTCTGAGGTTGCTGGCGAGGTTGCTAGTGTGGAGAGTTTTTCTGAGGAGCTTCCCGGAGATCTGAGCGGGGAGATCGACGCATTCCGTGAAATGTTGGACCATCTTTCGATGGATGATTTTCTGGATGGTCCCGAGGACGAGAAAAACTAAAAGTCTCAACTAATACTTGAAACTTTTGGGCGTGTCCTATTGCTCAGGTATTTCCCGGCAAATAACCTTTATTCACGTAAGGCAAAAATAGTCACATCAGTAACACCAGCAATTTTTATCATATAAGTAACACTTTGTTACTGTGCTGGGTTACCATTAGCAGTAAAGATGCAGCTGACGTGACGTGCGCAAGGTGGAAGTATGGACAACTTCGGGTCTCACAGCGACAATCACAGCGAACAGCCGGGACTCTTTCCCGACCGTTCCATTCCTGATGAGCAAACCGGTTATCGCGGTCCTACCGCCTGCCAGATTGCCGGTATCACTTACCGCCAGCTCGACTACTGGGCACGTACTGGTCTTGTAGAACCCTCTATTCGTGGCGCTAAAGGTTCTGGCTCGCAGCGACTCTACTCCTTCAAAGATATTCTCACGTTGAAGATTGTGAAGCGACTGCTGGATACCGGAATCTCTCTGCAGAATATTCGTATTGCGGTGGAGCACCTGCGTAACCGGGGCGTATCTGAGCTATCCAACACCACCCTGGTCTCCGACGGCACCTCTGTCTATGAATGCACATCACCAGAGGAAATGTTTGACCTCATCCAGGATGGCCAGGGTGTGTTCGGGATTGCCGTCTCCGGCACAATGAAAGAACTCACGGGATCTATCACGCACTTCCCAGCCGAGCGTATTGAGAACTCTTCCGTCACAGCAGTGCCACTGGTTGATGAATTGGCAGACATGCGTCGTCGGCGTGCACGCCGAATTGGGTAATCAGCGCCCTTTCTCACAGACGTTAAGTGAGGGCCCACCACTCTTGTGGTGGGCCCTCACTCTATGTGTGGAACTACTCTCCCGCCTGGCAATTCCTACGCAGTGGGAGTCTTTTCTGCCGGATTCGTATAGGTCGCAGGACGTGGTTTCTTCACAGGCGCAACCGTGGTCGTTTCCGCGAAGTGTAGCTCATTTTGCTGTAGGTAACTATCCACAGCAATCGCAGCTTGTGTTGCCTCAGCAGTGTGTTCGGCTGACGTTTCGTCCAGGTTAGCGGGGTCGTTCTGCGCCAAATCAAGGCTTACGGAGTAAAACGACGTTCCCTTCATCTTCTCTGGTTTAGTGACCACCAGCGAAGGGTGTTTCTTTTCAACTTTTCGAATATCAGATAGTGACGCGATCCATACGCCTGGAACATAAGGGGCCCGCTTCATTAGTGCTGCAGCGGCCTCTCCGGATTGTTGCGCGGAGATCGAGAAGGAAGCACACAGTCCGCCATCTGACGGCAGCATGGCTTGATATGAAGTAATCAGCTCCGTGAGAGACTCTTGCACTCCTGGGGGAGCCCAAATCTCGACAGTGAGGTAGCCAGCAGAGCAATCCTGTACGGCATCACGCGTACGGCTAGCATCAATACTCTTGTGTGCGAATGTCCAACCCACGGCTGCAGCGATCACCACGAGGACGACAAGAACGGCAGCAATAATCCAGCCAGCCAAGAATTTCCGTGGTCGGTTTTCCGACCGGTGCCGTGAGCTTTCGAGAGACATTCAACCTACTCCGGAATCTTATGCGTGGAATCGCGGACCGTACCTACAAATTCTTCCATAAGATCTTCCAATGCCACGAACCCAATAATCTGATCAGTTTCCGGATCGGTGACCAGCGCCAAATGAGAACGCAGACGACGCATACGAGCGGAAACGGAGTCGATGCTGGAATCTCCGGGAAATGTAAGGAGCGGGCGAATAAGATTGGCGGGAATCGGCTTTCCGCTTAACTCATCCGAGTAAAGGTAGTCCAACACATCCTTAATATGAAGGAAGCCCAGGTAATGGCCGATGTCGTTCTTGACTGGGTAGCGAGAATAACCGGTTTCCTGCACCAATTTCTGTAGGGATTCCAGAGTGATTTGGCCTTCTTTCAGTTCCAGAGTGCGCATGCGATGGACGGGAATCATAATGGTACGCACGGGACGATCAGACGCCTCGAGTGCCCGGTCCAGACGGCGCGTCTCCTCATCGTCGATGAGGCCTTCACCGCTTGATTCGCCAATCATAGCTTTGAGCTGCGCGGACGTTACGCGTCGCTCTAGTTCGTCGCGCGGCTTCACGCCCATCAGGCGCAAAGTTCCATTCGCCAAAGCGTTAAAGAAGTAAATGAGGGGACGTGACACCTTCATAATCATCAGCATTGGGGGGACGATGATGATTGCAGTACGTTCGGGGGAAGAAATAGTGAAGTTTTTGGGGACCATCTCACCCAGCAGAATGTGCAGGTAGGAAATGATGATCAGGGCGACGATAAAGGAGATGGTGTGGAGCCAAAAACCTGAGACACCCACAAGCGCGAGCGGGTTTTCCAAAAGTTTGGCGATGGCGGGCTCAGATATTTTACCGAGCAGCACAGAAGCCACAGTAATGCCTAGCTGGCAAGTCGCGAGCATCATCGAGAGATGCTCAGAGGCATCGATCACTTTATAAGCACGCGAATGTCCAGCTGCCGCCATAGCCTCTAGACGGTCATGCCGGGACGACACAAGAGCAAACTCTACCGCCACGAAAAAGGCATTGACAGCGAGCAGCAGGATCAGGAGAAGGAATGCGGGGAGGGTGCTCATTACTGTTCTCCCTTCGTCGTGGTGGCGGCAAGTGGGCGCGGGGTCACTAGCACGCGGTCGACGCGCCGCCCATCCATCTTTATGACACGGCAGTACCACTGCATTTCTTGCACGTCGCCAAGTGTGTGCTCTTCTGAAGGTACGGCAATCTCGTCTCCCTCCTCGGGGATGCGTCCCAGTTTCCACATGATAAGACCACCGAGGGTGTCAAAAGAGGGATTGTCGGGGAACAAATACGTGGTAGCTGCAGCAACTTCATCTCGTCGCAGCTGTCCAGAGCAATCCCAGCTATTGCCACGCTTGAGCACGTCTAGGAGGCTTGCATCGTGTTCGTCGCGGACATCTCCGAGGATCTCCTCGACGATATCCTCCATGGTGACGAGTCCTGCTGCTCCACCGTACTCGTCAATGACGAGGCCAGACTGTTGGCCGCTAGCCCGAATAGTGCTGAGAACGGCGTCGGCATCCAAACTATCTGGGACACGAGGGAGGGGCTTCATGAGGTCACGCATGGTGACGGTCGTGAGTTTAGCGGGGGAGAGAGTAAAAGTGTCCTTCACATGCACGATGCCCAGCGTGCTGTCGAGATCGCCGGAGACGACGGGGAAACGGGAGTGCCCGGTTACTTCCGACAGTGCCAGGAGATCACGGGCCACCGCGTCGGCCGCAATGGTTTCAATTCGAGAACGAGGCGTCATAATGTCTTCTGCGGACAGATTTCCGAAGCGGAGGGATCTTTGGACCACCTGTGCCGTATAGGCCGGCAGATGGCCATCTAGGGCCGATTCTTGGACGATTCTGTCTAATTCCTGTGGGGAGCGCGCGGAGGCCAGCTCGTCGACAGGATGAGCACCCAGTTGTCGGAGGATGGCATTAGCAGAACTATTAAGGCCGTTGATAAGGGGGCGGAAAAGAACAGAGAAGCCCATGAGGAACGGTGAGGTAGCTTTTGCTACTCGCATTGACTCGCTAATCGCCCAGTTCTTTGGCACGAGTTCACCAAATGTCATGGAAAGAATGGTGGCAGTGATAAGGGCTAGAGCAAGCGAGATTCCGTTAACCGCCGAAACCGAAATATTGGGAATCTTCCGTAGTAGAGGCGTTAAAAACTGCGCAAGTACTGGCTCTGCGAGGTAGCCAGTGATAAGAGTTGTGATGGTAATACCGACCTGGCAGCCGGACAGCGCAAATGAAAGGTGTTGATGGGCATGCTTGAGGCGTTGCCCACTTTTGTTACCAGCGGCGGCTTCTTTGTCAACGGCCGACTTTTCCAGTGCTGTCAGTGAGAACTCTGCGGCAACAAAAATAGCAGTCATACCAGTAATTGCCATAAATCCAATTAATGACAGTATTTGTGTAGCGATTTCCATAAGCTTGCTGGATTTCCCTCCTATTTTTCCCTTTCTATTGTACGGATTCACATTCGTTTCGTCTTATTCTTCTCATTTATTCAGTTTTGTTGACGCTTAATGAGTTGCACCGTATTGAAAATACGAGAAAAAAGTAGCAAACTTACCAGGTGCTGGAGGGAAGGTGATCCTAAGAAGGGGGTTCCCAGCAAATGCTCGATATGTATGCCAAAGAAGTGTTACACGAAATTTCAGATATTGGCGGTAGCCTGTGTGAGGAAGAACCTCACTTGTATTCGGTGGCGGACCTCGAAGAGTGTCCGCGACGCCGCTGGATCACCATTACCGACGTGATTAAGAACAAGTATCTTGAAGAGTATTACCACTCCATTGTCGACCCTAGCGACGACAAAGCACGGGCAGTGGAAGAAGTATGCGCACATATGATCCACCTTGTGCTGGGCGGTGTGGTTTCTAGCTACATGCTAAGCGGACGGGTTTGGGAGGTGTGTCCGAGGAATATCCTCCTCCGCACACATGTGTTAGGCGGATTCGACCGCTATGGCGCGGAACATGCCCGGGTGCGCGTGCTAGGAGACGATCCCTATGTGTCCAAGCTGCGGTCGTTCCATGTCATTCCATCTGAACAAGATATGGCTGATTGGACAATGCTGCAGGCACAGGAGAGCCTGGTGCCCATCATGCGGGAATTAAGCCGTTTGAGTCGATACACCGAAGCTCAGTGCTGGGGCCCGCTACGGGGGCTTATCAATAGCTACGCCAAGCTTGTTATGCATCGTTATCCACGTAAACGCGATCAGGTGGAGCGCCGTATGCGTTACGTTTATGAGAGCTGTGAGCGTCTTGGCCTTCCTCTTTCCCGGAGGATCGGTAGACTCTAGCCATCACAGTGATGCAAGGAGCTATCGAATGCGCGATGTTATCGCTCTCTATGCGCCCTATGTTGGGCGCACTCTCGACGGGGAAGAACTGGATCAAGCGCGGGAGATTCTCGCGGGAAACGGCTTCTCCCACACTCTCGGAATTGTTTATGACGAGGTTTCCCCCGACAAGGTTGTCGCTCATTTGGATGTCCGGCCAGAACTGTGTCAGCCGATGGGTATCGTTCATGGCGGAATTTACACATCGCTAGTGGAGGATGTCGCTTCTCTTGCCGCATGGTGGTGGCTAGGCGGGCGCGGGCTTGCCGTTGGATCCTCAAACAGTACAGATTTTCTTCGACCTGTCACTGAAGGGCGTTTGACCGCTACGGCTACCCCGCTCCATCGGGGTCGGACACAGCAGATTTGGGTTGTTGATATCGTCCGGGAGGATGGCAAACAGGCTGCGCAAGGGAAGTTGCGGGTGACAAACTTGCCCATTGACACTCCCAGCGATGAGTGAATGCCCCCTGTCTGCCAGACTGTGTCCGTTTTATAGTTGTTTCATATGCGTGTTGAGGAAGCCTTAGGCTTACCATGGGGGAGTACTGCTGTGCTCCTCAGGAAGGTGACGATTCGGTAATGAGCTTGCTCGACCTGTCTCAATGGCCCCGTCTTGCCACTCCCTCCGCCTCGCGCTTCCGGCTCCGTCAACGCCATGTTCGAGATGAATTCCCACAGTTTATGTGGGTGACAGAGGCAGGGGAGTGCCCTGAACTTGCACCGGGGCGTCTACCGTTGAAGGGTACTGAAGCGGCGCGCACGGTGAAACTCTATGATGAAACGGCCGTCGATGAGCGGTTTGCGCGGGATGGGTGGTTAGGGCTCGCGGAGAGCTTTATGGCAGGGGAGTGGGATGCCCAAGACCCCTCCTACCTTTGGGGCGCTGCTATGTCTCTCAAAAGGGTATTACCACGCAAAGAACGCTCTCAGCGGCGTGAGCCATTAGTGGCTTCGCCGCGGGATCGATCATTTGAGTTCTTTTCGACGTATCTCGATGAGACGTTCAACTTGGGCGCTGCAGATTTCATCAATGGTCCGCGCTCGACTGTGGTCAATAACGGGGTGGCGGAAGTCTATCTTGATGATCCGTCACCATTACCGTTACGCAAAGACCTATATGACGCGCAACGTCGACGGGTCTCGCGGGTTCTCCTTGATGCTGATCTACGCCGCCGAGATAAGGTGCTTTTTATCGGCGCTGAGTGGGGGGAAACTGCACTCGAAGCAGCGGCATTCGGGTGCGATGTCACAGTGCTGTGTGAGTCCCCACAGGTTGAGAAGATTCTTACCACACGGGCTGATATGGCACAGGGGGGACAACTTCGTCTCATTCCCGGATTGTTCAGCAACACGGGCATCTATGACGTCCTCATTTCGATCTCACCGCTTCCGCACGACACTATTTTTGAGGCTCTGCCGCAGCTTGTGTCTGAAGATGTGGCTCCGCGTGGCCGTATTGTCCTGGAACGGCCATGGCGGGGGCGGCCTCACCAAGAAATGCCTCTCGCATGGTGGTGGGCGTACGTGGATACAGATACTCAATTGCGTTCTCGGGAAGAATGCGTATCAGCTCTTACGGCTGCAGGAGCTCGTCTTACTCAGGCGACCCATTGCGGACATCATTACCTGCGGTCTCTTGAATTGTGGGATGAGGGTTTCCGTGCTCATGTATCGCAGGTGGGTGCATTGGGCTACGATGCCGCTTATCGCCGCTTGTGGCGTATGGCATTGGCACTGGCGCGTGCAGGAGTTCGTACAGGGGCGCTCGAATGTCAGAGGTTGGTGTTCCAGAAGCATTAGACGGGGAGGGGAACTGCTATCCACAGGGCGGCGGCACCGCTATTTTATAAGATCTAAAATGACATAATGTAGATTATCGGATAAAAGGAAAGATGGAGGGCTCTGCGGGGAAGTGTTGATTTTGAGCATGACATAGACAACACAGGGAACATCCGCCTTAGAAACGTGAATATACATAAGTTTCCTGCGCGAGTGAACAACCCCAAAATCGTCATAAACGCCCAACGTGCTTGGTTCTATTGTGACGAGTGTTCGTATTACGTGTGGCATCATCGCAATGGGTCAACTGTTCGTCACTACACCATTCCCGGTATGTGTGCCTATGTGCCGCCTGATACATAGTCGACCTCTACGACGTTGACTACATCACTTAATTCCCCTGTCGTCCCACTAGTCACATGAGTTTACTTTTGTCACAGTGACAAAACGACACGGTGCAACACAACGAAGAGGAGGCGAGAAAACGCGGGAAAGAGCCACAAATAAGTCGTGCCATCCATAATTAAGTCGTGCACTGGTATCGTGCCATTAATAAGATGGAAACGAGTGCTTTCGGCTCTATCGGAGACGTTCCGCTTCTCGTGTGAGGGCCACAACTTCGTCAGCAATCTTGTAGAGCTCTTGTGTTTTTGCACCTTCAGAGATTGCGATAAGAAGGTCTTCTGCAGCACAGCGCGCCTGGAAAATGCGATCGATAATGGCTTCTGCATCATTCTGGCTTAGAACGATAGAGTCATCTGGTAGACCATGTTGTGTAAGGTCATGACGTGCTTCGTAAGCACGTTGCCGGCAAGACTGTGAGCAGTACTTTCGTTTGCGTCCGCGATTATTTGTGGAGATATCGCGGCCGCACCACGCACAATGAGCATCTTCGTGGTGTGCTGTGTACGGTGACGCCGCCATAATCGCCTTTCGTTTCTTCTTCTGTGAAACGGTAGAATATATGCAACTATACGGTGCAGTTGAGCGTTCTGCCGGTTCCTCGTGACTATCGGAACTAAAATGACGCCTTCGCCGTTGTTATAGCTGAGAGATGTTTTTCGGCAGCGTTATTTGTTATAAATAACATTTAATTGAGTAATGTAAGGAATGATTCTGCATGGCTGATCGCGTTTTGCGAGGTAGTCGGCTTGGTGCCGTCAGTTACGAGACTGATCGTAACCACGACCTGGCACCCCGTCAGATGGTGACGTACCGCTGTGACAACGGGGAAGAATTCGTTGTACCGTTCTCCCACGATGCAGAAATTCCGCAGACGTGGATCTGCAAGAACGGCCTGGAAGGTACCCGTGTCGACGGTGGAGAAGAAGACGACAAGCAGGTCAAGCCGCCGCGCACCCACTGGGATATGCTGCTAGAACGTCGCAGTCTTGACGAACTCGACGAGCTTCTCCAAGAGCGTCTCGAGGTACTGAAGAAGCGTCGCCGTCGCGTGTCCAGTAACAACGCCTAAACAACATACAGAGGGGCGCCGCCTTTTCCTCTACAACTGCGTTCCTACTGAGGCGTAGTCTGCCGGGTAAGAGTAATAACGTCATAAAGAATGGCCCACGGGAGTTTCCCGTGGGCCATTCATATCAGCATGTCCTACTTCTTTAGACGAAGGAGTGTGAGAAGTTTCTCCCAACGAGACTGGACTCCCCAGAGGAAAACTCGGCCGAAGGCTTCGGTGATGATGTTTCCGCTCATCTTTGATTCACCGATTTCTCGCTCTGTGAAGGTGATGGGTACCTCGACAACGGTGAACCCAGCCTGAATTGCGCGCCAAGCGAGGTCAATCTGGAAGCAGTAGCCGACAGAGCCCACTGCGTCGAGGTCAATGGTCTCCAGAACCTCACGACGGTAAGCACGGTAACCGCCGGTAATATCGTTCAGCTTGGCACCCAACACGATGCGAGTGTAAATGTTGCCGCCACGGGACAGGATCTCCCGCTTCTTCGGCCAATTCACTACGGTGCCACCTGGTACATAGCGGGAGCCGAGCACCATATCCGCACCTTCATCAATGCGATCGAGCAGACGACAAAGTTGTTCAGGAGCGTGAGATCCGTCCGCGTCCATCTCGCACAAAACGGTGTAATCGCGCTCCAGCCCCCAATGGAAGCCAGCGATGTAGGCGCCCCCGAGGCCCCCCTTGCCCTCACGATGCATGACGAAGATCGAGCCTTCGTTTTCGGCGGCCAGCTTGTCAGCGAGCTTGCCAGTACCATCCGGACTGTTATCATCCACGACCAAAATGTGGACGTTGGGCTGAGCGGCCTGAACCCGTTCCACAATGAGGGGAAGATTCTCTTCCTCATTGTAGGTAGGGATGATGACCAGCGTACGGGCGCTTGGCTTCACTTCATTTGCAGACATCTTGTTCCTTATTCAGCCACCCGCAGGTGGGCATCTCAGGGCTGTTCAAGCTATAGAGCTAAAGCGTAATTCTACGCTTCCTCCAGGCGATAATCGATCCTCCACACACCAACACCGCCAGAACACAGAGAACTCTATCCAGCCACGGCTGGATACGAGTGGCGGCAGTTCGCGTCTCGTAAAGAGACACTGTGCGAACGGCAAAATCCTGTTCATACAGGGAGGTCTCGTCCATAATAGCGCCGTCCGGACTAATAAACGCACTAGCCCCAGACGTTGCCGCAACTACTACCCAACGGTGTAACTCCCGCGCACGGAACTGACTGATACCCAGCTGCTGGTAGGTCTCGTGAGAATAGCCAAAGGTCGCATTGTTTGTGGGGACGGCTAACCAATCTGCACCATAGCGTAGGGCTTGCCGCCCACTATCCCCGAAAATGATCTCGAAACAGGTCGCGACACCGGCACGGGTGCCGTCAACTGGCATGACTCCAGTTCCCTTTCCCGCCTGAAAATTACCCGCCCAAACTGCATATGGAGAGATCTTTTCTATTAATCCCCGCAGTGGTAGATATTCTCCAAAGGGCTGAATATGGCGTTTCACATGACGTATACCTTGATAGCCATCACTAGTCCATAAGAGAATGGCGTTAAGCTCGGGATTATGTGACTCGCGTCCTAATACCGCCCCCACCAAAATCGGGGCTCGAATGGCTCTGGCAGCACTGGTAATAAGTGCGCTGGCGTCAGGATTACCTAGAGGATCAATATCCGCGGAGTTCTCCGGCCACACCACAATGTCAGGTTGTGGCTGCTCCCCCATTCTTACCGCATCAGCCAGTCGGAAGGTTGCCTGCGCATGATTCTCCAACACTTCCATTCGAATCGCATTGAATGTCAGCCCAGAGGTAGACACATCACCCTGAATAAAAGCGATGCGTCGAGTGCCAGTGGGTTCGGCATGAGCACGTTGCGAGGAGTCGTAGATCATCGAACCCGCAGTTAGGGAAAGTGCAATCAGTAGCACACTTACTGCAGGCTGGAGAACTTTGCGCGGGTGTTGCCGCGAATGCCACCAAGCTGCAACAGCATTCTCTCCAGTACGCCGTCTGCTGCGGACGGCGCCGTACGCAAGAAATAGTGCCCCTGTGGCCCCTATCAGGATAGTGTAAGCCCACATCAGCACAAGGAAGGTTACCGCCGAGGTGGAACCCCACGGTGCGGCGCTGACAAGTGGGCTGGTCGACTGCCCATATGCGGGAGTCCCCCACGAAAAACCCCCAAAGGGAAACCGGGCTCGCACAGCTTCCACCGCCGTCCACCAGAGTGCACTTGCCGCCGCGGTGCGGAGTGAAAGGACCCCCCAAAGCCTCATGAAGTGGGTGATAGGAACCGTGATCACCACGACATACAGGGCCAAAATGATACATAAGGCAATCCAGGGCGGCTCTTCGACAAAAGCTTGAACCCACTGGAAAAGTGGTAGGTAGAGTGCTAATGCCCACACAAAACCTGCCTCTGCAGCGCACCAATAAAGGTTCCGTCGCGGCGTCGCTACAAGGAGGCCAAGGCTCACGAAGAGTAGTGCGCTGCCAATGATCCCCAGCGGCCAGAGGTTGTACGGCGCGAAACTAAAATAGCTTGCACATCCACCTACCGCAGGAACGATGATCATGGGACCTGACAGCCTCACGGTGGAGCTGATCAGGGAGCGAGGAGAAGGAGTCGGCATCACTCCATGGATCCTTCGGTGTCCAACAAGAGATCAGTAAGCTGGTTCACCATCTGTGGATCGGGATTCTCCCAGAGTCCCCGTTGAACCGCTTCCATAAGCCGCTCACATATGCCATGTAATGCCCAAGGGTTGGCCTCTTCTAAGAAAGTGCGATTTTCTGTATCAAGGACATAGGAGTCCGCTACCGCGCTATACATCCAATCTTCCAAAACGCCTGTAGTCGCGTCGTATCCGAAGAGATAATCGACTGTGGCTGCTATTTCGAAGGCGCCCTTGTAGCCGTGCTTACGCATTCCTGCCAGCCAGCGCGGGTGAAGCACACGTGCTCTCACCACCCGTGTAGCCTCTTGGCTTAGGCTACGGTGCCGGACAGCTGACGGGCGGGTAGAGTCGCCGATATAGGAGTCTGGCTTATGACTGCGGAGAGCTTCCACTGTCGCCACCATGCCACCGTGAAATTGGAAGTAATCATCAGAATCGAAGATGTCGTGTTCGCGAGAATCGACATTCTTCGTTGTGACGGTAATCCGTGCGAAATTGCGCCGCATAGCAGCACGTGCTTCAACACCAGCCATATTACGACCATAGGCGTATCCACCCCAGGTGGTGTACACCTCTGCAATATCTGTAGTTGTCTCCCACTGCCCACTTTCCATCAGCTGGATAACACCAGCACCGTAGGTGCCGGGTCGTGAACCAAATATACGTGTCGTTGCATGGCGCCAGTTCTTTCCGCTACTTCCCTCCGGCTCATCAAGTAGGGCGTGAGCCCGGACATAGTTGTCTGCAGCATCCTCAGGGAGATTTGCCACAAGCCGCACGGCATCATCCATTAGTGCGATCGCAGCAGGAAACGCATCACGGAAAAATCCCGAAATACGGAGGGTCACATCGATGCGCGGACGACCCAATTCAGAAAGCGGAATAATCTCTAATCTGGTAATCCGTCGACTCTGGGCATCCCACACAGGACGGATCCCAAGCAAAGAGAGAACTTCGGCAATATCGTCACCGCTGGTCCGCATCGCGGACGTCGCCCACAATGAAATGCCGACAGATTCGGGATACTGCCCGTGATCGGCACAATAACGGTCTAGCAGAGTCCGCTCTAAATCTTGACCAGTCTCCCAGGCGAGCTCAGAGGGGATGGCACGAGGGTCGAGGGCATAAAAGTTGCGTCCAGTCGGAAGGACCGACACAAGTCCGCGCAGCGGTGAACCGGATGGTCCGGGTGGCACTGCCGCACCGTCAAGAGCTGCTAGTACCTGGGGAATCTCCTGTCCTGTCTGAAACAGCCGTGGTACCACTATCTCACACAAAAACGTCAGTACCTGCTGTAGGCGTGGGGTATCAATGGCTTCCGTAACTCCGTCAAAAGCTGCGCAATAACGATGGATAACATCGGTAACCAGTTGGGCATCCCACTGGTGTGCAGCCAAGCCCTCCACGAGGAAACGGGCATGTTCTTCTGCTGCTACCCCAGATGGGTTACGCCACACCCATGGGCGATCAGACTGAGCAGCCGCTAGCCCATCAGTATCAGAGGCGGAAAGTAAAACGGCACGCACACGAACCTACTTTTTCAGCGACAATAACTCCCCCATGGTACCAAGGAGCACGTGGGCTGACCGGCTGCGGGTGTTCAACAGACTAGGCTACGGGGTGCACACCTTTATTCCTCGGCAAGAATCCGATCATTCCTGCCACGACTCGTGTCCAAGCACGCTGCGACTATTCGCCGCCCACGACGGCGGCATTGCGCGCATCAGGAAACCAGGCAGCCTCTTCACTCCTGCTGAACTACGGTTCCTAGGGGATGCAGCTGTGCACTATGGGGACGGGTTCCTCTATCTCTCGGACCGCTCGCACCCGCAGCTGCGTGGAGTCCGTAAGGGCGACCGGCATCAACGCCTTATCGCTGACATTGCAGAAGCTGGGCTGCTCCCGCGCCCAAGCCATGACAGTGTGCGCACCATCCTCGTCTCCCCACTCCCCTATGCGGGAGGCCCATCCGCTGACACCCTAGACCGTCTTGTTGACCAGCTCGACCAGGCACTCTGTGCTAGCCCCGCGGTCGCAGATCTTTCCGGACGAACCATTATCGCTCTCGATAACGGAAGCGGCGACGTCTGCTACGAACGGCCAGACCTTGGGGCTGTGGCACAGCCCAACGGGCACTGGATGCTCATGCTGGCCGCTGTTCCCACCCCCCTCACCTGCACACACAATGATCTTGTAGAGGTTCTCGCCGCCGCAGCACAGTACTATGCAGAGTTTCCCCGCCAGCAGTGGCGGATGGTCGATGAGGAGCACTGTCGAGAGACAATTATGATGCGGCTTCAGGACAGTTATCCTCAGCAGTTTTACCAAACTCAGTGACGCAGACATATCACTCCCACCGCGTACCCAGCCCATCGCCGGTATCACAGCAAAGACCGTGGTAGCCGCACAAGAACTAGCGGGCTTCGGTTACTCTGTGCGCTTCACGCCCTGGCACACCGTTGTAATCTATGACGTTTCAGAAGCTGCACGTGACGACCTGTGCACCGCCCTGACGCGTTTAGGGATGAGCATCGATCCACATCACCCGGCGAACTGGATCGGTGCCTGTGGAGGAAAACCGGGATGCCGCCGCGCGCATACCGATGTACGCGCTGATGCTTGGCGGCTGATGTGCTCCCCTGACTATCAACCAGGAGTACGAATTCACTATGCAGGCTGTGCCCGTTGGTGCGGGCACCCGAATGAACAACATTGGGAACGTCTCGCTACAGCACAAGGAGAGTATGTCGAAAGGCTCATGGATGCCGATGGGTGAACCCCAGTAACTACGGGAGGATACCAGCCGCATGGGCTATAGCCACACCAATTCGGGAGATGACATTTACGCTGAATCTTTCCGCATTATTCGGAAGGAAGCTGATCTCTCCAAATTTAGCCCCATACTTGAGCCCATTGCCGTGCGCATGATCCATGGATGTGGGCAGACTGACCTTTGTCGTATCGGCTCTCAATACTCTCGCCACCCCTTCAGAGAAAGAGTTCTAACCATGTCTCGCTCTTACGATGAAGCCGCTGCTCACCCCAGACAATTACGGGGACGCCTCTCTGCCATCGGTGTTGGTCTAGGAGATTCCGAGCTTCTCACCGTCAAAGCCGTTCGCGCGTTGCAAGCCGCTGATGTAGTTGCCTATCACCAGGCCCCTGGACGCCTGTCCCACGCTCTGCGCACCGTCACCCCCCCTACCTCGACCACCAGCGACTGCTTGTCCTAGAGTATCCGGTGACCACTGGACCAACCTCCCATCCAGAGGGATACCAAGGAGCATTAGCAGAGTTTTACGACACGGCTGAGAGGCTGCTGCGAGCTGAGCTTGCGGCTGGCAAAACCGTTGCTCTTATCGCGGCTGGAGATCCCCTCATCTATAGCTCACAACAGCATCTCAGCCGCCGCCTCACCGGGGACTATCCCGTCGACATCATCCCCGGGATCAGCAGTATTCAAGCAGCAGCCGCTGCGACCAGGAGCGTATTGTGCGAGGATCGCGACGTGTTTCGTGTCGTGCCGGCGACGTTGCCCCTTGCAGAACTCACCGCCCAACTGTGCAGTGGCGACCCGCTTGCGGTCCTAAAACTGGGGCGTACTACCGACACACTCGTTTCGGCGCTCCGCGCGGCGGACCGGTTAGAGCACGCTCTCGTCGTGAGCAATGCCAGCACGCCACACGAACACATCATTCCTTTGACGGAAGCGCTCAGTAAGGGGGAGCTACTCCCCTACTTCTCCGTCGTACTGCTTCCCTCTGCGACACTTGCCGACGGGGTTGTGCGCGAGGAGAATGCTCCGGCGGAAGGACGTGTTGATGTCGTGGGGTTGGGGCCCGGGGACGCCAAATTTCTCACCCAGGACACGGCGGATATTCTCGCCCAAGCTACTGATGTGGTGGGCTACGCCACCTATACACAACGAGTCTCGGTGAGGGAGGACCAGCACGTCCACAGTTCAGGAAACATGGTGAAACTCGAGCGTGCACGACTGGCGCTAGATCTAGCCGCTGGCGGAAAACGGGTGGTCGTTGTTTCGTCTGGGGATCCCGGTATGTTTGGAATGGTGACGGCACTAATGGAAGTTCTCGATACGCTTGATCCCCAGAGTGAAGATGCGGAGAGGCTAGCCCAGCTGCCGATAGAAATTCATCCCGGAGTCACAGCAGCTCTGGCAGCAGCCGCCCACGTGGGTGCTCCTTTGGGCCATGATTTTGCTGTTCTCTCTTTGTCAGACCGCATGAAGCCCTGGGGTACCATCGCACAGCGTGTGCAGGCCTGTTGTGATGCGGATATGGCATTCGCTGTATATAACCCCAAATCGCGGACACGACCGCACCAAATCGATGCCTTTATTAAGCTTTTGCACCACGCACGCAGCCCCGAAACTCTGATTATTAAGGTTCGCGCGGTAGGCTGTGAACAGGAACAATACAGTGTCAGCACGCTTGCCGACTTTACGAGTGAAGATGTTGACATACGCACTGTGCTTATCGTCGGGTCCTCCCGCACGCGCATAGTGGCCGTAGGTGACCGTCAACGGGTTTATACACCGCGGCGTTACGACTAGGAGATGTAGTGGCAGATAAGCCAGTCAAGCCCCGTGTAGTGTGGGTAGATATCGCCAAAGGTATCTCAATTCTCACGGTCGTTTTCCTTCACTTATCGACCTGGGGTATCGACACTGGAAACTCACCTGGACTGTGGTACAACGTTTCTGCGAACTTCGTCCATTTGCGTTTGCCGCTTTTCTTCATGGTATCTGGCCTCTTTGCCGCTAAGATTCGGCGCTTTACCTTTGCTGAGCTCATCGTCAAACGCACGTGGCTGTGGGGCGTTCCTTTTATTCTGTGGGGAGCCATTGTTTTGCTGGCCTCCCACTTTATTCGCGGCACCTCTCTCGATCACTTCTGGAGCCAATGGGGCCGGGGAATAATCTTTCCCGAAAACGGAATTTGGTTCCTTATGGCATTGCTGGTCTTCACCTTCGTCATTTGGGTATGCAGGCATGTGCGCGGGCGCTACGTGCTGGCAGTGTCCTTCGCCCTGACACTTATCGCCCCTTTTATTGGAGGTTCTGCGCAGGCTGGCCCCCTATGGTCGTGGACGCGCCTCGCAATGTACTTTTCCTCTTACTGCATTGGGTTATACGGCCGCGAGATTGTTATCCGCGTTGCCGCTAAGAGCCGCTGGTACCACGCACTTATTCTCTTTGCACTGCTCATAGTGATGGAGAAAGGCTACCGCTACATCAACAATGAGTTCCTGCACACCAGCGCTAACATTCTCCTCATCGGCTACGGCCTTATTACTGGCGTGGCGATCGCGGTAGCACTAGACGGTACCTACTTTGGAAAACTACTCTCCTACATTGGGCGACATACCTTGGAGATCTACCTGCTCAACGAGATTCTCGTCTGGGTCTTCTATAAAGACATCTTCCCTCTAATCGACATTCACACCGGCAGTGACTTGTCCACCTGGCAAGAGGGTGAACTCTTCATGAACCCGCGGGGCGTTCTCAGCTCGATGAACTTCTGGGCTCCGCTCATTGGGCTGGTCTTCGTGACGGGCGTTTCTCTGCTGATTCGGGAGCTGGTGCGCGGTTCTCGTCTCGACTACGTGTTCACCCCTCCCACTTTTGCCTGGATGACCCGCTGGGTGGAGGAGAGTATTGCACGTCGTGCGCAACGCCATGCAGAGGCACGTGCGCAGGCGGCGTCGCAAGGCCGCCAATACCATCCTGAGAATGACGAAGCTTTGCTTGCCGAGCCAGACGCTACTACCGAATTGCTTGCTTCTGAAAAGGGGCTTTTGGAAGAACGCGCGGCGCATCATCACAATGACGGAGATGACCATGCGCGGCGAAGCCAAAGCTCCCACCAACGGGAACAGGAATGCTAGCAGTCTCGAGGAGGTGACGGAGTGTCGTGTGCAGCGGTGAGTGCAGCGTCACGGAGTGACCCGTCACTATATTCTCCACGAGGGCAAGCTGACGTGGGTAACCAAGTATCAGTGGAGCATAGTGAATGAGCTGGGTAGCATCACTATCGAGATCAGTTGGAGGGGCAGCAGTAAGCCCGATGGCATGAATTATCGGGGCATTCTCCGCCACAGTGCGGTGGGAACGAATGGCATGATAGCGGCGAGGAGGCGTAAACGATTGGGCACCCATACTCGGTGTTTACCAGACCGAATAGCTTGATAGACCTCGGCAGCAACCTGTTCTGCTGTCGATGACATGATGGCCGGATCCATACCTTGTGTCATCCGTCCGATAACAAACCCCGGTCGTGCCATCACGACATTGATCTTTTCTTTGTGGGTGGCATCGATGAGGCCTGAGAGAAAGCCGTCTAATCCAGCCTTGGCGGACCCGTACACGTAGTTTCCGCGCCGTACGCGCCATCCGGCAATAGACGAGAACGCTACAAGCAGCCCGTGGGTATGTTTACGGAGGTACTCGATAGCAGCAGTAATCGTCACTACTTGGGCGGTGTAATCCGTGTACGCAATGCGATACGCCTCCTTCGGATCACGCTCCGCCTTATGTTGATTCCCCAGTACCCCGAACGCCACAATGATGGTGCTCACCGGCATGCCGCAGACTTTCTCTGCGCGCTCGTAGATGGAGGTGAGATCGTTTTCCGTCAGGGCATCCCATTCCAGGCAGTAGACCTGCTGCGCGCCTCCTCGGAGGAGATCTTCAAAAGCTCCAACATCTTGTTGCGACGGTCGCTGTGCGAGGACAACTGGCCGTCCGTTGCAGAGTCTACTGGCGAGTGCCACCCCAATTTCGGATCGTCCACCCAGCAGGAGAATGCCACCTTCCGAGGGTTGCAGAGTCTTCACAAGAATCCCTTTCCTTCTACAGCGATTCGGCCACGATACCGCGCTGGATGGCTTTTTTCGCTTGGTAAGAACAGTCTACGAGGTGTTGATACTCTGCGGTATCGAGTTTGGTGAGCTGTGACAGAAGGTCCACGATTTGGCGAATATGTCGGACAAAGTCTCCAGGGGTGACGCTCAGCCCAAACATTTTTGCGACGATGAGGCACTCTTCGAGAGGGGCTCCACTCGCCCAACGGTAGACCGCTGTTGTTAATCCACCGTAAAGGGGGCGGGACAATAACACGTCGTGTTTCCGCTCCAGGCGGTGAATGTCACGGGCGATGCGTTGGGTATCGGCAAAAGTATCGGCGAGTACCTCTGTTTGTGCTGGAGGCCAGTAGTGGTCCGTCTCTTTCCGGGCTTCTCCGGTAATCGCTGAGATCACCGCGGCGAGCTCCGCGGGATCCAACCCATCCCATGCGTGTTCGCGCACTGCTTCTGTGCAGATAAGGTCAGTTTCGCAGTAGATGAACCGGAGAAGTGTACCAGCGTCAGTAAGCTGATAATCCGAGGTGAGATAGCCAGCGTCATGCAGAATGCTGCACACATGTACAAAGTTGGTGGCGAGAGTTCCTGAGGAGTGGTCAATGTGGTGTTGGAGAGCCTCACGCTGTTGGAGTAGGCGGGCTCGATCACGGTTGAGTGCGGCAATCTCAGCTTCTGTGAGGTGGCCGTGCAAGGGATGGCAGCGTACCTTCTCTCGCAGATGGTGCAGGTGGGCTGGAGGATGGAGGTTCTTTTCTCGGAGGGCATCTTTGGGGATACGAATGTTACTGTGTGCGAGTTCCCGACGGGCTAGCTTGACGGTGTGTGCATCATCTGCGGCACACTTTTTCTCGAGGTGGATATGGCCAAGGGAGTGTCCATTATGTCGAACATTGGAGAGAGGGGTTGCTCCCACCCAAGTGGATGTCACGACGAGAATACGGTTTTTGCGAGGACGTTCGAGTACCACCCCAAGGATAGGTTTCTTCCGGACACTGATACAGATGACATCACCGCGACGCAGTTTAGCTAAGGCCCCTTTGGAAGCACGTGGCTTGTCTTTGTTCCGCTTCTTTTCCCATGCTTTTGTCTCCGCGTTGAGTTTGGCAATAAGGTCGAGGTAGTCGGACATTTCGGGGGAAATATCGGCGTCTACTGCTGCGAGCTGTTTATCTACCCGTGTCAGCTCTCGTTGCGCGTGTACGACCGCCGCATCGTTTTGGTACTGCCCAAAGGATTGGTGAAGCAGCACACGAGCATCTTCATAGCTATGGTGAGCAAGCAGGTTGACGACCATGTTGTAGCCAACCTTAAAGCTTGAGCGAAGTGGTGACGGGTCCGCATTGTACAGGTCTGCGAGACGGTCCAGGTCCACTTCTTGGTTGTAGTAGACGATAGCGTGACCAGTGGCATCGATACCGCGGCGCCCGGCTCTGCCAATAAGTTGCGCAAACTGGCTGCTGGTGAGTTCTTCATGGGTGGTGCCGTTAAACTTCGTAAGCTTTTCCAACACGACGGCACGTGCAGGCATGTTGATACCGAGCGCTAGAGTGGAAGTGGCGAAGACGAATTTTAGCAGTCCTCTACTGAAGAGTTCTTCCACAACTTGTTTGAACAGGGGCAGCATACCTGCATGGTGGGCAGCAAAACCACGGCCAAGCGCGGCCCTCCACTGCGAAAAGTGCAGGGTTTCGCGGTCACCTTCAGAGAGGTGGTGGCATCGTTCGTCGACATGTTGGTAGATGCGCTGCCGCTCTTTTTTCGTCGTCAACGTGAGACGAGAGCGGGTACATTGGGCCAGTGCAGAGTCGCATCCCGCACGGGAGAAAATGAAGTCGATTGCGGGCAGAAGGTTCTCTCGTTCAAGTGCTTCGACGATACGAATTCGGTTCGGAAAACGTTCATGGTGGTTGGGGCTGTGGAGTACTCGGTCCACGCGGTCTTGCAGGTGCTGTGAGACATGCTTACCGTTTTTGCTGAACAGCGGATAGATCGTGGAATTGAGAAGCACGTTAGCTGTGAGAGGTACTGGTCGAAAGTCTGAACAGACGGTGCTTGTGGGGCCTACAACCGCAGTGATCCAAGCGGAGAATTCGGCGGTGTTCCCAATAGTAGCGGAGAGTGCAATGAGCTGGACGCCATCAGGAAGTGAGAGGA
The DNA here is from genome assembly GCF_001293125.1 of Lawsonella clevelandensis. NCBI lineage: Bacteria > Bacillati > Actinomycetota > Actinomycetes > Mycobacteriales > Lawsonellaceae > Lawsonella > Lawsonella clevelandensis. The sequence goes on from NZ_CP009312.1 coordinate 21,730, forward strand.
TGACTTCCTCCCAGACTGCTCCGCGGAAGGCGTCCGCAAGATAGTGCACTTCATCCATCACCACATAGCGGAGGTCGTGAAGAGTGCTGCTGCCTACATAAAGCATGTTACGGAGTACTTCCGTCGTCATGACAACGACGGAAGCATCCCCATTAATAGATTGATCTCCAGTGAGGAGACCAACGTTATCTTTTCCCCACCGCGCACAAAAGTCTCGATATTTTTGATTCGACAGGGCTTTGATGGGGGTTGTGTAAAACAGTTTTTCAGACTGGTGAAGGGCTAAAACGGCAGCTGCCTCAGCGATAACGGTTTTCCCCGCTCCGGTAGGCGCGCTGACGACCACATTGTGTCCCTCAGCAATATGGGAGATAGCACGCTGTTGAAATTCATCGAGGGAGAAAGGGCGACGCGCAATAAAGGCGTCGAGAATTTCTTGTCTAGCGTGGAGCGTTGTCTGTTCCATTGTCGGCGGCTTCCTCGTCGTCGATGTCGACATCGGCCCATGCCCAACGTTCGTGGACATCGACCTGTGTTAGTGGCTGATCGTCCGGCAGCAGCGCCGGTGCAGCGATAGTTGAAGCAGCTACCTCCTTCCCACTTGCCGTTAGAGTGGTAGGAGCAACTGCATCAGGAGTTCCTAAAGGAGAGGCGCTATCGTCGTCGGTGTCTATCCACGCAGGGCGTTCCTTCTTCTTGCGTCTATCGTGCACACGGCAGATCTGGATAGCGATCTCTTGTAGCACAGTCAAGGTAAGCGCTAATGCGGTCATAGAGACGGGGTCGCCACCAGGGGTGACGAAAGCAGCAAAGCAGAAGAGGCAGAAAATAGCGATTCGTCGCCACTTCTTGAGTTGCTCGTATTGCACTACACCCATGATGTTGAGGGTGACGATGAGCAGCGGCAGTTCGAAGCTCATACCGAAGATAACGATGAGCGCCAACATGAAATTGAAGTATTGCGTACCCGAAAGCGCAGTGATCTGGACGTTATTGCCCATATTGAGGAGGAAGTCCAACGCCTTTGCGACCACGAAGTAGGCTAGTACCGCCCCGCAGATGAAGAGGAATGACGCAATGCCCACATAGAGGAGGGCGAACTTCTTTTCCCTCTTGTACAGACCAGGTGCGATGAATGCCCACACTTGGTAGAGCCAGAAGGGGCTAGCAAAGACGCAACCGGCAACAGCTCCCACTTTAAGGCGCAGCATGAACTGCTCGAATGGGCCAGTTGCGAGCAGCCGGCAGGTATCGTCATTACCCAACTGGAGACGTGCTTCTGGGGGAATCGCACAGTAAGGTCCCCGCAGAATCTCACCGAGGCTAGGAATTACGCCAATACGCAGGTCGTACCACACGAACCCAAAGATCATCGCCAGGAAAATGATCCCGACGATGAAAATAATGCGTTTCCTAAGCTCTCGTAAATGCTCCGTCAACGCCATCTTTTCTTCTGGCGTGCGGATGTGTTTTTTTTGAGCCAAGATCCTGTTCTCGTTTAGTGAGGAGGGAAAAGCTTATTCAGCCTTTTTCACGGGATCGGTGACGGGTTCAGTAGGCGTCTCTACCACGATAGTGTCGTCATCGACGATAACTGCATCTGCCTCGACCACGGGTTCGGCCTGAAGTTGTTCGGCTTTCTTCGTCTTGCCGGCCCTGCGAGCGGGTTTGTCGTCCCCGTTCTCGTTCTTCATTTCCTTCATTTCGGACTTGAAGATACGCATGGAACGCCCCATGGAGCGTGCGAGTTCAGGAAGTTTAGCGGCTCCGAAGAGGACGATAATAACGAGCAGGATAATAAGAATTTCCGGCCAACCAAGAGTGGGCATGGTGTCCTCCAACTAACGTCATAAGGGGGTTTCACTGTATGGCTAGTCTACCGCGCTAACGCCTGCGCGGCTCGGTCCACAACAGTCTTTTCTATATGTTTAGGTCGGCATACCACCATGTAGTCTGCGTAGCGTTGTGCCATCCGCAGCAACCACGCTTCAGTAAAGTACGGCAGCACGCCGTAGAGCGTGCTGGAGTTACTGTCGGTAATGGTGATTCCCAGCAGTTCTGCCAGCCAGACTGCGTCATGACGCAAGGTGACGTATGCTTCCTTGGCCGTCTCGCCATCTGTACAGTAGCGCTCAATGTCGGCGATGTGAAGCGGTTCCTCCCCTGCCCACAGGGTGTCAGGATGAAGCTGAACGATGCGATCCAGTCGGAATTGTCGGAGTTCGTGCGCATCCAAGGACCAGGCAATGAGATAGGCGAATCCCTTGCGGATAATGATCCGGTAGGGCAAAACTCGGCGGCCTGGTGTCAGCTCACCTGTACCGCGAAGATAGTCAAGCGTCAGCACTCGCCTATCGGTAATAGCAGTCGAGAGGATTTCGGTCGCACCTGGTATTCCTCCAGTGGGTGCAGCTGTGTCAGCTGACCCACTGGAGGCAGACGGCTGGCCCGTCAGCTTAGCGAGCACACTGTGGACTGCTGTGTGGTTGGTTAGCCCGGGGACTTTATCAACGTGCTCCAGCGCCAGAGTAAGCGCAGCTCGCTCAGCAGTCGTAAGGCGGAGAGGTTTCTCCAATCCCTGCGCTGTATAGACGTAGATATTATCGCCCCAAATATCTATATCGAGAAGATCGCCGCCATAGTATCCGGGGATGCCACAGCAGACCGCTATCTCGAGGATGGAGGTGAGCTCGCGGGGTGAAATCCCGAAATGCGCAGCTGCTTCACGGCGAGTGATACCGCCATGGTTGGCGAGATACGGGATAATGTCGAGAGCGAGGGCGACTTTTTGTGAGGTCTTCATTCGGTGGCTTCCCTTGCCTGATAGCGTTGGACAACTCGCTCGAGACAGGTGCGGACGTCCTGTACCAACTCTGAAGGCTCCAACACGGTGGCATGTGGAGCGTCGGCGAGTACTGCGTCCCGCAGCCATTGATAGCTGACAGCGTCGAACAAGAGATGGCGCCGTTCGCGGTTGTGCGGTGCAGTAGTAACCTGATCTGCAGCTAGTACCAGCTCTTCACTGGCGTCAGCATCGACTTCGACACGCGCGGACACATAGCGTCGCACTGAGGACAGCTGCTGCCGCAGGATCTCTCGTACGGAAATATGAGGGCGTTCTTCCTGAGCTGGAGCTTCGGTTACAGTAACGTCCCCGCTCAGTCGGGAAAGACGAAAAACCCGCACAGCTCGCCGTTTACGGTCGAATCCTACGCAGTACCAGTGGCCGTTATCAGCGACCACACCCCAGGGCTCCACCTCACGCTCTTCTGAGATGAGTGCTTGTGCGGTGTGGTAGTGGAAGGTGACGGTTCTCTGTTGCGCTGCTGCCTCAGAGAGGACAGTAAGCTGGGTAAGTTCTTGCTCGGTTGCCGCGGATGCGAAGTTGATGAGCCCGGGGTGGGTGTCGTCATGGTCGTGCTGCAGTTTGTCGAAGCCGCTTTGCAGTTCTCCGTAGCCATCCCCGGTGTAGAGCTGCATGGCAAGGTTGATGACGGTGCGTTCTGCAGAAGTGAAGGATAGTGGCGCTAGTTGGTAGTCCTCTTTGCGGATGCGATATCCGGGAATAGTGCCCTTCCCATCAGTGCTTTTCACGCTGATGGGAATACCCAGGTCTTTGAGAGCTTGCTTATCGCGTTCAAACATTTGTCTGCCGGCTTCTCCATTATCTGCAGAGTATCCGGCCACAGTTTGGCGAATCTCATCCGCAGTGAGATAACCCGGGGTATTGAGAAGCGCGATCACTAGATTGAGCTGACGTTCTAGCGGTGAAACATTGGGGGTATGCACACCTCGATGGTAATTCATCCAATGCTAGAAATAAGGGACTCAGCTTTGGGTGTCATAGGCACGAAAGGATCATTGAGTTCCAACTCGCACGGGTCGTAGGACAGTCGCTTAATATGGGTCCAGTCAGCGGAGAAAGGAGTTTCTGAGTCAAGGCACTGTGCGATAAAACGTCCTCGCATGTTGGCGCGGGTCGTACTGGGGGGAATACTGCGCGCACTCTCGACTTCTGCAGGGTCCGTGAGTCTGTTTATGAGTCCGCGGGCTTCCATCAGCGGGAAGATGCCCCGTCCGGGACGGATGTCGTGATAGGTCAAATCGAGTTTGGCGCAGCGGGGATCAGAAAGATCAATGCCATGACGTGCTATTTGCCGGTCGAGAAGAGTCTTCTTAATGACCCAGTCGATGTCAGCGGAAATGGGGCTCAGGTCGCCCGATTCCACCGCAGCGAGTACTCGTGCCCACAGGTCGACCACCCATAGGTAACGTGATGTCTGTGAATCGGTTGGGCGATGGGCCAGATAGTGAGTGGCAGCATCGCAGAACACCTGTTGCACCTGGAGTGCTGTCGCAGTGCCGCCCGCTTTCAGAGAGAATTCTGCCTGCCCGTCCAGTCCATGGGAGACGATACGGATGGCCTCAATCGGGTCTTGTGGGTAGAAGTTGGGGACGTTAACGCCTTCTTCCAGCATCTCCAGCATAAGGAGGGTGGAACCTAGCTTCAGCGCAGTGGTAGGTTCGGCCATCGACGAATCTCCGACGATGACGTGCATCCTTCGGTAAAGAGAGGAGTCTGACAGTGGCTCATCACGGGTGTTAATGATGGGCCGCGAGCGCGTTGTCGCGGAGGAGACCCCGTCGAAGACATGCTCTGCGCGTTGAGATAGGCGGTAGGTCGTCTCCCCTGTGTGAGGATCGGTGAGGACTTTTCCTGCCCCGCAAATGAGCTGTCGTGTTACCAGGAAGGGAATAAGAGTCTGAGAGATACGAAAGAAGTCATCGGTTCGTTCGATAAGGTAGTTCTCGTGAGAGCCGAATGAGTTTCCAGAGGCATCGGTGTTGTTTTTAAAAATGTAGACGTCGCCACCGATGGTGCCGTGTGCCAATCCTTGCTCGGCAAGGATAGCAAGCTCATTCATATCTTCGTCACCTGCACGAATATAGGTGAGAAGTTGATCAACGGAGTCGCATTCGCAGGTGGCGTATTCCGGGTGAGACCCAACATCGAGGTAGAGCCGCGAGCCATTCTTCGTGAAAATGTTCGACGAATGGTAGGTGTGAACAACGGGGGTGAAAAAGTGGTGGGCAATCTCATCGGCGTTAAGCCGCTGTTTGCCGTTCACCATGCAGGCAATGCCGTATTCAGTCTCGACTCCCGCGATGCGACGACGCATAAGTTACTCCCCGCCCTTTTGGATAAAGGAAAGGACGAACTGTTCAGCGTTGGTACCGAGCATGCTGTCAATTTCGTCAAGGAGGTCGTCGGCTTCGTCGACTGATGCATGCAGGTGAGCCTGGCCGCCTCCAAACTCCACGTCATCCTCGCCACTACCGTGGCCTCCGAAAACCTGTGCCTGTGGCATTATCGTTCTCCTTCCAACAGTTCTGACGATACCCGTCGTAGGATCGTCTCGGGGTTGTCTTCATTGTCCACAATAGGGGCGCAGTTCGCCTCTCCCAGTGAGAGCGGATCGCCAATCCGCAACGTATACACGCCATCGTTGGGACCGGCGACGGAGATACTGTCCCACGATGCTGCGACGATGGCTGAACCGAACTTTTCCACCAAAGCACCCCGCAACCAGGCGCGTGTCGTCGTTGGTGCGTGTGTAACAGCGGTGCGAACGGCCGCTTCATCGACCATCAGGCGCATGCGGCCAGCAGCAACCAACTTGTTGTAGATACCGGAAGGGCGGAGATCACTATAGGAAAAGTCGAGTGCAGTGAGCCGGGCGTCATCCCACCCGCACTGGTAGCGTTCTTGAAGCTTGGTGAGCAGTGCTAGCTTTGCCGTCCAGTCGAGATAATGGGAGGTGGCCATGGGATCACTGCGGAGATCCTTCAACACCTTTTTCCACCATGTACAGAGGTCCTCGGTGCGTTCTTTCGAAAAACAGCTGTGGTGGGGGGACATAGCCGGAACATGCGGTTCTCGCTTACCGTACAGGAAAGCGTAGACACGGCTACGGTACTGCTCTTGTATATCGAGCGCCGTCATTTCTCCTCCTGACAAGAGGGGAAGCGGAACCTGCAAGGTGAGGTCACGGGAGACCGCTTTTACCGCCTCAACAGGGTCTGCCAGTACTAGATCAGAAAAATCAACACCAGCCTCGATGGCGATGATGACCAGCATGGTCAGTCCTACCTTGAGATAAGTGGCAACCTCCGACATGTTGGCGTCACCGACGATGACATGAAGACGCCGCCACATGTCTGCATCAGCATGCGGTTCATCGCGAGTATTAATAAGGCCGCGATTAAGGGTGGTCTCCAAACTGATATCGGTTTCGATATAGTCTGCGCGCTGCGAAATCTGGAATCCGGCGGCCTGACTAGTGGTACCAATCCCAACGCGACCAGCCCCAGTGTAGACCGTGCGCGTAACAAAGAACGGCATAAGCTGTTGTGCGAGCGTCGTAAAGTCTAAGGAACGTTTTACGAGATAGTTCTCGTGTGCACCGTACGAGGCTCCTTTGCCGTCAACGTTATTTTTGTAGAGCACTACCGGGTAAGAGTCCGGGAGGGACGCGAGGATCTTTGTCGCTTCATACGCTATTCTCTCCCCTGCTTTATCCCAGATAACGGCATCGAGCGGGTCCGCAACCTCCGGCGTTGAAAACTCGGGGTGTGCGTGGTCTACATAGAAGCGTCCTCCGTTGGGGAGGACAAGGTTGGCTAGACCGGGAGCATTGGGGTTGATACGAGGGCTCGGTCGAGCAATACCCAGGTCGTAGCCGCGTGCATCACGCAAGGGATGCTCGGGGGAAAAATCCCAGCGAGTTCGAGTATCAGCAGCCATACCTAGGGAGTAGGCGTACGCCAGCACCACATCGGTAGAACTGGAAATCGGACTGAGGAGGGGTGTGTCTGGTGTAACAATGCCGAATTCCACCTCAGTGCCGAGAGACCGGGCGTATTTACTCACGGGCCGATGATTGTGAAAGTAGTCGAATATCAATGATCCGTTCGCCTCGCTTCCCAGACACTCGAGCCCACTCATCAGGGCGATTAGCGTTGGGTAGGTCTTCGTTTTGTGAGTACTCAAGGGCAACAGCATCGAGCATGAACTGCTCAGTGATGCCTGCCGGTTTGCCCTCAAGTTTTGCCTTAATAGCAGACTTCTTGGCACGGTCCACAATATTGTGGAGCATCGCGCCAGAGACAAAGTCCTTGAAGTAGAGAATCTCAGTTGAACGATCTCGGTAGGTTACTTCAATGAATTCGTTTTCCGGGATGGGCGCATACATGCGCGCCACCGTGCGGTTAATGAGTTCCTGGTAGGCAACGTCGGTGTCTCCCCCACCCAGCTCAGCGATAGTGGCAGCAGAGAGAGGCACTGCCCGGTTGAGATACTTAGCTAGAATATCGCGGGCACCATCTTCGTCAGGACGGTGAATACAGATTTTCACGTCGAGACGTCCAGGGCGCAAGATTGCAGGGTCAATCATGTCTTCTCGGTTAGTGGCACCGATGACGATGACGTTCTCCAGGCTTTCCACGCCATCAATCTCGGCAAGCAGCTGGGGTACGACAGTGTTCTCCATATCGGAAGAGATGCCAGAACCACGGGTTCGGAACACCGCATCCATCTCATCGAAGAAGATGATCATGGGAGTGCCATCGTTCGCTTTATCCCGTGCTTGCTGGAAGATGAGTCGAATCTGGCGCTCTGTTTCACCAACATATTTGTTGAGAAGTTCCGGACCCTTCACATTGAGGAAGAAGGATTCAGCGCGCATCTTCCGAGGCTGCTCTTCGCCTGCCATAGCTGCCTGTCGTTCTGCAATTTGCTGAGCTAATGAATTAGCGACGGCTTTAGCGATCAGAGTTTTACCACAACCAGGAGGGCCGTAGAGCAGTACACCTTTGGGTGGGCGTAGGTCATATTCGGCATACAAGTCGCGGTGAAGGAAGGGCAGTTCAACAGAGTCTTTAATTTGTTGAATCTGCGGTGCGAGGCCGCCGATGTCGGAATAGGCGACGTTCGGAACTTCTTCGAGGATGAGCTGCTCTACCTCACCACGCTCCACGTGATGTAGTGCCACGTTCATACGCTCATCAACGATGAGAGAGTCACCTATGCGCACCTTACGAACACCCTGTTCAGTCTCTACTCCATTGACAAGGGACTGTGCCAACATGACTACACGTTCTTCATTCGTGTGGTTGGCGACCAGAGCATGAGTGTCGTTGACCATTTCTTGCACTTTGAAGATCTGGCCAGCCGCAGGGGTATCAACAATCTCCACAGCAATGAGGGCGTCGTTCAATCGCACGGTAGTGCCCACATGGATATCGGTGATCTTAATGTTGGGGCTCAAAGAGACACGCATTGGCCGGTTGCTGGTGAAGACATCGATAGACATTGCCGTCTTATTGTCGAGGTCCATATTGTCCAGCAGTCGTGGGTTGAGCACGACCCCAAACGCGGTGGGTGGGGACGAGAGGGAATCAAGCTCTTCTTTTAACTCGTTGATTTGTTCACGAGAAGCCTTGAGGAGCTCAGCCAGCTTAATGTTGCGCGTCTCAAGACTATGCAGCTTGGTCTTGAGGTCATCTACTTCAGTCATAATGGTGCAGTGAAAAAGATTGTTGGTAGTAACGGTGACGACCCGCAAAGGGGACAGCATAAGTGCTTCTAGAGTAGCCCAGAAAACCTTAGGAGCGCCGTGCTTTTCGCCGAGGGGGAAGAGGTTTTGTGCCATCCGCAAGTCGTCGTGTGGAGATGAGGAAGGCGGTATGCGCTTGCATCCGATGCTCAGGGCGTACGGCAAGATCCACTACGTGCCACTCCCGCACAAAGCTTTCCCATGCTCGGGGTTCAGTCCAGCACTGCTGTTCGCGAAGTGTTTCGATGAAACGTGACAGCTGCGTCACCGTCGTCACATAACAAATAAGGACACCACCGGGATTGATGAGATCCTTTACCGCGGGAAGACATGCCTCAGGGCTAAGCATGTCGAGAACGATGCGATCAACACCGTCCGGAATGTCTTCTTGGGTGACCTCAGCTAGATCTCCCTGCTGGAGTGTCCACCAGTTCGGGTGCTCGCCATAAAACTCGACGACGTTCTGTTCAGCTACCTCCATATGGTCGCCACGGATCTCGTAAGAGTAGACGTGTCCGGTAGGGCCAGTTGCCCGCAGCAATGAACAGGTTAGTGAACCAGATCCAGCACCTGCTTCGAGGACTCTGGCGCCGGGGAAAATATCCCCTTCCATTAAGATCTGGGCAGCATCTTTGGGATAGACGACTGCTGCTCCACGCGGCATCGAGAGGGTGTAATCGACAAGAAGATGGCGCAGCGCCAAGTAGCTACCACCAGCGGAGGATCCGATCGAGGATCCCTCGGGCTGACCAATAATGTCATCATGGGCAATAAACCCTTGGTGGGTGTGGTAACGTCCGCCCGCTTGGAGGGTGAGGGTGATGTGCCGACTCTTTGAGTCGGTCAGTTGTACGCGGTCACCTTCAGCGAAAGGGCCCTGAGAACGCATTCTTCTCCTTTGATCCGGTTCCGGAAATGCTGTGTCACTGCGACCGTGTACGCTGCCAAATATGACGAACGAACGGACCCAGGATGAAGCTTCGGGGGAAGCCTCTCAATTTCCTAAGCCTACTGCATCTAAGCCTCTGGCCTTATCTGCCTCTCGCGCTAACGACTTCCGCCAGTGCCCTCTCCTGTACCGCTTCCGTGCTATTGATCGACTTCCTGAGCCCACCACCGAAGCGCAATTTAAAGGCACTATAGTACATGCCGTGTTCGAGAAGCTTTTTGATCTTCCACCCTCTGAGCGGGTTCCCGATGCTGCTATTGCGCTGCTTCCGGAGACTTTTGAAGCGCTCCATACAGAGCAAGAACCGGCAGTAGTCCCTGTCGGGGAGAAGCGTCGATTCCTGAACGACTGTGCCGCCTTGGTCTTCAACTACTATCGCGTCGAGGATCCCCGTAAGTTTGACCCTACCGGTCGCGAACAATACATCCATGCAGTGCTGCCAGATGCCACGCCGGTGCGAGGATTCATGGATCGATTAGATATCGCACCAACGGGCGAAGTACGGATAGTCGACTACAAGACTGGGAAGAAGCCACTCCCCCGTTATTCCGGGTCAGTCATTTTCCAGATGCGTCTTTATAGTCTGATGTATTGGCGCGTGCATAGCACTGTGCCCGACCAGATGAAACTCATCTACCTGAAAACAGGCGAGACTATGGTAAGTCGCCCGTCTACGGCTGATCTCCTCAACACTGAGCGTGAAGTCGTACGTCTTTGGAACGATATTAGACAGTGTGGAGCGACCGGCGACTTCGTTCCACGCACGTCAAAGCTCTGCAGCTGGTGTGCGTTTCAACAGTACTGCCCGGAATTCGGCGGAAAGCTACCAGACTATCCTGGTTGGCCTGGGGAATCCCATAACTAACGCCCTATGAGCGGTGAGCTCGTCGGGGGTTAGCGGAAAATCTACAGCTCTGCTGCTACAAACGGCATGTGCGGAGATCAGATGCGAGAATTGCGCTTGCACCAAGAGTGTGCAGCTCGTCCATAAGAGCGTTGATCCCCTTTCGGGGAACCATTGCTCGTACTGCGCACCAGCCGTCATTGGAGAGCGGGGACACTGTCGGGTACTGAAGACCGGGGGTAAGCGCGATGGCTTCATCGAGCAACTCTCGTGGGCAGTCGTAGTCCAGCATGAGATATTTCTTTGCGTAGGAGACACCTTGTAGACGGCCTGCGAGTGTTTCCTTGGCGCGAGCCAGTTCAGGGGTATCTTCCTTGGTACTATCACGTTCGATAAGCACCGCCTCGGATACACAGAGGGGTTCACCGAAGGGGGCAAGGCCATGGGCACGCAGAGTGCGTCCGGATTCTACGATGTCTGCGATGCAATCGGCTACGCCAAGCTGAATGGAAATCTCGACCGCTCCGTCCAAGCGGATGACGGTAGCACTGATACCACGTGACGCAAGATCGGCACGAGTGAGGTTCGGGTAGGCGGAAGCAATGGTTTTTCCCTCGATTTGCTCAACACTCCACTCTTCATGCGCAGGTGCTGCGTAGCGGAAGTTCGAACCACCGAATCCCAAACCAAGTCGTTCCCGAACGGGTGCCTGTGATTCGATCGCCAAGTCACGACCGGTGATGCCAAGATCTAGCTGGCCGCTCCCAACATAGATAGCAATGTCCTTGGGGCGGAGGAAGAAAAACTCTACTCCGTTGGAGGAGTCAACTACAGTGAGATCCTTGCGGTCAGCTCGAGTACGATACCCGGCTTCCTTCAGCATCTCCTGAGCAGGCTCAGAAAGGGCGCCTTTGTTCGGAATAGCAATGCGCAGCACGGCAGCTACCTTTCAGATGTCGATTAGAGGAATTTGTAGATGTCGGCGGGAGTAAGACCGCGTTTCACCATAATGACCTGAAGCCAGTAGATAAGCTGCGAGATTTCTTCAGACAGTTCGTCATCAGATTGGTATTCAGCAGCTAACCATACTTCGCCGGCTTCCTCCATCACCTTCTTACCAAGGGAATGGAGCCCTCCATCGAGTGCAGCAACAGTACCGGAGCCCGCAGGGCGGCTCACGGACTTTTCTAGGAGTTCAGCGAATAGGTCTTCAAATTTCTTCACGATTCGTATTATTCCACTTTTCTGACGTGCGGAGTTATTCGGTCTAGAAGGGCTGTGAGTTCCCGACGTAACGTTGAAGATCAGTAAGGGTAACTCCAGCGAGAGACTCCCAGATATCATAGCCCGCCCCGGGAGTAAGAGGATTCTCGGTACGGATGCCAAGAACATGGCAGCCAGCAGCACGCCCCGAAGCAATGCCGGTCATACTGTCTTCAACAACCAAGCATTCCTCGGGCGATACCGAAAGTAGCTCCGCAGCACGGAGATAAGGATCGGGAGCAGGCTTACCGGAGGGCACTTCATCTCCACAGACGCTCACCGCAAAATTCTCCTTACCCACTTTACGAAGTGCAAGGTCAGTAAGAACACGCTGGGTGTTGGTGACGAGTGCCTGGGGAATGCTAGCTGCTCGAATCTCCTGGATGATGCTCATAGCTCCGGGCTGCCACTGCATTTCCGTCTGGTAGAGATCACCCATCGCAGCAATGATCTTGTCATTGATAGTGCGAATGAGGTTAAGGTCAGCGCCGCCCGCAAACCCGGCGAGAGCGTTCAGAAGATTGTCCATGCTCATGCCGATGGTAAGAACACGTTGTTCTGGAGTAAGAGGAGCCCCCACTTGCTCCATAGTGCTGTAGATAGCTTTATCCCAGAGGACCTCAGTGTCGACTAGGGTTCCGTCCATGTCCCATAGAACTGCTTTGAGAGTGCTCACGCGTACTATCCGTTCTTTACTGTCCAGGTTGATACCGTGCATTAAGTGTTAAAGTACTTCGCCTCAGGATGGTAGAGGATGAAAGCGTCTGTAGACTGCTCGGGGTGCAACTGGTATTCCTCCGACAGAACGATACCCGCTCGCTTAGGTTCGAGTAATTCCATCATCTTCTCACGGTCTTCTAGGTTGGGGCAGACGTCGTCACCTATAACAACGCGGCGCTGCATGGCGTTGAGCAGCGCTGTGTTGTTCTCCATTTAGTGAACTCCCAGCAGGCTATCGAGAAGAGCAAGGATGGTGGCGGGAGCTGTTGTGTCATCCCCAAGCCCTCGGAGCGTTTCGTCTGCCCAGACATCGATGAGGGCTAAGGCACGCGGTGTGTCGAGGTCATGAGAAAGGGCGTCTCGGACTTTCTGGACGGTCGCTGCGGCCGGCACTCCAACAGGCTGTGCGCATGCGTCACGCCAACGACGGTGGCGGGCGACTGCGCCTGCTAACACACTGTCGGACCAGTCTCGGTCGGCAGCGTAGTGGCCGGCATAAATGCCTAGTCGAATGGCGCTGGGATGCACTCCTTGAGCGCGCAGCTTGGAGACAAAAACGAGGTTTCCCAGGGACTTCGACATTTTGACTCCGTCGAGTGCAATCATTCCGGTGTGGACGTAGTGTCGTGCCATACGTTCGCAGCCGGTCGCAGCTTCAACGTGGGCGGCGGAGAATTCGTGATGAGGGAAGATAAGATCTGAGCCGCCTCCTTGAATGTCGAAGGAGGCGCCCAGACGGTTCAGCGCAATGGCGGCACATTCGATATGCCAACCAGGGCGGCCTGCTCCCCAGGGGGAATTCCACGCGGGTTCACCTGGACGCTGTTGACGCCACAGCAGGGCGTCAAGGGGGTGGCGTTTTCCGATGCGCTCTGGGTCTCCCCCACGTTCCGCGAAGAAGTGCGCCATGGTGTCAGCGTCATAACCGGATTCGTAGCCAAAATGTGGGGTGGCCGTTACCGGGAAATACACATCCTGATAGTCGGGATCGTCATCTGTAGAAATCTGATAGGCCGCATCGTTATCGAAGAGTTTCTGAATAAACTCCACTACCTCATCGATTGCCTCAGTAGCTCCAACGTAGTGATCTGGCGGTATGACCCGTAGCGCCTCCATATCGCTTCGGAAAAGGTCGGTCTGCTCGTTCCCCAGCTCGCGCCAATCCTCGCCGTCGCGTTGGGCACGTTCAAATAGCGGGTCGTCAACGTCAGTGACGTTTTGGACATAGAGCACCTTGTGTCCGTTGTCTCGCAAAATGCGGTTAATGAGATCAAAGGTGACGTAAGTGGCTGCATGTCCGAGGTGTGTCGCGTCGTAGGGAGTAATACCACAGACGTAGAGTCCCGCGGTTTCTCCGGGCGTGACGGGAGCCAAATCTCCGCGGGAAGTGTCACGAAGCTGGAGCGGAACAGGTGTACCAGCGAGAGAAGGTACTGAAACAGAAGGCCATGCGTACATAGCGTCTAGTCTACTGGGCGTCTCCCCTATCGTCGTGTCAGGTGAGGGTTGCACGCAGAGGAAAAAATTGCGTCTTTAGCGGTTCTTTGGTCCGCTCAGCCGCACGGCGGTGCGACGTTATGCTCACAACCTAGCGTTGATAATCAGTGAGGCGGTCGATTACGTCGCTAAGGTCGCGACGGTAGCCATTGAGTCGTGCACAGATGTGACCCTCTGGGCCGATTGGTTCACCGCAGAGGGGGCAGAGTGGGCGTCCGGCCGTGTACACCACAGTGGTGCGGTGCGCGAACTGTCGGGCAAGCTGAGGGTGCAGGAGAATGCGCACAGTGTCGGGGCCATACTCCGCGTCATCAGACATCATGAAAGACTCGTCGAAGTCGCCGGCAGTAAAAGCGAGAAGTTCGAGAATAATGGCTGATTCTTCTTCACCCCAGGCCAGTCCGATGGTTCCTACGAGGAATTCGGAATCGAGAGGCATATCCAGTGGGGAGAGATCCTCTAGTCGCCGGGACCGGTGCGGGATACGAAGGTTGTAGTAGTCCCCAATATCATCCAGCAGCTGATCGATTCGTTTGGCAATGAGTCGCAGTTGCAGTGCATCGAGTTCCACTGAAATAAGCTGCTCATCCTGTGTGACTTGCAGGTAGTAGCTTTGGTCGGGATATTCTCCGATTGCACCGACGATGCAACGTGAGGGATGGTCGAAAACAAAGAGGTGACGGGACACTATGCAGCAAGCACCCCGGTTCCCAGCAAGATAAGAACGATGATGCCAACCATGATGCGGTAGCCAGCAAACCAGTTGAGGGAGTGCTTTTCCACAAACTTCAGTAGCCAGGCAATAGAGGCGTAGCCCAAGATGAAGGCAATCACAACGCCGGTACCGAGTTGGAGGGCACTAGCGGCCTGCCCGTGTTCTGGGTTAAACGCATCGGGAAGAGAGAAAAAACCGGAAGCTAATACTGCCGGAATGGCGAGTAAGAAGCTGTAACGGGTAGCAACAGAGCGCTTAAGACCAATGAAGAGGCCGGCGGAGATGGTTCCACCGGAGCGGGATACGCCTGGAATTAGTGCTAGGCATTGGGCGAAACCCATGATGACGGAGTCTTTCAAGGTGAGCTGGTCGAAGTCACGCTTCTGCGGCCCCCATTTTTCGGCGGCTAAGAACACAAAGGAGAAAATGATGAGGACGCTCGCGGTGAGCCAAAGACTGCGGGCGTTGTCGCGAATAAGGTTCTTTCCGAGGAACCCAATAATGCCGATAGGGAGAGTACCGGCGATGACATACCAACCCATCTTGTAGTCGAAGTGGTCCCGACATTCTTTGTGGAATAGCCCCTTAAACCAGGCTTTGACGATGCGGAAAATATCTTTTGCAAAAAAGACTAGAACAGCAAGCTCCGTCCCCAACTGGATAACAGCGGTAAAGGATGCACCAGCATCTTCACCCCAGAAAAGGCGAGAAACGATATTGAGGTGGCCGGAGGAGGACACCGGAAGAAATTCCGTTAAACCCTGCACGATGGAAAGCACAATTGTCTGTGCCCAATTCATGGTCTCCACACTTGCTCCTTGTGGTGCGTGCTGTGTATTTCGAGCATAGCTCGGTGTCAGCGGCTGTGTCTCTGCCGGAGAATGTCGTTCCTACCGGTCTGTTCAGCAGTTTAACCCAAACAATGGCAAGATAGACATGACAGTCCTCAATCCGGCAGGTAGGTACCTCGTGTTGTATGACGTTGTGAAGCGGACAATGTTCCTTCTTCCCCCAGAGAAGATCCACACCTTCGTGTTTGGAATGATTAAGACGCTCCATCTGGTGCCTGTATTAGGACGTTTGGCACGCCCAATCTTCAGCTACAACGACGAGATTCTTGCACAGGATTTGTTTGGGGTTCACTTTCCCGCACCGCTGGGTCTAGCCGCTGGTTTCGATAAGAATGCCGCTGCTTCCGATGCATGGGGTGCGATGGGGTTCGGCTATGCAGAGATGGGCACTGTGACGGCTGCTGGGCAGCCTGGCAATCCACAACCACGTCTGTTTCGGCTACCAGAGGATCGGGCGTTGTTGAATCGGATGGGCTTTAATAACCATGGTGCCGGTTATGCAGCCAACAACCTCCGTCGGCGCCGTGGCACTACTGTCACCGGTATTAATATCGGCAAAACGAAAGTTGTTCCCCCGGAAGAAGCAGTATCGGACTATCGCACCTCAGCGCGTCTTGTGAGTGCGTTGGCGGACTACCTGGTGGTGAACGTTTCCTCCCCTAACACCCCAGGTTTGCGAGATCTCCAAGCTGTAGAATCGCTTCGCCCCATCCTCGAAGGTGTCCAGGCGGTGTCCGACGTCCCAGTACTCGTCAAGATCGCCCCGGATCTCTCCAACGAGGACGTTGATGCGGTGACCGATCTTGCCCTGGAGCTACAGCTTGCCGGAATAATCGCCACCAACACCACGATTTCCCGGGAAGGTCTACGCACCGATATCGCCAAGGTAGCTGACATGGGGGCAGGAGGCATCTCTGGGCAGCCGGAGAAGGCACGTGCACTAGAGGTTCTTGATCGTATTTACGCCAAGACCCAGGGACGTCTCGTCCTCATCGGCTGTGGTGGAATTGAGAGCGTTGACGATGCGTGGGAGCGCATTACCCATGGTGCTGACTTGCTCCAAGGGTACACGGCGTTCATTTACCAGGGACCGTTCTGGATGCGGCGGATTCACAAAGGCTTGGCGAAGAAGCTTCGTGAGAATGGATTCTCTTCTCTGTCTGACGCGGTAGGGTCAGCCGTCCGATAGGACCTAGCCAGGTCGTGAGTGCGCTTCTGAGACTAACGTTGTACAGGCGATTTGGGGTTCAGGCAAAGTTTGCAGTAAATTAATGCGAGCAACCTCGTGAGACTGTTTTGCACAGGATCGCGATTGATAATTACACAGTGAGTCCGAGTGGCGGAATAGGCAGACGCGCTAGCTTGAGGTGCTAGTGCCCAATTGAACGGGCGTGGGGGTTCAAGTCCCCCCTCGGACACAAAATAAGAACCCTGCACTTTGGTAGTCCAAGCTGCAGGGTTCTTATCTCTATAAAGTCTTTTACGCTGACGCGCTCTCTGGAGAGTGTTGTGCCCTCCAAACACTATGGATCATGAGAGTCGTGAGCCTGATCTCCATGCGGTAGGTCAGGGTGTTCGTCAGCGGCCCCCTGCTGTATCTGCGTAATCGGGTGTGTAGTGGTGGGATCTGTAGGGATGTTGATGACAGTAGGCTGCTCTTGCTTGATGCTCGTTCCATATGGCGGTTGGATGAGCTTTATCGGGGCCAGCTGCCCCAGCACTATCAATAAACACCGTGTAGTAGGTCACAAGAGCCTCCTAGCAGTTGTTCTGCTGTGAGTTCTTTTCTGATTGTATTCTGGACACGCGTTTACAGGTGGGGTGTGGCGGAATGCAGGAAGATAGAGAGCAACCACCACTAGTTTTCTATGTTGCAGGGTTTTTTCTATCATCAACACAGGGACGTCAGAAGGATGAACAATGTCGCAGGAACTGCTGTCGCGGACGCGCAATGCGTTGCGGAGACTGTGGTCATTGCTGGTCTATATTGCCCGTGAAATTTGGGCAGGATTCTATAGTGCCCCGCGCTGGAAACAGCTCACAGCCCCACTGATCCTGCTTATCTTTGTGGCATTGCTTGTACTCACTGATGTGCCACCGCTGGTTGTCGTCCGTCAAGGTGTCGCCCAGCTAGGTAGCTGGTTCCCCCTAGTGTTCTTCCTGTGCTATATCTTCTTCACGCTGTTCCCCATTCCCCGCACTCTCTTTACCCTCACTTCGGGAATACTTTTTCCACCCCTACTAGCACTAACAGTGTGCTTAAGCGCATCTCTACTTTCTGCCGTTGTGGCGTGTGTCCTCACCCGCTACGTATTTCGGGAGTGGGTGGAGAACCATCTTCACCACCCTATGCTTGATGCGCTCAATGAGCGGCTAGAAAAACGCGGTTGGCTCGCCGTAGGGTCGTTACGGCTCATCCCCTTCGTACCATTTTCCGTCCTGAACTACGCGGCCGCCTTAACTCCCGTGAAACTTGCCCCCTTTGCTTTTGCCACGGTTGTCGGCAGTGCTCCCGGAACCACTGCCGGTGTACTCTTCGGAGAGGCTGCAGTGGGGCATGCGAATCCGTGGGTGTTCCTTATCGGCGTGTGCTGTTGCGCAACGGGCATTGGTGGGCTCATTATCGACGCGAAGATGCCCGTCACGACTTCTCTTAGAGAGCCCCCGGCTCCGTCACAAAATCGATAAGGCGCTCGACGGCGCCAATGAGTGTCGAATCAAGATCCCGATAGGTTTTTACGCGGGAGGCTATTCTCTGCCAGCCTTCCTGGGGCGTACCCCAACCGAGACGTCGGCACACTCCCGCCTTCCACTCCTCGCCATGGGGAACATCTGGCCAGGAAGGAATACCTACCGTCGCGGGTTTCACGGCCGCCCAAATGTCGACAAAGGGATGCCCTGCAACAAGGACAAACTCGCCGACATCGTTAACCAGTTTGGTCTCTTTAGTGCCAGTAATAAGGTGGTCGGCAAGGACACCGACACGCCGCACTCGGGAGGGCCCAAATAGGGCTAGCCGCTCAGGAAGATTGTCCAGCCCAGCCAATTCCTCGACCACAATGCCTTCTTGTGTGAGATCGTGTCCCCATACCTGTTGGACAATAAGGGCATCGTGTTTGCCTTCTACCCAGATTCGGGAAGCGCGAGCAGTGCGCGCGCGCTGTGGGTGTGAGGTAAGGCGGGAGCCACTATTGGAAAGTTGTGGTCCACGTGGAGTCGTCCGGGAACGTACGAGGTGAATGGGTTCGCCCTCCAACAGCAATAGACCGGGTTTAGTCGGAAAGACACGGACTCGGCCGTGTCGGTCCTCCAACCGGACAAGAAGACCACTGTCCGACTTTTCAAAACCGACAACAGCTCCACAGTATTCGGTCGCGGCATCTTCGATAATCAGCCCTCGGGTACCTTCGACCTCCCGGTAGCGGCGGGCGGTATGGCGCGATGCCAGCGGATCAGTGCCGTAACGATCATTCCAGCGAGACATGGATCCCAGCATAGTCACTAAGATGACTGCTATGGCTTCTCCCCTATTTTCCGCCGCTTGGTGGCTTCCGGCATTACATCGAGGCGAAACAAGCCCAGATGACGTCATCGAGGCGCTTTTACGATGGGCACGCGAACACCGAGTAGTGGCAGGCGATGGTCATACCTACTATGGTCTGGTCGAGTTACTGCGGATGACCCGACTCTGGAGTATGCGGCTTGTACAGGTATTTCCTGGTGACTATGGAGAACTGTCTAGCGGTCTAACGCGCGTTGATTCTGGGCACTTGGAGGCACCCTCAAAAACACACATGACTGTGGAGGCGCTCGGAGAATTGATCACTGTGTCTGGTGGTTCGGCACTTGCACTGGGACATCCGGTAGAAGCCCCCGATGGCGAGTTTGTTGCCTCCGAGATCCTTACTGCTACGGCAATTGCTCCCCAGGTGGTTGTGTGGCGTCTCACTCCTTTCCACGGGACTCTCTCCCCCATTGTCAACGAAGGGCCGCGTGCCGCCTTAGGCAGCCTACGAAGGGCAGAAGAAGAGTCATTACGGCGTCTGCAGTCATCCTCTGGAGTGGTGGAAGCTGCCCAGCAGGAAGAGTTCCGAAGTGCGCTTATCGATATTGATGAAGCTTTACTTGTGAGTGATTCAATCCTCTATCCACCGAGTGCTGATGGTCGTTATCTGGAGCTGCTTTTAGCAGCTGATCACGTCGACGCCATTGTGGCAGTGGCTCGGAGGTATACACAGATGACAGAAGCCGCGCTTCTCCCCCTACTGCGAACAGTTCAGCGGGCGCGCGGCACTGCCTGGAATGAGTGGAATTATGGCCACTTGGCTCAGTAACGAAGTAATACGGGTTAACTCGTCACCATGCGAACGACAAAGGGGGACATGCCGTCCCAACGGACTGGATTTACTTTGACGACCTCACCGGAATAGGGAGCCTCCAGCATCATGCCATCACCCAGATAGAGGGCAACGTGCTGGCTACCACCAGGCCCATAGAAGATCATGTCGCCGCGTTTCATTTGCGACACGGGCAGCTGCAAGCCAGACGTGTACTGGTAACCACTGTAGTGAGGCAGGTTGTATCCGAGTGCCGCGAAAGCGTAGACCATTAGGCCAGAGCAGTCGAAGCCGATCTTGTTGTAGTCGCCGTAGGAGTCTGCCACGCCGCCATCACGGATACCGCGGGTTGGCCCGTAGACGTTGCCACCACCCCAGGCATAGGGCACACCCAGTTGGGACATGCCGCGGCGAACCACTTTTTCCACCTTCTGGCGGGCGGATAGGAAGAGCGTATCGAGGCTAAAGGGGGTGCTGCCGGGGGTGTTCATCACCGTCGTGGTGCTGGTAGACGGACCAGCCGTCGTGGAGTCCGGAACAACACTGTTGGCGTTTCCATCACCTTCGATAGCATCAGGAATGCTGGCGAGGAGATCGATGCTACGAGTCACCAAAGAAAGATGCGGAATACTCTTGATAGCGACATCTTCGGCTACACCAGCAGCAACAGCTGCCTCAGGGCTTTGCTTTGCTACTTCAGTTTGAACGGTGCTTCCAAGGCGGCGCCATTCAGATTCCGGAATGGACTGTAGTGCTTCGACGGGGAGCTTAGCGAGGTCAGCTACAGAAGAGACGTGAGTGACATCCACATGCGCGGACATAGCGGTCTTGCCGGCCGCACGAGCAATAGTGCCAGTGCTATAGAGGCCTTGTTCTAGGCCCGCTTGCAGAGATGCTGTATCCACACCCGAGCCGGTTTCGGTATCAGAGCGGACTGTTGCCACCTGTAGATCACGCAGTTCTTTGGCAATAGCGGTGCGTTTCTTGGTGAGACGCTTAATCTCTTTCTGTTTGGTGTTGACGGCAGTTTGTGCGGCAAGCAGAACAGATTCCGCATCGTGGTTGCGCGACACAGCTTGCTGTGTGGCTGCCTCTGCTGCAGAAGCTGCTTCCTTGGCTTGAGAGGACCGGTTAGCGCTCACTGCACGAGCTTGTTTGAGCTCGTCGACAACAGAACCCTGTTGTGCTGCTGCACGGCTGATCACCGCGTCGCGCGCCACGACAGAATCCGGGTCTTCGCCGCTCATTAGATCAAGCGTGGTACTGCTCGTCGCCGCGTTTCGATAGGCGTCCGCTGCAATAGCGTTCAGTTGTTGTTGTGCGCGCAAAACATTGTCCTGGGCGACGGCAAGCTCGACTGCGGCTTCCGCTGCGGCCTTTTTTGCGTCAACTGCATGTGCGCGAGCACGTTGAAGGTCGACCAGTGCTTTGTTAGCACGTTCGCGGTCTCGCCCCAGTTGTTTGTTGAGGGTGGCGAGGTCTTGATTGGCGTGGGCGAGTTGTTTGAGCAGTGCGTCGAGATTGGCTTCTGCTCCCGAACCCGTCCGGTGGCTATCGATGTGTGGTTGAGCCTGTCCGAGTCCAGCGCCGGTAAATGCGACGGCACCGGTGACGCCAACTCCGACCAGTGCGCGGCCGGTCGTCTTGATGGCTTTCTTTCGGTGAGCTTTATGTGGGGTGCCCACGGCTACTCCTTTCCACTTACGCGAAAATGAGTACCGTGTTCTTCCCCGAGCACGGTCCTCACTCTCCACGCATGTGGCATTTTCCACTTATGTGACATTAGTACCGTACGACACTTCGGTCTCATATAAAACTTGTTTAACATAATTACATACGTGTAAGTATATGCAGGTCAGCAGGTATTTTGGGGTTACCTGCAGGTTTACGGTGATACACAAAAGGCAACAGTTTCCAGATAGTGAGATCGTTAAAACTGCTGCCCAAATACTCACAGAAGCGGTAGCAAGGCTAGTGAGTGTTTCCACCCGCCACCGGCAAATTCGCCAACTTACGCTTCATTACCGCGACCACTGCTGCCACCGACAGAACTGCAGTGAGAGCAATGCCACCAGATAGTGGGGCCCAATCCAGTCCGCTCCCTGCCACATCCCGGATATACGTATCCGCTCGGACAACCTGCTGTGGAGCATAAAGGTTCTTTGCCCCCACCACGCGATCTACGTTGTTCTCCGCCCGCTCAAGTGCATAACGGGGATACACGGGGCTCATTGAACCCACCTGCCGATCATTCATCACCAGGATCGTGCCGCTGACATGCGGATGTAGAAGCTCCGCTAGATTACGAGGCGCAGTGAAGTCTTTATCGGAACCGGGGTAATAGACGATCTTCAAATCCATACCCTTACTGCGAGCCTGCTCCACACGTTCCCGCAAGGGGGTTTCCAACTCTGGGGTAGCCGATACTCCGTCCTTCTGTAAATCTGCGGCGATAGCAGCAGGATTAATACCTTCTGGAAGGGCGGGATCACAAGTAACTGTAGGAAGCGGTGCTGAATCAGTCATGAAACCTCTCTCGGTCTACCGGGACTTCCCCCAGTCTACTGAAATGCCCAGGCGGCGCGGTATCTCACGCGGTATATGAGCATAACCTCGGGGCGTATCCACCGCTTCGGTAAAGGTCCAGCCGGTACGGTACCCTAAAGACGACAAAAACATTCAGAATGGAGCGTCTGCATGAGCCTTAATTCCTTCAACGCGCTAGACACCCTTGAGGTGAATGGACAGCAGTACAGCTACTACAATCTCAACTCTGTGCCCGGAGTAGAGAAACTGCCCTATGCATTGAAAGTACTAGCAGAAAACCTGCTGCGCACTGAAGACGGCGCCAATGTCACCGCGGAGCACATCAATGCACTTGCTCACTGGGATCCTTCAGCTGACCCCAGCGTCGAAATCCAATTCACCCCCGCTCGTGTCCTTATGCAGGACTTTACTGGTGTTCCTTGCGTCGTTGACCTTGCCACCATGCGTCAGGCCGTTACTGCGCTAGGAGGCGACCCCGACCAGGTCAACCCTCTTAACCCAGCAGAGATGGTGATCGACCACTCCGTAATCGTTGAGTTTTTCGGCACCCCGGATGCGATTGAGCGGAACGTCGCTATCGAATACGAGCGGAACGAAGAGCGCTACCAGTTCCTTCGGTGGGGGCAAGGCGCCTTCTCCAATTTCCGTGTGGTACCACCAGGAACCGGCATCGTGCACCAGGTCAACATCGAATACCTTGCGCGCGTCATCATGGACAACGAAAAGGTGCTCTATCCCGATACTTGTGTGGGAACGGACTCTCACACCACCATGGAAAACGGACTTGGTATCCTCGGCTGGGGCGTTGGTGGTATTGAGGCCGAAGCTGCCATGCTGGGCCAGCCGATCTCGATGTTGATTCCGCGCGTTGTGGGCTTCAAACTCACTGGTCAGACCAAGCCAGGCGTTACCGCCACAGATGTTGTCCTCACCATCACCGATATGCTTCGTCAACACGGTGTTGTCGGCAAATTCGTCGAATTCTATGGTGAGGGTATTAGTGCCGTGCCACTCGCTAACCGTGCCACCATCGGCAACATGTCTCCCGAATATGGTTCCACCTGTGCCATCTTCCCCATCGACCAAGAGACGCTTGACTATATGCGGCTCACTGGGCGTGACGACGACGCAATCGCGCGCGTGGAGGCTTACACCAAGGCGCAAGGCCTCTGGCACTATCCCAATGTCGAGGCCGAGTACTCCGAATATCTCGAGCTTGACCTTGGGACCGTTATGCCCTCGATCGCTGGCCCCAAACGCCCCCAAGATCGCATCACCCTTGACCGTGCAAAGGAAACCTGGCGTGAAGCAGTCCGGGCGTACACCAACGATCTCGCCGGTGAAGGCGATCTGGCAGGCCGTCCCTCCCGCCCCGTCCATGTGACAACTGCCAACCATGGAGAGTTTGATATCGACCATGGCATCGTCGGTATCGCCTCTATCACCTCCTGCACCAACACGTCGAACCCATCTGTCATGCTCTCCGCTGGTTTACTTGCCCGCAATGCGGTGAAGCGAGGACTCTTTGTGAAGCCTTGGGTGAAGACAACGATGGGTCCCGGCTCTCAGGTCGTTACTGACTACTACGAGACGGCCGGGTTGTGGGAATACCTCCAAAAGCTCGGATTCTACCTGTCGGGATATGGTTGCACCGCCTGCATCGGTAACGGTGGACCTCTCATCCCTGAAGTTTCGCAGGCCATTCAGGACAATGACTTGGCCGCATGCTCGGTGCTGTCCGGTAATCGAAACTTCGAAGGGCGCATTAACCCCGATATCAAGATGAACTACTTGGCTTCCCCACCGCTGGTCATCGCCTATGCGATTGCCGGAACGCTCGACATCGATTTTGATACCCAGCCCCTTGGTACGGACCACGAGGGCAACGAGGTATTCCTCCGCGACATCTGGCCATCCGATGAGGACATTGACTCCATTATCTCTTCCGCCATCACTGAAGATATGTACGCCAAGGACTATGCGGATGTTTTCGCCGGAGATACCCGGTGGCAGAGCCTCGATACTCCAGAGGGCGATACGTTTGCCTGGAATGAGGACTCCACCTACATTCGCAAAGCTCCGTACTTTGATGGCATGGGTCTCGAGCCGGAGCCCGTCATGGATGTGGAAGGTGCCCGTGTGCTTGCAAAGTTGGGAGATTCCGTCACCACTGACCACATCTCTCCCGCCTCCGCCATCAAGCCTGGCACACCCGCTGCACAGTATCTTGATTCCTATGGAGTAGCACAAAAGGACTACAACTCCTTCGGATCGCGCCGTGGCAACCATGAGATCATGGTGCGTGGTACGTTTGCCAACATCCGGCTGCAGAACCAACTGCTCGACGGTGTGAGTGGTGGCTATACTCGCGACTTCACCCAACCTGAAGCACCGCAGAGCTTCATCTACGACGCTGCTCAAAATTACGCGGCTGCTGGTATCCCGCTGGTTGTGCTCGGAGGTAAAGAATACGGTACTGGTTCCTCCCGTGACTGGGCGGCCAAGGGGACCGCTCTTCTGGGCGTTAAGGCGGTGATCGCAGAATCCTTCGAGCGCATTCACCGCTCTAACCTCATCGGTATGGGTGTAATCCCGTTGCAGTTCCCCGCCGGCGAAAGTCACGAATCGCTGGGACTAAACGGAACAGAAGTCTACGACATTGCGGGCATCACTGAACTAAACAGTGGTATCACCCCCAAGACAGTGAAGGTGACCGCTACCAATGAAGACGGAACTGCAGTGACCTTTGACGCCATTGTTCGTATCGATACACCTGGTGAAGCGGACTACTACCGGAATGGCGGTATCCTGCAGTACGTCCTTCGCAACATGGTGAAGAACGACTAAGCCCGCCTTTCTGCCTTCTCGACACGATTGCCGGCTAGACTCCCGTGTGGAAGCTAGCCGGCAATCGTCAGTTCATCGCACAGTCTGGGGCAGCCCCTGCTCACAGCAGGTGGTAAAAGTTTGTCCCTAGTTGTTTCTGTCGATGCTATGAAAGCTAAGCGAGCGTCACGATCTCCATGTAGTCCTCACCCCATAAATCCTCTATACCATCAGGAAGAACAATAACCCGCTCTGGCTTTAGCGCTTCTACTGCTCCTGGATCGTGTGTTACCAGCACGCAAGCGCCTTCATAGGTTCGCAGAGCTTCGAGTACCTGCTCCCGACTAATCGGGTCTAGGTTGTTCGTTGGCTCGTCTAAGAGCAGTACGTTAGCTTGGGAGCAGACCAAGCTTGCGAGGGCCAAGCGAGTTTTTTCACCACCCGACAATGTTCCGGCTGGCTGCTCCCACATCTGTTCGGTCAGCATAAAAGCGCCAAGGAGACCGCGCAGATCCTGTGCACCCGCATCGGGGGCTTGTCGCACCATGTTGTCCCATACACTCGCATCCAACTGCAAAGTGTCATGCTCCTGCGCAAAGTAACCACGTTTCAGCCCATGACCAGGCACAACAGTGCCATCTCCATCAGACTCTTCCACACCTGCCAAAATGCGCAGCAACGTCGTCTTACCGGCACCGTTAAGTCCGAGGATGACGACTCGACTGCCTTTATCGATGGCCAGATCAACTCCGGAAAACACTTCGAGAGAGCCATAGGTTTTGGAAAGGTTCTCAGCTGTCAGTGGGGTTTTCCCGCAAGGAAGAGGCTGTGGAAAAGCAATATTGGCATGCTTTTCCGCCTGGCGGACTTCTGCAGCTTCATCGAGTAGACGTTGGGCACGCCGCTCCATTTGATGAGCTGCGGCCGCCTTTGTCGCTTTAGCTCCCAGGTGGGCAGCTTGTGCTCGGAGCGCTGCTGCCTTCTTCTCTGCATTGGCACGTTCTCTGCGGCGGCGTTGTTCATCTGCTGAGCGAGCAGCCAGGTAGCGTTCCCAGCTCATACTGTAGGTATCGATCTCTGCGCGTATGGAGTCGAGGTACCACACTTTGTTTACGACAGCATCAAGTAAGCCCGTATCGTGACTGATAACGATCAGTCCACCAGTGTACTGGCTAAGGAACTCCCGTAGCCATTGGATACTATCTGCATCCAAATGGTTAGTGGGCTCGTCCAGCAGCAGTGTCGTTCCTGCTTTGCTGCCATCAGCTTGAGAGCTTCCGAAAAGGATACGGGCCAATTCGACGCGGCGCCGTTGTCCCCCAGAGAGGTGTTCGAGTGCCTCCGAGAGGACTCGCTGTTCAAGCCCTAAGGAGTTGCAGATGCGCGCTGCGTCACCTTTCGCCTTGTAACCACCCAGGTCATTAAAACGTTCTTCTAGCCGAGTGAACTTCTTAATAGCGTGGTCGCGCGTCTTATCGTCTTCAGCCGTCTCCAGGATGTACTGCTGGCGTTCCATATTGCGGGCAATACTGTCCAGACCGCGGGCAGAAAGAACACGACTCAACACTGTCGTCTGAAGATCTCCTTCGCGGGGATCCTGCGGCAGATAACCTATCTCGCCAGAGCGCACAATGGTACCTGCATAAGGTTCTGTTTCCCCAGCGAGAATACGCATCGTGGTGGTCTTACCTGCACCGTTACGTCCTACTAGGCCAATACGGTCCCCCTCGTGAACAACAAGAGAGCCAGGTACAGTAAGAAGCGTACGGACGCCCGCACGCACTTCGAGGTCAGTAAAAGAGATCATAGGAAACTGAAACGAGAGATAAACGAGGTAGTGGATGAGCGCCCTAACAGGAGGGTGTATTAGGCTTCCCGAGCTTACCACCGGAACCGGGCTTTCCCCGCTTCACACTCGATTGTTGAGCTGCACCCTGTGATACGCGTTGCGTCGGCGGAAGCTCACCGCGCATGCGACGCACCTCTCGATCGAGCAGATACATCACTGCGAAAATAAGGATAGTCATGACGACCAAGCCCAGCCACTGGTGAGCAAGAATGGCATAGGCGGCCAATGCGAACTCAATGGCGAGGAGCAGTGCCAAAAACGCAATAATGATCTTTGACTTCATTTAGAGGGTAAAACCTAACGCGCGAAGTTGTTCACGTCCATCATCCGTGATCATGTGGGCACCCCACGGGGGCATCCACACCCAGTTTATCCGCAAGGCTCGCGCATGTCCCTCTGCACACACAGCGACGAATGCTTGATCTTCAATCACGTCAGTCAGCGGGCATGCCGGCGACGTCAATGTCATGTTGACAGTGGCACGACGGGCAACATCCATCTCCACCCCATAGACCAGGCCCAAATCGACCACATTCACGCCGAGTTCTGGGTCCACGACCTCGAACATCGCCTCCCACACTTCTTGAATTTCTGCATCAGTCGCAGCGGGAATGTCATCGGGTAGCTTTGCCAGGTCTTCAGCTTTGACGGCCCGATAATCCTCAAGAATCCATGTGGAGAAGTCGGTGTCGTCAGTGATCTCAGGAGCTGTCTGCTCGTCAGTATCGCTTTCTGGTGGCATTCGTGTTGTGGTGCTGTTCAGCGGGTCAGCGCCGGGGTTTTCGCCGTCTTCTGCAGCAGCACTGTCTAATGCCGCAAGCGCGTTGAGCACAGCTGCTTCTTGCTCGTGCTGTTGTGGCGAGGTGAAATCAGGCTTCACTAGTTATCCTTCCCCACTTCCGTTGACGTACTACTACCGAGCGCAATGGAATCATCCAAAGCCTGCGAACTAGCATCCTTAAACGCCATCCAGCCGAGCAACGCACATTTCACTCGCGCAGGATACTGCGAGACACCGGCCAACGCGATACCGTCACCCAGAACTGCTTCGTCTCCCTCGTCCTGCCCACGGGAGGTGATCATCTCCTCGAAACGATCACAAATGACGAAGGCCTCCGCCACTGTATGGCCGATCAGCTGCTCCGTCATGATGGACGTGGATGCCTGGCTGATAGAACACCCTTCACCGTCATAAGAGATGTCGCGGATGCGGGTTTTCTCCGGGTTTCGGGGGTCTTCGGGACAATGGTCAAGGTGTACCCGTAGCCGAATATCGTCGCCACAAGACGTGTTGTGATGGTGTACTTCCGCATCCCAATCATCGCGTAGGCCCCGCGCATTGGGGTGCCGATAGTGGTCCAAGATGACCTCTTGGTACATACTTTCCAAGCGCATTAGATAACTCCAAAGAACTTTTGTACGCGGAGGATTCCTTCTACCAGCTGATCGACGTCAGCACAGGAGTTGTAGATATAGAAGCTAGCGCGGGCAGTGCCAGAAATGCCGAAGCGGCTGTGCAATGGTTCAGCGCAGTGGTGTCCGACCCGGACGGCAATGCCATCGTCATCGAGGAACTGGCCCACATCATGGGAGTGGATACCATCGACTGTAAAAGAGAGGGCGCTCCCTCGCTGTTCCGGTGTACTTGGACCGATGATACGGACACCAGGTAGGCCATTGAGCTGCTCAAGCGCGTACCGGGTGAGTTCTTGCTCGTGGGCAAAAACGTTATCCATTCCTAAAACATCCAGGTAGCTAATCGCAGCACCAAGGCCAATGACCTGGCTCATGTTGGGGACACCAGCTTCGTAGCGTTGCGGCGGAGCCGCATAGGTGGTCTTTTCCATGGTGACGTGTTCAATCATGGAACCACCGGTGAGGAAGGGAGGTAGGCCCTGCAGGATCTGTGCGCGGCCGTACAACACACCTACGCCCGACGGGGCCAGCATCTTGTGTCCAGAAAATGCAGCAAAGTCGACGCCAAGCGCAGTGACATTGACTGGCATATGGGGAACGGATTGGCACGCATCAAGAACGACGAGTGCCCCAACCTGGTGAGCGCGTTCAACCACGGTGGCAACATCAGTAATGGCACCCGTCACGTTAGAGGCGTGTGTTATAGCCACCGCTTTGGTTCGCTCGGTCATGTCGACTGCGTCGAGGTCCAGGCGGCCATCATCCTGCAGGGGAAACCACTTCAAAATGGCACCAGTGCGTCGGCAGAGTTCCTGCCACGGGACGAGATTCGCATGGTGCTCCGCCTCCGAGATGATGATTTCATCCCCTGCGGTAACACGGTAGCCACCAGCTCTTTCATCCCCCAGAACGTAGGACACGAGGTTAAGAGACTCAGTCGAGTTTTTAGTGAAGATAACCTCGTCGACGGCGCAACCGATAAAGCCTGCAACGTTTGCACGTGCATTCTCGTAGGCATCAGTTGCTTCTTCAGCAAGCTGATGCGCACCTCGGTGGGTGGCAGCGTTGTGGTGAAGAAGAAACTCGCGCTCAGCATCCAATACCTGCAGTGGCTTTTGCGAGGTTGCCCCCGAATCGAGGTATACCAGCGGCTTCTCCCCCCGCACAGTGCGGTTCAAAATGGGAAAGTCGGCACGTACAGCCTGGACGTCAAACATTACTTCCCTTTCCCAACGAACTCGTCGTAGCCCTGTTCTTCCAGCTGGTCAGCTAGTTCTGGGCCACCAGTAAGAGCGATCTTTCCGTTGGCAAACACATGGACAACATCCGGCTTCACATAGCGAAGGATACGGGTGTAGTGGGTGATGAGGAGGACGCCACCATTGGTTTCGTCCTGATACTTGTTGATGCCCTTGGAGACATGTCGGAGAGCATCGACATCCAGTCCGGAGTCGGTCTCATCCAAGATGGCGAACTTAGGTTTGAGGAGTGCGAGCTGCAAGGTCTCAAAGCGCTTTTTTTCACCACCGGAAAAACCTTCATTAACAGATCGATCATTGAATGCCGGATCTATATGGAGAAATTCCATCTCTTCGCGAACTTCTTTGACCCACTGTCGGAGCCGAGGTGCTTCTCCACGCACAGCAGCTGCAGCAGAGCGGAGGAAGCTCGAGGTAGAAACACCCGGTACTTCAACGGGATACTGCATAGCGAGGAAAAGACCAGCACGTGCCCGCTCATCGGCCGTCATAGACAGCACGTCGGAACCGTCAAGAGAGATAGACCCACCTGTCACTTCATATTTGGGGTGGCCAGCGATGACATAGGAGAGAGTCGACTTACCAGAGCCGTTAGGTCCCATGATGGCGTGGGTTTCTCCAGAGTTGATGGTAAGCGAGACGCCTTTGAGAATCTCGATGGGCTCCTCGGTCTCGTCGGTACGCTTGACCTGTGCAGTGAGGTCTTTGATTTCGAGTGCGGACATTGCGTTTTCCTTTAGCGGGAGTAGTTGTGAGTTTCTCTAGAGGCCAGCTCGTTCAAGCTGCCAGATGACGATGGCATCAAGCTCCTCTTCGAGGCTGGGAAGATTAAGTTTGTGGACTATATCGTGGAAAAAGCCACGTACCACAAGCTGCCGGGCAGTCACTTCGTCAATACCGCGGGACTGCAGGTAGAAGAGTTGTTCCTCATCGAATCGTCCGGTAGTGGATGCGTGTCCAGCACCTATAATCTGACCGGTGGCGATCTCCAAGTTAGGAATAGAGTCGACTCGGGCAGCTTTACTGAGGAGAAGGTTACGGTTGCTTTCGTAGGTGTCCGTTCCATGAGCTTCCGGACGGATGAGAACGTCCCCTACCCAGACGCCGTGGGCATCGCCCAGTTTTGAGTCGGGGTTACCCAAGAGAGCGCCCTTGTAGTTGACGTTTGACCGGCAGTGCGCAAACTGGTGGTCGACAAGCAGCCGGTTCTCGACATGCTGTCCCACCCCCCCGAAGAATAGACCGAGCATTTCGGCGTCTCCCCCAGAACCTCCGTAGGTCACCGAGGTGGTTGTGCGTGTGGCACCGCCGCCGAGAGTAATAAGGCCGTGACGGAGCCGGGCATCCCGCCCCACGTAAGCATGATGTGCAGAGGCAACAACAGCATCGTCATCCCACAGGTTGACGAATGCGACAGTTAACGTCGCATCGTCTCCTACCGAAAACTCGATGTTGTCAGCTTGCATACCCTCGCCGGAGCGGTACACGAGCAGTTCGGCAGTAGTGTTGGCAGGCACCTCAACGACGAGATGTCCATAGGTAACCGTGGCAGGAGCGGAGGTATTACTAGCTGATATATCTGTGGGAAGGTGAGTGTCGGCTGCGGTACCGATAGACAGGACCGTGGGCTCTGTAGCGGTTGCACCGCCGGAAAAACGCAAGACGTCCACATCCCTGCTACCATTCCACGCCACTGCTGCTAGCCGATCGGAGGGCAGTTCAACCTGTCCTGCGGGAGAATCCGTACGGGCGACTCGCATGAGCTGAGCAGCCCCGGGGGTGGAGAGATCTACTGTCCAGGCTCGTTGTGAGGATTCGTCGGAAACCTGTGCAAGCGGTGCGAAGCGCCGTGTCGGAGTAAAACGCCAGTCTTCCAGTTTGCCGTGTGGGCGGGGGAAATCCTCAACCGATGTGGAGAAGACGCGGTCCGCCTTGTGTGCGGTATAGGTCATTAACCGACTGCTCCTTCCATCTGCAGTTCGATGAGGCGGTTGAGCTCAAGTGCGTATTCCATAGGAAGCTCTTTCGCGATGGGTTCGATAAAACCACGTACCACCATTGCCATGGCTTCTTCTTCGGTCAATCCGCGGCTCATGAGGTAGAAAAGCTGTTCTTCAGAAACCTGGGAAACGGTGGCCTCGTGGCCCATCGTGACGTCGTCTTCGCGAATATCTGCGTACGGGTAGGTATCGGTGCGTGAAATGTCGTCAACGAGTAGGGCATCGCATTTCACCGATGACGACGAGCCATGTGCACCCTTGTGAATGGAGACCAACCCGCGGTAGCCAGATCGTCCACCACTGCGTGACACCGACTTCGACACGATGTTGGAGGACGTGTAGGGCGCCATATGGACCATTTTCGCGCCGGTATCCTGGTGCTGTCCTTCTCCAGCGAACTGCACGGACAGAACCTCACCTTTGGCATGCGGACCCATCATGTAGACGGCCGGGTATTTCATGTTGAGTTTGGAACCGATATTGCCGTCCACCCATTCCATGGTGGCGCCTTCTGCAGCCTTAGCGCGCTGCGTCACCAAGTTGTAGACGTTGTTGGACCAGTTCTGGATAGTGGTGTAACGGCACCGGGCATTCTTCTCTACGACAATCTCGACGACGCCGGAGTGCAATGAATCAGTCTGGTAGATCGGTGCTGTACACCCTTCGACGTAGTGCACGTACGCATCTTCATCGACGATGATGAGGGTGCGTTCGAACTGCCCCATATTCTCGGTGTTAATGCGGAAGTATGCCTGCAAGGGAATTACGACGTGGACTCCCTTGGGAACATAGACGAACGATCCACCCGACCAGACAGCGGTGTTGAGGGCGGAGAATTTATTGTCCCCAGCGGGAATAACGGTGCCGAAGTACTTCTGGAAAAGCTCAGGATATTCGCGCAATCCGGTGTCGGTATCGACAAAGATGACGCCTTGCTTTTCTAGGTCTTCACGGATCTTGTGGTAGACCACTTCCGACTCGTATTGAGCGGCAACTCCGGAGACGAGTCGCTTCTTCTCGGCATCCGGGATGCCGAGTTTGTCGTAGGTGTTACGAATGTCTTCGGGAAGGTCTTCCCATGTGGTCGCCTGTTTCTCAGTGGTGCGGACGAAGTACTTGTAGGTGTCGAAGTCGATGCCAGAGAGATCGGGTCCCCAGGTCGGCAGTGGCTTTGCCGCAAAAATCTTGAGAGCTTTGAGACGAATCTCGAGCATCCATTCGGGCTCATTTTTAAGCCGTGAAATCTCTCGCACAACGTCTTCAGAAAGGCCACGACGAGCAGTCGCGCCGAAGGTGTCGGTGTCGTGCCAGCCGTAGTCATAGCGGCCAATCTCGTCGATGTTCTTATCGCGCTCAGCAATAATGTTGTCAATATCTGGGGGCAGGGTCTGCGTCATGCTTCTTCCCTTTCCGCGTAGGTGTGAGCAGTGGGTTGAGGCACACTGATATTGGCAGTGCAGGTGTGTGCCCCATAGGCGATGGTGGAGAGTCGTTGAATGGGGGTATTGAGCAGTTCGGAAAGAACCTGATGCTCAGCGACGCACAAGGCCGGAAAATCATGAGCAACATGCGCTACCGGGCAGTGGTGCTGGCAGATTTGTACACCGCCACGTGCATTCTCGACAGATGTCGCGAAGCCACTCTGGTTAAAGGCATTCGCGATTTTCTCAGCGCACTGCTGCACCTCATCACGGCTTGCGTCCTCACTGAGGGGGGCGATGTCTGCGACAACGTCCCTCATGTGCTGTTGGGCGAAATCGACGAGAGCACGTTCTCCACCTAGTTTTCGAACCATCCGGAGGGCATCCACGGCAAGGTCATCGTAGGCGTGTCCGAAGTGGGACCGGCCAACATCGCTGAGGTGGAAGAGTTTTGCCGGGCGGCCTCTCCCCCGTTCTTGGTAGGGTGACGGGTCCACCGCCGTAGCGACACCTTCTTCCGCCATAATGCTTAGGTGGCGGCGCACCGCAGGGGTGGTGAGAGAGAGTTCGTCGGCGATTGCTGAGGCTGTAAGAGGGCCGTGAAGAAGCAGTCGAGCAATAGCTTCACGAGTGGTGACGGTATCGTGGGTAGGCTGCGAGGACGGCTGTGCTGATCGTTTAAAGTAACGCATCAGTACTCCTTCCGTGGTGCTTTCTACTTTTGCCAACACTAGTGTTGCTTAAATAATTCGCGAGGTCTAGCAAGGACTGCCTAACTTTCCGAGTAGCTTTGCCTGACAGTTGTTTCCGCTACGCTTAAGGCGTGACACTATCGCCCTCCGCAACACACACGTCTTCTGCAGGTGAAGCGGCCTCTTTAGGTCGCCCACGCGGCAGTATTCTGCGTGTTATCCACCGTGAAGAAGCCATCGTCGCCCCCCTGTCTGCTGAATCGACACGGCGTTGGCGTGTCGTCAGGCTCATCGGTACGATGGCGGCTCTCCTCATCGCCGTTGGGGGCTGGGGCGGCGGTGCGGTGATGGCGCAGAATCCTATTTCCACGGTGCCCGTGTTGAATGTGTTGGCTCGCGCCCCATTCGCAGCAGTCGGTTTGTGTCTTATCGGGACTACTGTCCTCGTCGTCAGTTGGCTAACGATGATGCGCTACGCACTCCCCATCCGCCACTACCATCGGGGAGAGACAGACATCACCCAAATGACTCGTGGACAATCCTGGACGGTGTTAGCAGGGTGGTCTATCCCGCTCTTTTTTACAGCTCCGATGTTTTCCAAGGATGTCTACTCCTATGTGGCATTCGGCTATGCTGCGCACCAAGGCCTTGACGTTTACGCTGGAGGCCCGCAGGATCTTCTCCACGGAGGTCCCTTAGTGGACAACGTCCCCTTGGAGTGGCGTCACACCCCTGCCCAATATGGTGCCGGTCTTATTGCGATAGCACGTCTTATTGGTGCACTCACCGGAGAGAACATCGTTGCCGCGATTGTCTGTTACCGGGTCCTCGCGCTTATTTCTCTTGTTGTGCTGGCTATTGCTGTACGTTGGCTGGCACACCGCTGCAATATGCGGGCAGCAACCGCGCTGTGGTTAGGGGTACTTAACCCGCTTACGCTGTTCCATATGGTGGCTGGCATCCACAACGAGGGCATCATGCTGGCGCTGACAATGGTAGGTCTCGCGATTGGGTTGGAAGGCACCCGCTTCCCTCGGCGTTCGGTACGAGGTTGGGGGTTTCTCCTTCTTGGCGCTTGCCTGATCGCGTTGGGGGCGAGCATCAAATTACCTGCAATGGTGGCGCTGGGTTTTCTCGGTATGGAGGCTGCTCGTCGCTGGTGGAAACGCTGGTGGGCGATCCCTCTTATGGGTATCGTCATGGTCGCGATCATGGCGGTGACGGTAGTCTTGACTACAGTGCTTGGTGGGACCAGTTGGGCATGGATTACGACTACAGGTGCGGCTGCCCAGTACCCCACAGTGCTGACGTTAACGAATGATGCTGCGAAGGCCGCGACTGCAGTGGGGAGCCTTTTGGGGCTAGGTAACCACTATGAAGCGCTGCGTGGCCTTTTTATCGTGATTGGACTTCTTATTGCCACTGCATTCCTCTGCTGGGCGTTGTGGAAGGTGTACCTGGGAGAGCTTCACCCGGTTGGCGGGTTTGGGATGTCAATGTTCGTCATCGTGCTGTGCTTCCCAGTAATGCACCCCTGGTATTTACTGTGGGGCGTGGTTGCGCTGTCGGCATGGATTAATGATCGGCGCTATCGCATTCCTGTGGTGGTGATCTCCGCAATTGTGTCCATCTGGATCATGCCGCAGGGCGGCACTATGCCACTTTCTCTCAATGTGGCCCTCGTTATCGAGACGCTAGTGCTATTGGTAGCTGGGCTCTTTACGTGGCGCATGCTGTTCAATCGGGACAATGCGGTGCGTCACAATCGCCTTTCTGCGATGAATGAAAATTAAAGCTAGACAACAGGTCTCTTGATCTTTAGGGTACATTTGGCAAATTCTAGGAAACTCCCCTCCTGTAGATTTGCCGTTGTTGCAGGAAAGCAGAAAAGCCGCAGAATAACTCGATAATTCACGTCGACAAACCAGGTTGTCCGCCTACACTAAACAGAAAGAACGCTTAGTGGACCACTGAACAAGGAGCACTCCATGTCATTGAGCCCGGAACTCAAGAAATATGTAGAACCGAACTACCCCAGCGATTGGACCGAACTCGATAGCAAAGCTGTCGACACTGCCCGTCTACTCGCTGCCGACGCCGTCCAGAAGTGCGGCTCCGGCCACCCCGGTACTGCGATGAGTCTTGCCCCTCTCGCCTACACCCTCTACCAGCGGGTGATGCGTCTCGACCCGAAGGATCCAAAATGGGTTGGTCGCGACCGATTCATCCTCTCCTGTGGCCACTCATCCCTCACCCAGTACGTCCAGCTCTACTTCAGCGGCTGCGGCCTGGAGCTGCAGGACATCAAAGATCTCCGCACTTGGGGATCTCTCACCCCCGGCCACCCCGAGTACGGTCACACTGATGGTGTGGAAATGACCACCGGCCCGCTCGGCCAAGGTCTTGCTACCTCGGTGGGTATGGCCATGGCGGCACGCCGTGAACGCGGCCTTTTCGACCCCGAGGCTGCAGCTGGCGAGTCTCCCTTCGATCACTACATCTACGTCATTGCCTCGGACGGTGATTTCCAGGAGGGTGTCACCGCGGAAGCTTGTTCACTTGCTGGTACTCAGCAGCTCGGCAACCTCATCGTTCTCTACGATGACAACGACATTTCGATTGAAGAAAACACCGATATCGCCTTTACCGAGGATGTCGCTGCCCGTTACGAAGCCTACGGTTGGCACGTTCAGCATGTTGACGGCGGCGAGAACATTGCCGACATCGAAGCTGCTATTGACGCCGCTAAGAAGGTCACGGATAAGCCTTCTCTCATTGTTGTACGCACCATTATTGGTTACCCTGCGCCCACCAAACAGAACACTGGTTCCTGCCACGGTGCGGCACTGGGCGTCGATGAAGTTCGTGCCACCAAGGAAGTCCTCGGATTCAATCCCGATGAGGACTTCGCTGTCGCCGACGAGGTTATTGAGCACACTCGTAAGGCAGTCGATCGTGGTGCCGATGCGCATGCGGATTGGCAGAAGAGCTTCGATGCATGGGCAGCTGCCAACCCGGAAAAGAAGGAACTCTTTGACCGTCTGTTCGCCGGCGAGCTTCCGGATGGTTGGGATGCTGATCTTCCGGTGTGGGAGGAAGGCGCCTCGGTAGCTACCCGTAAGGCTTCAGAAGGTGCCATCAATGCACTCGCAGGTACCCTTCCCGAGCTGTGGGGTGGCTCCTGTGACCTTGCAGGCTCCAACAACACGGTTGTGAAGGGCGAGAGGTCCTTTGGCCCGGCCGCCATCACCACCGAAACGTGGTCAACTGACCCCTATGGCCGGAACCTCCACTTCGGTATTCGCGAACATGCTATGGGTGCCATTCTTAACGGCATCGCCCTCCACGGACCCACCCTCCCCTATGGTGGTACCTTCCTCATTTTCTCCGAGTACATGCGTCCAGCTATTCGTCTCGGTTCACAAATGGGGACCAATGTCGTCTATGTGCTGACCCATGACTCCATCGGTCTGGGTGAAGACGGCCCGACGCACCAGCCAGTCGAGCAGGTTGCGTGCCTGCGCGCCATTCCTGGTGTATCAGTGTTCCGCCCTGCAGATGCTAATGAGACTGTCGCCTGTTGGAAAGCTGCGGTCCAGGATAAGCAAGGCCCGAAGGGACTCGCCTTGTCCCGCCAAAATCTTCCCGTCCTAGCCGGAACGAAGGAGCAGGCTGCAGAAGGCGTTGTCCGTGGTGGTTATGTTCTGCAGGACTGCGATGGCACCCCTGACGTTGTGCTGATCGGTACCGGCTCAGAAGTCCACCTGGCAGTCAATGCTGCTGCTGCTCTCGCTGAAGAGGGAATTAAGGCACGTGTCGTTTCCATGCCATGCCTCGATTGGTTCGAGCAGCAGGATGCCGACTACCAGGATTCCGTCATTCCGAAGAACGTCAAGGCACGAGTTTCCGTTGAAGCCGGCTTGGCACTGTCCTGGTGGAAGATCCTTGGCGCTGCCGGCAAGGCTGTTTCCCTCGAACATTTCGGAGCCTCTGCACCCGCTGAAGAGCTGTTCGAACGTTTCGGTATCACTGCAGAAGCTGTTGTGGAAGCCGCGAAGGCTTCTCTTGCTGCCGCCAAGTAACCCTTAAGGAAGGACACATACATTATGTCTATCAATCCCCGTATTGCCGCCCTCAAGGAGCTCGGCACTTCTGTATGGCTCGATGATCTCTCCACTGACCTGCTTGAGAGCGGGACTGTGGATGATTTCATCAATGAGACTGGCATTGTTGGCCTGACCACCAACCCTTCCATCTTCGAGAAGTCGATCACTACGTCCTCCACATACGATGCCACCATCGCCAAATGTGCGGCGGCTGGAGAGAATGCCTCTGAAGCAACGTTCTCTCTCATATGCAAGGATGTCGACGAGGCTTGTGAGAAGTTCCTTCCCGTCTGGGAGGCCTCCGATGGGGTCGATGGTCGCGTCTCTATCGAAGTTGAGCCTGGCTTCGCCCATGACACCGCTAACACCGTTGAGCAGGCCCGTGCCCTGTGGAAGCGTCTGGACCGCCCTAACCTTCTCATTAAGGTTCCGGCAACCGCTGCTGGTATTCCCGCAATCAAGCAACTCATCAGCGAGGGCATTAGCGTCAACGCCACGCTTATCTTCTCGGTGGAATGCTACGAAGCTGTCATGAACGCTTACATTGAAGGCCTTCGTGAAGCAAAAGAGAATGGCCTCGACATCTCCAAGATTGTTTCTGTCGCATCTGTTTTTGTTTCTCGACTGGACGGCGTTGTCGACAAGCAACTCACTGAGGTGGGAACCGAGGAAGCGTTCGCTCTGCGTGGCAAGGCTGGTATCGCCAACTCCCGCCTTGCCTACGATGTCTTCGTCAAGGCGCATGCCGAGGGTGGACAGTTCGATGATCTCGCAGCAGCGGGTGGCCGTCCCCAGCGTCTGCTATGGGCCTCCACCTCGGTAAAGAACCCTGACTACCCCGACACGCTCTACGTGGTTGAGCTGGCTGGCCCTGACACCGTCAACACGATCCCCCAGAACACCCTGAAGGCGATGGCAGATCATGGTGAAGTGAAGGGCGATACCTTGACGGGGACTGGCGAGGAAGCTGCTGCCGTATGGCAGGCCATTAAGGACCAGGGCGTTGATCTGAACGCCGTTGTGCAGATGCTGGAAGACCAAGGTGTTGCCTCATTTATTGAGTCGTGGAAGAACTTGGTCGCCTCTGTCGAATCCCGTATGAAGGAAGACTAAGACGCATTAGCTTGACCTCCTGCTGAGTGTTTCATCAATAAAAGGATCCCCTTCGAATAATCGAAGGGGATCCTTTTATCAAGACTATGAAAGCCCCAACACCTAGTTAAGTGAAAATGAACGTCTACCTAGGTTAAAAGATATTCTAGTGCGGCGGTGAGCTGCTAACTATTAGACTCCCAGGCGGATGACGACTCCCATTGCGATAATGGAGATCAGCCAGATCATCGCAAAGATAATGGTGAGTCGATCGAGGTTCTTCTCCACCACGCTGGAACCAGAGAGGCTAGATTGGACGCCACCACCGAACAGGGAGGACAAGCCTCCACCCTTACCACGATGGAGAAGTACCAGCAGCATCAGAACTAGGCTGCTCACGATTGCAAGTACAAGTAGGAAGATCTTCATGGCGTCCTTCGTAAGTTAAATGCAGACTTCGCCAGTATACCGTTAAACAGGCAGAGAGACGAAGACGGCACGCGTGCTATCGCGGCTAACAGAAAGGGAGGAGCGGCACTCAAACGAGTACAGCTCCTCCCCTCTCTGTAGCCAACAGCGGCGAATGTTTAGGCAGCAGAGGAAGCGGCGAGTGCGCACAGCTTGGCAAACTCGTCAGCCTTCAGGGAGGCGCCACCGACGAGGCCTCCATCGACGTCCTCTTCTGCAACGAGCTCGGCGACGTTGCCGGCGTTCATGGAACCACCGTAGAGGATACGCATGGAGTCAGCCAGCTCCTGATCAGCAATCTCGGCAATGGTATTGCGGATTGCAGAGCAGACTTCCTGAGCGTCCGCGGCAGAGGCTACCTTGCCAGTACCAATGGCCCAGATGGGCTCATAAGCGATGACAACCTTGGCGAGTTCCTCTCGGCTCAGGCCATCGAGGGATGCCTTGGTCTGGGTAGTGACGAACTCAACGTGGGTACCCTGCTCGCGGATTTCCAGAGCCTCGCCCACACAAACGATGGGCTGCATGTTGTGAGCAATGGTGATCTTAGCCTTGGCAGCAACCTCAGCGTCGCTCTCGGCATGGTACTCACGACGCTCAGAGTGACCAATCACGACGTAGGTGCAGCCCAGCTTCTCCAGCATGGAGGGGGCAATTTCACCAGTATAAGCGCCGGATTCATGGGTAGAAATGTCCTGTGCACCATAGGCGAGAGCCAGCTTGTCACCTTCGACAACATTCTGCACGGAGCGGATGTCGGTGAAGGGCGGGATGACAGCGACGTCAACACTTTCGGTGTACTTGTCGGGAAGAGCAAAGGACAGCTTCTGAACGAGGGCGATGGCCTCAAGGTGATTGAGGTTCATCTTCCAGTTACCGGCGATAAGCGGCTTACGAGCCATGAGTTTTCTCCTTAGATAGAACGAAGACGTTACTTTTCAAGAACGGCGATACCGGGCAGATCTTTACCCTCGAGCAGTTCGAGGGAAGCGCCACCACCGGTGGAGATGTGCGAGAAACCATCTTCATCGAGTACGAGGGTGCGAACTGCTGCGGCAGAGTCGCCACCACCAACGACAGAGAAAGCACCATTTGCGGTGGCGGCAATAATTGCCTCGGCAACGCCACGGGTACCGTTGGAGAACTTCTCGAATTCGAAGACGCCGGCAGGACCATTCCAGAAGATGGACTTAGCTGCGGCAAGGCGTCCGGCAAACTTTTCAACAGACTTTGGGCCAACATCGAGACCCATCCAGCCGTCGGGGATTTCGTCGGCCGCAACGGTCTTGGAATCAGCAACCTTGTCGAACTTATCTGCAACGACAATATCGACGGGCAGGGAGATGACGTCGCCGTACTTCTCGAGCAGCTCCTTGCAGGTGTCCACCATGTCCTCTTCAAGGAGCGAGGTTCCCACCTCGTAGCCCTGAGCCTTCAGGAAGGTGAAGCACATGCCGCCACCGATGACGAGCGTATCAGCCTTCGGGGCGAGTGATTCGATAACGCCGAGTTTGTCGGACACCTTCGAACCACCAAGCACCACAGCGTAGGGGCGAGCCGGATTTTCCACCAGCTGGGAAAGGGTCGTTACCTCATGCTCAACGAGCTTTCCGGCATATGCGGGAAGCAGCTTGGCGATGTCATAGACAGAAGCCTGCTTGCGGTGGACGACGCCAAAGCCGTCAGAGACAAAAGCACCGTTATCGCCGGTGAGGGCCTTATACTCGGCAGCGAGGGATTGGCGTTCGGCTTCATCCTTGGAGGTTTCGCGGGCGTCGTAGCGGACGTTCTGGAGCAGCAGAATATCGCCGTCGTTAAGGCCACGGGCACGCTCAACTGCATCGGGGCCGGTGACGTCTTCGGCGATCTGAACGAACTGGCCAAGCTGGTTGCTGAGTTCTTCGGCAACGGGGGCAAGGGAGTAAGCCGGGTTCGGTTCGCCCTTGGGGCGACCGAGGTGGGCGGAGACGATTACGCGAGCGCCGCCGTCAAGAAGAGCTTTGAGAGTGGGAAGGGACGCGGTGATGCGACCCGGATCGGTGATCACGCCGTCCTTGAGCGGAACGTTGAGGTCGGAACGAACGAGTACGGTACGGCCAGCAACGCCCTCAGCCAGAAGATCGTCCAGAGTTTGGACTGCCATAACTTTATTCTCCAATGATGTACGTGTGTAGAAGTGCTACACGGAATGCGATTGGAGAGGAGCTCGGGGAAGCCCTCTCTCCGGTTCTATTGTCCTCGATTTCAGCGTCAAGGGCTAGGTATGCAACGAGCCTGGCCTATCACAGGATAGGCCAGGCTCGGAGTCTACATCGTCATCGAATCACGACCACGGTGGGGAGTTTCGATGGCCTACGCTCTTACTAGTTTAGAGCTTGGTGGCAACGAGGTCGACAAGGTTAACGAGGCGGTTGGAATAGCCCCATTCGTTGTCGTACCAGGCACCGATCTTGACGAGCTCACCGTTAACGCGGGTCAGACCAGCGTCAAAGATGGAAGAGTGAGCGTCGCCCTGGATGTCGGAGGAAACGTAGGGATCTTCGGTGTAACCGAGGATGCCCTTGAGCTCGCCTTCAGCGGCCTTCTTCACAGCGGCGTTGACTTCGTCAACGGTAACCTCGCGGCCGAGAATAGCGGTGAGGTCGGTGATGGAGCCGGAGGGCAGCGGGACGCGGATGGCAAAACCATCGAGACGGCCCTTCAGCTGTGGGAGGACGAGAGCCACGGCGCGGGCGGCACCGGTGGTGGTGGGAACCATGTTCAGGCAAGCGGCGCGGGCACGACGCATGTCCTTGTGGGGACCGTCCTGGAGGTTCTGATCCTGGGTGTAAGCGTGGACGGTGGTCATGAGGCCCTTCACGATGCCGAATTCTTCATCGAGGACTTTGGCGACCGGAGCCAGGCAGTTAGTGGTGCAGGAAGCGTTGGAGATGACGTCCTGGGAACCGTCATAGTCGGCGTCGTTCACGCCCATAACGATGGTGGCGTCTTCGTTGGTGGCCGGAGCGGAGATGACAACCTTCTTGGCGCCAGCTTCGATGTGACCGCGAGCCTTGTTAGCATCGGTAAAGATACCGGTGGACTCGACAACGATGTCAACATCGAGATCACCCCAAGGAAGAGCAGCAGGGCCTTCCTTGATGGAAAGAGCACGGATCTTCGCGTCGCCAACGTAGAGGTACTCGTCGTCGTGGGTAACTTCCTTATCAAGACGACCCAGGATGGAGTCGTACTTGAGAAGGTGAGCGAGAACCTCGTTGGTGGTGAGGTCATTCACGGCCACGATTTCAATTTCGGTGTTACCCTGGGCGCGCTGTGCTTCCACTGCGCGGAAGAAGTTGCGGCCAATGCGG
Source organism: Lawsonella clevelandensis (assembly GCF_001293125.1). Taxonomy (NCBI): domain Bacteria; kingdom Bacillati; phylum Actinomycetota; class Actinomycetes; order Mycobacteriales; family Lawsonellaceae; genus Lawsonella; species Lawsonella clevelandensis. Next base: position 64,550 of record NZ_CP009312.1, read on the forward strand.
CCAAAGCCGTTGATGCCTACTCGCACCGTCACATTAAGCTCCTTAAATAGATGTTCTGGTTGGGCGATATTTTTCAATCACCAGCGACTCTAAGAATAGTGGCTTACCTTCCGAATCGCACTTTTGCGAGAGTTGAAAACCGTATATTCCCAGGTCGCCAGGAAGTGGGTGTGATTAAAAACACACAAACTAGTATGGCAACTGTTGCGTCACGTTCGCAAATTTTGCTAGAGATTCGCTGTTAAAAACAATACTGAAAGCACATTTCAATCCTCATGTGCAACTCTCAGCAACTACATATCAAGCAATTCAGGGTTGCGTGCTGCCGCTGCCGTCTCCGTATCCGCTACTCCTAATTCTTCCGCCCGACGATCTGCCAACGACAGTAAACGGCGAATACGACCAGCTATCGCATCCTTCGTCATAGGTGGTTCAGCTAAACGCCCAAGTTCCTCCAAGGACGCTTGGCGATGATCAAGGCGCAGCAAGCCAGCAGCCAACAAATGATCTGGAATATCGTCCCCCAAAATCTCTATAGCCCGTTCCACACGCGCCGCGGAGGCTACCGCTGCTCGTGCAGACCGTCGCAAGTTAGCATCGTCAAAATTTGCTAGACGATTAGCCGTTGCCCGAACTTCGCGACGCTTCCGCTGCTCTTCCCAAACGGCGCGTGTTTCCGGAGCACCAATAACCCGCAGCATCTCCCCAATCTGCTCGGCATCACGAATAACGACGCGATCTGTCCCCCGCACCTCTCGAGACTTCGCGCTAATACCCAGCCGCCGAGCTGCTCCCACCATTGCCAACGCCGCCTCCGGACAGGGACACGTCACCTCTAAGGAACAAGAACGGCCCGGCTCCGTCAGCGAGCCATGCCCCAAAAAAGCGCCCCGCCACGCCGCAGCTGCATCCTCAAGGGAGCCAGCGACCACCGCCGCAGGAAGACCCCGCACTGCTACGCCACGACGGTCTAACAACCCCAATAGTCTGGCCAGATCCCCACCATGCGGATCCAACCGCAGAAGATAACGATGGGGACTGTTCTCCCCCGACCCCAAAATATTGAGCTCCATCGGGAAGTGGTAAAGATGATCAATGCCAGCGACAACCCGCCGCGCAATGGCCTCCGTATCCACTTCTGCTTCCAGGACCAAACGGGCGCCGTGCGGATGAAGTGTGCCGACAAAACGTAGCAAGGTCGCCAATTCTGCGATAAGCGGAGTACGCCGCGGAACTGCAACCTTCGTCAATTCCGCCTTCACCGCTGCCGTCAACGACACAACAACACCTTCTTCCCTACCAGGCACTTCTGCCCGCTGATACCCTACTCACGGCCCAAGTCGCGATGCACTGCCGTTACATTAGCGTCTGAAATAGCTTCTCCAAGGCGACGCGCCAGCTCCATGGTAGTCGCAACAGAGCGATGCTTCCCGCCAGTACACCCCACACCCAACAGCACATAAGCCTTGCCCTCAGCACGATATCCAGGCGTCGCCAAGGTAATCATGTGGGCAAAGCTTTCAATAAACCCCTCCGCGACATCATTATTGAGCACATACTCAGCCACATCCGCATCCATTCCAGAGTGCGGCCGCAACGCTGGTACCCAGTACGGGTTAGGAAGAAAACGCATATCAACGACGAAATCAGCGTCAAGTGGTATGCCGTATTTAAACCCGAAGGACTCCACAATAATGTCAAGTCCTTTCTCCCCCGAGGCACGAAACTCTGACAACCGTTCACGCAACTTTGTGGAGGTCAAACGTGAGGTATCCACGACGAGATCCGCATGGTTCTTCAAGTCCGCCAGCAGCTCACGCTCGTCTTTAATACCCTCCTCCAAAGGGCGTTTATCCTGCAAAGGGTGGGTCTTTCGCAATTGGTTATAGCGTCGAATAAGCACCTCATCGGACGCATCGAGGAAGAGCACACGGGGCGACCAACCACGCGAGCGCAACTCATGGACAACGAAGTCGAGGGAGCCAGAAAAACTCTGCGAGCGAACGTCAGTCACAATGGCTAAACGCCGGATCTCTCGCTTAGAGTTCTGCGTAATTTCAGCGGTACGAACAATGAGCTCCATTGGCAAATTATCGACGACATACCAGCCGAATTCCTCCAGCAGTCGGGCAGCGGTTCCACGTCCCGCACCGGACATGCCAGAAATAAGAACGATCTCTAAGGGGTCAGTAGACACAGTGCGAGCCTCACTCTCTAGTGATCCACAATGACAGCACCGAGAGCGGTGCCGACCTCACCTCATAGTGTGCCAGATTTAACCGTGCAGAGCCGCAAAAACCTTCTTAGCCCGCTGTGGACCGAAACCAGGGACTGCTGCTATCTCCTCAGCGTTGGCTTCCCGCAGCTTTTTCATCGTTCCGAAATGGTTCATCAGCGCTTGGTGAAGAGCCGGGCCAACCCCTTCAATCCTTTCCAGTTCCGACGCGACCATGTCCTTCGAGCGACGCTTCCGGTGGAATCCGATAGCCGTACGGTGGGATTCATCGCGTACTCGCTGTAACAAATACAGCGCTTCAGATTCACGCGGGAGGATAAGAGGATGCTCTTCCTCCGGTACCCACACTTCTTCAAGGCGCTTTGCTAGCCCGACAACGGGCAGGTCCGTAATACCAAGCTCGTTCAGTACCCCAGCAGCCGCAGCGACCTGCGGAGCACCACCGTCTACGACAAAAAGCTGCGGTGGATAGACGCTGCGCCGTGCTGGTACGTCCGCAATACTCCCCGCGCTATCCGGAACAGCGCGCGCATCCTCACGATAATGCTGAAAACGCCGACGCGTTACCTCTGCGATGGAGCCCACATCATTCGACTGCCCATCACCTGCCGCCTCTTTAATGAGGTAGGTGCGGTAATCAGACTTTCGCGGTAACCCGTCCTCAAACACCACCAAGGACGCCACAACATTAGTGCCCTGGATATGGCTAATATCGGTACATTCAATACGCAATGGTGGCTGTGGAAGACCTAGGTAGGTCTGGAGTTCTTCGAGCGCCAACGAGCGAGACGTCAGATCGGACGCACGTTTCAACTTATGCTGGCGCAGCGCTTCCGCAGCATTCTCCGTCACCGTCTCCATAACGCGAACAAGGTCTCCCCGCTGTGGTTGTCGAATCTCCACTCGACTATTGCGGATAGTAGACAATTGCTCCGTCAGTTCTTCCGCGTGAGGCGGCAGCACCGGAACAAGGATCAGACGCGGAATGTCTCCGGGATGCGTGTTGTAGAACTGTGGGAGAAAACTCTCCACCACATAGGGCAGGGCAGGATCGGGTACATTATCCTCCCAGTCCCCCAGATCCGACTCCCCTGTTTTCGATACCACCCAACCCTGTTGGCCGACGATACACCCATGCCGAAAACGGAAAAGCTGAACAGATGCTTCAATCTCATCAGTCGCCACACCAATAACATCCGCATCTAACGTTTCCTGCAGCACCACAGCCTGCTTCTCCAACACCGCTTGTAAAGCTGCAATGTGGTCACGCAGACGCGCTGCCTTTTCAAAATCGAGGGCAGCAGCAGCCTCATTCATTTCTGCGGTCAAACTGCGAACAATTTCTTTGTCTTGGCCGGTGAGGAAACGCTCCAACTGCACAATAAGTGCGTTATAGTCGGCGAGCTCAACCTGTTCCACACACGGTGCACAACACTTGCCGATATAGCCCAGTAGGCATGGTCGTCCTAAAGCAGTATGTCGGTTAAACACTCCATTTGTGCAGGTACGAACAGGAAAAACCTTCGTGAGTTGGTCCAGGGTATCACGCAATGCCCCGACTTTTGGGTAAGGGCCGAAGTAGCGCACGTTCTTCCGTCTCGCCCCACGATAGACCCAGACACGTGGATAGGTATCCGCCGAAGAGATAGCGAGAAGTGGATAGGACTTATCATCTCGGAATTGAATATTGAAGCGGGGCGAAAAATGCTGAATCCATGTCCACTCGAGCTGCAACGCCTCACCCTCATTGGCCACAACGGTCCAATCAACACTAGCCGCTTGGCTCAGCATTCGACGCGAGAGTGGTCGAATGTTCTCCGCCGAGACAAAGTAGGAGTTCAGCCGATTGCGGAGATTCTTTGCTTTTCCCACATAAATGACACGCCCATAACTATCACGAAATCGGTAGACACCAGGTTTGGTGGGAATCGTTCCAGGGGCAGGGCGAAAATCTGCGGGAGATCCCATGCCCACTATCCCACCTGGCGAAGGCGCTTCAGCTCGCTTGCCACTTCCAACGCTGCGAAGGTAGCTTCGCCACCCTTATCTTCGACAGAATCTGCAAAACCAGCACGGTCATGGGCCTGTGCCACGGTATTCACGGTCAACACAGCATTCCCTACCGGGGTAGCTTCATCCAACGCTACACGCGTCAACCCATCGGTGACAGATTGGCACACGTAATCAAAATGGGCAGTGTCACCACGAATGACAACGCCAATCGCCACCACCGCATCGTGGGTGCGCGCGAACTGCTGTGCTACTACTGGCAGTTCAATTGATCCAGCGACACGAGCGACGTCGACGGTAGCACCAGCCTGTTCCGCCACCTCCCGAGCTCGAGTGAGCATCTGATCACACAGGTCACGATTCCACTGTGCAGCGACGATACCGACACGCATGCCAGCGGCGTCAAGAGTGGCGATACCGGGGCGGCCTGCTTCAGCCATGTCTGCTCCTTGAATACACAAGTGGGGTCGTGGATACTCTCCCATCCTACCCAGCAGAACCGAGGGAACGACGAATCACCAGGGCAAGGAAGCCGTTATCCAAAACACACCTTAACGGGAATGTTGGTGATGGGAGCACCCACAGTCGCCATCAGCACAGTGATGATGGGCGTCCTCGTTAACAGCTGTGCGAGTGTGGTCATGGTCGATCCAAGCGGAGCTTTGCACGTCACTCGTTGCGCTGCCAACAACCGCGTCGAGATCTTCAAGAGCATGCCCCATACGATCGCGTTTAGTACGCAAGTAAGTGAGGTTCTCGGGAGTGACATCTAGTGGCAAATGAGCGCGTCCGGTGATCTCCACTCCATAACCTTCTAGGCCCTCTCGCTTGTCGGGATTGTTCGTCAGTAAACGCATAGAGCGCACACCGAGGTCGTAAAGAATCTGGGCTGCCGACGCGTATTCACGCGCATCTGCAGGCAATCCCAACTTGAGATTGGCGTCAACAGTATCTTCGCCCTCATCCTGCAAATGGTATGCACGAAGTTTGTTCAAAAGGCCAATTCCGCGACCTTCATGACCGCGGAGATAGAGAACAATACCGCGGCCCTCTGCATCAATCATGTCGAGGGAACGGTGAAGTTGGGGTCCGCAGTCGCAACGTCGAGATCCGAAAACATCGCCGGTGAGGCATTCTGAGTGTACCCGCACCAGCACGTCTCGTCCGTCATCGGCAGCAACGTCGCCCTTGACAACGGCGACATGCTCCTGGCCATCAATCAAAGAACGGTATCCGACAATCCGAAAGTTCCCGTACTTCGTGGGAAGATTGGCATCAGTGACTCGCTCTACCAGCTTCTCGTGTTGGCGACGCCACTGGATGAGGTCCTTAATGGAAATCATCGCGATCTTATGGTGGTTGCACCACTCACGCAGCTCAACGGCCCGCGCCATGGTAGTGGGATCTTTCTCAGAGACGATCTCGCAAAGTGCACCTGCCGGGGAAAGGCCTGCTAAACGAGCAAGGTCGACAGAGGCTTCAGTGTGACCGGCCCGCACCAGTACCCCGCCGGAGACAGCGCGGAGCGGCAAAACGTGCCCTGGCCGGTTAAGGCTAGCAGGACCCGCCACAGGATCAGCCAAGGTACGAATAGTCCGAGCACGGTCAGCAGCAGAGATACCGGTGGTCGTTCCTTGTGCTGCATCTACAGTAATAGTGTAGGCGGTCTTTCGGGGGTCTTCACTGTGTGCCACCATCGCTGGCAAATGCAGACGATCGCACAGCTCACCATCCATTCCGACACAGATGTAGCCGGAGGTGTAGCGAATCATAAAAGCAAGGAGCTGTGGTGTCGCCTTTTCGGCAGCAAAAATCAGGTCCCCTTCGTTTTCACGATTCTCATCGTCGACGACGACAACTGGCTGGCCAATGCCGAAGTCGGCAATGGCCTGCTCAATACTGTCGAATTCGATCACAGGTGGTGCGCTCCTTGGAGTCTGGGGGATGTCCTCATCGTACTTGTTACTGTACGGGATCATGAACCCGTCGCCACTCCGCCAAATCGGCGATGGAAATCATCGCGATCTTATGGCGGTTGCACCATTCACGCAGTTCTTCTCGCCGCGCCATCGTCGTCGGGTCTTTCTCGGAGACGATTTCACACAGTGCCGCTACCGGCTCATAGCCGGCGAGTCTAGCGAGATCAGATCCCGCCTCAGTGTGCCCCACTCGGTGGAAAACGCCGCCAGCTACAGCGCGAAGAGGCAGAACATGGCCAGGGCGATGGAAGTCACTTGCGACAGAGGCTGGATCACCGAGTTTCTTGATAGTGAGGGCTCGATCATGGGCAGAAATTCCGGTTGTGGTTCCTTCTGCAGCGTCCACGGACACGGTGTAAGCAGTGAGGCGACGATCTTCGCTCTTTTCCCACATAATGGGAAGAGCTAAACGATCGCAGATGTTCGCATCCATACCGACGCAGATATATCCCGAGGTGTAGCGGATCATAAAGGCAAGCAGCTCGGGAGTAGCTGCAGCGGCAGGGAAAATCAGGTCCCCTTCGTTTTCACGGTTATCATCGTCGACAACAACAACGGGACGACCTTGTCGGAATTCTTCAATAGCAGTTTCGATGCTCTCGAAAAGGCTCACGATTTCACTCTCGTTCTGTGGTGGTGACGTGTCTAGTATGGCCTATACAGGGGCGGACTAGAGAACTGGGATGGTGACAGATCTCTTACTTATAGGGAGTAAGGAGATGATCGACATATTTGGCGATCGCGTCGACCTCCACGTTTACTAGGTCTCCCACCTGCGCATCCCCAAAGGTGGTTCGAGCAAGAGTTTCCGGAATAAGGGAAACCTCTGCCCAGCAATCCCCCACTTCAGAAACAGTGAGGGAAACACCATTGAGGGTGATGGAACCTTTATACGCAACAAAGCGAAGGGTGTCGGGGCTAAGGGAGATGCGGACAACGCGCTCTGAGTTGATGGAGGAGATAGGTGCGGTGGTGTCGACATGGCCTTGAACTATGTGGCCGCCAAGACGGTCTCCCACTGCGATAGCACGTTCAAGATTCACGACACTTCCAGGGATGAGAGTTCCCAGCGTGGTGAGACGGAGCGTTTCATGCATGACATCAGCAGCGAATCCGTTGGACAGAATGTCAACGACAGTGAGGCAGACACCGTTGACGGCAATGGAGTCGCCCAGGGCCGTTCCGTCCATTACAGTGGAACACTCGATGCTGACGCGTTGTAGGGGGCTATTCGGCGTGCCGCATTCCACCGCGTCGGCGAAGACTCCACATTCTTCAACGATGCCTGTAAACACTAGAGCTTCCTCTCCAAAACGAGTTTGAGGTCTGCTCCTACTTTCTCACAACTCACAAACTGAAAGCGCTGTGCGTTCGGCAAGGTGTCAATAAGCGGGCTATGAGCAGCAGAGAGTCCCTGCCCGAGAATCATCGGAGCAGTGTACATCAATACTCGATCAGCATAGCCTCGGGCCAGGAGATCTCCCACCAACCGTGGGCCACCTTCCACCAAAACATCTTGATAGTCGGAGTCAGCAAAGTAGGTCAGTACATCCTCCCACTCCCGGGTACGGAGATGTGTCAAAGGCGCCGCAGCATACCCCTCGGAGATAGCGCAACTAGGAATTCCTGAAACATGAGTGAGCTCAACTTCGCCCGCTAATGCACTGGTACCAATAACATAGCGATGAGGTTGATGGGGGTAAAGGTTACCGTGCGGATCACGAGCTGTCAGCGCGGGGTTATCCGCTGCAAAGGTACCCGTTCCGACGACGATAGCGTCTACTCGTGACCGCTCGAGGTGCGCGTCGGCACGGGCTTCCTCACCAGTAATCCACTGGCTCGTGCCGTCAGCCGCAGCGGAAAAACCATCGAGGGTAGCAGCCATTTTAACGGTGACGCGAGGACGGCCTGTCTCTTGTTTATGAAGCCAGGCACCTAGACCACCTAGCCGAACCTGGGCTCGTTGGGCGTCATCGCCTTGTATACAGGTCACTCCACGCTCTGTGAGGTACTGTGCGCCGCCCCCAAACAAGGTAGTATCAGCGAAGACGTAATGCAACACCGTTATCCCTGCTTCCGCCAAGGCATGTGAACAGGGGCCTGTTTTCCCCCAACTATTACAGGGTTCGAGGGTAACGATAGCGGTCCCGCCACGTGCCGCCTCACCTGCCATCCGCAGAGCCTCGATTTCAGCATGAGGTCCACCAGGCGGTTGCGTGCACCCGATTCCGCACACATGCCCTTCTGCGTCAAGGATAGTAGCGCCGACAGGGGGGTTTGGAGTACTCAATCCGCGTGCATATTCAGCGGCACGGACGGCGAGCCAGAGGGCTTCTGATGGGCTGGCTGCTTGCCCCCGGCAAGAAAGGATAGTCTCTGGGAGTTGAGGAGACGATGTCATAACGCTTTATGCGACGGCTGCTTCTCGCAATTGCGCAATGGCAGCAGCACGGTCCGCCTGATTGTAGACGGCTGAGCCCGCAACAAAGGCGTCCACACCAGCTTGATACGACGCCCCGATGGTATCGGCAGCGATACCACCATCAATTTCGATAAGCGTGGACAACCCCCGACGATCGATTTCCTGGCGGAGTGCCCGCACTTTGTCGAGCACCTCCGCCATAAAGGACTGGCCTCCGAAGCCAGGTTCGACACTCATAATGAGCACCATATCAACGTCATCCAAAATATCGAAGTAGGGCTCAATCGCTGTCCCAGGTTTTACTGAGATAGCTGACTTTGTCCCCAGTTCCCGCAGCGTACGGCACAAAGCGGCAGGATCGGGGGACGCCTCCACATGGAAGGTGACGGAGTGGGCTCCTGCCTTTGCATAGTCAGGCGCCCACCGCTCCGGATCCTCGATCATCAAATGGACATCGAGAGGCATTTCCGTAACCTTGCTGACTGCCTTCATCACCGGCAAACCAAACGAAAGGTTGGGAACGAAGTGCCCGTCCATAACATCGACATGCACCCAATCTGCAGTGGCGATCGCATCCACATCATCAGCGAGATGTGCGAAATCAGCAGAAAGGATGGAAGGGGCAATAATTGGTTCACGTTGCATAGGTCAATTCTACTTCTGCGTCAAAGATGAAACCGGACGTTTGAGGAGCGAAACGAACATCGCATCGGTTCCGTGACGATGCGGCCACAGTTGAAGGAAGGGGGCACTAGTGACCTGCTGCGCTCCCCCACGTTGTGCCCATTCAGGCCACAACGCAGTGGCATCGAGAATATCGAGACCAGATTCTACTGCGACGTCTCGGACTACTGCCTCAGTCTCCCGTAAATGCGGGGAGCATGTGGAGTAGGCAATGACTCCACCCGGGCGAACCAATGTGGAAGCACTGATGAGAAGTTCTCGCTGCAGACGAGTGAGATCAGCGAGGTCACTGGGCTGCCGGCGCCAGCGTGACTCTGGTCGCCGACGGAGCGAACCGAGTCCCGAACAGGGTGCGTCTACCAGAATACGGTCGAAACCACCCTCCAGCCCGGTGTCACGGCCGTCAACTTCTACGACTGTAACTGGACGACCTTCGCAGGCGTTGCGGACTAAATCCGCACGATGATGGCTAGGCTCCACAGCCACCACAGTCGCGCCGGCGATTGCGGCCTCCGCACCCAAAAGCGCAGCCTTTCCCCCGGGTCCTGCGCATAGGTCAAGCCAACGCCCCTGGTCATCACCCTCTAGCGGAGCTTTACGAAGCGTCAACGCCACAATTTGCGATCCTTCATCTTGCACGCGAGCATGTCCTTCGCGGACAACCTCAAGTCGACCGGGATCTCCTCCTTCTGTGAGATGAACTGCATAGGGGCTCAGTGGGCTAATGTCGCCGCCTGTCATTGCTGCGACTTCCTCAGCCGTTGCTTCCCCCGGCAGAGCCACCAGGTGAACGATGGGCCGGGTATCATCTGCTGCGAGGGCAGCAGCAAGCTCTGGGGAATCCTCATCGACTCGCAATGCTCCCGCGAATGCTTCCGCAATCCAGCGAGGATGGGCCGTGCGGTACGCTAAGGCACCAAGGGGGTCATGGGTGGCCTGTGGGCAACAACGCTCTTGCCACTCCTCAGGGGTGCTGCGCGAGATGGTCCGCAACACGGCATTGACGAATCCCGCCGACCCCTGTCCGCGTTCAGCTCGGACTAGCTCCGTTGAGGTGGCGACAGCAGCGTGCTGCGGAACGCGCGTACGCAATAGCTGGTACGCTCCGATGCGCAGAACATCAAGAAGGTCCCCATCAATATCCGCGACCGGACGGTGGGCAGCCTCCGCGATAATAGGATCGAGGACTCCTTGGGCGCGTACGGTTCCGTTGGCAAGTTCTGTTGCGAAGGCAGCATCTTGCTTGTTCAGATGGCGATGTCGGAGCTCTTGGGAAAGCATGATGTTGGCGTATGCCTCATCCGCTCGCACGGCACGAATAACGGTTAGTGCAGTCTCCCGTGCGGGATCTTCCACCACTGTTCCACGGCGCCGGTGAGCATGGTGCCGCTTCGGTGCAGAGGAGCCGTTCCGCTCCTGCTGTTTCCCTTCCTTGGGCATGGCCTCGACAGTCGCTCGGGAAGGTTCTGCATTCCGCTGTTTGGCCGCGGTTTTGGAGCGAGATCGGAATCCACCACTCATTGCATAACCTCGTCTCCGCACAAATGCGCACCACGGGCCCAATCTGCTGCATTCATCATTTTTTTCCCTGGTACCTGGATAGCAGCTAACTGGATTACTCCAGTCGCAGTTCCAACAAGCACATGTTTGCCAGTAAAGAAGAGCTGCCCGGGAGCAAGTGCGACCCCAGAACTGGAAAGCCGATGGACAGCAGTCGGATGCAAAGGCTCGACGCTACCAATCTTCAGTCGTACTTCTCCCAACATGGTCCATGCACCAGGTGTCGGTGTCATTGCTCGAATATGTCGATCGACAAGATGCGTTGGAAGTGACCAGCGAATACGGGCGTCCTCGGTAGAAATCTTCGAGGTATAGCTCACTCCGTCATGTGGTTGTGGAAGCGGTGTCAGGGAGCCCTCCGCAATACCGTCCATGGTGTCGATGAGGAGACGCGCGCCCTGTTCTGCGAGCCGCTGCATCAGCGTATCGCTCGTGTCTGTGGGGCGAATGGTTTCGGTGACTGTACCGAAAATAGGGCCGGTATCCATTCCCTCGTCGAGGCGGAAGGTAGTCGCGCCAGTTAACTCATCGCCTGCCGCAATGGCAGATTGGACAGGTGCCGCACCACGCCACTGGGGTAGTAAGGAAAAGTGGAGGTTTACCCAACCGTGCTGCGGGATCTCCAAGACAGCCGGCCGGAGAAGTTGACCGTACGCTACAACCGGGCAGCAGTCTGGGCGGTAGCTAGCGAGCTGCGTGAGAAACTCTGGATCGCTCGCTGAGTGCGGCTTGAGCACAGAAATTCCGTGTTCTTCGGCACATAACGCCACAGGAGAAGGGCGAAGCTTCCGGCCGCGGCCATACGGGGCATCTGGTTGGGTAATAACCGCTACCACTTGATGACGAGGAGAGTCGCAGAGAGCCTGCAATGATGGAACCGCCGCTTCCGGGGTTCCTGCGAAAACCAGCCGCATAGAGCGCCTTTCTTAATGAATGAAGGAGACCCGATAGGTGGGTAAAGGACGTCACAAGATACGTTAGCCCTGTGGATGCAGGAAGGGTTGCCCGAACCACTGCGAGTTGCGAACCTCCGCCATAGCAAGCTTTCGATCCTCAGCGCGTTGCTGTTTCATAAACATAATGCCATTAAGGTGGTCGGTCTCGTGCTGAATACACCGTGCCAACAGCTCGGTGCCCTCGTACTCCACTGGATTCCCCTGACAGTCCCGTCCCCGAACGATCACATGGTTATAACGTTCCACATTGCCGTAGACCCCAGGTACAGAGAGACATCCTTCCATGCCGTACTGCATCTCCTCCCCTCTGGGCTCCCATTCAGGGTTAACAACGTGGCCAGCCTCACCATCTCCACAATCAAAGACAAAAAGTCGTAAGGACACACCAACTTGAGGCGCAGCAAGTCCTACACCATTATCTGCACGCATGGTGTCAAACATATCTTCCACTAGCTTCTCCAAGGCACCGTCGAATTCCGTTACCTCATCGGCACGTGTGCGAAGTACAGGGTCGGGGAAAAGTCGGATGGGAAGAACAGCCATAAAAGTCCTTTCACAGAGTCGCTCTCTACCAGCAAGTCTAGTCATTTCAGCAGTCAAACGCTGCATAGCGCAGATATCAACCAATATGGACAGGATCCACCTGGATGCGAACGGGTTCAGCACGGTTACTAGCCGAACGATACCGGACGATTTTGCGCACTGCGCCAAGCAGCTCAGTGAACTGAGACGGGTGTACGCGGAGTAATATTCGCACGGGTTCGTCATCGATATCAGTACTCCCCGCCGGTAAAGCAGCAAAAGCGGGAAGCTCGACTGGCCCTAGAGTTGTCACCGGCACCTCAGCATTGATTTCTCCAGCACATTCGGTAACTGCAGCAAAAGCCCCATCAATAGCAATGAGATGTTGGCTGGGTGGCAGCTGCGCGTTTTTTCTCTCTAGACGAAGCCTTTCGGCCACTCCACACGGGTCCCATCGGATCAGCCCTTGCACAAGGGGATGTGATGGATCACCAGCAACAATAGCCTCGCCGCCATACGCAAACGGGCGTACGAGGCGGACCGCGTTGCACCAAAGCCGCAGTGTGTCCTCTTCGGCAGACAGGTCTGGCCGTTGTGTTAACGCCCAGGGATCTAACATCACCAGTGCACCGTATCCAGTTGGTGCTAGTGGTTCACTACCTGGTGTGGAGACGACAATTGCCGGACCTATGGGAATGGTTTCCTTCCGTTCATCGCCATAGGAAAGAATGATGGGAAAACCGGGGAATGCGCGCCCTAGTTCCTCAGCAGTTCGCCCTGCCCCTATGGTTGCGGCACGCAATTTATGGCTTCCACAGTGCGGGCAGGTAAAACGTGGCTCTGGAGTTCCACACCAACGGCAAACAGGCAGCTGTGCTTGGTCAGTACGTCCCCGGCTATGTGGCAGGCTTAACGGACCTCCACAGTGTCGACAGCGGGCAGGCTCGTGACAATTTCCACAGACCAAAGTGGGAATATACCCTCGTCGAGGAACCTGGAAAAGGGCGGGTTCTCCTCTTTCTAAAGAGGCTTTGACCGCCCGGAATGCTGTGTGAGGAATGCGTGCTGCACGAGCGAGAGGGTCGCGCTCCAGGGCCTTTTCCGAATCCCCAGGGGCAGTTATCCGCGGCAAGCTAGCCTTCAGCTCTGTGCGTTCTGGCTGAAGATAATGGGCCCAGCCGTCAGCGACACGCTGACTCATCGCGATGCTAACCATCCATCCTGCCGCAAGAAAATTAGCGCCTTCAGCTTCAGCACGGTGAGCCAGCACATCCCGCGGATGTGGATAAGGCGCTCGTGGATCTGCGAAAATATCATCGCCGTCATCAAGGAGAAGCACGGTGTGAAGGTTCGGTAAAGGGGTAAAGGCAGCTGCCCGGGTACCAATGACAACATCCACTGCCCCATACAACGCATGTAGCCAGGTGCGATAACGCGGTGCTTGGCCAGATGCGGCAGATAGTCCCACAATGCCATCACTACCCAAAGTGTGTCGCACGTGTGTCAGTAAAGGATCGAGATCGTATTGATCTGGTACCAGCACCAGCACCGCCCCTCCAGAGTGCCGGGCAATCCGAATAAGATCGCACACTCGTGCGGCAAGATCTTCATCGGGAAGAAGCTGCCATGCGGCCCGCACTCGTTGGCCGGGTAGCGCACCCACCATACTGGTACCCCAGCGGTAACGCGCCCACGCTGTCTGAGACTCTGCGGAAAGCATAGGTTCACAATCCACGCCGGTGTCGGTATCAACAGCACGCGGTGTCGGAAGATCCTCTTTGTCGACCCTGGAAACACGAGGCGGGACAGCTAGCCTTATGACGTCAGCGACAGTGCCTGCATAGCGACGGGCGGTCCATTCCACCAGTTCCCGAAACGAGCCAGTAAGAACCTGATGTGAAGAGACTACTTTGCGAAGCGGTGTCAGTTCTCCTGGATAGTCGCTATCTTCAAGCCGTTCAAGGACGTATCCATCAACCTGGCGTCCATGGAAGGTCACTCGGACCCGTGTCCCTGGTTGGGCTTCCTCCGCAAGCTCAGCGGGAACAGAGTAATCAAAGCCTCGGTCCAAATGCGGAACATCAAGTAATGGGAGAATCCGCGCAATGGGGTTTTCCGCAGCGAGACGTGAGGAACTGGCCATGCTTTATTCTTACCAGAGATAGAAGTTAAGCCCGTGTCTTCGCGACACGGGCTTAACCACTGTGTATGTGTGCTAGGCCTTAAGACCTGCAAGCGACGCTAGATCAGCAGCACGGTCAGTGTTTTCCCAGGGCAGTTCGACATCGGTACGGCCAAAGTGCCCGTAGGCTGCGGTCTGCCGGTAAATGGGACGGAGAAGATCGAGATCACGCACGATAGCGCCCGGACGCAGATCAAAAACTTCTTCGATGGCAGCTTGAATGCGTAGCGGATCGCACTTTTCGGTCCCGAACGTTTCAACAAATAGCCCAACTGGGGCAGCCTTGCCAATAGCGTAGGCGACTTGCACCTCAATACGGTCAGCAAGACCAGCGGCAACAGCGTTCTTAGCTACCCAACGCATTGCGTAAGCAGCAGATCGGTCGACCTTCGATGGGTCTTTTCCGGAGAATGCACCGCCGCCGTGGCGAGCCATACCACCGTAGGTGTCGACGATGATCTTTCGGCCGGTCAAGCCGGCGTCTCCCATAGGACCACCGAGTATAAAGCTGCCCGAGGGGTTGACCAGTAGACGGGGATCCTCCGTGTCGAGTCCAGAGCCAGTAAGGCCATCCAACACCGGGTTAAGCACACGATCGTGGATAGCTGGAGCCAATTCGCTCTCCAAGTCGATACCGGCGTCGTGCTGAGTCGAGATAATCACGGTATCGAGGCGAACCGCCTGATGGCCGTTGTACTCGATAGTGACCTGTGTCTTGCCATCAGGACGAAGCCACGGCAGTTCCTGGGTTTTGCGTTCCTCAGCCAACCGACGGGACAGTCGATGGGCCAATGCGATAGGTAGCGGCATGAGTTCGGGGGTGTCGGTACACGCGTAACCAAACATCAAGCCTTGGTCGCCCGCACCCTGACGGGACATTTCATCCCCATCCGATTCTGTGCGAACTTCGTGGCTGACATCGACACCATCAGCGATCTCCTGCGACTGACGGCCAATAGAGATGTTGACGGCACAGGTGTTTCCGTCAAAGCCCTTTGCCGCATCGTCATATCCGACATCCAGGATGGCTTTACGAACGGTTGCGTCAACATCGACGCTGGCATTGCTACGAACCTCTCCGGCAATGTGAACTTGACCGGTGGTAGCGAAGGATTCAACGGCGACATGTGAGTAAGGGTCTTGCTCTAGGTAGGCGTCCAGCAACGCATCACTAATAGCGTCGCAGAGCTTATCGGGATGGCCCTCTGTAACCGACTCGCTAGTGAAGAGACGGCGAACATTGCTCACGATATAATTCCTCGTTTCTGCTGTATGGGCAGATGCTTTTAGACGACATGCGAAGAATGAAAAGGATCGCGTTTTCATCCTCGTATAGCTTACGCGGTAGCCCGACGAAAGGCCCAGACGAAATGAATGTTTGCCTAACTTAGAGTAAAAACCGCCCTACCGTCAATCTATGACGGTAGGGCGGCACTTGCTTTTGTTGAGCTACTCGGTAGCGAGCGAGGGGGCGTTTCCGACAGTGGAAACTACTCCCCTTCCGTGTACTCGAGAAGGTCAGCATCAATCTCGCGTAGCGCGATGGACAGCGGCTTCTCGTGCAAGCGGGGCTCCACTAGCGGACCAACGTACTCGAGGATGCCCTCAGCAAGCTGGTTATAATAATCGTTGATCTGGCGCGCTCGCTTCGCAGCGAAGACAACGAGCGCGTACTTGGACGACACTTTGTCGAGAAGTTCGTCCAGCGGCGGATCGGTGATACCGATCGGCGGCTCGTAGGGCTTCGGTGCTGCAAGACCTTCAGCTAGGCTCTGTTCAGCCACGTTTTGTGCCTCCGTGTGCCTGAGAGTATTACCGTTCAACTTTAGGGGTAACGCTCGGAACAGGCAAATTAGTTATGTTCAACGTCAGTTGATTCCCCAACAGGATATCAGCTCAGAAACAGCGTCTTCGAGATCGTCGTTCACGATAATGCGATCGAATTCGGTCTGCGCTTCCAGTTCCGCCAAAGCAGTATGGAGCCGACGCTCAATAACCTCCTGGGATTCAGTTCCCCTCCCTACCAGGCGATCAACCAAAATTTCCCAGCTGGGGGGTGCTAGAAACACAAGTTGAGCATCGGGCATGGAATGCCGAATTTGCCGGGCACCTGCCAGGTCCACTTCTACCAAAACCGGACGTCCAGCATCCATTGCTGCAACGACAGGTTCGCGAGGCGTCCCTGAGCGTTGTAGTCCACCATGAATGTCTGCCCATTCGAGCAATTCATTGTTGTCGATGTAGCGCTGGAACTCAGGTTTCGAGACGAATAAGTAGTCTCGCCCATCAACTTCGCCGGGGCGAGGTTCGCGCGTCGTCACAGACACCGAAAAGTAGAGGTTGGGAACTAGTTCGCGAAGCCTTTGGACGACAGTTGATTTACCTACGGCAGAAGGGCCGGCTAGCACTACCAGCCGACCCTTCTGGGTAGCTTTGTCGTTCGAGTCTGTGGATACGCTAGAGAGGGCTCGTTCAGTCTCGTCGGACACGGTGAAAACTACTCACCGAAACCGAAACGCTCGAGCAGGGCACGACGCTGACGGTCGCCCAGGCCACGGAGACGGCGGGTAGGAGCAATTTCCAGCTCGGTCATGATTTCCTGAGCCTTCACCTTGCCGACCTTAGGGAGAGCTTCGAGAAGGGCAGAGACCTTCATCTTGCCGATGATTTCGTCAGTTTCAGCGTTCTTCAGGACTGTCTTAAGATCGGTCTCACCCTTCTTCAGGCGATCCTTGAGCTCGGCGCGGGCACGACGAGCAGCAGCAGCCTTCTCAAGCGCGGCAGCGCGCTGTTCGGGGGTCAATTCAGGAAGGGCCACGATTCCTCCGTATCAGATAACTTTTATCAACGGAACACAGTTTTTCGGTTCCGGGTGCTTGAGACTCAAGCACCAGACTTGTGTCGTTTATTTTCTTAGATAGCGTAGCACCAAACGACCAGGTACAACGCAACACAGCAGCATGTTTTCCCAGTTTAGACGAAAAATTCAGCGTTCAACTGAGAAAGCCGTGCTGCCAAGTCTTCCACAGACGGGCCGCATTCTAAAAGTGCCCGCGAAATACTAGGGACTCCTAAAGTGCCACCATGACCGACGATCCGGTCCACGTCTTCCTTCGTAGCGCCCTGCACTCCCACGCCAGGTAGGAGCACGGGACCACATAGATTCTCAAGAATAGGCGGATGAGGGACAGTTGCGCCAACCACCACGCCGAAGGACCCAATTCCGTACTGCACTTTTTCCCGATTATTCAGCTCGCTGAGATAATCAACGATCTCCTGTGCGACACTCTGACCTGCGGGAAACGGCATCTGGTCAGTGTGATTAAGTATTGCATCCTGCAGGGAAGCACCCTCTGGATTCGACGTACGGGCAAGGACGAAGATGCCTCGCCCAGTCTCCCGCGCAGCGTTATACAAAGGTGCTAAAGACTTGACTCCTAAGTACGGAGAGACAGTCAATGCATCGCTGGCGAGCGGAGAGTCATCGCGCAACCAGGCATCTGCATACCCTTGGTTGGTCGACCCAATATCGCCGCGCTTGGCGTCGGAGACCACTAGAGTTCCAGCCTCACGCAGGTCGGCAAGTGCCTTCTCTAACACGGCAAAACCTTGCGAACCGAAGCATTCAAAAAAAGCTACCTGGGGTTTGACTAGTGCTACACGCCCGCTAAAGGCCTCCACGCAGATACGCGTGAACTCAGTGAGTCCCGCGAGATTCCAGTCCAGCCCCCACTGACGCAGTAGAGCAGCATGAGGGTCTATTCCTACGCACAACCGACCAGTCTGCGCGCAGGCTCTCCGGAGTGCGACACCAAAGGGCTTGGTGGGCGCGCACAAGGCTGTCACTAGCGAGTCCGATCCATCCGATGGAGTTCCTGCAGCGAGTGCACGGTGAAATCTTCGTCAGCGCGCAGGGCTTCAATGCCTTGGACGCACGCACCGGCACCAGACACGGTCGTGACGCACGGAACACCACGCGATACTGCGGCGGCCCGGATACCGTAGCCATCTTCCCGTGAACCGGAATTGCCCTTGGGAGTATTAATGATGAGATCGATTTGTCCGTCGCTGATAAGGTCAACGATGCTACCAGCGCCTTCTGGGCGGTCGTCATCACCTGTCTGTTTGTATACCTGGACACAGTCAATACCATTGCGACGCAGCATATCGCTGGTTCCACCAGTAGCCATGATACGGAAGCCCATGTCGAAGAGACGACGGGCTGGGAACACCATAGCGCGCTTGTCAGTATTAGCCACTGAGATAAAGACTGTGCCTTCCGTAGGCAGGCTTCCGTAAGCAGCAGTTTGGCTTTTCGCAAAAGCCTTACCGAAGTTGGTGTCGATGCCCATTACTTCGCCAGTGGACTTCATTTCGGGCCCAAGCAGAGTGTCGACTCCCTCTCCGTCGGCTTTCCGGAACCGGTTAAAGGGAAGCACCGCTTCCTTGACGGAGATGGGGTGGCCCATGGGGATGGTTCCCCCGTCACCTTCAGCCGGCAGCATGCCTTCCTTACGGAGGTTCGCGATAGTATCTCCCAGCATGATGCGGGCACAGCACTTGGCGAGTTGTACAGCCGTCGATTTAGAGACAAACGGAACGGTGCGGGAAGCACGGGGATTCGCTTCCAGAACATAGAGAGTATTGCCTTTGAGAGCGTATTGAACGTTCATGAGGCCCTTAACCCCAATGCCCATAGCAAGGGCTGCGGTAGAACGGCGGACCGCTTCGATATCGCCGCGGCCAAGCGTCATCGGAGGTAGGGCGCAAGCAGAGTCACCGGAATGGATACCGGCCTCTTCTACGTGCTCCATAATGCCGCCAAGGTACACCTCTTCCCCGTCGCAGAGAGCGTCAACATCAATCTCAATGGCGTCATCGAGGAAGCGGTCAACCAGGACCGGGTGTTCGGGGCTAAGCTCAGTGGCCCGCTCAATGTAGTCACGCAGTGACTCTTCGTTATACACGATCTCCATACCACGTCCACCCAGAACGTAGGAGGGACGCACCAGAACGGGGAAACCGATTCCATTGGCGACTTCAGCGGCTTCCTCGAAGGAGGTTGCGGTGCCGTACTTAGGGGCGGGAAGACCAGCGGCGGAAAGGACTTTACCAAACTCGCCACGATCCTCGGCCAGATCGATAGCAGCGGGCGAAGTTCCGACAACTGGGACACCCGCTTCCTCCAGTTTGGCAGCTAGCGAGAGCGGAGTTTGCCCACCCAGCTGCACGATGACGCCAGCCACATCACCAGAAGCACACTCAGAGCGGTAGACTTCGAGGACATCTTCGAGGGTCAGCGGCTCGAAGTAGAGGCGATCGGCAGTGTCGTAGTCGGTCGATACTGTCTCCGGGTTGCAGTTGACCATGATGGTCTCATAGCCGGCAGCAGAAAGAGACTGGGCGGCATGAACGCAGGAGTAATCAAACTCAATACCTTGGCCGATACGGTTGGGGCCGGAACCCAAAATGATGACCTTCGGTCGATCCTTTTGGAGTGCGACTTCGGTTTCAGCTGCAGGGTCAAATTCATAGGTGGAGTAATGGTATGGAGTCTTCGCCTCAAACTCTGCAGCGCAGGTGTCAACAGCTTTATAGACGGGATGAATACCTAAGCGGCCGCGAAGTTTACGGACTCCCGCCTCACCATCGATCTCCGGACGGAGTGAAGCGATTTGGCGATCGGAGAAGCCGTTGTTCTTTGCTAATTGGATGATCTCCGCAGTAAGGACTGGTGCATCCACAACCTCGTTTCGAACGTCAACGAGCCCGCGAATTTCGCCCAGGAACCACGGGTCGATACCAGTAGATGCATACAGATCGTCAATGGAGACTCCCTGCCGCAGCAGGTATTCAACGGTGTAGATACGGTTTTCGGTGGGGCGTTTGACCTCTTCCATGAGGTCCTCAATGGACTTCTTGCCAGCGTTTGTGATGATGTCGTCGGGACGGATCCAGAACCCTGCATACTTGGTCTCCAGGGAGCGCAGAACCTTGTTGAGGGATTCTCGGAAGCTACGTCCCAGCGACATGGCTTCACCCACTGACTTCATGGTCGTGGTCAGCGTATCATCCACACCTGGGAACTTTTCAAAAGCGAAACGCGGTGCCTTCACCACGACGTAGTCGAGAGTTGGCTCGAAGCTAGCGGGTGTTTCCTTCGTAATATCATTCGGGATTTCATCCAGCGTGTAGCCGATCGCCAGCTTGGCGGCGATCTTCGCAATGGGGAAGCCGGTCGCCTTGGACGCGAGTGCGGAGGACCGCGAAACACGCGGGTTCATCTCGATGATGATGAGCCGCCCAGTCTTCGGGTCCTGGGCGAACTGGATATTACAGCCACCCGTATCGACACCGACAGCACGCAAAATAGCGATCGACTGGTCGCGCATGATCTGGTACTCACGGTCAGTGAGCGTCATCGCGGGAGCAACGGTGATGGAGTCGCCAGTGTGCACGCCCACTGGGTCAAAGTTTTCGATAGAACAGACGACCACGACATTGTCGTTGTGGTCACGCATAAGCTCGAGCTCGAATTCTTTCCACCCGAGGATGGATTCTTCGATAAGGACATTAGCGGTGGGGGAAGCAGCGAGGCCGCCGCCCGCGATCCGCTCAAGATCCTCCATCGTGTAGGCCATACCGGAGCCCAGTCCACCCATTGTGAAGGAAGGGCGGACCACCACGGGGAGGCCAAGTTCAGCCACCGTCTCGTGTACTTCCTCCATCGTGTAGCAGACGCGGGAGCGTGCCGATTCGCCACCGATCTTCTCGACAATGTCCTTGAAGGTCTGGCGATCTTCGCCACGCTGAATGGACTCGAAGGAGGCACCGATCAGTTCGACGTTGTACTTCTCTAGCAGACCGCGGTCATGGAGGTCGACAGCGGCATTCAGAGCGGTCTGTCCGCCGAGTGTGGGGAGCACAGCGTCGATGGGATGGCCGTCAGCTGCTTCTTTCTGGAAGATCTTCTCAATGTAGTCAGCTGTGATGGGCTGAACATACGTTGAATCTGCGAATTCCGGATCCGTCATGATGGTGGCCGGGTTCGAGTTGATGAGGGAGACACGGATGCCTTCCTGCTTCAACACCCGGCAGGCTTGGGTACCGGAGTAGTCAAATTCGCAAGCTTGGCCAATAACAATCGGGCCAGAGCCAATGACGAGAATGTGGTTGAGGTCTTCGCGACGTGGCATTTACTTCTGTCCCTTCTTGCCGTGCGACTCAAGGAGGTCGACGAACTGGTCAAAGAGGTAGTTTGCGTCGTGCGGACCGGCGCAGGCCTCGGGATGATACTGAACGGAGAATGCACTGCCATCGAGCAGTTTGACACCTTCCACAGTGTCATCATTGGGACAGCTGTGGGAGATGAGGGCGCGCCCGTAGGGAGTATCGAATTCCATTCCGGGCTCACCCTCCAGCGCAAAACCATGGTTTTGCGAGGTGATAGCAATGCGGCCGGTCTGATGGTCTTTCACCGGGATATTGATACCGCGGTGGCCGAACTTCATCTTGTAGGTGTCGAGGCCAAGTGCACGGCCGAAAATCTGGTTACCAAAGCAGATACCAAAGAGCGGCATCTCGTTCTCGAGTGCAGCATTGGCCAGGGCGATGGGAGCGGTAGCTGTGATCGGGTCTCCCGGGCCGTTGGAGAAGAAGAGACCATCAACATTGAGCTCTTGGATCTCTTCCCAGGTAGTTGCAGCGGGCATCATGTGGACACGGAGGCCACGCTTGACGAAGTTACGCGGGGTGTTGGCTTTGATCCCGAGGTCGATCGCTGCAATGGTGAAGCGATGCTCCTCTACCGGCTCCAGAGTGTACATCTCCTGCGTGGTTACTTCGCTGGCGAGATCTTGCCCAGCTGCCGGTGGCTGACTGCAGACCTTCTCTAACATCTCGTCTTCGCTT
Source organism: Lawsonella clevelandensis (assembly GCF_001293125.1). NCBI lineage: Bacteria > Bacillati > Actinomycetota > Actinomycetes > Mycobacteriales > Lawsonellaceae > Lawsonella > Lawsonella clevelandensis. The sequence goes on from NZ_CP009312.1 coordinate 87,012, forward strand.
GTGATCGAGTCGCCAGAGAAGATGCCTGCTAGCAAACTTCCTTTCGTGCGGAGATGCCGCACGATGGCACGGGTGTCAACATTTTGGATGCCGACGATCTGCTGTTCTTCTAGCTCGTCCTGCAGCGCGTGGTCGAGGCGCCAGCTGCAGGGTTGGTGCGCATAATCGCGAATAACGTAACCGGCGACATAGATACGTCCCCGCATTCCATTGCGAACAGCGTCGTTGGTGGGCTCGGCGGTCATGGACTCGCCATCAACCAAGTTCCATCCGGTGTTGCCGATCTGCGGCGCTGTAGAGACCACAATCTGGCGGCGGTAGGAGGGGTCCGTCAGAGTTTCCTGGTAACCGGTCATTCCGGTGGTAAAAACAGCCTCACCCAGGGTCTCCCCTACGGTTCCAAAGGCATGCCCGCGGAAGATGCGTCCATCTTCGAGCACGAGGGCTGCCGGAATTCGTTCGCTCACTATTCCTTCTTTCCTAATCTATGCGCTTTGTGGTCCTAGAGGGCGGCTTCACCGTCACGCGCCGTGACGCGTCCGCGAAGTACCGTGAGCACTGGGCGAGCACGGAACTCCATACCTTCGTAGGGAGTATTGGAGGCGATGGAGGCAAGTTCTTCGCCATGGACACACCAGCCAGCGTCAGGGTCGATGACGGTGAGGTTTGCGGGTTCGCCAACTTCGAGCGGGCGCCCATGGTCGGCTAGTCCGACAAGTTTGGCAGGGCGTTCGCTCATGATTCGTGCGATATCGCGCCAGGTCATACGACCGGACTCCACCATCACCTGAGCCATAATGGCAAGGGAGGTTTCAAGACCCAGCATGCCGTTTGCCGCTTTGGCGAATTCGCAACAGGTCTCTTCTGAGCCATGGGGGGCATGATCGGTGGCGACGCAGTCGATGACTCCATCAATCAACGCCTGCTGAAGTGCTTCATTATCTGACTCTTCACGTAATGGCGGGTTCACCCGGTAGACGCCGTTATAGGTGGGAAGTACTGAGTCGTTCAGGAGGAGATGGTGCGGGGTGACTTCAGCAGTGATGTTGACGCCCTGCTCATGCGCCCACTTCAGAAGTTCAACGGTGCCTTTGGTGGAGGCATGGCAAACGTGAATATGGGCGTGTGCATCGCGCGCGAGAAGAATATCGCGAGCCACAATGGACTCTTCCGCTGCGCGTGGCCAACCTTTCATCCCGAGTTTAGCGGCCATCGGCCCCTCGTGGGCGATGGCACCTTCTGTGAGGCGATCTTCTTCCGCATGCTGTGCGATTGTTGCCCCAAGCCCAGCTGCGTACTCCAGTGCACGCCGCATAACGAGAGGGTTATTGACACATTTGCCATCATCGGAGAACCAACGAACCTGGGCCTTTCCCTTGTTCATCAGACCCATTTCAGACAGTTCCTTGCCCTGTAGCCCCACCGTAATTGAACCCACCGGATAGACATCGCATAAGCCAATTTCCTGGCCCTTGCTCCACACCATCTCCGCCAAGTTGTTGTTATCGATAACAGGATTGGTGTTGGGCATGGTGTAGACAGCGGTAAAACCACCGATAGCCGCAGCAGCGGAGCCACTGGCAATAGTCTCTGTATCCTCCCGACCAGGTTCACGGAGGTGTACGTGGATGTCGACAAAACCGGGGAGAAGGACATTGCCGCGGCCGTCATACTCTTCGCATTCTGTGGGAAGAGTGGTGAGAGTGCCGTGGGCAGCAATGTTATCGATGCGGCCGTCATGAACAAGAACGTCGACAGCATCCCCTTCGCCGTAGAGGCGGACGTTGCGGATGATAAGTGCAGTCATAGTGTCTTTCTTCATAATTGCGCCTCGCGGTCACCGGTGAGAAGCGTGATGAGGATCGCCATACGAATGTGAACACCGTTGTTCACCTGCTGGAGAACAGCGGATTGCGGGGAATCAGCAACATCAAAGTTGATTTCCATGCCACGAATCATAGGACCCGGGTGCATGATGATGGCATCGTCACGAAGCAGCGCGTGACGCTTCTTGCTCATTCCGTACAGCGCGGCATACTCACGCACGGATGGGAAGAATGCTTCGCCAACCTTCATGCGCTCTTCTTGGACGCGCAGTAACTGGACAGCGTCGGCATCGCGCAACTCGGCATCAAGGTCGTGCGAGACACGGCAGGGCCAGTCTTCGACACCAACGGGAAGCAGCGTAGGAGGGGCGACGAACACAATTTCTGCCCCAAGTTTAGAGAAGAGGAGAAGGTCAGAGCGAGCTACACGGGAGTGGAGAATGTCGCCAACAACCACCAGTTTGCGACCGTCGAAACCGCCATGATGCTGGCGGAATGTGAGCGCGTCGAGAAGCGCTTGGGAGGGGTGTTCGTGCTGACCATCACCAGCGTTGATGACAGAGGGGCCGTGTACCCCGTCCGGGCATAGCCACTGTGCCAATTGCGCGGGTGCACCGGAATTAGGATGCCGGACAATAATGGCTTCAGCTCCAATAGCGGTCAAGGTTTGGCCAGTATCCTGTAGTGACTCGCCCTTCTTTACCGATGAACTGCCTGCCGAGATATTGACGACATCGGCGCTAAGCCACTTTCCGGCAGTTTCGAAACTGCAGCGTGTGCGAGTGGAATTTTCGTAAAAAACAGTGAATACAGTACGCCCGCGCAGAGTTGGAAGCTTTCGGATTTCTCGTTCCAGTAGAGAGGATTTCAGCTCATCTGCCAGATCGAGAAGGGCAAGGGCACTGTCTTTGTCGAGATCGTTGATCGAGACGAGGTGCTTCACTCTGCCTCTCCTCCTGCGATGTCCCGAGTGAGGACGACTTCGTCTACTCCGTCCAATTCATCCAAATGAACGTCCACGCCTTCGGCCCGTGCTGTTGGAATATTCTTTCCCACGTAGTCTGGTCGGATAGGAAGTTCACGATGTCCGCGGTCGACAAGAACCGCTAGCTGGATAACATCCGGTCGGCCAATGTCGCGAAGCGCGTCGAGCGCTGCACGCACGGTTCGTCCAGAGAAAAGAACATCATCGACAAGAATGACGAGTGTGCCATCAATCCCGTTACGGGGAATCTGAGTCTCACCCATGGGGCGGGGGCGACGTTGGCGAAGATCATCACGGTAGAGGGTAATGTCGAGAGATCCGGCTTCAGGGGAATTGCCGGTAAATTCAGCAATCTTTGCAGCAAGTCGGTGGGCGAGGTAGCTACCTCGCGTAGGAATGCCCAAGAGGACAACGCGTTTCGATAACGATTCGTCGAGCGCTGTCTTTTCAATGATCTGATGGGCGATTCGTGCGACGGTGCGAGATACATCCGCAGCGTCAAGCAGTTGCACGTTGTCGTTCATCCTGACCTCCTTCTCCGCCTCGCTGGACGGCTTGTTAAAGGATGTCTGCTCTGAGGTTTAAGTGTAGCAGCCTCAACCCTGCTCACACATATCATAACGATCGTAACCTGAAGGTTTTCCCTTCAGGTTACGATCCGTTTATTGAGGCACTCGTAGTGGTTAGTCAGCGTCGTTCTTTCGTTCCACCGCATGAGCTGCAGGAGGGGTGTCAACTTGCTCTTCCGCCAGCTCGACAGTGGTGGTATAGGACAGCTGTTCCTTGACGACATCGCGATCGCGCAACACTTTGTCGAGCACTCCATTGACGAAACGCGGAGCATCGTCATCCGAATACTCCCGTGCCAGGCTCACAGCCTCATCAACAGCCGCTAATGCCGGCACATCATCGGTGAATAGAAGCTCCCAAACGCCAATTCGAAGTGCTGTGCGGTCTACCGCAGCAAGCCGGCCCAAGGACCAATCTGTGAGGTAGGACGACAGAATCTCATCGATTCGATCAATCTCTTCGGCGACGCCGGTAACAATCGTGATGGCGTAGTCGCCGACGAGTGGCATTCCGCCTTCCCCACGCTGAGCCAATGCGAGGGCGTAATCGCGCCGGTTTTCAGCGAGCTCAACAGGATCAACATCCCGACTTTCTGCTTCGAAGAGCAGAGTCAGTGCACGCTGACGAGCTTTATGCCGGCTGCCAGAATGACGCGGGCGGGCAGTTTTGCCCGCCCCCGTTACGGAGAACTGTGCTGGATTAGTTGTTGACACGGCTCAAGTAACGACCATCTCGAGTGTCGATGCGCAGAACGTCACCGGTATTGATGAAGAGAGGAACCTGCACTTCGGCGCCAGTCTCCAGAGTTGCCGGCTTGGTGCCAGCAGAAGAACGATCGCCCTGCAGGCCCGGATCAGTATGTGCCACCGTGAGGTCAACGGCAACTGGCAGGTCGGCAAACAGCGGTACGCCTTCGTGCATAGACACCTGAATAGTAGTGTTCTCAAGAAGGAAGCGAGCTCCATCACCCAAGATTTCGGGGCCGACGGTAATTTGATCGTAGGTGTCCTCGTCCATCAGCACGAAGTCGTTGCCGTCCTTGTAGAGGTAGGTGAAATCGCGGCGGTCCACAGTTGCGGTATCCACTTTGACACCAGCGTTGAAGGTCTTATCAACGACCTTGCCAGTGACAACATCCTTCAGCTTGGTCCGAACGAAAGCAGGGCCCTTACCCGGCTTAACGTGCTGGAATTCTACGATCTGCTGCAGTTTGCCATCAATCTGCAGTACCAGGCCATTCTTGAAGTCTGCGGTACTCGCCACAATGAGCTCTTTTCTGTCGAAATGTCTAGGTAGTCGAGAGGAGTGCAGTCCTCTGCAACTAGTACTTCATGGAGTTTACTAAACGTGCAGCAATTCTGCGGAAAGCGCCTGCAGAGAGCGTACATTTCCGCACTCTTCGAGCACGTAGGTGTTTTCTATTCGAACTCCTCCACGCTCGGGGAGATAGATCCCGGGCTCGATCGTGAATACTGAACCGGCGACTAGTTCTTCCGGTGAACCGCTGCGCACCCAGGGATGCTCATGAATGTCTACTCCAACTCCATGGCCAGTTGAGTGCCCGAAGTACGGGCCATACCCGGCATCATCAATGACTGAACGGGCAGCCTTGTCGAGGTCTCCAGCGGAAACCCCCGGATGCACCTCTGCGAGCGCTGCCTGATGCGCACGCCACACGCAGTCAGCGATCTCTTCTTGCCATGCGGTAGACTCTCCGACACAGAACGTGCGGGTGCAATCTGAGTGGTACCCTCCTACTACTGCACCAAAATCAATGACGATGAGATCGCCAGCAGCAATCGGGGTACTGTCGGGTGAATGATGTGGGATTGCACTGTTAGCTCCAGTGCCTACGATTGTCTCAAAGGAGACGCCCTCGGAACCACGAACTTTCATAAGGTAATCGAGGCGTGCTGCCACCTCAATTTCGGTAGCACCTGGCAGTAGGGTTTCTTCCTCAATAAGCTGCTGCAGCGCAGCTTCGGCACACTGCGCAGCGTGATCGAGCGCAGTAATCTCACTGTCGTCTTTAACCGATCGTAACTGTGCAATGTGAGCAGATACATCGTTAAGCAGGCCCATAACCCCTGCAGAAGTGATGTCCTGCTGTGTACTCGAACTCAGCCACGCCGCCAACTCTTGGTAGTCCAGCCAGTTGAGGAACTCCCCATCCACCCCCAGTGTGTTTGCCTGCAGATGCCGCATTCTACCCACTTCAGTCAATGCGGCACTACCGCGCGAGCTGCAAATCTCTACCGCAATTCCAGGACATTCTACAGAAGCTTGGAGCGTGTAACGGCCATCGGTGATGAGAAAGTCGTTATCCGCAGTAGAGCTATCAATCCAGAGAAGGGCGTTAGAACCCGAAAAACCGGTAAAGTAGCGGATCGAGCTGAGCCCGAATAGTGCGATCGCCTCAGCCTCTACTGAACGGCGAAGCCGATTGCGCCGCTCAGCATAGTTGTCTGCAGTTGTCATTGTTACCTCTTCTGTCTTCAGTGGTTAGCTCTGCTGCGCAAACCAGCGCAACGCAAGGCGGTAGACGTCTGTGCCAAGCCCAACGATCACTCCTGTGGCGATAGCGGAAAGGTAGCTGTGGTGACGAAACTCTTCACGAGCGTGGACGTTGGAGATGTGAACTTCAATGAAGCCAGCATGGTCTGCAAGTTCAGCACAAGCATCGCGTAGCGCAACTGAGGTATGTGTGAGTGCACCAGCGTTGAGGATGACGGGTTCCTGCTTGTCCGCGCAGTCATGCACCCAGCTCAGGAGTTCCATTTCTGAATCGGTTTGTTTGACCTCGATCTCGACTCCCAGGTCGTCTGCGTCGCGTTCCAGAATAGCGGTGAGGTCAGCGAAGGTGGTCGACCCATATACTTCGGGTTGACGCTTTCCCAGTCGTCCCAAGTTCGGACCGTTAAGTACGTGGATCATTCCTTCTCCTTAGTGTTCGCTAACGTCAGCATAGGCAGCAGCGAGTTGTTCTGGGGTCGGATTCTCCAATCGGACAGGCTTTCCGAAGCCGTCGAGCACGACAAAACGAAGAACTCCGGTGCGGTTCTTTTTATCAGAGTACATAGTGCTAGTGAGCTCTTCCAAGGCCCCCGCATCGTAAGACGTAGGCAGTCCCACCGCTGACAAGATGTGGCGGGTACGGTCCACCTCTGCATCGGTGAGAAGACCCGCGGTGCGAGCCAGAGCGGCCGCGAAGACCATTCCCACCGCAACTGCGTTGCCATGCCGCCACAGGTACTGTTCCCGTTGTTCGATCGCATGTGCCAAGGTATGGCCATAGTTGAGGTTCTCGCGAAGGCCCGATTCACGGAGGTCACAGCTTACAACGTCGGCTTTCACCTGTACCGAGCGACACACAAGTTCGTGGAGCACTGGTCCGTCGACATCAAAGATGGCCGCGGGATTGTCTTCCACGAGTTCAAGAATGCGTTGGTCGGCAATGAATCCGCACTTCACTACTTCCGCCATACCGGATACGACTTCAGCGCGTGGAAGCGTGTGAAGAACATGCAGATCAATGAACACTCCCTGCGGCTCATGAAACGTCCCCACCAGGTTCTTACCGATGACGTTATTGATCCCGGTCTTTCCGCCTACTCCAGCGTCGACCATGCCGAGCAGGGAGGTGGGGCAGCTAATGAAAGCAATCCCACGCATCCATGTGGAGGCAATGAAGCCAGCAAGATCTGTCGCCGCTCCGCCCCCGACACCCATGATGACGTCTGCCCGAGTAATACCGGCTTTACCGCACTTAATCCATAGCTCCTCCGCAACAACAAGCGTCTTCCCTGCCTCTGCATCAGGGACGGGGAAAAGATGGACAACACTGCCGTTTTCTCGCAATGCTGCGGCGATCTCTGCCACAAAATAAGACACACTCTCTTGGTAGACGATACCGACGTTCCGAAATCGGCCACCCAACTCAGCAATTGCCGGAACGAGGTGCGATCCGATTCGCACGTGATAGGGGTGAGCTGCGTTTACATCGATTACAGTTGCTGCCATCTCAGTCTCTTTCAGTATTAGTCGTCGTCCACGTCGGCGGTAAGCCGAGCACGGCCGAGAAAAGCACAAATCCCATCAATCACGTCGAGAGGTTTGCGGTGCTCAGGGCGAATAGTGAGATCGGCAACCTCTTGATAGTAGGGGCGGCGAATACGTCGCAGCTGACGGTAGTGTTCAGCAGGGTCCTTAGCAGCAAGAACTGGTCGAGTAGACGTATCCGCGGTGCGCCGAATTCCCTCTGCTGCCGAAATATCCAAGAAAATAACGGGAACCTCAGCCAGCAACGTGCGGGTTCGAGAGGAGAGAACCGCTCCGCCGCCTAACGCCAGAATACCCTCGTGGTGAGCCAGACACTCTGCGACAACGTCCTCTTCAATTTCGCGGAATGCAGATTCACCAAGCTCCGCAAAAACCTCTCCGCAGCTTTTCCCGTATTGCTCCTCTATAACCTGGTCGGTATCCAGGAAGGGTAGCTGCAGCGCGCGGGAGAGACGTTTTCCAGCGGTCGTTTTTCCCGAGCCAGGAAGTCCCACGAACACACAGAGAGGGGCAAAACCTACTGCTCCCATGTGAGACGTTCCTTCACATACTTTTGGTAGGCACGGTAGTTCCGGCGAGTTTCCGCAAGAGTATCTCCACCGAATTTCTCCAATACTGCTTGCGCTAGCACCAGTGCCACCATCGCTTCGGCAACGACACCGGCGGCGGGTACGGCGCACACATCAGAACGCTGGTGGATAGCCGTTGCCGAAGCACCTGTTTCCATATCGACGGTCGCTAAGGCTCGTGGCACGGTGGAAATAGGCTTCATGGCTGCTCGCACTACCAGTGGTTGGCCATCTGTCATACCACCTTCCACACCGCCGGCATGGTTCGAGCGACGGATAACGCCCACCTCGGCAGGATCCATTTGATCGTGGGCAGTAGATCCACGGCGCCGAGCCAGTGCAAAGCCCTCACCGATTTCAACGCCTTTAATGGCCTGAATACCCATGAGCGCACTGGCCAGTCTGGCTTCCAAACGGCGTTCTCCCGAGACAAAAGACCCAAGGCCAATCGGTAGCCCATGAACGACCACCTCCACGACACCACCTAGCGTGTCTCCGGCTTTCCGTGCCGCATCGATTTCCGCGATCATGCTGGCCTCGGCGTCGGGGTGGGAGGCCCGTACGGGGCTCTCGTCGATACGTGCTTGGTCAGCACTGGTGGGTAGTTCGTCTTCGCCGTAGAGGGCAGAGTCCCCAATGGAAAGTACACGAGAGACGACGTCAACGCCCATCACCTCACGGAGGATCGCGCGTGCGACGGTACCGGCTGCGACTCGGGCAGCTGTCTCGCGGGCAGATGAACGCTCGAGAATGTTCCGGGCGTCTTCTGCACCATATTTCAGCATCCCTGCAAAGTCGGCGTGTCCTGGGCGCGGCCGGGTAAGGGGTTGGTTGCGCGCAAGATCGTCAATATCAGCGGGGTCTATGGGGCTGGGGGACATAATCTTCTCCCATTTCGGCCATTCGCTATTGTCAATTTGAATGGCGATAGGCCCGCCCAGTGTTCCGCCGTGCCGCACTCCAGTGAGAATGGTGACGCGGTCTTGCTCGAACTTCATACGCGCACCACGGCCGTAACCGAGTCGACGACGTGCCAGTTGTGCGGAGACCTCATCAGCGGTCAGCGGAAGGCCAGCGATAACGTCCTCCACGAGTGCGATCAGCGCTTGGCCGTGGGATTCACCTGCAGTAGTCCATCGAAACACGGTTCTATTCTGTCATGTTTCGATTCGTTCCCCTATCTCACTCCCCTGTTGTGCAGCATTTTCGGCAGCTGAGTGAATGGTTACTGACGTAATAGCTAACGTCAGAATCCCAGGCGGTATCCGCCATGAGAGTAGTCTGCGAAAGCTACCCAACTAGGTGATTAACTCCCGGCCACAGCACAAGCAGCGCCGTCACCAGGGATAATGAGGTGCCATGCGGCACAGTAAACAAGGCAAGGTTGTGTATTCTTCCGGAGCTAGGCCGTGCTGAGACTGGGATCTCAGGACAATGTTGCCTCAAACGATGCACAAGGACCCGCCCCATCACAAGAAACTGTCCTATACCAACGAGTGCAGTGACACAAAAGGGGACTATAGCCACAATCCACCAGGAGGACCAGCTTTGTGCCGCAGCGACCATTCCGATGGGGAAAGCTGCTTTAATATCTCCCCCACCAATTCCTTGCGTACTAAAGACAGATGGAACAGTGTAGAACAGCATCAATAAACCGCCTCCCAGAACTGCTGTCGAACTAGTCCCGGCTGTCACCGCGTAACAGCTCGCCACCATGATCCCGGCTATCACAACGGGGGTAGGAATCCTTCGGCTTCGGCTATCGTGCCAGGACAGCATAAAGAGCCAGCCCAATACAAGTAATGTCGCACTGGCCTGTAGCATCAGTAAGGGATCAACCACCGCAGTTCTCCTTCGGATGGATGTGAGGATCCCTCAGTGTAAGAGCATCAGGCAGCGTTTAGGGCAGCTACCATGGCAGCGAATACCTCGTCTGTGACGGTCATGCTAGTAAACATTTCAATTTGTGCGACCGCTTGGTGAAGCAGCATCGTGCGTCCTCCCACCACTTTTCCTCCATCGTTCGCCACAATTTGTGCCAGAGACGTGGGCCACGGGGCGTAGACAACGTCAACGAGACGCGGAGTTCGACGGAGGAAATGACCGTATCCTGCAGCAGCATCACCCGGCAGGGTTGAAATGAGAGTATCTGCACTGGTACAGGTATCCTGCAACACAACCGGGTCCGTAAGCGGTACCCACGTGTAGTCGATCCCCAGTTGGGCTGCCAGATGCAGGGTGGGTTGTGCACGCCCTTCAGATCGAGAGGCGATGCTGACGTGTCCTGCTCCGCACTGTTGTAGTGCAGCGAGGTATGGTCTGGCGGTAGCTCCAGCGCCCAGAAGAAGGACGTCTCCCCCGGTATGACCGACATGCTCCAGCGCTGCTAAGGCACCATCAATATCGGTGCAGTCGGCATACCACCCGTCGCCATGTCGAACAAGAGTATTTGCCGATTCGACGAGGTGAGCGCGGGTGGACACAACGTCAGCGAAGCGCAGAGCAGCGTCCTTACAGGGCATGGTGACGGAAAACCCGCGGGTTTCTGGTGCTGTACCGGCGACAATGCCGGGGAGATCTGCTGCGGTGCATTCGATCCGCACATAGTCCCATTCGGTGAGGCCGAGAGCATGGTAGGCAGCTTGGTGAAGGACAGGTGAGAGAGAGTGCGCAATAGGGGAACCCAGGACTGCTGCAGCGAGCATAACGACCTTTCTTCGGGTCCGCCTCAAGCCCTTACTGACTGTCGAAGACCCCGTTTCGGTGGGCTTCTTCGATATCGCGTTCGTGGTCTTTCAGCGTGACATTGAACTTAGTAGTGCCTTGTTTATCAACAGTGACGAAGTAGAGCCATTTGCCGGGAGTCGGTTTTTCCATCGCCTCGACTGCTTCTAGGGTAGGTGAGCAGATGGGGGTGGTAGGAAGGCCCTTCATTGCGTAAGTATTCCAGGGGGTTTCTGTACCGCGTGCAGCTTCGCTGGTGGCGACTTGCTGCTCGGACAGCCCATAGTTCACGGTGGAATCGAATTGGAGTGGTTGATGACGCTTCAGGCGGTTCACGATAACGCGCGCAGCTTTTCCATAGTCGGCAGCTCCCACCTCACGTTGAATGAGGGATGCACCTACGACTACCTCGTAGGGTAAGAGCTTCTGGGCTTTGGCAGCATCCACTAGACCGGATTGCTGGTAGATTTCGGCCGAGGAGGTCACGAGTTCTCTAATGATCTCAAGGGGGGTATGAGTGGGGTTGAAGACGTGTACGCCAGGCAAGATAAGGCCCTCGATCTTTCGCGCAGGGTACTTTGCGGCTGCAACAGCATGGCGCGCCCACGAAGGAACTCCCAGCTGCGCTGGGCCGGCGTTAGCCACTGCTTTTCGGAATGCTGCAGCGCTAATGCAGTGCCGTTGTTCTCCCTTGGTGTAGCAGGATGCTTTAGCGAGATGGCGATAAATTCCGAAGACAGTTTCGCCATTGACGACACGTACGTCCTCCAGAGTGACACCGCCGGGTAGATTCACTGCTCCGGCTCGGTTCGAGGGGTCGAGTAGTCTCTCCACTGCCCGCGCTGCAGCCATCTCTTTACGCAGTTGGTAAAACCCCGGTTGCATAGAGGTGATATTTGGGTTGTTGTTAGCGGCCTGAATAAAGGCCCCCTCAGACTTCACGACTCCCATCGACACGAGCTTTGGTGCGAGAGAGGCAGCGGTAACGCCCAGTGCCACCTCGACCAAAACGGAGCCGGACCCGGCACCTTGATAGTCAGGGTAGACCGGAACTTGACTGCGACGATGCTGAACTAAGCCGGCGAAGAGCGCCAATACAAGGACAATCACCACTCCGAGGGTGAGAGTACTCCGTCGATCGATTGCCGAGTCCAACCTGCGGAAAGAGGCTGTGATTCCGCGGGACGGTGTGGTGTTGCCCGCCTCGTTCCTCTCCGTTGGAGTGGAGACAGTGGGGGTGTCTCCACCGTTGAGTTCGGACTGCGGTTCGGGAGCGTTATCGCCGTTATGTCGTCCCACTACCTCACTGCTCCTTTTACGTATCGTGAGAGTGCCGTTTGCGAAGGTCGAGCCATGTATTGAGGATTTCTACTGCCGCAGCTTGGTCTACGAGGGCACGTTGCGCCCGGCTTGCGACGTTGGAAGAGCGAAGTGCCTGTGTTGCCACAACTGTAGAAAGGCGTTCGTCTACTAAGCGTACCGGTATTTCGGGCCAACGTTCTCGAAAAGTATTGACAAAGCCGATGGCCATTTCCACTGAGCTAGAGGCGCGGTTCCGCAGTGTGCGGGGTAATCCCACCACAATCTCCACCGGTTCATATTCCTCGATCAATAGTTTGATCTGTTGGAGTGTTGCAGCAGGCCACGGATATTGTTTGAGGTGGATTGTGGTGACCGGAGTGGCAAGAATTCCATCCGGGTCACAGGACGCCACACCAATGCGGGCTTTACCGACATCAAAAGACAGCCGGCGGCCGCGGCCAGGATCATCCTCGCCTGGAGTATCAGGCAGGTAGTCGTCTAACTCCACGATGAGTGCCTACGCGCCCACAGCGGCAACTACAGTATCAACTGCAGCATATGCTGCCTCGAGTCCTTCTGCATCAGTACCGGAGCCTTGGGCCAGATCTGGTTTTCCGCCTCCGCGGCCACCAATGGTAGGGGCGGCGGCTTTCACGATGTCTCCGGCGTTCACTCCGCGTTCAATAGCCGCTTGGTTGACAGCCACAACGAAGGGCAGTTTATAGCCTTCTGCGGTAAAGAGCGCGACTACCGCTGGTGTCTCCGCGAATCGACCACGAATATCGCAGGCGAGGGTACGAAGTTGACCACCATCAGCACCAGCTGGGCCAGTCATGGCGACAACCTTAATACCGTTCACGTCATGGGCGTCGTTGACATATGTGGCGGCGGCCTGCAGAACTGCCTCCATATGTAGCTCGGCGAGTTCTTTTTCGAGGTTTTTGACCGACTCTTGCAGGCTACTTACGCGCTGTACGATATCGCCAGGCTTCGCCTTGAATCGCGAGGCTAGCTCGCTAACAATACGTTGATCAGTTTTTGCAGCATCTAATGCACGCAATCCGACATAGGCTTCGACACGCCGAATACCTGAGCCAACAGATGACTCTCCGATAAAGCGAACCGGTCCGATTTGTGCAGTAGAGCTTACGTGGGTGCCACCGCAGAGTTCCTTGGAGAAGACACGTTCCTCTCCTCCCCCAATGGTGACGACGCGAACTTCATCACCATAGTTTTCACCGAAGAGGGCGACAGCACCGGACGCTTTGGCCTCGTCCAGGCTCATGATCTCGGTTATTACCGGAAGATCCTGGTCAATCGCCGTGTTGACGCGAGTTTCGATTTCGGCAAGTTCCACGGTGCTCAATGGATCTGTCCAGTTAAAGTCAAACCGCAAATAACCCGGTTTATTGAGAGAACCAGCCTGTACAGCTTGGTCTCCCAACACGGTACGTATTGCCGCATGGACAAGGTGAGTAGCAGTGTGTGCTTGCGCAGCATGACGTCGGTAGGTTCCATCGACCTGTGCCTGGGCAGGTCCGGGGGCCGCCGTACCAATGGAGATAGTCCCTCGATGGAGCCAGACTTTCTTACCCACTTTTTGTACATCGGTGATGGCTACTTCTCCAGATGCTGTGGTGATGGTGCCGCGATCGGCACACTGCCCGCCGGACTCCGCGTAAAAGGGGCTCTCGCCGAGAATGACTTCGACTGCGGTGCCAACACTCGCTTCAGTCACTACGTCCCCATCGACGATAATGCCGAGAATCTGGGTATCGGCAACAAGACTCTCGTACCCCGTAAATTCGGTTGGCTGGTTATCGATGAAGTCTCGGTAGACCCCCACGTCAGCGTGTGCGTGTTTCTTTGCCTGTGAATCTGCCTTAGCGCGTTGCTTCTGCTCCTGCATCCGCTGTTGGAAGGCATCATTATCGACACTCAACCCCTGCTCCGCCGCCATCTCACGGGTGAGGTCGATGGGGAAACCGTGGGTGTCGTGCAAAGTGAAGGCCACATCACCAGGAACTACTGTCTGACCAGCGTCTTTGAGGTCACTTACAACGGCTGTGAAAAGCTTGGTGCCAGCATCAAGAGTCCGCAGGAAGGCTTTCTCCTCCGTGGTACACACTTTCTGGATATGGTCACGCTGCGCTGCCAGCTCGGGGAAGGAAGGTGTCATTGACTGACAGACGGTAGAGGTCAACTCCTGCATTACAGTACCCGTGGCTCCCAGCAGACGAGCTGAGCGAATGATACGGCGAATGAGGCGCCGCAGAATATAACCACGTCCCTCATTACCCGGGGACACTCCATCCGCAATGAGCATCACCGCGGTGCGCGAGTGATCAGCAATGACCCGGAAATACACCGCATTCTGATGATCCTCAGGGTCATCGCTATACGCTGTTCCTGTCAGGCACTCTGCCGTGGTGATAGTCGGCCTTAGAAGATCTGTTTCATAGACGTTTTCGACCCCCTGCAGAATAAAAGCAACGCGTTCGATGCCCATGCCGGTATCAATATTCTTCTGAGGTAGAGATCCGACAACTTCGTAACCGTCTTTGCCGATGCCTTCCCCACGTTCCTTTTCCATGAAGACAAGGTTCCAGATTTCGATATAGCGATCCTCGTCCACTACCGGACCGCCTTCTTTACCATAGGCAGGACCACGGTCAAAGAAAATTTCGGAGGACGGACCACAAGGGCCGGGCACACCCATCGACCAAAAGTTGTCCTTCATACCACGCCGTTGAATATGGTCTTCGCGGAGTCCTACGACGTCGCGCCAGATCGCGAATGTTTCATCATCATCTTGGTAGACAGTCGCCCACAACAGGTCCGGGTCGAATCCATAACCACCTTCGTTAACTGGACTGGTCAGGAGAGTCCAGGCGTGCGTGATGGCACCTTCTTTAAAGTAGGCACCGAAAGAGAAATTACCCGCCATCTGGAAGAACGTGTTGTGGCGAGTAGTGATACCCACCTCGTCGATATCAAGCGTACGGACGCATTTTTGGATGGAGGTTGCTGTTGCGAATGGAGCAGCTTGTTGCCCCAGAAAGTAAGGCTTAAAGGGAACCATGCCGGCGTTAACGAACAACAGGGTGGGATCATCAAGCACAAGCGAAGCAGAAGGAACAAGCGTATGCCCAGCCTTCACATAGTGGTCAATGAAACGTTGCCGAATTTCATGGGTGTACACGGATGAGATCCTTTTCCCTTTAAGCACCACGCTGCACCCATTCCGGTCGCCCCATCATCACGATGTGGCACCACACAAAGGCAGCGGCAGTTCTACAGTGTGCGTGTATCGTTTTCTAGCTTCTTAGCTTACCTGGTAAAGCAACGGGACCCATCACCTGAGCTTGTAGCTGGACCGAAGGCTACCTATCTCTTTTGGGTCTCCCACGCACCGCTGCACGCAATTTGGGCAGCCAGCTGGCAATCCGCTTCTCCGCTCCGTGCTCCGTGGGATGGTAATAATCTTTACCCACGAGGTTATCCGGAGGATACTGCTGTGCCAGAATGCCGTCGGCAGTATGGTGTGGATACTGATAGCCAATAGCATTGCCCAGCTTTTTCGCCCCCTCATAATGGCCATCCCGCAGATGTGGAGGCACCGGGCCGATATTATGTCCCTCTCGAACATCTGCAAGAGCAGCGTCGATAGCGGCGTAACACGCATTAGATTTAGGCGCAGTCGCCAGGTGGACCGTCGCTTCCGCAAGGATGATGCGGCCCTCCGGCATCCCGATCATCTGCACTGCTTGTGCTGCTGCTACAGCAGTGTGCAATGCGGTTGGATCCGCTAGCCCTATATCCTCCGCAGCAAGAATCATCAAGCGTCGCGCAATAAATCGGGGATCTTCCCCGGCACTTATCATGCGGGCCAAGTAGTGAAGTGCGGCATCGGGGTCGGATCCACGCACGGACTTAATGAAGGCACTAATGATGTCGTAATGCTGATCGCCATTGCGGTCATAGCGCGCTAATGCATCCGGTGTTGAACGCTCAATATCCGCGACAGTAAGTGGCGCAGTAACGTCCACCCGGGCATCCGCCGCCGCTTCCAGGTAGGTTAATGCACGCCGCGCGTCCCCTCCCGACAATCGAACGAGATCGGTGTATGACTCTTCTTCAACCGTCAGAGCCCCGCCAAAGCCACGCGGATCACTAACTGCCCGTTCTAAGACACCCCGCACATCTGCTGGAGAAAGCGACTCCAATTGCAATACAAGCGAGCGGGATAGTAGTGGAGCTACTACAGAGAACGAGGGGTTCTCTGTAGTAGCAGCAACCAAGAGCACTACGCGGTTTTCTACGGCAGCAAGAAGCGCTTCTTGCTGGGTTCGGGAGAAACGATGAACTTCATCAATGAACAGCACCGTATTAATACCGCGAATAAGCCGAGTTCGGGCATCAGAGATAACCTGCCGAACATCCTTGACACCTGCTGAAAGCGCTGACAGTTCAACGAATTCGCGTTCGGTTGCCCCAGAAATGAGACTCGCTAGCGTAGTTTTCCCAGTACCTGGTGGACCGAACAGGATAACAGAATTTGCACCTCCGCCTTCGATAAGCCGACGAAGCGGAGACCCCGGTTTGAGGAGGTGCTGTTGCCCCATCACTTCATCAAGAGTGCGGGGGCGCATCCGTACGGCTAACGGCGTATTGTCGCGCTGCGAACGCGAAGAGTTCGAGGGTCCCACAGACGATACTGGAGGTGCTAAAGACGCCGTTACGTAGGATTCTGCAGTGGAGTTGTGCACGGTAAAGAGACCAAGATCATTCTCATCCATGAGGCCTCCTTTGTCGTCGCTTAGGCGTGGTTCGCTAATGCCGCAGCCACATCGCGAGCGTGCTGAGCAAGCTCAGCGTCCTCCCAGTACTCTGCCAGCGTACCAAGCTGGCGAAGTATGCGAATGGCGAGAGACCGAAGAATGATTTCCGTGCCCGCATTATCTTTACCCGTTGCATGTTCGAAGTCGCTGTCTTCATCAAGAACCCAGCTCACACTCAACCATGCCCAGGTAAGCGCGCCATCGAGAATGCGTTTGTGGGACGACTGCGGACGACGCATCCGGGGCCACATCGCATCCACCTGCTCTACCCAGGTCTGAGTAACAGCGTCAATTTCCTCAGTGGTCAGTTGATATCCGCGCAAATCGGAGGGGAACCCCAGCAGAATTGCTGCAACATCAACCCCAATATCTCGATATCCGCAGAACGCGAAGTCCAATAGTTGCACATTATGTTGTGTGACGAGAATATTTTCCGGGATCAGCTCTGCCGCGCTAAAGGCACGATAACTTCCTTGAACTGCGCGTTTCACGCTGCGCTTCCCCCGGTCCTGGACAGACTCAGCCAGGTGAATTCCCAACTTTTCCCGCAACAACAGAGGGACACCCTCTAGTGTGTCTGCCAAAAGATGTGAGGAAAATGGCACGACGAGACCAGGAGTCTTTGCCTGTGCACGATGGAGCAAGGCATGGAAATCGTCTTCTCGGCCAGCAGTAGATACTTGCATCGTGCCAATATGTGCTGCCAGGTCCCGTAACGCAGTCAGTGTTGCAGCAGTATGTGCACCGTGGTTAAAGACATCGTGAAGAGTGCGGGTGTTCCCTACATCCGAGAGAACGAACGCTCGTTCAGCAAAGTCGTAGGCAATAAGTTCTGGCCCAAAACTGTCTGGGGTACCGAGTGAGCCCACAAACTGATAGCCCACAATTTCGCGAAGCAATAGCCCGTCGCGTTCTTCCCCACGGTCGGGGAATACCTTCACGACGACTTTTCGAGATGGAAGAAATGGACTATCGGTGGTTATGCCACGAACGAGAATGGCGTCGGAATCCGACTCGATACGCTCGGTGTGCGAAAGAGTAACCGGGCTGCCAACCCGGGCACTGAGAATTCGCTCACCGAGCGCTATCGCGTCATCAACAGTGTTAGTCATTGTCCTTAGTAGCTTCACGCTTCTCTCCGCGATCTCCGGACCGGACCGGCTTCGCGTCGATCCCAGATTCCTTACGCTGCTGAGGAGTAATGGGAGCGGGAGCGTTCGTCAGCGGGTCGACACCGCCACCTGACTTAGGGAAGGCGATGACGTCTCGGATAGACTCTTCGCCTGCCAGCAACGCGGTAATACGGTCCCAACCGAAGGCCATCCCACCGTGCGGCGGCGCACCATATTTGAAGGCATCGAGAAGGAAGCCGAACTTCTCCTGTGCTTCCGGCTCACCGATACCCATCACTTTAAAGACACGCTCCTGTACGTCGCGTCGATGGATACGGATGGAACCGCCACCGATTTCATTGCCATTGCAGACAATGTCGTAGGCGTACGCCAGCGCAGTGCCGGGATCCGTGTCAAAGGTATCCATAGACTCCGGCTTCGGAGAAGTAAATGCGTGATGGACAGCAGTCCATGCAGAGTTGCCCAAAGCGACGTCACCGGAAGCGGTAGCGTCCGCAGAGGGTTCAAAGAGCGGTGCGTCGACAACCCACGTAAAGGCCCAGTCACCGTCCTTGATAAGACCAAGCTTCTTAGCAATCTCGTTGCGAGCGGCACCCAGCAGAGCCCGTGAGGACTTTGCGTCACCGGCAGCGAAGAAAATGCAGTCGCCTGGCTCAGCGTTCACATGAGCTGCGATGCCTTCACGCTCTTCAACAGAGATGTTCTTCGCAACAGGGCCAGACAGCTCTCCATCCTCGCCCACCAGAATGTAGGCGAGTCCCTTGGCACCACGCTGCTTTGCCCACTCTTGCCAGGCGTCAAGCTGACGACGAGGCTGAGAAGCTCCGCCCTTCATGACGACAGCACCCACGTAGGGGTTCTGGAATACCCGGAAGGGTGTGTTCTGGAAGAAGTCAGTACACTCCACGATCTGAATATCGAAACGCAGGTCAGGCTTGTCGGAACCGTAGAGACGCATAGCATCTGCATATGTCATGCGCGGGATGGGAGTAGTGATCTCGTAGCCAATGAGCTTCCACAGGTTGACGAGAATCTCTTCAGCCAAGGCAATGATGTCTTCCTGGTCGATAAAACTCATCTCGATATCAAGCTGCGTGAACTCGGGCTGCCGGTCAGCACGGAAGTCCTCGTCGCGGTAGCAGCGAGCAATCTGGTAATAACGCTCCATACCAGCGACCATCAGTAGCTGTTTAAATAGCTGCGGTGACTGTGGCAACGCATAGAACGTGCCCGGTTGAAGACGTGCCGGCACGAGGAAGTCACGAGCACCTTCAGGAGTGGACCGCGTCATGGTCGGAGTTTCGATCTCCACGAAGTCGTGCTTCGCTAGTACCTCACGTGCAGCAGCGTTGACTTTAGAGCGCAGCCGGAGATCGTAAGCAGGCTGATCACGCCGTAGGTCAAGATACCGGTAGCGGAGCCGAACTTCTTCACCAGGCTCATCATCAAGCTGGAACGGCAGCGGCGCGCAACTGTTGAGAACTTCCAGTTCTGCGACATTAACCTCAATCTCGCCGGAAGCTAGGTTCGGGTTCTCAGACCCCTCCGGACGAGCCTCCACGACACCAGTAACCTTGATGCAGTACTCAGAGCGCAGGTGGTGGGCTTGTTCTGCGACTGTGGAATTGCGGAACACCACCTGGGCGATGCCCGAGGAGTCCCGCAGATCCACGAAAATAACGCCACCGTGGTCACGGCGACGAGCAACCCAACCAGCGAGGGTAACAGTCTGTCCAGTAGCAGCGGCGTTCAGTTCGCCGGCGAAATGCGTGCGCAGCACGAGAATCCTTCCATGCTGAAAGTTATCAAAAAGCCTTAGGCATACGTTGACCTAGTCTACTCGTTTCCCTGCAGGCAGCCGAACTCACTTCGTCCGCCTCACCATAATTTTGTAGAAGAGTTTGCCGGTTTGAGAAGCATGTTCGCGCCCGCACATTAGTTGCGGATCCTCTCCGCAGTAGCCCGTCAATCGGGTAATTTCATCTGCAGATAGTGCAAAGGAGCGCACAATGACTTTCCAAACTGGCGGTAACCTCTCTGGTGGCCGAGTCTCTGCAGGTGGAGGCCGTGGCGGACTCGTTATTGGAGGCGGGCTAGGGACTATTGCTCTTGTCCTGGTAGCAGTATTCTTTGGGGTGGATCCACAAGCTATTCTGCCTGCTATCCAGGGCAGTGAGGGTTCTCAGCAAAACGCTGCTGCGGTCCAAGACCTGCAGAATCGTATTGACCGCTGTAAGAAGAGCGACTCGGCAGCGGCAAACGAGGATCCTGTCTGCCGTATTGTGGCGACAACGATCAGCGTGGATGCCATTTGGGGGGAACAGCTCCCCCGCCAAATGGATACGCAATATCGACGTCCCAACACCGTCATCTTCGATCAAGCTGTGAATACCGCCTGTGGTACGGCAAGTGTTGAAACCGGGCCTTTCTATTGTTCAGGCGACAATACCGCCTACTTCGATCTGAGCTTTTTTGAGACGATGCTGACCCGTTTGGGAGGTGTCAATGCGCCAGCCGCGCAGGAATATGTGGTTGCCCACGAATACGGTCACCATGTCCAAAATGTTCTTGGCTGGTTGACTCAAGACCGTATGCGCAGCAGTGGCCCTAATTCCTCACAAGTTCATCTCGAACTGGAAGCAGACTGTTTTGCGGGCCTGTGGTTCCACTATGCGTCTCGTCCTGGCAACCAGCCTTCTGACGCACCAATGTTGAAACCGCTCACCAATGACGAATTGCAATCGATTAGGGTCACTGCCCAAGCGATTGGTGACGATGCTATCCAGGAAGGTGCTGGTCAGCAGGTAAATCCCGAAAGATGGACCCACGGGTCATCACAGCAACGCCTCAATGCTTTCATGACGGGCTATAACAATGGGTCTATAGAGCGGTGCCACGCTTTAGGACGTTAGCACCACACGTGTGAACTTAAGAACGAGAAAACGAGGTGGGTAGCGTATTACGTCTACCCACCTCGTCATGAACAACTCAACTAGTAAGGATCAACCTACCAGGCTTTCACGCCTGAAGTGTACGCGACACCGTTGAAGTTACCTCGGATTGCACAACCTCATGCTGTTCACCCGTACGGAGATCCTTCACCACTACCGTTCCATTAGCCATCTCATTCTCTCCAACGACCAGCGCAAGAACGGCACCAGACTTATCGGCGGCTTTGAACGCCCCCTTCATCCCACGTGACCCAAACACCATATCGGTACGAATACCGGCTCCACGGATATCAGCAAGAAGTGGTATCAACGTTTCTTTTGCTGCCTCGCCCAGCGGGACGCCGAATACTTCACAGTGTGCCTCCGAGCCTGGTACGCATCCTTCTTCTTGGCAGGCCAAAAGAATACGGTCGACACCCAGCCCAAAACCAATTCCAGAGAGAGGCTGACCGCCAAGTACTTCCATTAGTCCGTCATAGCGGCCCCCACCACCAATGCCAGATTGTGCGCCCAGCCCATCATGAACAAACTCAAAAGTTGTCTTGGTGTAGTAGTCGAGGCCGCGGACCATCCGCGAATTCACGACATAGTCAACACCCACCGTGTCGAGAATACGCAGTACAGACTCAAAGTGGTGACGGCACTCGTCGGAAAGATAATCCAGCATGAGCGGAGCGTCAGCGGTCATCTCCCGTACCTCAGGACGTTTGTCGTCCAATACCCGCAGTGGGTTAATCTCCGCCCGCCGACGAGTCTCCTCATCTAGCGGTAGGTCGAACAGAAATGCCTGCAGGGATTCCCGGTAGGCCGGTCGACAGGTCTGGTCACCCAAGCTTGTCAGCTCAAGACGATACCCCCGCAGGCCCAAGCTTCGCAGCGCACTGTCTGCCATCGAGATAACTTCTGCGTCCAAAGCAGGGTCATCGACGCCAATAGCTTCTGCGCCAACTTGTTGGAGCTGCCGGTAGCGGCCTGCCTGCGGACGTTCGTAACGGAAGAATGGCCCAGCATAGGTGAGCTTGAGGGGAAGCTGACCACGGTCAAGATTGTGTTCAATCACAGAACGCATAACTCCGGCCGTTCCCTCCGGACGAAGTGTTAGTGAGCGGCCAGAACGATCAGAGAAGGTGTACATCTCTTTCGTCACCACGTCGGTAGATTCACCGACCCCACGAGCGAATAGACCAGTATCTTCAAACATCGGAAGTTCGATGTGTGAATAGCCGTAGTTTCGGATGGTAGTGATAAGAGTCTCGCGGACAGCCTGGAAGTGCGCCGACAGTGGAGGGACGTACTCGGGCACGCCTTTGGGAGCTCGAAATGATACGGCAGCTGATCCTTTAGCCATCCTCACGTTCTTTCTTTTCAATAGCGATACTGCTGTCTATTATGTCGTATTCTGGTCGCTTTACCGGAAGCGACGCAGATAGACATTGTCGGCACGTTCGGCCGCCATCGTGCTGGTTTCTCCGTGTCCGGGGGCGACAAGTACGTCTCCGGGCAGCGGAATAAGCTCCCGCTCGATCGAATCAAGCAAGGTCTGCGCATCGCCGCCAGGTAAATCAGTGCGTCCCACCGCCCCTTTAAACAGGGTATCTCCGGAAAAGAGGACCGTCGGGGCAGAAGAGCCATCAGAGATAAGCAAACCGACGCCACCCGGAGTATGTCCTGGCAACGGGAGCACCTTTACAGTGAGATCAGCCGCAGTAAACTCCTCGTCGCAATACGTGAAAAGACTCTCTGGTGCATGCCATGATGAGAAGGGGAAGAGTGTCGACAATGTCGGGCCAACTCCTGCCGCCGGGTCCTCCACCATAAACACATCGTCGCGGTGCACAATCACGGGAATCTCATACGTGGCTGACAACTCCGGGGTACTCCAGATATGGTCTGCGTGGCCATGGGTGAGGTAGATCCCTACCGGGTTCAGTCCGTTGTCACTAATGAGTTTGCACACCGGCGAATAGGCTTCCTGCCCCGGATCAATGATGATGCAGTCATCATTAGAATCACTTGCCACGATGTAGCAGTTCGTGCGGAAAGCGCCTGCGGGAAAAGTAGCGATCCTCATACGGACCTCTTTTCTGGAACATAAGGGCAATCACCCTTCACCAACATGGTCATTTTAAGACTTTGCGGTAGTCTTCTAGTGTCTACGTCTGTTGTGAAAGGACGCCTAGTGGCTGTATACGACAAGAATAATACTGGCGCCGGGGACAAACCCGAAGACAAACTCGACAGCATGGTAGAAGCCGGAGAGAATGTCGCTTCCGCCGATGACGCTGCTGCCAAAGCTGCACAACGCCGCATTGCCGCCCGCGAACGACTCGAAGCGAAGATCGCAGAAGATGCTGCTGCTGAGCGTCGTCGCCGCCGCAATATTGCCCTCATCATCACATCCATTGTGGTGGTCATTGCTCTCATAGTGGCGATCGTCCTCATCGTGAACAAGGTGAAAGACGATAAAGCTCGTGAGGAAGCAGCTGAAGCTGCCAAATGGGCTAGCTGCCAGTGGGGTCCTTCCGAAGAAGTACCTGATCTTGTTAAGGCGTACACCGATCAGAAGAAGCAATTGGAAGATCAGTGGAAGCAGATGCAGTCTCAGCTGGCACAGGAGGACGCTACCCAGCAGGAGGAGACGCGGAAGCAATACAACGAGCGTATTGCCCAAATTGATGCTCAGCTTGCCTACGCTCCGACTGTGAAGAACCTGCTTGACACGAAGAGCCGGAAGGTCGCTGCGCCGGTTAACGGTACTTACCCCCGCACGGGCAAGACCATCACCACACTGAAGACCTCTGCCGGCGACCTGCAGGTAAATCTGATCCACCGGCATGCAGCCTGCAACGATGCTGCTTTCAAGAAGCTTATTGAGGCTAAGTACTTCAACAACACCCCCTGCCACCGCATGACTAATTCGCAAGGCTTTAACGTCATCCAATGTGGTGACCCCACCGGTACCGGTATGGGTGGACCTGGCTTCTACTCTGTTGACGAGCGTCCGGATTACCTTATTACCGCTGCTGGCGAAGAGGCCGGTATGCAGGCACAAACGGTGACCTACCCCAAGGGCACTGTTGCAGTGGCTAATTCTGGCCCCAACACCGGCGGTGGCCAATTCTTCATTGTTCTTGCTGATTCACAGCTTCCCCCGAACTACACTGTTGTTGGCACCGTAGCTACTAAGGACTACCCGGTTCTTGACAAAATTAAGGGTTATGGCGTGACGGTCGCTCCGGGCACTGTCGCTCCTTCTGATGGAAAGGTTACTGACGGTGCTCCCGCGACTCCGGTTGAGATCGAGTCTTGGAGTGTTGTGAAGACCGTTGGTGTTGAACAGCCAAAGAAGAAGGACTAAGGAGGACGCGCTAGCTACCAGCGCAACCCCATAACGTCAGACACAGTACAGGGCGGCAGTACCGAAAGGTACTGCCGCCCTGTACTGTGCACGGTGCATGACACCATCGCTGCAAAGACCGCTCCATCTCAACAAGATGTGCGCGTTCACACGGACGTCACGAGTTTTTCAATGCGCGAGCTACCGCAGTCTCACAAGGCTAGACACTATTGATGCGGTACACGTCATAGACACCTTCCACCTTGCGCACTGAGTTGAGAACAATGCTCAGTCGCTGCGGATCTCCAATTTGGAATGCCCATTTAGAGATTGCGACCCGGTCATCCAGCGTTTGTACCTGCGCGGAAATAACGTCTACTTTCGCTTCAGAGAGCGCTTGCGTCACATCGGAGAGCAGGCCCTGCCGATCAAGGGCTTCCACCTGTATACAGACGAGGAAGACAGCCGCAGAGGCGCTGGCCCACGCAACCTTCACCTCTCGGCTCTTATTACTTGCCAGCAGATGTTGGGCATTAGGGCAGTCTGCACGGTGGACAGACACAGAGCCCGTGCGGGTGATATAGCCGACGATGGCATCTCCCGGCACCGGTGTGCAGCATTTCGATAGTTTTACGCTGATACCAGGTATACCGTCGACCAGTACACCGGCGTCGTCCGTGGTTTTTACGGCGCGATGTGAGGTTCGGAAAGCGGTACGCTCGGTCAGTGTTTCTTCTGCTTCCTCCATGGTCCCAAAAAGTGCAACCAGGCGGCTGACAACGTGCCCTGCTGTAATATTGCCGCTGCCGACAGCGCTATAGAGCGCTGTTGCATCAGCCAAATTCAGGTCTTGAACAAGTTGTGCCATCGAGTCGTTATTCAGCAGACGGTGCAGAGGCAGACCGCCACGTCGAATCTCGCGGGTAATCGCTTCCTTGCCGGCTTCGATATTTTCTTCCCGGCGTTCTTTAGCGAACCATTGACGGATCTTTGTCTTCGCGCGGCCAGAAACAACAAACTGTGTCCAATCTCGGCTCGGTCCTGCACTGGGATCTTTCGAGGTAAACACCTCAATAACGTCACCGTTTTTAAGTTTATTTTCTAGCGGTACGAGTTTCCCATTGACCTTCGCCCCAATGCAGTGGTGGCCTACTTCGGTATGTACCGCGTAGGCGAAGTCAATAGGGGTGGAACCGGCAGGCAAAGTGATAACGTCGCCTTTAGGGGTGAAAACAAAAATCTCTTTCACAGCCAAGTCGTAGCGAAGAGATTCAAGGAACTCGCCTGGGTCGGCGGCCTCTCGCTGCCAGTCAAGGAGCTGACGCATCCACGCCATTCGGTCCAGTTCCCCGGAGTCACCACGGTGACTTCCCTTGGTTTCTTTGTAACGCCAGTGCGCCGCAATGCCATACTCGGCAGTTTGATGCATCTCTTGGGTACGAATTTGTACCTCGAGTGGTTTACCTTCTGGGCCCACAACTGTGGTATGCAGAGATTGGTAAACGCCAAAGCGCGGTTGAGCAATATAGTCTTTGAAGCGGCCTGGCATGGGCTGCCAAAGGGAGTGGATGACACCAACTGCGGCATAACAGTCGCGTACATCATCACAAATAACGCGGACACCTACCAAGTCGTAGATATCGTTAAACTCGCGTCCTCGTACCACCATCTTCTGGTAGATGGACCAATAATGCTTGGGACGCCCATAAACATTTGCTTGAATATTTGAGACTTTGAGTGTGCTTTCAATTTCCTCGATAACCTGTGCTAGGTAGCGCTCACGTGACGGGGCGCGTTCGCTGACGAGCCGCACGATTTCGTCATATTGACGCGGGTAGAGGATGCGGAAGCAGAGATCTTCAAGTTCCCATTTGACTGCGGCCATACCCAGTCGAGCTGCCAAAGGCGCGATAACATCGAGCGTCTGACGTGCCTTTGCGGCTTGCTTCTCAGGGGGGAGGAAACGCATAGTCCGCATATTATGAAGACGATCCGCAACTTTGATGACGAGGACCCGTGGGTCTTGCGCCATTGCGATAATCATTTTTCGGATCGTTTCCGCTTCTGCGGCCGAACCCAATGCCACCCGATCAAGTTTGGTGACACCGTCAACCATAGCAGCGATTTCTTCACCGAAATCAGCAGTCAGTTCTTCCAACGTGTACTCGGTGTCTTCAACTGTGTCGTGCAGTAATGCTGCTGCGAGCGTTGCCGTGTCCATGCCGATTTCAGCAGCGATCGTAGCAACTGCTAGAGGATGCGTAATGTAGGGATCCCCGGACTTCCGGTACACCCCTTCATGAAGGCGCTCTGCGGTGGTATAGGCATGAATCAGAAGATCGACGTCTCCACCCGGATGGAAACCGTGGTGGACAGCAATGAGCGGCTCAAGTGCGGGAGGTATAGTACTGCGATTACCAATCATGCGGCGGGCAAACCGTGCGCGCACACTATGGGAGGAGAATCCTCCCCATTGAGCAGCAGACGGGTTGTCTTTATCGGCCATTGAAACCACCTCCGCCAGTTGCTGATTAAGGGCTAGATGCGCCTTATATTACGCCGTTGTGATGGAGAATACCGGAAGGTCTGCCAGTTTAGATCGCCCGTTCAGTTCTGTGAGCTCAAGAATGGTGGCAAAGCCCGTCACCACTCCCCCAGCTTGTTCAATGAGCTCTAGTGCCGCTTGGGAGGTGCCACCAGTCGCCATCACATCATCGACAATAAAGATACGTTTCCCGGTGATATCCAATCCTTCAGCCGGGATCTCCAGTGCAGCCTCACCGTATTCGAGGCCGTAGTCAACGTGATGGACCGGTGAAGGAAGTTTCCCAGCTTTACGCAGTGCTAAGACTCCTACGTCCTTGAGCACGGCTACTCCGGCAGAAATGAGGAAGCCACGTGCATCTAGTCCTGCAATAATGTCAACTTCTCCTGCCCAGTCCGACATCTGCCGCATAATTCCGTTAAATATCTGGGGATCAGCAAGAACCGGCGTGAGGTCAGCGAAATGAACTCCTTCTTCGGGGAAGTCCGCAACCCAGCGGATGTTGTCTTGGATACGCTGCGCGAGCGTTGTTCCCATAAAAGTGCTCCTTTAAGAATTCCAACGATCCATATTCCAGCCAACACTGGCAGCGGAACGGCCTTGCGTTACTCCTTGTAGACCAGGGCTGACGAATTGCCAGCGTGGCTGTACATATAGAGGAAGGGCGTATCCCATATCCAACAAGTACTGCTGAAGATTGGTCACTGTCTGGGCATAGACTGTGTTGCGATCAATACCGTCTTTTTGAATCGGCATGTCTTCGCCTTGGGTGTTGTTGAGACGAGTCACTCGCACAAACAGTTCCCGTGCGTCACCTTTACGGAAGTCGGGAAGACGATAAGGACTCAGTCCCACCAGGCCACTTGCCACATCGAAGGACCCGCCGGGACCGACCGCTCCGGCCGTTCCAAAAAGGCCTGCCTGTACATTTCCTGATGCGAGTATCTCGCCGGTATATGTTTCTGTTGGGGTGCCTACCACAGTGAACCCGCGGCTCTTACAAGCGTCTCCCATCATCTCAATGACGTGTTTAGCTCGCGATGAGGCTGCAGGGTAAACAATATTGACGCGTTGCTTTCGCGGCAGTTTGCGTAACGTTCCTTGCGTGTCGAGGTGGGTCCACTCGGATACTTGTCGTGCGACGGGATCATTGCCGAGTGGAAGAATTGAGACGGCGGGCCGTCCTAGCACCTCAGGTGTCCCAGCTGCGCTTTGTTTATCTTTGGTGACGAACTCCTGAATGTGGGTACGTGAAACACAGGCAAGGAATGTCCGGCGAACTTGCGGGTCTGCGAAAAGCCCACGCGTCGAGAGCCGAAGTTGCATGATGTTTTCTGAAGAGACCGCGGCACTCGTCGCTCCTTCAGGTGCCGCCGGGTTGTTGTCGTCGTAGGCGATGTCTCCCACCTGCACATCACCATCCGTAATGTGTTGTTTGACGTTCGTACCCGTCGAGTAGATGACGACTCTCCCAATGCGCGCCGGCTGCCCCCACCACTTGTCATTGCGTTCCAGGGTGATGGCGCCCTCTTCATCGATCCCCGTAATCTTGTAGGGGCCAGATGAGACAAACCTGGAGAGATCTAGTGAGGGGCGATCAAAACGCCACCCTTTATTCCAAAACTCAGCAACTCGTGCGAGCCCTTCTGGATTGCTACCTGCCAGAAGCTCACGAAGATCTTTCACTCCCGTCGCTCGAGAGACAATATGCCAGGGCATGATGGTGCCGGCACCAAAAAGCGCCAACCAATCTCGAGGCAACTGGCCTGACTGGAATACAATCTCGGCATGCTTTGACTGCGGGCTGCAGTTGATCGTTCCGATCTCGGATAGTCCAGGCATGGACATCGCATTAAAGGGGCTGCCCTGTTGAGGATGCCGGGCCAACCAACTAAAAAGGACATCATCACAAGTAATTGGTTCCCCGTCGGAGAATTCGGCGCGGTCATTAATATGCATCTCTACCCGGACAGGGGCCCCAAGTTTTACTTGGACTGTACCGAACTCGGTGTCAGCAAGTCTATTGCCAAGCCCGTCAAGGTAGGAGAAACCGATATTGACCCGTGGGAAAGCAGCTAGGCTCCCACCGGTATGGCCTGCGACCGTAGCAGCATTGTAATCGACAACGGGGCCATCTATGGCGTAGCCCACAGCTTCGCTCAGCCCACCCGTTGTACAGCCGGAGAGGCCAATAACAAGTGAGCAGATAGTACCGACGATGCCACAGTGGCGGAGAGCGGTGCTAGCCATTGTGCATAGTCCTAGTGGGCAGCTGCAGCTACTGAATCCGTAGCGGAATCGGTGGTTCGTGCTTCCAGGACGGTCTTATCATGCTCTTGTACTTCGGTACGGAAGCGGTTCTTGGTGTCCACAACAAGCGGAGTGGCAAGGAAGACAGAAGCATATGTACCGGTCACGACACCAACGAGCTGGATCAATGCGAGATCCTGTAGTGTGCCGACACCTAGCATCCACACCGCAACGATCATCAGCGAGATGATGGGCAACACGGAGATGATAGTGGTGTTAATAGAACGCATAATGGTCTGGTTAATAGCCAGATTGGCACCTTCTGCGTAGGTATGCCGTTTGTGGCGAAGTGCAGCATCCGTGTTCTCTTGTACTTTGTCGAACACAACGACGGTGTCGTAGATGGAGAACGCAAGAATAGTAAGAAGACCGATCACTGTGGCAGGGGTGACTTCGAAGCCAATGAGCGAATAGACACCGGCTGTCGTGACAGTGCAGAACACCAATGATGCCAGTGAGGCGAATGCCATATCGCGCTCAAAGCGAACAGCAATGTACAGGCCCACAATAACGAGGAACACGAAGAGAGCCAACAGTGCTTTCTTTGTTACGGTGGATCCCCACGTGTTGGACACCGTGGAGTCACCGATGGCAGTAGCACCAGAATGCCCAGATGCATCTGCGGGCTCGAATGCCTCCCCGAGCTGCATCTTGACCTTCGCAATCTGATCATTGTTCAGGTGACGGGACTGGATCTCCACCATACGCCCGGAGCCTGAGCCGACCACCGCGACATTGGCGGGCTCGAATCCAAGGGTATCGGTGAAAACCTTCTCTACTTGGGCAATATCAACTTTCTCTGCGCCAATCGGCATATTGAGCTTCGATCCGCCGGTGAAGTCCACCCCGAAGGAGAACCCACGAATGATGATGGAAAGAATAGCGACAGCAATGATGACACCACTGACGATGTACCAGTTGCGGCGTTTGCCGACGATGTTAAAGGCGCCGGTACCAGTGTAGAGACGGGTAAGGAGGGAGTGCCGTTGCTGTGCAGGGTCGTTTACAGCACCGTAGGTTTCGTCGAACTGTTCGGCATCGACGTCGATAGGGGCAAGATTCTCTGCCATGTTATTTCTCCTCTCCAGCCGTAGCCTCAGCAACCGGAATAGTATTGCGCTGTTGGACGAGGCGGGCAGCGGCTGCACGACGTTCTGCGGTGATCTCCTGCAGTTTGCCCAAACCGTTGAAGACGGGTTTCGACATGACCTTCAAGTGAGATGCCAAGAGCACAAGCGGGGACGTCACAATGAACACGATCAAGAGGTCGAAGACAGTGGTCAGACCAGTGGTGAAGGCGAAGCCACGCACCTCGCCAACAGCCAGCGTGTAGAGCACGATAGCAGCGATAAAGGTGACAGCGTTGCCAGTGACTATGGTACGGCGCGCCTTTGCCCAGCCACGGGGTACCGCGGAGCGGAACGAGCGCCCCTCACGGATTTCGTCTTTAATTCGCTCGAAGAAGACCACGAAGGAGTCGGCTGTCGTACCGATACCAATGATGAGGCCCGCTACGCCGGAGAGGTCAAGGGTATAGCCAATCCACCGCCCCAGCAGCACAAGGCTGCCGTAGACCATGGCTCCTGTAGCGACGAGAGAAAGCATGGTGACGATTCCCAGTGCTCGGTAAACCACCAGCGCAAAAATGGCGACAAGGATAAGACCGACTAGGCCGGAGATCAGCCCCGCGTTGAGGGAAGCGATACCCAGCGTCGCGGGAATCGTGTCTACCTTGCCACCAGGGGTTCCGTCGGGTGAGGAGAAGTTCAATGGCAGTGCACCGTACTTGAGGTTATTTGCCAGAGAGATGGCCTCAGCCGTGTTGAAGGGGCCAGTGATTTGGGTATTGCCATTCTTGATGGGTTCCTGGATGGTGGGAGCGGACACCACACTGGAGTCCAACACCATGGCGACCTGCTGGCCGTTGTACGTCGTCGTCACCCGCGCCCAGGTATCCACACCTTTACCTTTAAAAGCGAAGGAAACGTAGGTGTGGCCCTGCTGATTGTTGAAGCCACCCTCTACGGTGTCTGCCTTGATGAAGGAACCATCGAGGCGTGGCCCGTTCGGGTTGTTGGGGTTAATGAGTGGGGCTGGGCCCAGAATGTATTTCTGCCCCTGGGAGTCACAGGTAATGAGAGGCCGTGAGGGATCGTCGTTACCAGCAAAACGGTCTGCAGAATGGCAGCTCAATTTGGTGGCATTCTCACGCAAGGTACGCAGTTGTTGGTCCGCTGCGAGCGGTTTACCGTTTTCTCCCTTGAGAGGAGCTTGGCGGAATTCCCGCAGAGCCTCAATTTCGCGTGCGCGGGCTTCAACAGAGGTTTCGTTAGGCCGAGCTTTCACCTTGGGTTGCTCGTCCACCTGGGTGGCATCCGGGCCGAGCGCTTCCATAACCGGGCGAACCACCAGTTTTGCGGTGGTACCAAGGTTACGAGCATCTTCAGCGCTAGTACCAGGAACGGCGATGACGAGATTTTTACCGTCGATCTGAACTTCCGAACCAGACACACCCATGCCGTTGACACGGTTCATAAGGATCGTCTGGGCTTGCTTCAGCTGATCTTCAGACGGGTTACCGGAAGGAGTCAGGGTAACGCGAGTACCACCTTGCAGGTCGATACCGAGTTTCGGTGTCGCTTTGCCATTTCCGGTAAAGAAAATGAGGCAGTACATCAGGATGACGAGAATCGTGAAGACACTCAAAAGAACATACTGAGTGGATTTCTTCGACGATGGCGTCACGGTCGTGCGGTTAGCAGCCACTGTCGTCGGACTCCTTTTAGTGACGTTTCGGCCAGAAAAGCCATTAGCCCTTCTAGATTACGGCCATTCGGCTACTTATCCGAATTCTCGGAGGGAGAGCCATTCGGGCGGTCGTCCTTGCCCTTATCCAAGTCTTCCAGGCCTTCAATGGTGTCAGGAATCTCAGGGGTCTCCGCATCCTTCCATTCCGGAGCGGAAGTGGGCTGTGCGGGGTCAGAAGCACTGTCAGCTGCGTCGATAGTAGCAGCCGCTTCGAGTTCTTCGTCGAGCTCGCTGGGGGAAGCTTCGACCTTGCCACGCACCGAGTTGAGATCCCAGGTGGTGACGATGCCGTCAGCAATCATGAGGTCAATCTTGGTGTCAGATACCTTGACGACAGTACCATAAAGGCCAGCGGTGGTGGACACCTCATCCCCGGGCAGTAGTTCGGTGAGCATATTGTAGCGTTGTTCCATCATCTTCTTCTGCTTGCGACTGCCAAACAGCATGAAGACGATCATCGCAACAACGAGGATAATGAGCATAATTGAACCGGTCATGTGTTCTCCATTCTCAATGGCGCAACGCGCCGAGGTTAGTGGTGTGGAACGGGGTCAAAACGCTTTCGCTCATCTGCCCGTCGTGTTTGCACCATTACAGTGTGCCAGGATTATTGGAAAATAGCCCTGGTTGATTGTCACTTCCGGCCTTTTTACCGACTGGGGACGATGGGGCAGGGGTGAGTCCGAGGTGCTCCCACGCTTGTGGGGTAGCTACGCGCCCGCGCGGTGTACGCGAGAGCATGCCAGCTCTCACGAGGAAAGGCTCACAGACTTCTTCGATGGTGTTCGGCTCCTCCCCCACCGCAACAGCAATGGTGGAAAGACCGACTGGACCGCCGTTATACATGCGGATAATTGCGTCCAAGACGGCGGTGTCGAGACGATCTAGACCTAACTCGTCGACGTCATAAACAGCGAGAGCAGCACGTGCAACTGTACGGTCAATATGGCCTTGCGACCGAACATCGGCATAGTCACGGACCCGTCGCAGAAGACGATTTGCGATGCGCGGTGTACCTCGTGAGCGGGATGCGATCTCCCCTGCTCCACTCGGCACAATGTCGATGTCGAGGATACTGGCTGAGCGGTGAATAATCTCCTCCAGTTGCTCAACATCATAGAAGTCCATGTAGCCGGTGTAACCGAAGCGATCCCGCAATGGACTCGTCAATAAACCTGCTCGGGTCGTGGCTCCTACCAATGTGAATGGTGCCAAGCTGAGGGGAATTGAGGTAGCGCCTGGACCTTTACCCACCATCACGTCGATACGGAAATCCTCCATGGCTTGGTAGAGGATCTCTTCTGCGGGCCGCGAAATGCGATGGATTTCGTCGATGAAGAGAACATCGCCTTCCTGCAGGTTCGAAAGAATTGAGGCGAGATCACCCGGTCTTTCGAGCGCCGGACCGGAGGTACTCCGAAGGGCCGTCCCCATTTCTTTAGCGATAATCATCGCTAACGAGGTTTTCCCAAGACCCGGCGGACCGCTAAAGAGAATATGGTCGGGTACTACTCCCCTGCTTCGAGCGCTGCTGAGTACCAGATCGAGCTGTTCGCGCACTCGTTCTTGGCCAATGAAGGTGGTGAGGTCTGCTGGGCGTAGACTCAGTTCTTCGTTTTCCCCTCGCAATGCTGCACCTGACAACACTCCCTCTGCTGCAGGAGTGTCACCCGCGGAGGAACGAGACGGGACGAAATCGTCCTCGGTGAATTCAATCATGCTCGCCCTCCCAGGTGTAAGAGTGCCTTCCGGAGCACGGTGGCAGCATCCGCATCAGGGGTCGCCTGAAGCACTAATCCAATGGCTTTCTCGGTTTCTCGTTGCGAGAAGCCAAGGCCGGCGAGAGCTTCCGTCACTTCTGTAGCAACATTGGATTGGGTGGGTGCCAATAAAGTTGTGTCTTCGTCTCCACTGATCGTCTCGACCTTGTCCTTTAATTCAACGACCAGGCGTTCGGCGACACGTTTCCCTACCCCTGGTACTTTCTGCAGAGCTGCGGTATCGCTGTGGGACAGTGCTGCACACAGTTCTTGGGGATGGAGGACTGAGAGAATAGACAGCGCCATTCGTGGGCCGATGCCGGAGACTTTCTGTAGCAGCAAGAAGAGTTCCTGCTGATCGGGTTGAGCGAATCCGTAAAGCGTCAAGGAGTCTTCCCGCACGACCAACTCTGTCAGCACAGTGACAGTGCTTCCACGGGTGAATGTTGCCAAAGTATCCGGCGTAGCGAATACTCGGTATCCCACTCCCCCCTCCGTGATGATGACGCTGTCGAGCATAATCCGGTCAACTATACCGGTCAGAGAGGCGATCACTTATGGCTCCTTACTACTCGGCAGCGGATGAACTCCCACGGGGTCAACAAGCGAGGACGTGGATTGCGTCGTCCGCAGTTTCTGTTGCAGGGGATGGCGCCATAGATGACAGATAGCAATAGCTAACGCATCAGCAGCATCCGCAGGACGAGGCTGGTCAACTAACCCTAGGATACGCGTAACCATAGCAGTGACCTGTGACTTATCGGCTCGCCCATTGCCGGATACCGCAGCTTTTACTTCGCTCGGGGTGTAAAAGGTGACGGGAATATCGCGGCGAGCTGCCTCAGTTGCGGCAACTCCCGCCGCCATTGCTGTCCCCGCCGCAGTATTCCGGTTGTGCTGGGTAAACACTCGTTCAATGGCTACTGCCTCGGGGTGGTATCGGTCGAGAACCGCGGCAACACCTTCTGCTACAGCTAGTAGGCGCTGTGCGATATCGATGTCGGCAGGGGTACGAACCACGTCGACGGCAAGAGGTTTGACTGCGGTCCCACCATCACTCCGAACAACGCCAATACCACAACGAGTGAGGCCGGGGTCAATGCCCACAACACAGGTTTGGGTCATGACTTCCGTTCCTCACTCGTCAGGGGGATGGGACGACGGACGTATGTCCTCATCCGTTCAAACAACGAGTTAGTCCTCGTCGTCGTAAAGCTCTGCTGCTACCTCATCCGAGATCTGCATGTTGGTGTACACGTTTTGGACGTCGTCGCTTTCTTCGAGGGCATCGACGAGGCGAACAATCTTCTTGGCACCTTCCAGATCCAGCGGTACCTGCACATCGGCACGGAATTCAGCTTCGGCGGAATCGTAGTCGAGACCGGCATCCTGCACAGCAGTTCGTACCGCAACGAGATCAGAGGAACCGCAGGTAACCTCGAAGGCTTCACCTTGGTCCGCTACTTCTTCGGCACCGGCATCGAGTACCGCCATCAGTACATCATCTTCGCTGATGCCGTCTTTCTTCTCGACGACGACAACGCCAACACGATTAAACAGGTAGCTCACCGAGCCCGCATCGGCCATATTGCCCCCATTCCGGGACATGGCGATACGTACTTCGCCAGCAGCGCGGTTGCGATTGTCGGTGAGGCATTCGATGAGCACAGCGACACCGTTGGGGCCGTAGCCCTCATACATGATGGTTTCCCAGTCTGCACCACCGGCTTCTGCACCGGATCCACGCTTTACGGCACGGTCGATGTTGTCAGCGGGGACAGAGGACTTCTTAGCCTTCTGAATAGCGTCGTAGAGGGTAGGGTTACCGGCGGGGTCACCGCCACCGGTGCGTGCTGCTACTTCGATATTCTTGATGAGCTTGGCGAACATCTTGCCGCGCTTAGCGTCAATGGCAGCCTTTTTGTGTTTAGTCGTCGCCCATTTGGAGTGGCCACTCATGGTGTCACGTCCTTTCCCTTTACGTGGTACACGTGCCTGTCGTCAATCTTCCACAGGCGCTCACGTGTGCCCTGATATTTAAGGTGTTTAGTGAGTTATTTAAAATTTACTGCCTAGCTGCCGAGCATACGGAATTTACGCGGTGCCCTGCACGATTGATAGGAAGTACTGGTGGAAACGTCGATCCTCGACGAGTTCCGGGTGGAAGGAGGTTGCGAGCGCGGCGCCTTGCCGTACCGCCACCGGATTGGTCCTTCCCTGTGCGTCAGTGACGCTGCACAGAACATCCACTCCCTCTCCAACTTCTTCCACCCATGGGGCGCGAATGAAGACAGCGCGGAACGGCTCAGCCCCCAGCGCTGCGATGGGAAGGTCGGTTTCGAATGAGTCAACCTGCCTGCCGAAGGCATTACGCCGCACCGTCATATTCATGGTCCCAAAACTACGTGCATCAGCGCGTGTGTCCAGCACCTCTTTGGCCAAAAGAATCATACCAGCGCACGAACCGTACACGGGAAGACCCTCAGAGAGGAGCTTAGCCATGGGATTCCACATGTCAAAAATGGTGAGGAGCTTACACAGGGTTGTCGATTCACCACCGGGGATGATGAGTCCATCGATACCGTCGAAATCGCGGGCAAGACGCACGCGCCGTACATCCACGCCGCATGCGTGCATTGCGTCAATATGTTCGGTGACGGCACCTTGGACATCCAAGACGCCAATAAGCGGAGCAGTCATCATGCTCTTTTCTCGTCGAAATGGGTAGGCAGGGTGGGTGTTCTCTGCCCAAATAGCGGAAGGGCAGGCAACGTCAGCAGCGAGCACATATACACTCGCAGGACGCCACTTGCCCTGCGCATATGGGGCTAAAGTCGGCCTCGTTGTTGCTACCAGCCGCGGTCAGCAAGTCGGTGGTCGACCGGCAGGTCATCCACATTGATGCCCACCATGGCTTCGCCAAGGTTACGGGAAACGTCGGCCACCACACTGGGGTCGTCGTACATCTTGGTGGCCTTCACAATGGCGGCAGCACGCTTCGCGGGGTCACCGGACTTGAAGATACCGGAGCCAACGAAGACACCATCTGCACCCAGCTGCATCATCATGGCAGCATCGGCGGGAGTGGCAATACCACCAGCGGTGAAAAGGACCACGGGGAGCTTGCCCTTTTCTGCCACATCCTTGACCAACTCGTAGGGGGCCTGCAGTTCTTTAGCAGCAACGTAAAGCTCATCCGGATCCATTGCCTGCAGCTTGCGGATTCCAGCGTTAATGGAGCGAATGTGGGTGACGGCATTCGAGACGTCACCGGTACCTGCTTCACCCTTCGAACGAATCATGGCGGCGCCTTCGGTAATACGGCGAAGAGCCTCACCCAGGTTGGTGGCACCGCACACGAAGGGGACGGTGAAGTTCCACTTATTGATGTGGTTGCTGTAGTCAGCCGGGGTAAGAACTTCGGACTCATCGATGTAGTCGACACCGATAGCTTCCAGGACCTGGGCTTCCACGAAGTGACCAATACGAGCTTTCGCCATCACGGGGATGGTGACGGCTTCCTTAATTCCCTCGATCATGTCCGGATCGGACATGCGAGCGACGCCACCTTGTGCGCGAATGTCGGCAGGAACGCGCTCGAGGGCCATAACGGCAACCGCACCGGCATCTTCGGCAATACGAGCCTGCTCAGGGTTCACAACGTCCATAATGACGCCGCCCTTGACCATCTCGGCCATGCCGCTCTTGACGCGGTAGGTACCCGTCTGATTCTCGTTGGTCACAATGACTCCTAGTCTCTACGCACATATCTCCCCCAGACACACGTGCTAAGGGAATATGCACAACACCATTAAAAGGGGGGTGGGGATAGTAACTATCTCTAACAGCTTAAACCACGTCGGTAAGAGGTGGGTTAATCTTGCTCAGTGTGCATCGAATTCGTCTCCATTGACGCCGATGGCGCTGGTTCTACCGCAAGCTTCTCTGTGTCGAAGGAGGTGGCATCCATCTCCGACCAGGATTCATCAATAATATTGAAGTAGTGCGGCTGCGAGGCATGTCCGGCGAGGCGGAAAAAACGCACCATAGGGGCTGTATGTAAGGCAAGGGCCTCGCTTACCGCATTGTTGTAGAAGCGCCGCGCCAAATTGACGCGCAACGCCGATTCTTGTAGTCCCGCCAAGTCTTCATGGTCGACTTGCGAGAAATCGGAGCGACGCAAGACGAGTGTGAGGTCATTCTCTACCGTTTCCCGATCGCGCAGATCTAAAAGTTGAGGGCATGCAGTCGCTTCCACAATATGGGCAGTATGGCTGATGGTGTTCGCTTCACGGGACATTTCGGCAGCTTCCGCTGTGTCGACATCAAGTTGGGTGGCAGCCCGCCGCATTGCTCTGGCGACCATCCGGGCAGCAAGGGCACGGCGGTCAAGCGTTCCCTCCAGGGCAATGGCGGCCTGTTCACATCGTTTATGTAGGCGATGGAGCCGTTGCGCTGTCAAATAGGCCCAGGTAGCGGTGACAACGATACTGCTTGCCAGGATGCTAATGAGAACGACGGCCCATATCGGTAAAGAAATCACTTGAGTTGTACCTTCCCGGCCCCCAGCGTGACGGTGTCATAAACCGCAAGTACTTGCTGGGCCACAACCGACCAATCATATTGCGCGACAAAACTCGTGGCTCGAACAACTTTGGCGGTCGTTTTCTGAGGCTCCTGCAGTGCGGTAAGAATCGTCTGTGCCAGCGCTGCAGGATCTCCTACTGGGCTGAGCCAGCCTGCTTCTCCTTTATCGAGAACAGCCACAAAAGCGGGAATCTCGCTGGCGACCACCGGAACTCCTGCCGACATAGCCTCAACGAGAACGATGCCAAAGCTTTCGCCGCCCGTATTGGGTGCAACAAAAACACTTGCGGAACGGAGCGCAGCGGCCTTGTCTGCCTCTGACACGTGCCCCAGTAGCGTAAGCGTACCGACATTCTCTGCAACTTTTCGCCGTAGCGTAGCGGCATCACCGTCGCCAACGACCATCAACTCGACATTCGGGTATATAGCATGGACGGCAGGTAGCGCATCCAGCAGAACATCCATTCCCTTGCGCGGCTCGTCGTAGCGCCCAAGGAAAAGTAACACGGGATGGTCTAAGCGTTCGTAACCGGACAGAGGCTGCGCCGTTCGGAATCTCGAGACTCGCACCCCATTAGGGATAAGTACGGCATCACCCCCAATGCCGTCCATCTGCCACCGTCGTGCCATATTAGACACCGCAATTCTGCCGCTGATGCCCTCAAACCGTTTCATCAAAAAGGAGCGGAAAATCCGGACGAGAAGACTCGGTTTACCAGAGGCATGAAAGGTACTAACAAGCGGCCCTTGGGCAAGATAGGTGGCCCACATGGTAAGGCTTGGAGAGGCTGGTTCATGGAGGTGAACCACATCAAAATCCCCCTCTTCGATAAAGGTCCTCACTGCACGCCAGTGGCGGGGAGAGAAGCTCAGCCGGGCTATAGAACCGTTAAAAGGAATGGGGATTGCCCGCCCAGTTAGCGTCACGTAGGCGGGAACGGCATCTTTTTTCACCCCCGGACCAAGCACCTCGACATAGTGGCCGAGCGCAATCATCTCGTCCGCAATTTCCAGAATATGCGCTTGTACACCGCCCGGAACATCGAAAGAGTACGGGCAGATCATGCCGATACGCACGAATTAGCCCTCCTTCTCTTCAGCGGGCTTTTTCACACCTTCTTCGATATGGGCAAGATGACCAGCCGACAGATCTTTCAACCAGAGGGGTTGTAAAAGATGCCAGTCCTCGGGATGCTGAGCAATAGCGTGTTCAAATGCAGTAGCAAGGAGCTGGGTGGTTGCCACCACTCCCCCGCCGGTGTCAACGGGATCTCCCACCTTCATTCCCCAGCCACCCGGGGTATACCAACAGTGAACGGGGCACAGCACAGCACCCGTGTCAGTCGCTAATTTCGCGGGGCCGGCGGGCATACGAGTTCGTTCCCCAAAGAACGTTACTTCCACTCCGCGCGCGCGCAGATCACGTTCACCAAGGAGGCAGATAACACCATTGCGGTTGAGTGTTTCTTTAAGGTGTTGCATCGGCGGCACTGACCCACCAGTCAGTGGAATCACATCAAAGCCGAGGCTTTCCCGGTAGTCAACAAAACGCTGGTAGAGGCTTTCTGGTTTGAGCCGCTCTGCGACAGTACTAAAGGTGCCGACCGCATGGACGAGCCACACACCCGCCATATCCCAGTTACCCGAGTGCGGCAGTGCCAGCACGACACCCTTTCCCTTGGCCAAGCCGTCAGTGATATGGTGTTTCCCTTCAACAGAGGCATCTAGCTGCGGAAAGAGAGTATCCATACGCATGGACGGTAGGCGGAAGGCTTCCCGCCAGTACCGCGCATAGGAGTGGATGGCGGCACGCACAAGTTCGTCGGGGACGTCCTCGGGCCCTGCCACCCCTATCACTCGTGCAAGA
Organism: Lawsonella clevelandensis; assembly: GCF_001293125.1. NCBI lineage: Bacteria > Bacillati > Actinomycetota > Actinomycetes > Mycobacteriales > Lawsonellaceae > Lawsonella > Lawsonella clevelandensis. The sequence continues at coordinate 127,186 of NZ_CP009312.1, forward strand.
TTTTTGCGGAGTTGAGTCATAGGTTGGTGTTTGGCGATCACATCGGCAGCCGTGTCAAAAATGCGGCAAGCCAAAGAGTCGGGAAGAGCTTTGACGACCGCCCAGCCTAGCGCGTAGGCCTTATCGGACAGGATCTCCCGTAGTTCAGTCATACGGCTTGGCGGCTGTTCTGCCATGGGGCGTGTCTCCTTGTGCAGAAGTCGGTGACCAGAGCCACTGACTTTCTCAAAAGCTAGTGTTGAACCTCAAAATCTTCACGTGCATGGGGAGCTTTTGACACCAGGTGCAGACGCTGTCCCACGGTGATAATGCTACCGATAGCCAGGATCCACATGGCAGCATTGATGAAGTAGGTCATCCACTGTACACCGAAGTGCAGGCCGATACCGGTGAACCCGATACCGACGAGCACAATGATGAGGCGCTCAGGACGCTCTATCAATCCATTGTTGACCGGGATTCCGGACGCCTCCGCACGAGCCTTGGCATACGAAATGACCTCAGAAAAGACAAGCGTGACAATGGTAGTGATGAGAAGCCAGGTGTCATCAGGGCGATTGTTGATTTCCCACCAGAGAATGGAACCAATCACGGCACCGTCGGCAATCCGATCGAGGGTGGCATCAAGCACTGCACCGTAAGGCGTTCCATGCCCAATCTGACGCGCCATAGCACCATCGATAAGGTCGACAAACACGGTGAGTCCAAGCAGGATAGCGCCGATGGTGACGTGCTCGGTCAGCGCAATGAGCACAACCGCGAGCGTGATATTGAGTACCGTACCGAAGATGGTCATCATATTCGGCGTGACCCCAATCTTGAGAAGTCCGCGGGCGACCGGATTAATAACTTTTGAGATTCCTGGGCGCAGATACTTTCCGATCACTACATCTCCTTATGCCTAATGATCACTTGCGGCAACTTGACGTTCCCATTCTTCTGCCAAGAGACGGCGCGTGTCCTGCAGGGTTTGCGGAAGCACCTTGGTATCAGCGAAGAGGGTGATGAAATTAGCGTCCCCCACCCAGCGTGGAACAACATGTTGGTGGAGGTGGTCTGTTACGGAACCACCTGCACCATTTCCGAGATTGAACCCGATATTGAAAGCATCGGGCTGCGAGACTGCTCGAATCACCCGAATAAGCCGTTGTGTCATCAGAGCTAGTTCCATGGTTTCCGCAGTGGTGAGATCCTCATAATCGGCGACCTGCCGATAAGGAATCACCATGGAATGCCCCGGGTTGTAGGGGTAGAGGTTGAGACACACGAAGCAGAGTTCACCACGGGCCACGATGAGCCCCTCCTCATCACTGCACTTCGGCAGGTAGAGGAAGGGATCGCGGGATTTTGTGCAGGCGTTAGCTGAAGTCTCCGGCTCCTCCACAGGAGCGGCTTCTTCCGTGATGTAGGACATGCGGTAGGGAGCCCACAAACGTTCAAGCTTGTCAGGCGTCCCTAGCCCAGAATCCACATACTCAGGCTTCGGCACGTTGGTCCTCAATCAGCTCAGCAGTTGGTGATTCGTTGCGCTGAGAACGGGCCCATTCGGTGATGAGGTCGATTGCTTCAGCACGTGGCACACCATTGACCTGTGAACCGTCACGGAAGCGGAAGGACACGGCACCTGCTTCCTCATCGCGAGCACCTGCCAACAGCATGAACGGCACTTTTTGGGTGGTGTGCGTACGGATCTTCTTCTGCATGCGGTCGTCACTCAAGTCTACTTCCGCACGAATACCGCGGGAGCCCAACTCGGCAATGACTTCCTGAAGGTACGGGGCAAAGGTGTCAGCGACCGGGATACCCATGACCTGCAGTGGCGCTAACCATACAGGGAAAGCACCGGCATAGTGTTCTGTCAGCACGCCAAAGAATCGCTCGATGGAGCCGAAGAGTGCACGGTGAATCATGACTGGCCGTTGCTTGGTGCCATCGGGTGCGGTGTATTCCAAACCAAAGCGCTCAGGAAGGTTGAAGTCAAGCTGCACTGTCGACATCTGCCACGTACGGCCGATAGCGTCGCGAGCTTGGACGGAGATCTTTGGTCCATAAAACGCTGCACCTGCTGGATCGGGGACAAGTTCGAGGCCAGAGGCTTCTGCAACCCGCTGCAAAGTAGCCGTCGACTTCTCCCAAATCTCATCCGACCCTACGAACTTCTCGGGGTCTTTAGTAGAGAGCTCAAGGTAGAAGTCGTCGAGTCCGTAGTCGCGGAGCAGCGAAATAATGAACGTAAGAACGTCGGTGAGCTCGGCTTCCAGCTGATCTTCGGTGCAGTAAATGTGAGCATCATCCTGGGTGAAACCACGCGCACGGGTGAGCCCGTGAATAACGCCTGATTTTTCGTAGCGGTAGACCGTACCGAACTCGAACAGGCGGAGGGGAAGCTCACGGTAAGAACGCCCACGGGACGCAAAGATGAGGTTGTGCATTGGGCAGTTCATTGGCTTGACATAGTAGTCCTGCCCAGCCTTGCGGACGTCGCCATTTTCGTCCAGTTCCTCATCGAGGTGCATAGGGGGAAACATACCGTCGGAATACCAGTCGAGGTGTCCGGAGGTCTTAAATAGGTCACCTTTGGTGATGTGAGGACTGTATACGAATTGGTAGCCGGCCTCGATGTGGCGTCGACGAGAGTGCTGTTCCATCTCGTTTCGGATAATGCCGCCTTTGGGGTGAAACACCGGGAACCCAGAGCCAATCTCATCGGGGAAGCTGAAAAGGTCCAGTTCTGTCCCCAACCGGCGGTGGTCACGCTTCGCGGCTTCGGCCATTCGATCGAGATACTCATCCATGGCTTCCTGGGATTCCCAGGCGGTGCCGTAGATGCGCTGCAGGTCATCGTTCTTTTGATCGCCACGCCAGTAGGCGGCAGAGGAACGAGTCAGATGGAATGCCGGGATGAACTTAGTGGTCGGGACGTGCGGGCCACGACACATATCACTCCACAACACCTCCCCGGTGCGCGGATTGACATTGTCGTACACCGTAACAGCGCCGTCGCCCAGATCTGCAGATTCGTCACCGGTGAACGTCACACCAGAAGCTTTCTCCCGTAGCAGTTCAAGCTTGTAGGGCTGGTCCGCGAGGAACTCTTCGGCCTCAGCAAGACTGGCAAAAGACCGCTTACGGAACTGCTGCCCCTGTTTGACGATTTTCCGCATAGCTTTCTCGATAGCTTTGAGATCATCCGGGGTGAACGGTTCCGTGACACGGAAGTCGTAGTAGAAACCATTCTCAATGGCAGGTCCGATGCCAAACTTCACATCCGGGAAAAGCTGCTGTACCGCTTGTGCCATCACATGCGCAGCGGAATGCCGAATGATGATGCGGCCATCTTCTGTATTTGCGGGAATTGCGGTGACGGTAGTGTCTGATTCTGCTACCCATCCGAGATCGTGGATAGTGCCGTCGCCTTCCTGAACACCCAGGATCGCGTTAATACCTTTGGTCGGCAGTTCGGTATCCCGCAATGCAGTACCGGCTCGTGTACCGGCAGGGATGGAAAATACAAGATCGGCCGCTGCGAGGGCGGCCTGCTGAGAAGATGAGTCATTCGACACGAGGAAGTGCTCCTTGATTGTGGTGCGGTGCTACATACCTGGTAGCTACCGACGTTGCCTGCTCATCTTAGCGCGAAGATGGAGCAATATTCCACGCAGCAGGACGGCACCCCATTTCTTCCTTCAAATACAAAAAGTGGTCCCAGCTGGGATCGAACCAGCGACCTCCCCGGTGTGAACGGGACGCTCTTCCACTGAGCCATGGGACCGTTTGCTTGCTAAACACTTTCTCGTCAAAGGTGAGAAACGTGCTAACTGCAACGAGAAGAATCTAGCAGACCGCCGCCCAATTTGTCCAAGTGGGCACCGACAGGATGAAAACAAGCAAATCCACCACCGCACCTGGCATCCCCCATTCGCCGTATCCTCACTTTCCCCACGAGCGTCTTAAGACATGCGTAACCACTCTCATAAACAACACGCAACACACCTGTGAACAGGCGATTTTGCAGAGTGCGTAGTTGTCCGCTAATGTAATCGAAGCAAGCTCAAAGAGCGAAACGAGATCTGAAAGGTTCTCAGTTCCGGGCTCACAGGTTGCAATGCGGATGTAGCGCAGTTGGTAGCGCATCACCTTGCCAAGGTGAGGGTCGCGGGTTCGAATCCCGTCATCCGCTCCATGGTGGAAACACCTGCGGTGGAGTGGCCGAGTGGCGAGGCAACGGCCTGCAAAGCCGTGCACACGGGTTCGATTCCCGTCTCCACCTCTCTTGTTTAGAACTTGCGCGATTAGCTCAGCGGGAGAGCGCTTCCCTGACACGGAAGAGGTCACTGGTTCGATCCCAGTATCGCGCACCAACTAATATGGCGGCCATTCGGCCGCCATATTACTATTTTGTCTCATCACCTGGAATATCCCAGCGGGCCCCATCTGACCACGACTCGCTAAGGACACCATAGCAGTGTCCTTTACACTAAATCTATGACTGAACTGTCCCCTGCTTCTTTCCGTGTTCGCCCAGCCTACGATGCTGACATTCCCGCGCTGCGCGAATTGGCCTGTGCGACATTTCCGATGGCCTGCCCCAGCTCGGTCACCGCGGAAGATATTACCGAGCATTGTAACTACCAGTTCAATGAGGAACGACTACGCGGGCATCTCACCAACCTTGCGCACTACCTTGCGGTTGCGGAAGATACAGAATCCGAACATCTGCTAGGGTACCTGCTCTTAATAGCAGGGGCAGAAATGGACCCCGTGGCCTATGAAAAACTTCGCGTTCGTCCCTCTCTCGGCGTCGACAAGCTCTACGTCCGCGCGGAGCACCACGGTTCAAGGATTTCCGATGCCCTCATGAACCATGCTGTTGAACAAGCTGTTAACTGTGGTTACTCGAGTCTCTGGCTTGGAACAAATGCCGAGAACAAGCGGGCTCTTCGATTTTATAAAAAACAAGGTTTTGAGATTGTTGGGCCACGCATCTACTACGTTGGGACTACCCGCAACGATGACGTCGTCCTGGAGAAACTCCTCGTAGATGCACCGCATACCTAAAAGCTGGCACTACACTGCTATACGACAGTGTCGAGTGATACATCGTCCGCTACCATCTCACTGCAAGGATAAGGAATGGCATTACCTGCGTCCCTCTCAGCCGCTAAGGAATGGGACAAAGATTCCCTTAATAGGGTGTTAACTGTGGTGTTCTGGCCGCTGGCAGTGCTGGTCATGGTGCACAAAGTCTTCATACAAGCGGTCAACGGCTACGTCACTAACGACTTTGCACCGGTGTACGCCGCGGTGACAAAGTTTCTCGCCGGACAGCCCGTCTACACAGATAATTACAGCTTCACCAACCCTCATTACCTCTATGCTCCCTCGGGGAGCTTGTTGTTGAGCCCCTTTGGTCTCATCGGTAATGAAACTCTGAGCCGCTGGCTCTTCATTGGATGTAATGCGGTCTGTATCGTGCTGGCCACTATGCTGCTCGTCAAAATGTTTGACTACAGTCTTCGTGGTTGCGCTCTCCCCTTAGTACTGTTTTTCAGCTTTCTCTCCGAAGGCGTCACCAACACGCTGGTGTTCAGCAATATCAACGGCGTGGTTTATCTGTGTGAAGTTGGATTCCTTTACCTGCTGATGCGGAATAAAAACATGTGGGCGGGGGTGCCTCTCGGACTCTCCTTGGCCATCAAACCGATGTTGGCACCACTGCTGCTCCTCCCACTACTTCTGAAACGATGGCAGCCTTTTATGGCTGCGCTCTTCATCCCCATTCTTCTCAATGCTATTGGGTGGGTTCTGGCCGCTGACCCCACCGTGTACTGGACGCGAACATTCGGCTACTTAGGAGAAGTACGGGACTACTACAACAATGCCATTGCGGGTTGGCTCGCCTATTGGGGTGCCCCTGAGCCCCTCGTGTGGATAGTCCGCTGTGCTGTCATTCTTCTTGGTTTGGCAACAATTATTCTGTTGCAGCCTTACCGCAGTATCGACCTACGTCTATGGCTGACTACCACAGCAGGAGCTGCACTGCTCATTGCGTTTTTGGGGGGCGCGCTCGGCCAACGCTACTACTCCATTATGCTTATCCCGATGGTTATGACGATCGTCAGCAAAGCGAGTTTCCTCCGAAACTGGCCAGCATGGGTGGCGATCTATTTGGTACTGGAGGGATCCAGTTGGTACTCCACACGCTGGTACATCTACGGACGCTGGATTGAGTACAGTCGTGCAACTATCGGATGGCTGCTACTGCTCATCATCATCTTTGTGGTCGGGCTTTGGCGCTACCTGGCAGCGCAGAAAACGCACGACCCACACTATCCATTGGGGCGCGTCGCATTTTTCTGAGGCAAACTCCTGCCTAAACTCACTCAGACTCGGCGCGTCAGCTGGGATTCTCCCGCCAGTGTTTTAGCGTAATAACCGTGATCAGCGAAGAATCCAGTATCGAGTCTACTGCTTTCGATGAAGCGATTGACTCCCTCAAACACGCCCAGATGCGCCGCGAGATTGAAGTGGGGCCAATCCGTCCCCCGCAGCGTCTTGCGCCGCTGAGCTACGCCGTCGGGTTAGAGGTTGCCCATCTGGAGGAATTGATCATTCCTGAACAGAGCGAAGGCGATGCTTACGGCCGATTCATTGTGCTGTGCGATCCCAGCGGACAAGACGCCTGGAACGGAACAATGCGGATCGTCACCTATATCCAAGCAGACATGGATGCGGCGGTCGCTGAAGATCCAATGCTCGCGGAAGTCGCATGGAGCTGGCTCGTCGATGGTCTGCGTGAGCGCGCTGTGAAATTCTCCATGCTCGGCGGTACCGTCACCTCCACACACTCTGTCCGCTACGGTGATATCTCTGGGCCTCCACGCGCTTATCAATTGGAAATGCGCGCCTCGTGGACAGCTGAGAACACCGACATGGCTGCTCACTTAGAAGCGGTCGCAGAGACCCTTGCCTTCGTTGCTGGCCTGCCTCCCGTAGGGGTCACAGACCTTACTGAACGCCGTTAGCGGTATCGTGTCAAAGCATATTCCCACGCCGTCATCGCTGAACATCGAACCAACACCAGCTGTTTCTGTCACCACTCCCCGTGAGGGGCTGCCACCTTTACTCTCCACCCCTGCACAAATTGCCGACGCTGCGGCCACTCTCGCAGCGGGCTCTGGATTCCTCGCCTTGGATACCGAACGAGCAAGCGGATTCACCTACTCTCAGCGAGCGCAGCTCATCCAACTGCGACGGAACGGGGCAGGTAGCTTTCTCATCGACCCAACACGCTGTGCAGATCCAGCAACGGATCTTGCGCCCCTAGCGGCCGTAATCAACCCCCTCCCCTGGCTTCTCCATGCTGCCGATCAGGATCTCCCCTGTCTTCGCCAGTTGGGTCTCACTCCACATCAGCTCGCCGACACTTTAGTAGCAGGGCGTCTTCTGGGATACCAGAAGTGTAATCTGGGGCACTTGACGGAAGAAGTATTGGGGTTACATCTCAACAAGAGCCACGGTGCAGAGAATTGGTCCCGTCGTCCACTGCCGGAATCGTGGCTCAACTATGCAGCTCTTGATGTTGAATATCTCATCGAGCTCTGGGATGCACTCTATGCGGAGGCACTAGACCGAGGTAGAGATGAGTGGATACGCCAAGAGTGCGAATTTGAACGTTGCAAACCTGATCCCGCGCCAAAACAGGATCCGTGGCGCAGCACCTCCCGAATTCACATCTTAAAGAACAGACGCGAAATGGAGATCGTCCGCCGCCTGTGGATATCCCGCGATGAATTAGCCTCTCAGAAAGATATCGCTCCCGGGAGGCTTCTTCCTGACCGCCTCATCATTGCACTTTCGGAACAGAAACCCACGAGCGAAGCGGAATTTAAACGTGTAAAAGGAACCCAACGGACTCGTCACAGGTCTCGCTGGCTGGACGTTATTAATGCTGCGCTAGCTGTTTCCGAGAAGGATCTTCCTGCTTTTCGACCGCATGCTGGCCGCAATATTCCCCACCAGAGCCAGTGGAAGCGTCTTAATCCAGCAGCTGCCAAGAATCTTGCGCAATGCCGTGCTGTCACTGATGAGATTGCCCAGCAGCTCGCCATTGATGCACAGGATCTTGTTGCTGGGGAGGCGTTACGAGCCCTCAGTTGGTCTCTCACTGAGCAAACTTCTCCGCCAAGCGTGACGGAAAGCCTACGTTCCTCACAGGTTCGTCCATGGCAGATAAGCCAGATTGCGGTGCCACTGTCTGATGCGCTGCATCTCCCCTTGTAGTAGCGCTTGCCCACTAGAATTTCTGTGGAGGAGCCATTACACGGAAGAATTCGTGCACTCGCATACTCCCACGCACAGCATCGCTAGCGGGTGAGGTGACGGAACCAGTCCTGCATACGCTCTGCAGCGCTCTCTGCATCAAGTCCGCGTTCTTCAAGCAATGTCTTGCGCGTTCCTACGGGGAGAAACTCTTGTGGAAGGGCAAGCTGACGGAGTGGGACATCGCATTCATTCTTGCGCAGAACGTTACCCAAGACAGATCCAATGCCGCCATTAATGCCATTGTCCTCATACACAACAACCATGCGGTACTGACAGGCATGCGCAAGGATGGAGGGCGGAATGGGGAGAATCCAACGGGGGTCCACAACCGTTGCCTGGATACCTTCTTCCGCTAGCTTGTGGGCAGCTGCCACCGCTCGCCGGGCGAAGGTACCCACTCCCACAATGAGGATGTCATCACCATACTTGCAGAGAATATCGACACCATCATCGGTGCTCTCAAGCGCATTGAGGTCATCAGTGACGATGCCCTTGGGATATCTCACAACGGTCGGTCCGTCTTTAGTCTCAATCGCTTCCGCAATTTCTTCACGAAGGCGTTGTGGGTCACGCGGTGCTGCTACGCGTATCGAGGGAATGATGCTCATCAGCGATAGGTCCCACATTCCATCATGGCTTGCGCCATCAGGTCCTGTTACACCCGAACGGTCAAGCACCACTGTGACAGGCTGTTTAATGAGCGCTACATCCATCAAGAGCTGGTCAAATGCGCGGTTCAGGAAGGTGGAGTACAGGGCCACTACTGGGTGTTTTCCCCCCAGGGCGAGTCCACTTGCGGAGGTAATAGCGTGTTGTTCGGCGATACCGACGTCGAAGAAGCGTTCCGGATACTTTTCGCGGAAGGGAGCTAATCCAACAGGTTCTGCCATTGCGGCGGTAATAGCCACGACCTCGGGATGCTCAGCTCCGATGCGGAGCATTTCACGTGCAAAAACCGCTGTCCACCCGGGCTTGCGGGGAACCAGGCAGACTCCTGTCACAGGATCGATTGCATCCGTGGTGTGCATGTGATCCTGCATATTATGTTCCGCAAACGCGTAACCTTCGCCCTTCCGCGTCACCGCATGGACAATGACCGGGCCGTCAAAATCTCGAGCACGTTCAAGGGCCATTTCCATGGACCGCTGATCGTGACCATCAACAGGGCCGATGTACTTGAGTCCTAAATCGCTATAGAGCGGCTCGGGGACGACAGTGTCTTTGATGCCGGTCTTAAAACCATGTAGCAACGAGTAGATGAACTGCCCCAACTTTCCACGCTTTTGCAGTTCCTTCTTCGTTTGGTCCATGGCCCACTCGTATGCGTTTTCAGTCCGCAGACGAGTGAGGCGCTCGGCAAGGCCACCGATGGTCGGCGCATAGGAGCGACCATTGTCATTAACCACGATGGTGAGTGACGTGTACTTGTGCTCAGCGATATTGTTGAGCGCTTCCCATGTCATACCGCCCGTGAGTGCCCCGTCTCCGACCACCACAACGATATTGCGACGGGTTATGCCGTCTATGGCGAAGGCTTTTGCCAGCCCATCGGCGTACGACAGTGAGGCTGAGGCATGGGACGATTCCACCCAGTCATGTCGGCTCTCAGAGCGGCTCGGGTACCCGGAAAGGCCACCTGCCTGCCGCAATGTATCAAAGTATTCGCGTCGCCCAGTGAGCATCTTGTGAACGTAGCTTTGGTGTCCTGTGTCAAAGATGATGGCATCTTGTGGAGACTTAAAAACGCGGTGGACTGCTAGCGTCAATTCGACCACACCGAGATTAGGGCCCAGGTGACCACCGGTATGCGAAACGTTATTGATGAGGAATTGGCGGATCTCTGCCGCTAATTCCTTCATCTCGAGATAACTTAACTCAGTAAGGTCATCAGGTTCATTGATGTGTTCCAGAATAGACACAGGTGGCACCTCCTTCGGATGAGCTCGCCCGGGTGGGACTCATACAGTCTAGAGTAGACGCCTCAACAGGGCGAAACACTCCATGTGCGGGGTATTCGGGAATCCGTCGAAAATCTGCAGCGCAGCTAAGGTGTAACCGTTGTCTTTCCAGAGTTTGATGTCACGTGCAAAGGCTGCTGCATCGCAGCCAAAATGGAGGACTGTGCGTGGCGCATGCACTGCTATAGCAGAAATGACGTCGCGTCCTGCCCCCGCGCGGGGAGGATCGAGCACCACGGTAGCGGGCGCCTGGTACTGAGGAGCAATGTTCCCCTGCAACCATCGTCCAACAGCGCTCTCTACTATCGAAACATCGGGTCCATCAGAACAGAAAGCAGCTTTCCCCGCTGCCACAGCGGGCCCAGCAACGTCCACCGACACAATCGGACCCGGATAGGGTGTGGCGAGAGATAATGCATGAGCAAATACTCCACATCCACCATAGAGATCCCACGCAACCTCGCCAGTATCAAGGTCCGCACAGTCGCGAACCAGTGTGGCGTACGTCGTGGCAGCATCGTGGTGTGCTTGCCAGAAAGACTCTGCGGGAAGATACCACTCTCTCCCGAGAACGCGTTCACGGGCAATTCCCGATCCTCCCAACACCTGTCGATGGTGTACCTGCTGTATCCGCGCACGTCGAGATGTTACGCGTGCCCGACGAGACGCCCGGTGCCGATCTTCGTTATGCGTTAGAGCAATAATATGTCGCTCTCCATACGAATCTGCGGCCAGCACAAGTTCCGAGTTTGTCCCCGCCAGTGCAGCTACGTCATCCGCAATTCCCCATTGATCGGGAGATCCAAATAAGAGTGGTACCACCTGTGAACAGTGTTGCGGGATGACCTCATGTGAATGCGCTGCGCGTACACCAACGTCTCCGCCGCTGGTAATGCTCAACCGTTGTCGTACTCGCCATTGCGTAGCAGTGAGTGTGTCATTATCCGACAGCGCACTCACTTTTCCCCTCCACGGGATGTCCTGTACCGCACCCAGGCGGTGGAGGAGGTCCTCGACAATTTGTGCTTTCATCTCTCGTTGGAGACTCACCGCTGCAGAATCCCAGCTACAGCAACCTGCACCCGCAGCAGCCGCAGGGCACACATGTTCGCCGCGTTTCGGATGAGCAGCATGGATATCGATGACGTGTCCGCGCGAAAAGGATTTTTTGTTCTCTGTGATCTCAATGGTGACATCTTCACCGGGGAGGGCACCAGAGACAAAAATGACTCGCCCATCATACCGGGCTACCATTTCCCCACCGTGCGCAGGGCCTGCACACGTTACACGGATGCGTGAACCATCCCTAGGCGCAGAGACAACTGAACCGTCTTGCTGTCTAGCGCTCACCTTCATCTCCTTCGGGGGTTTCTGGGGTGACTACAATGACGTCCTCGCTAGCATCGGCAGCGGCGCCTACCTCCTCCATATCGAATTGATTCTCGTCGAGGAGGAACGGCACGACGGTAACAGACACCCCCGGCTCACGCACCAACTTCTTCAACATAAGGTTCGTTACTTCGTTATGGGCAATGGACTCCCACCAGTGTTTCACCACCAACTGTGGAATATAGACGTTCACCACATCGCGAGGGTTGTGTGCCCGGATACGACGAATATAGCGAACTACTGGGCCGAGAATTGTCCGATAAGGGGCCTCTAAAACTTTCAGAGGTATGTCCATTTCGGACTTCGTCCACGCTTCGACGAGCTTTCTGGTCTTGACATCATCGATATTGACGGTGATTGCTTCCACCGCATCTGGCCGGGCCGCACGCGCGTAGGCCAAAGCTCGACGAGTGGGAAGGTGCAGGCCAAAAACGATGACGAGTGCGTGGGTCCGAGACGGCGCCATCCCCTGCCAACGTGCATCAGCGAGACGCTTCTTTACTTTTGCGTAGTGTCGACCGAAAGAGAGGAGGACGAAGGTGATGATGACGACAGTGAGGATCGACGCCCACCCACCACGGGTAAATTTAAAGATCACCGAAAGAAGGAGGACCGTCGCAAGCAGAAGAGCAGTAAAAATTGCGAGTGCCAAACCACTTCGAGCACGCGCAATTTTGAGTGGAGTACGTGCCGCACGCAGGTGACGCATCCAATGTTTCACCATCGCAATCTGGGCGATAAGAAAGGCCCACAGAGACCCCAGTGCGTAGAGCTCAAGCAGGCGTCGCGGTTGCCCATCAGTGAGCACAAGCGCCAACACCACCAGAATAGCGAGAGAGAAAATACCACCATTGTGTGTTAGACGACGGCCTCGTGCGGAAAGGAACTGTGGTAAGAAACCATCCTTTGCGACGTGCATTGTCAGTGAGGGAAAACTGATGAATACCGCAATGGCCGCCACCATGAGAACCAGAGCCGAGGCCACCATAACTACCCATTCCATGAAGGGATAGTCGGGGAACACTGCGGAAGCGAGCTGGACAAGCAGAGGTTGTTGCACGTAACCGGCAGGTGAGCCAGGAAGCTGACGAAGTGGGTCACTGACGAAGGCGACTCGGCTGGCCCATGCAAGCACCACCACTCCCACCATGAGTCCAAAGGTTACTGCAGCAGAGAGAGCCAGAATTCGTGAGGCATTTCGGTTCTGTGGCTTGTTGAGAATCTCCATGCCATTGTTAACGCTTTCAACACCGGAAAGCGCTGTGGCACCAATCGCAATCCCGCCCGCTAACAACATCAGCACCGCTTCGGCAGGTGCGTGAGTAACCCCATCTGCAAAACGTGCCGAGGGGGTCAGACCGTAGGTGGCAGACACCGCCACAATGGAGTTGCCCATGGCTGCTCGGACAGCTCCACCCACCAACAGAACAATGAGTACGAGAATAAAGAAGCCGGTAGGTAGAAGCGTTGCCCAGGCGGAATTGGCATAACCCCGCATGCTGACCCACAGGAGAATAACCAGAATGCCTACCGCAATGAGGGGGGTGTAGCGCATAACATCCGGTGCGATACCGGCAAACATATGCACCATCATGCTCAAACACAACGCCACGGTGAGGGCGTAATCGACTATAAACCCAGCTGCAACGCTAGCAGCGGTGCGGTACCCCAAATTGCGTTTGACGACCTGGTAGTCGCCACCCCCACCTGGGTAGATACGCATAATGGTCTGCTGTGCGCCCACTACGAGGAGCAGGAGGAGCGCCATGGCCAATCCAACACCGAGACCCCACGTAATGGCGGAAGCACCCGCAACTGCCAACACCATGAGAACAAACTGGGGGACGTACGCGACAGAGCTCAGCATGTTGGCAGTAAACAGGGGCGCCGCAAGCTGATTGGGAAGAAGAATCTGGTGAGACTCATCGCTACGGATTCGGGAGCCCAAGAGCAACCCTTTTGCGCGGCGTGACAGATTCATCATGAGTTTCCCGTCAACAGATTTCAGTCCTTAAGCCTATCCAGAGTTCATGTGGCGATCCGCTGGCTAAGCAGTTTCTCTACTTTAGAATATAGGTTAGAAGCTACCAAGCGGGGTGAATCCCCTGCGATCATCCAGAGGAGAGCACTTGTGTTCGTGGTGATTATGGGCTGTGGCCGTGTGGGCCGCTCGCTTGCGACAAGGATAGAAGCTCTCGGCCACAACGTCAGCGTTATCGATGTCAAGAGTGAAGCTCTTGCCAAGCTAGGTAATGATTTCCAGGGTAAACGAGTACTGGGACAAGGATTCGACCGCAATGTTCTCACCGAGGCGGGAATTACTGAAGCTGATGCTTTCGCTGCAGTATCAAGCGGCGATAACACCAACATTATCGCTGCTCGGGTAGCTCGTGAAGAGTTCAACGTGGAACGGGTAATTGCTCGCATTTACGATGGACGTCGAGCCGAAATCTACGAGCGTTTAGGCATTCCTACCATCGCAACGGTACCTTGGGCTGCGGAACGTTTGCTCCACGTGATCACTGGGGAGGGCGTGGGCAGCACGCTGTCCGATCCATCTGGACAGGTTTCTATCGTTGAGCTGATTCTTCACGTAGATTGGGTAGGCCAGTCGCTCAGTGAGTTGGAGAAAGCTACTGAGGGGCGCTGCGCATTTATTGTGAGAGCAGGCCGAGCCGCTATCCCTACATCACGAACACGCATTCAGGCTGAAGACCATGTGTGGCTATCGGTATTGAGCGAGAAAGAACAGCGTGCGGTCGAAATCGGCAGAATTGCTCCACAGGAGGTAGAAGACTAATGCGAGTCGCAATCGCCGGAGCAAGTGGTGTAGGTATCTCTATTGCGCATGAGCTCGTCAAAAGTGGGCATTCAGTGTTTATCCTGGAGCAGAATGAAACCAGATTACGACCTCATCTTATTCCAGACGCCCGTTGGGTCCACATGGACGTTTGTGAGGTTCATGCGCTGGAGGAGCTCCGCTTGGAGAAGTTTGATGTCGTCGTCGCTGCCACCGGAGATGACAAAGCTAACCTGGTTTTGAGTCTGCTAGCGAAAACGGAATTTGGGGTTCCCCGAGTAGTGGCCCGCGTTAATGACGCTCGCAACGAATGGCTGTTTGATGAGTCCTGGGGGGTGGACGAGATGGTGTCCACGCCGCAGCTCCTGGCGTCTGTCGTGGAACAGGTGATTAATGTCGGTGAGCTGGTACGGCTTATGCCGCTACGAAGAGGAGACGTGGACCTCTTAGGAATTCGTCTCCCCAACCGCACACACCTGGCGGGGAAGAAAGTTGGACGGTTCCGTTTCCCCCGTGATGGGGTTTTGGTCGCTATCGTGCGCGACAACAACGTTATTGTGCCGAGGCCGGATGATGCTCTCGAACCCGGTGATGAACTCCTCTTCGTTGCAAATCGTTCAGCACAGGAGGAGCTCACCACACTTGTGTGCCAGGCTAGTCCCACAGTAGTGAATGACACCTATGAGGCAGCCACAAACGCCGGTGCTACTCCGCTAGATCCGAGCGAGTCGAATTTTCTCCACTAGAGACTGTCTCAACCGCTGGAGCCAATTCTGCCACCGTCGCTTTGCGTACCGTCCATACGGTGACCACCACAGCCAGAATTGTGAGCGGCCACCCCATGATGATGCGGGTGACGCCCAGCGCCGTAGCCGCCTCCTCTACATAAAGCCACTGCTGGACAACAAATCGTGCGGCGAACACAAGAACCCATGCAAACGTTGCAAGGTCATACCAGCGGCGGCAGTTCTTGTCCGCATGCCAGTCCTGGCCGAGTCCATTCAATGCGTTCCACACAACACCGACGATGGGCCAGCGGACGATCATTGAAATGATGGAGAGGACAGCATAGGCTGCAGATATCCAGATTCCCCAGACGAAATATCCTTTTGCATTACCCATTCGGTACGCAATGAACGCGCATAGCACAACGGCGAGGAATCCGGATACTGCTGGAGTCAGTTTCTCTTTGCGGATCAGTCTGGCAATAAAAATAACAAGTGCAACGGCAAGTGCTCCCCAGATCGCCGGCTGTAGCCCCTTCCATGCATTGACGGGGACAAAGATAAGGACAGGCAGCGTGGAATAGACCAATCCCTGCCACCCTCCCATGCGTTCGAGCAAGGTTTCTTCGATTTCCGCATGGACGGAGTCCTCGGCGTGAAAGTCGTTCTCTATTTCAGCTGGGGGTAGCGAGGGGCACTCGTCAGTGCGCTGAGGATCAGTAGGATCTGGTGCAGTCATGATAGCAATTCGTAGCGTGGGTTGTAGATAGCCAAATCTCGCCCATGCAGTGCGATGCGTCCTTCAACTTCAATATGCCGTCCGGTATCTATACCCGGCATGGTATGACGACCCATCCAATGAAGCTCAATAACTCCTGAGTCATCATAAAGATGCGCTTCTACGCCAGCAGGTGCGTGAGGGGCGCTGACTGTCACCATGCTAATTGTTCCTGTGACAGTGACTTTGTGACCGAGCCGACATGCCCCAATAGGGGTGATACGGTTATGCAGGACACTCATAACGACGCTCCTCGAAGGCGGAGACTACCTGTATAAGACGTTGCAAGTCTAACGTTCCTGCTGAGAAAAATCTGCATCATTCCACCACTGCCTGGCTTCTGTGAACCTCGATCTCCCGAACAGTACACTGAGCATATGGTCGGGCCCCTCCTCACTCCCCTAGCACTACCCCGCTTACAGCCTCCTCTGTGTGTTATTGCCTTGCCGGGAACAGGGTTTGACGCTCACTTTTCTCAGCTGGCATTTTCCCTGTTAGCTGAAGAGTTGTCTGCCCGGTTGGTGGCCGTCGACCCCCAACCGGGTCACTTGCTCGAAGGTTTTCTTAGTGACGTCAATGATGTTCTCGCGGAAGCCACCCAAGCGGGTGAAAGGGTTATCATCGCCGGGGTGTCTATTGGGGCAATTGCTGCATGCCGCATTGCATTACAGGAATCCCATCGAGAGAATTCACACGCTGTTGTTCCATCGCCACTAGCAGCGGTAGTTGCGCTTATGGCGCCGTGGACAGGAGATGGGTTTCACACCGCACCAGCGGCACTGTCTGCTGGTGCAACGGCGGCTGCGCTTGATGAGCTCGGGATAGCTGAAGTACGAGCAGCAATGGTCGCGTCCTCTCCCCAATGGTTATCTGCTCTCCAGGATCCTTGTTGGGAACGATATGGTGACGAGCTGGCAGCGCTTATGCGGGAGGTGTCCGTTACGCCCTCTTTGACTAGCAAAGAGTTCACACGTATCACGACGCCAGTGGGCGTAGTGTCTGTTGACGACGACCCTCTCCATCCAGCGACCGTGGGACAAGAATGGGCGGCCGCACTGCAGAACAGCGCAACCACCCATTTATGTTTGTCAGATATCGAGAAGGACGTTGCTGTCTTCAGCCGAGCGAGCCTTTCTCTATTATTTGAGCTGTTTTCTTAGGACTCGGGCCCATCGAATTGTTGGAGTGCTTCGCCACGATCTGCCGACATACGCCGACGTGCCTGTTCTGCCGCTACCTTTGCAGCTTCCTGCTGTCGAAGTTGTTCTGCTTGGACCTGCTCGAGAATCTCCGTGGGTAGCACCAATGGAATGGGCGTACGAGCAGGCATTGCGTTCATACCGCGTCGGACCACCGTATGGGCAAACACAGTTCGGGCAATCTCTGCCGATTGTTCAGCATCTGCAGCATTGCTGACGACTACTGTGCGAAGCATCCAGCGTGGTCCATCGGCACCGATGAAACGAATAAGTGAGTCAGGGGCAGTCCCTACCACCTCACGTCCCCAGGGACCGTCTTGGATAGAGACTTTGGCACCTTGTGCACGCAGACCATCTGCTAGCTCGGAAGCAACCATACGCCACTGGCCACCAGACTTCGGTGCTGAGTATGCGTCCATGGTGATATGACCATTGCCCACAAGGATGTGCACAGCAAGATTCCCGTCAGCAGACGTTTCAATCTGCAGCTGTGCGTCCATTGGAGCTACAAAGGCATAAGCGCCGAAGTCTGCGATCCCCAGTCCTTCGTCGTTTGGGTCAAGAAGTTCCGTCAGCCCTCCATCCGACTCATCGAATGGCCCCACCCCGTGGTCTACCCGCGTCTGATGGTGGGCAGAGCGTGGCACACTGCGGGTAGCATCGGTTCCGGCTTCCTCCGCAGACGCTGCTTCTTTTACAGCGCCAGCGTCCCCAGTCTGAGGAGCAGGCTCTGCCGCAGCCTTCTTTTTCTTCTTTCCAATGCCAAACATTCGTTAGCTTTCTTCCAGCGTGGAATGACCGCCGGTAGAACCGTAGCCACCCTCTCCACGCTCGGAATCATCGAGTGAGTCGACTTCGTTAAAAGTAAACATTTCCACGCGCTGGACAAGCATTTGAGCAATACGGTCGCCACGCTTGATGCGAATGGAGTTGTGGGGATCGAGATTAATGAGACAGACCTTGATCTCACCGCGGTAACCGGCGTCGACGGTGCCGGGAGCATTCACGATCGAAAGGCCATTGTGGGCTGCCAGACCGGACCGGGGATTAATGAGACCCACAGTGCCGAAGGGCAGTTCAATCGCGATACCGGTGCGTACCAGTTCGCGCTGACCGGGTTCAAGCACCACGGTTTCGGCGGAGTACAGGTCGACACCAGCGTCGCCGACGTGGGCACGCACAGGAACGGGGAGCTTGGAGTCGAGGCGGACAATGTCAACGATGCAAGAGCCAGATGTGAGTTCGGACATGGTGTCGAGTCTACCGGCGATTGACGCTCGAGCGGGAGAGACCTCTAAGAGTTTCCGTACCACCGGGATAACCTCGCATTTTGGTGGCTATATGACGGAAACTGATGTTCTCCACACGCCGGAGAAATACGACAAAAAGCCGCGTAAAGAACTCTCTACGTGGCTTTTGGTGAGAATGGAGCGATCGAACGAAATGCTAGTCCACTGTGCTAGGAAATGTTTCCCTATCCCGCACAGTCCTGGCACACCATGGTGCCGTCCTCGTCGATATAAGCGAGCCGGCTAATGTGCTGTACGAGGAAGCAAACACCGCAGGTAAATTCATCCTTTTGTTTGGGGACGACTCGTACGGTGAGCTCTTCGTCAGACAGATCAGCACCAGGCAGCTCGTACGACTCAGCAGTATCGACCTCGTCAATCTCCGCGGAGCCAGCTTGGCTTTCTCCGCGTCCTGCCTGAAGTTCTTCCAGAGAACTACTTTCAAGACCGTCGGCATCGTTATTACGCGGTGCGTCGTAGTCAGTCGCCATAATTGCTCAATCCTTAATCGTCACAATGAGAGACGAGACGGTGCCTATGCACACAAATCGCGAGTGCGATTCGACAACGGCATACTACAGAAAGATATCGGCCAACGCTAGCCAACAACGGGATTTCTCGATGTCTTTCTCTTGGAGAGATTCTTACCATTTAGTTCACGCCACTGAACTGCACTTTTCTCCACGGCTGAAATAGTAGGCAGCTCGTACTTCCCAAGAGTCGCCATTCATTGCCGTATCTCATTAAGGTCAGGACCCCTGCGGGTTGCACGCAGACATTATCCCCAACAACGGTGACGAGTACCGACTGTTTTTCTTTCGTAATTCCACTTGATAGCCACAACTTTTTAGGTTATCCTTACCTTTAAATGGCTCAAAAATGGAAATTCTTAAAATAATTTTTCGCATGGAAATATAATTCCATATTACGGAAAGTGCCTGCTAAAAGCCTGTACGGAATCAATCTACCTGCACTTTCTTTCCTCCTAAATCTGAGAGAATTTTTCCATTTTTACAAAATCCTGAAAACTCACGCCAATTAGGCAAAGTAGCCGCGGAAATTCACCGATAGACGCCCTTCCCACGCAGGTCATTTGGGACATTTCGGCCGTATAGTTTTAGTTATGGTCGAGGTACGAATTCATGGACGAGGCGGACAGGGTGTAGTCACTGCATCCGACCTCCTCGCATTTGCTGCATTTGAAGATGGCCACTGCGCACAAGCCTTTCCGAGCTTTGGCTCCGAACGCACTGGCGCCCCAGTGGTGTCATATTGTCGAATCCGTGACACGGAGATCCGCACCCGCGAACCCGTGCTAGAACCGGATTTGATTGTTGTCCAGGACCCTACACTCCTGGCAATCATGGACGTATTTTCAGGTCTCAAGCCTGAAGGATACGCCCTCATCAACTCCACAAAGTCGATTGACGAGCTTGATCTCACTGAACTCGTCGAAAGCCACCTGCCAGGACACATTCGTGTAATTCCGGCTACTGACCTGGCTTTCCAATACGTTGGTCGCAACGTCCCTAACGCTGTCCTACTGGGTGCCGTTACGTCTTTCACCGACATTGTTTCTATGGAAGCGGTCGAGAAAGCCATCCGTTCGAAGTTTCCCACCCCTATTGCTGAAAAGAATATTGCAGCAGCCCAGGCCGCTGCGGAACTTCTCTCTAATGAAGAGGTGAATGCCAGTGCTTAAGCAGATTGAAGGATCTCAGGCGATGGCTCAGGCTGTTGCCGCCTGCAAACCGCAGGTCGTCGCTGCTTACCCCATCAGCCCGCAAACCCACATTGTGGAGGCCCTTTCTAAGCTGGTCAAGGATGGCCACCTTACCGGGTGCGAATACCTTAATGTCGAGTCCGAATACGCTGCTATGTCAGCCTCTATCGGCGCATCGGCAGTGGGCGCCCGTGCCTACACCGCAACGGCATCCCAGGGCCTTCTGTTCATGGTTGAGGCCGTGTACAACGCCTCCGGCCTGGGCCTCCCCATCGTCATGACGGTTGCAAACCGTGCTATTGGCGCTCCGATCAACATCTGGAACGACCACACTGACGCGATGAGCCAGCGCGATTCCGGATGGCTGCAGCTCTACGCGGAGACCAACCAGGAAGCCGCTGACCTCCATGTGCAGGCGTTCCGTATCGCTGAAGAGCTTTCACTGCCAGTGATGGTCTGCATGGACGGCTTCATCCTTACGCACGCCGTCGAGCAGGTTGACGTTCCGGAAGAGGAACAGGTTGCACAGTTCCTGCCCCCATATGAGCCGCGCCAGGTACTCGATCCGGAGAATCCGATGTCCATTGGTGCAATGGTGGGCCCCGAAGCCTTCACTGAGGTTCGTTACCTCGCTCACCACAAGCAGAAGCAAGCTCTCAAGCTTATTCCGCGGGTTCAGAAGGAATTCGAAAAGGTCTTTGGACGCTCTTCGGGCGGACTCGTCCACACCTATCACTGCGAGGACGCCGAGACGATCATCGTCGCACTCGGCTCCATCGTGGGTACGTTGAAGGACGTTGTTGACGAGCGTCGTGAGAAAGGCGAAAAGATTGGTGTTCTGTCGATCTGTTCCTTCCGCCCCTTCCCCTTCGAGACCGTTGGCAACATTCTGAAGAATGCGACGACGATCATCAGCTTTGAGAAGGCCTTCCAGGTCGGTATCGGCGGTATCGTTTCATCCCACATTCTCGACTCTTTGCGTGTCATTGACCCAGATCTGCAGCCCAAGCTTTACGAAGTCATTGCCGGTTTGGGTGGTCGTAACATCACCAAGCATTCCATCCATGAAATGCTTGCTTCTGCCAATGCCAATACGCTTGAACCTCTCACCTTCCTCGATCTCGACCGCACTCTTGTGGAGGCCGAGCTCGAGCGTGAGGAAGCTGTCCGACGCTCTGGCCCCATGGCTGAAAACATGCTGCGCGACGTAAACACCCGTGCCAACCAAGCGGCTGACGCCCGCAACAACTAGGAGGTAATGCAATGAGTGAAGTAAGCCTTCCCCTCCCCGGTATGCCGTCTACTCGTGAGACCTCCATTCCTGCTCGCGAGAAGGTTAAGTTCTACCAGGTAGGTTCTTACGCCGTAGGTAACCGTCTGGCAGAAGAACAGCTGCGCTCCGTCCAGTCCGACCCCGATCGCTACAACTCGTTGACCTCCGGGCACCGTGCCTGCCAGGGCTGCGGTGAGGCCCTTGGCGCTCGCTATGCCCTTGACACCGCAATGGCGGTCACCGACGGCCAGCTCATTGCGGTCAACGCCACGGGTTGCCTGGAAGTGTTCTCGACTCCCTACCCGGAGACGTCCTGGACTCTCCCCTGGCTGCACTCGCTGTTTGGCAACGCTCCCGCTGTTGCAGCTGGCGCTGCTGCCGGCCTCCGTGCCCAGAACAAGCAGGGTACTCGTGTTATCGCCCAAGGCGGTGACGGCGGTACCGTCGACATCGGTATGGGCTGCCTGTCCGGTATGTTCGAGCGTAACGACGACGTCCTCTATCTGTGCTACGACAACGAGGCCTACATGAATACCGGCGTGCAGCGTTCTGGCTCCACCCCGGCTACCGCCCGGACTGCCACCACTCAGCCAGTTGGTGAGCATCCTGGTAACGAGTTCGGCCAAGGCAAAGACATGGCTCGTATCGCCATGGCTCACGAGATTCCTTACGTTGCTACCGCTACCGTCGCAGACCTGCGTGACCTCGAATACAAGGTCAAGAAGGCTATGCAGTACCACGGTGCGCGCTACATCCACATCCTAGTGCCTTGCCCGCTGGGCTGGGGATCGGCATCTCGTGACACCGTTAAGCTGGCTCGCCTTGCTACTCAGACCGGTTTATTCCCGGTCTATGAAGCAGAAGCAGGCGAAATCACGTCTGTTATGAAGATTCGCCGCCCGGTGCCGGTGGAGGAATACCTCCGCCCGCAGCGTCGCTTCGCACATATCTTTAAGAACAAGGACATGGAAACCCTGGCCCGCCTGCAGGCCATCGCTGACCGCAACATCCGCCGTTATGGACTCATCGACGCAGAGGGCCTTGATGATGACGTGCTCGAGCGCGTGATGTCGGTTGGAGATGATCCCGAGGGTCGTTTTGCTCGCACCGTTCGAGATGCTGCCGAAACCACCCAGGCTAACAAAGAGGCCCAGGAGCACAAGCAGCACATTCTCGAATCCAAGAGCGGACATAAGGAGAAGTAGGACATGACTGCCCCTGAATCTAAAGGTACTGCCCCCACCTCTGAACCATTTGCTATCACGCTGGAGGTCGGTTCCTCCCTAGCAAACGAAACGGGCTCCTGGCGTACTGAACGTCCCGTCTACGTTCACAACCTGCCTCCGTGCAACAAGGCCTGCCCTGCCGGGGAAAACGTGCAGGAATGGCTGTACCACGCAGAAGAAGGCGACTACGAGTCCGCTTGGCGCGAGATTATGGTGAACAACCCGCTGCCCGCCACTATGGGTCGGGTGTGCTACCATCCCTGTGAAACAGCATGTAACCGCGCTCAGGTCGATGAAGCTGTCGGCATTAACGCTATTGAACGTTTCCTTGGGGACAAGGCGATCTCTGAAGGTTGGACCGTCCCCCTGCTCCAAGAGGAAACAGGCAAGAAGGTCCTGGTCGTTGGTGCTGGTCCTTCCGGCCTCTCCGCCGCTTACCACCTGCGTCGTGCGGGCCACACTGTCACCATTCGTGACGCCGGTCCCGAAGCTGGCGGCATGATGCGTTTCGGCATCCCCTCCTACCGCCTACCGCGCGGCATCCTACGTGCTGAAATCAAGCGCATTCAGGACATGGGTGTGACGATCGAGCTCAACTCTAAGGTGGAGAATGTGGCGGAAGAGATCGAACATTTCGACGCCATCTTCCTCGCAGTGGGTGCGCAGATTGGCAAGAACGTCAACATTCCTGCTGGTTCTGCTGCCACTATGGTCGACGCGGTGTCGGTGCTTCGTGATGTGACCGACGCTGATGCCGAGGAGAAGCCACTACTGGGACGTCGCGTGTATGTCTATGGTGGCGGCAATACCGCTGTTGACGTCGCGCGTACTGCCCGCCGCCTGGGAGCTTCGGAATCCGTCATTCTCTACCGCCGTACTCGTGATCAGATGCCCGCCCACGACTCTGAGGTTAAAGAAGCCGAGGAAGAGGGCGTGCTCATGCGGTGGCTGTCGACGGTGAAGCACGTCGATCAGGGCGAGATCAAGATCGAAAAGATGGAACTCGACGAGAACGGATTCCCCCAGCCGACTGGTGAATACGAAACGCTGCAGGGCGACTCTCTCATCATGGCGCTGGGCCAGGATGCGGACCTCTCCCTCATCGAAAACGATGACCAGATCGAGATCAGCCATGGCGTGGTGCAGGTAAGCGACCAGATGATGACTGGCCACCGCGGTATCTTCGCTGGTGGCGACATGGTTCCGTCGGAGCGCACAGTTACTGTCGCTATCGGCCACGGAAAGAAGGCAGCGCGCTACATTGACGCCTTCCTCCGCGATACTGAGTATCATCCGGCCCCTAAGCATGCTGATGCGTCCTTCGACCGGCTGTCCACCTGGTACTACGCTGATGCTCCTGTACAGGTTCGCGAGAAGTTGGAAGGCGCTCGCCGTGCCTCCACCTTCGACGAAGTTGTACTGGGCTTGGACGAAAGCTCTGCGTTGTTCGAAGCCCGTCGCTGTATGTCATGTGGTAACTGCTTCGGTTGCGACAACTGCTTCGGGGTCTGCCCCGATAACGCCATCACCAAGATCAAGCCTGGTGAGTACGAGTTTAAGTATGACTACTGTAAGGGCTGCGGTATCTGCGTCGAAGAGTGCCCCTGTGGCGCTATCGACTTTGTCCCTGAGCAAGCCTAATGTTGTCTTAGCTCACGTGGCTTAGAAGAGGGGTGGTTCTCTCCGTACGGAGGACCACCCCTCTTCCTATACGATTTTGTGTCGATAACGGCTGGTCTAGTTCAGTACCCGTGGTGTTACACCGAGTCGCTACTATTTTTTGAGCAAAGGCATCGGCTGCAGACCACCCGCTGCCTCCATCATGTTCACAAATTCCTGCGCAACAGAAGGAGCCACTGCGTAGTTCAATGTTCCCATATGACCGATTTCTGCGGGGTCGGGAATAACCGTCACGGCTCCAGCTTCCTGCGCAATAATGCCACCGGCGGCTCGATCCCACGGGTGCAATCCGTGCTCGTAGTATGCGTCAAGACGGCCTGCCGCGACGAAGCACAGATCGAGGGCCGCCGATCCCAGCCTCCGAATATCACGAACATGCGAAATGACCTGTGAGAACAGGGCGCCTTGCAAGGCTCGTTTTGAGGACGTGTAGGAAAAGCCCGTGCCCAAAAGAGTAACCCCTAAGCTCTCTGGATCATTGCAGTGAAGGCGCGGAGCTGTACGGGCACTGGACGGATCGGCCTGCGCCTGTTCTACGCTGATAACGCTTGCTCCCCCACCACGATGGGCAGAGAAAATTTCGCTAGCAACAATATTCGCGACTGCGCCGGCAACAACTTTGCCATTTATCGCGGCAGCAATGGATACCGAATACGCAGGAATCCCGTACAGGAAGTTAACAGTGCCATCGATGGGGTCAAGGACCCAGGTGACGGCGTTCTCGTCGCCAGTGAGGACTTCTCCCCCACCTTCTTCACCCAAGATAGAGTCATACGGACGCACCCGGGTGAGGAACTCACGAAGCACTTTTTCATTTTCTTGATCAACGATGGTGACGGGATCGCACTCTGTGGTTTTGAGCTGTTGTCCCAGGGCAGCAGCATTATCGGTGGTATCCTCAGCGAGCAATTCGGCACGGCGTTGCGCGACGAGCTGCGCAGCATTAACTGCCATCGTTACAGCCAGATCACGAAGTTCGGCAGGAGTAATGGGTTCAAACGTGGTGACGGCAGAATCAGCCATGGCACACATCTTTCTAACACGTTGTCTGTGCGGGAGGTGGTAGACGAGCAAAGAAAAGGTCGCTTTCTTCGAGAAGAAGGACAAGAATCCTCTTTCCTCTCGTCATTTCTATGCTACGTCTGGCAACAAAGCTGGCAGAACGGGGTTTGCATTTCGTAATCTTATCTGGAGCGATTCAGTAACGTCTAGCGCATTCACCGATCATCATGAGACGCTTAAGATACTGATAAAGCACCACACCTCACAGGCTTCTCCATTTCAAAGGAACACCATGGCGGAAAACGGTCTCCAGTCACAACTGCGCGGCTTCGGTGTCGACGTCGGCGGTAGTGGCATCAAGGGCGCACTCGTTGATCTCAATACCGGCCAACTCATCGGCGAACGTATTCGTATCGCTACCCCCCAACCGGCCACCCCTGATGCGGTTGCAGACGTCGTCGCTGAGATTACCCACCGCTTCGGCTGGGAAGGCCCCGTCGGAGTGACCCTCCCCTCCGTCATCCAGCAACAGACTGCACAAACAGCCGCGAACATCGATAAATCGTGGATCGGCACTGATGTCAAGGACCTATTCACTCGCCATCTGCCCGGGCAAGCGGTGACTGTCATCAATGACGCTGACGCTGCCGGCATTGCCGAGCTCTACTATGGTGCGGCCAAAGGCGCACAGGGTTTGGTTGTTCTCTTGACCTTCGGCACAGGCATCGGATCGGCTGTTCTGTACAACGGCATCCTTGTCCCCAACACTGAGTTTGGACACTTCGAATTGGGCGACGTGGACTCGGAAGTGCATGCTTCTGCCGCTGTGCGTGAGCGTGAAGACCTCACCTGGCCGGAATGGACGGCACGCGTCAATGACATGATCTGCGGTATGGAAAAATTCTTCTGGCCTGACCTTATTATCGCAGGTGGCGGTATTTCGCGTAAGCACGCTAAGTGGATGCCCAACCTCGATATTCGTACTCCAATTGTGCCCGCAGCACTGCGCAACCATGCCGGTATCGTCGGTGCCGCCTATGCTGCTGCTAACGGTATCTGCCCATAACCACATCAGTTCAGGAAGGAAAAAGACCAGCGTCAAGGCGCTGGTCTTTTTATTGAGTCCTGTGCAGTGTACGACACCCGCAGGCTGAGGGTTCGGCAATATTGTCAGCTAGTCGGTACAATGACAAGGCATGTTCTCCTCGTTTACTCGCGTACCCTAGGTACTTCTGGTAACGCGATGGAATCACTAACTGACTTTATGCTCGCATAGTCTCGAAAGGTTTTTTGTGGCAGCCTCTAAGAGCGCATCTACGTCCGCCTCCACTACTCCGGAGAAAAAGACGGCGACCCGTACCTCCAGTACACGCCGCCGCTCGTCGTCCTCTGCGGCATCCGCGAATACGGATGCCGCAACAGTAGATAACGCTGCAGAAAGCACATCTCCTGCAAAGAAATCGACAACTCGGCGAACCACTAAAGCTGCTGCTGCCAAGAGCGATACCGCCGCGAAAAAAAAGACCACACGACGCACAACGGCTGCCGCTGCGAAAGCTGCTGACGGTGACACTGCGACAGCAAAGAAGAGGGCTACCCCACGACGTCGTTCCTCTACCTCTGCCACGGAGACCTCAGCTACAAGCGAGGATACGACCGTAGCAAAGAAGACCACGCGAAAGCGCGCGAGTACTAAGACCGTATCGACTCGTAGCGCCAAGAAGACCACGCCCCGACGGGCCAAAAATGCTGCCGAAGAGGAGCTCAAGGCCGAGGACGCGCTACAGAACGATGAGGATAACTTCGATAACGACGAGCTAGATCTCGATGCAGATCTAGACGAGAACCACGATGATGATGATCTCGATGACGACGATCTGACCGATGACGATCTGAATCTGGATGATGATCTCGATCCCATCGATGACGACGTTGACGACGACGATGATGACGACGATGTTAACGATGTGGTCATCGAAGGCGAAGAGGATGACGAGGACGAAGAAGAGGCACCTGCCGTCGATAATTCGCCTGCCTCTCGAGTACTGTCCAAGACCTCGACCGGGCGTGCTGCAGCGAAGAAAAAGAAGCCTACATCGAAAGACTTTGTCTGGGATGAGGACGAGTCTGCAGCTCTTAAACAGGCGCGTAAAGATGCTGAACTGACAGCTTCTGCGGACTCGGTCCGGGCATATCTCAAGCAAATCGGCAAGGTCGCTCTGCTCAATGCGGAAGAAGAGGTTGACCTTGCTAAACGTATTGAGGCCGGTTTGTACGCGGACTGGTATCTCAAGCAACTGGAAGCGCAGGGAGAAAAGGTTCTTCCGTCACAACGGCGAGATCTGAAGCTTGTTATCCGGGATGGTAACAAAGCCAAGAACCATCTTCTCGAGGCTAACCTCCGCTTGGTGGTCTCACTAGCGAAACGTTATACCGGCCGCGGTATGGCCTTCCTCGACCTCATTCAGGAAGGAAATCTTGGCCTTATCCGTGCCGTCGAGAAATTCGACTATGCCAAGGGCTATAAGTTTTCCACATACGCTACCTGGTGGATTCGTCAGGCCATTACCCGCGCCATGGCAGACCAGGCTCGCACCATTCGTATCCCGGTCCATATGGTGGAGGTCATCAACAAACTTGGTCGTATCCAACGCGAGCTGCTGCAGGATCTGGGCCGTGAGCCCACTCCTGAAGAGCTTGCAAAGGAAATGGATATCACCCCTGAAAAGGTGTTGGAGATTCAGCAGTACGCTCGTGAGCCTATTTCTCTAGACCAGACTATTGGTGACGAAGGCGACTCACAGCTGGGTGACTTCATTGAGGACTCTGAGGCTGTTGTCGCCGTTGACGCGGTGTCCTTCACCCTTCTCCAAGACCAGCTGCAGGACGTCCTGGATACCCTTTCTGAGCGTGAAGCCGGGGTGGTTCGTCTTCGCTTCGGTCTCACCGATGGGCAGCCCCGCACGCTTGACGAGATTGGCCAGGTCTACGGTGTCACTCGGGAACGTATCCGCCAGATCGAGTCGAAGACAATGTCAAAACTGCGCCATCCTTCACGGTCGCAGGTCCTGCGAGATTATCTCGACTAGACCGTTCGAAGAGAACACTCGATTTGTCTGAATCCAGCAGACGGGTTCTGCAGAGGACTTAGGAAAAGAGACCAGCCATCAGGCTGGTCTCTTTTCTTAGGTCGTTTAAGCAGCAGATCGATACACTAACGGGATTTCCGCAGTGTGTCGTAAATTCGCTGGCATTCGGGGCAAATCGGAGAGTTGGGTTTAGGAGTCTGGGTTACCGGAAACACTTCTCCGCATAGAGCAACCACATGAGTCCCCGTGATCGCACTCTCCACGATCTTGTTTTTCTTGACATAGTGAAAGTACTTAGGGGCTTCATCAGTTGTTTTTTCTTCCAGGTCAACATCTGGGCGTTCTAGGACATCAGTAGCAGTACTCACATCTGTCATTGTGCTCTTTTTTCTGACGGCCTTCCACTCTCGCCAAACTCCACTTCCTACCGTGATAAAAGTCTGTGCCAGAATAATGAGGTGACTATTGCTTCGCCTATTCTCGAGACTCTTCGCTCCAGTTTCCACCGAATGAACTACACCATCGATGGATTGCATGAGCTACTTGGTGACGATGCCTTTCAAGCGCTGTTCCGACACGAACCGGTTCCCGTGTGGCTAGCAACAGCCACTCCGCGGGAAGGAAAGACCGCTCCCCTAGCATCTCTCGTGCGCCTTCTCTTGCTAGGAGAGCCGCAGAGCGCGGAAGAGATCTCAGCACTCTTTTGCCTGGCGGGACATGATCTCGCTGATTTCCTTGACAGCGGACTCTTTCAGATGGAGGACAGCGGACTCTATCGTGTTGCGCTTGATGTGCGTCCCGTCGACACAGGCTTCGGAAATCACTGGGTATTCTCTGATCTTGACGGTGCACTGTTTCCTGCGGCCACGCACGAGGACCATGTCCTTGGTGTAGGGGAAGCGTCCCTATCTCTCCTGCGTGCGACCCCACTAGACACTGTCGATTCTCTCCTTGACATTGGGACCGGGTGCGGGATTCAAGCACTCCATGGAAGCCACTATGCTAGGCGCATTATCGCCACAGATTTGTCACCTCGCTGCTGTGAGCTCGCGGCTGCAACTCTTGCGATAAATGGAGTGTCTGTCGTCCCCGAAGGCAGCCTCCTCCAGGAAAAAACTGTTCCTTCAGGTCCGCGTGCAGAGATACGACAAGCCCCGTGGTTTGATGCAGTAGCTGACCATGAATTCGATGCAATCGTCGCGAATCCGCCTTTTGTTGTCGCCTCCGAGAAGATCACCCATTCCTATAGGGACTCGGGTCTCGACCTTGATGGTGCGACCGAACTTATGGTGCGCCAGTCACCCCACTATCTTAAAGAGGGAGGGCATGCGACAATTCTGGGGGCATGGGTGCATGAACAGGATAAAGACTATAGGGCCCGCCTTGCCCAATGGGTACCTCCCGAGGGGGTCGACGTATGGATTGTCGAACGCGATTGCGTTGACCCCGCTCTTTATGTAGCGACCTGGATGAGAGATTCAGGCCGCGATCCTGCTGACCCTCGATGGAGAGACTACGCTGCACAGTGGCTTCGCCATTTTGCCGATCACGGTGTGGCCAGCATTGGCTTCGGCGTAGTGTTCATGCGAAAGACTGCAGGTCCGTCGACTGTCCTGGTTGAAGAACTCACTGCCCCTGAAGGAGATGCACTCGCCGCCGAATCTCTGTCACGCTGGGAACGGTGGGATAACCTACAGCAATGGTCGACCGAGGAACTGCTCTCGCAACGTTTCGCGCTCTCTCCACAAGCAGTATTCTTCGATACCGCAACCCCCTCGTCGGATGGGCAAGGAACACACATCTCTAGCTATTCGGTCTACCGCCGCGACATACCGAGCTTCCATCACGTTATCGATGAACCCCTCCGCACGGTTCTCAATGGACTGTGCCGAGACGGGCTTTCGGCCGGTGACGTCGCCGAACTCCTCTGTACGGTACAGGACTGGGACTGGAACATCTTCCGTCCCGCAGTGTGCTCCGCTCTTCATGCCCTCTATCTGCATGGGATCATCACCCTGTAATTAATTTTAGGTTTTGGGAACTCTTTTGGGGGCTCACGCGTTGAACTGAGTGAATCGACTTACGATGAGGAGGATCCCATGACCTCAGATAGCGCAACAACGGCAGTTGTTGATAGGACGCAGGAGCAGGACCTTGATCGCCCCTCTCAGACTGCCGACTTGGTACGTGTTTATCTGAATGCCATTGGTCGACGGCAGCTCCTGACGGCTGAAGAAGAAGTTGACTTGGCCAAGCGCATTGAAGTGGGCATCTACGCGGAACATCTTCTCGAGGAACATCCCCGCTATGGAGATACTCGTCGTGGACAGCTGCGAATGTTGGTGAGAGACGGGGAACTCGCTCGCCAGCAGCTTTTGGAAGCGAATCTCCGCCTTGTCGTCTCCCTCGCGAAACGATACACCGGCCGCGGCATGCCTCTCCTCGACCTCATTCAAGAAGGAAACCTTGGTCTCATCCGTGCTGTCGATAAATTCGATTACGCCAAGGGATTTAAATTCTCGACGTATGCCACCTGGTGGATTCGCCAGGCTATTACCCGCGGAATGGCAGAGCAGACTCGGACAGTTCGACTTCCTGTTCACCTGGTAGAGCAGTTCAACAAGATCTCTCGGATTAAGCGTGAGCTCAATCAACAGTTGGGACGTCCGGCAACCTGGGAAGAGATTTCCGAGGAATCCGGTATACCGGTCGAGAAGATTCTCGATCTTGTCGACAAAGCACGAGATCCCATTAGTCTGGACACCAAAGTTGGTTCTGATGATGATTCACCACTGGGATCGTTTATTGAAGATGATGGTGCCCTCGACGCTGTCGAATACACCATGACTCGTTTCATGGCGGAAGACGTCCATGACGTTTTGGATGATCTCAGTGAGCGTGAACGTAATGTCATTCGCTGGCGCTATGGTCTCGCTGACGGTGAAACCCACACCTTGGACTTCATCGGAAAGAAATACGGTCTGTCCCGTGAACGTGTGCGCCAGATTGAACGTACGGTGCTGGAGCGTCTTCGGGAAAGCGAAGACATCGAACGTCTCCGCGCCTATGCAAGCTAGCTACATCTCCGATAGCTACTAGCGAAAAGCTTCGAGATCCTGCCTAAAAACTCTTCTTCACGAAGGCGTTTAGGCAGGGTCTTCCTGCATTTTTGATTTAAGATAGGTATGGCTGCCCACACCATTATTTCGGTCTGCCCATAAAGGAAAAGGACTCTCACATGAAAGAGCTTGTCGATACTACCCAGATGTATCTGCGGACCATCCTCGAACTCGAAGAAGAGGGTATTAGGCCTCTCCGCGCCCGCATTGCGGAACGTCTCGAGCAATCTGGTCCCACAGTCAGCCAGACCGTGGCGCGTATGGAACGCGATGGACTTCTGACAGTTGAGGCGAGCCGAGAACTGCATCTCACCCCTAAAGGTCGCGAGATCGCGGTAGCAGTCATGCGAAAGCATCGCCTCGCCGAGCGACTGCTCGTCGATATCATTGGCATGGATGTAGCAGAGATCCACGACGAGGCATGCCGCTGGGAACATGTAATTAGTGAAAATGTCGAACGCCATCTTGTAAAGGTGCTAGACCACCCGCACCACTCCCCCTATGGGAATCCGATTCCTGGTCTTGACCGAATCTCCGCTGATGCGCCCGTGTCAGAAGACTACCCCCGTCTCACTGAGCTTGATCTCAGTGACGAACCACTCATTGTCACGCTGCGCCAAGTAGGCGAAATCGCCCAGACCGATCAGTACCTTGTCGATAGTCTGATCGCCAATGCGATTGGCCCCGGAGCCCGCATCAGTGTCAAAGAGAAAGATGGTGTCATTCGACTGTGCTCATTGGGCGGAGAGTGGATTACCATTCCTAATGACATGGCACACGCCTTTTATATTGAGCCTGTGAAGAGGTAATACATGAAACTCCTGGTTACCGGCGGCGCCGGATACGTTGGTAGCTGCGTTGCTACCGTTCTGGTGGAACGTGGTCACGACGTCACTATTGTCGACAACTTGTCGACCGGTACCAGGGAAGCAGTACCTGCGGGAACTCGCTTCCTTGAAGGCGACATCAAGGATGTTGCACACGAGGTGCTATCTGCGGAGTCGTACGACGGTGTTTTGCATTTCGCTGCTCGCTCTCTGGTCGGGGAATCTTGTGAAGTACCGGACCAGTACTGGCAAGGCAACGTTGTTACCACCCTGGCCCTCCTCGACGCTATCCGTGACAACGGCGTTCCTCGGTTGGTTTTTTCCTCGACCGCAGCTACCTACGGCGAGCCTGATGAGGTTCCCATTACCGAAGACATGCCTACCCACCCCACGAATCCATATGGGGCCACCAAGCTTTCCATGGATATGGCGATTACCTCCTACTGCAACGCCTATGGTCTGACTGCCACCTCGCTACGCTACTTCAACGTGGCAGGTGCCTACCTTGGAGCTGGTGAGAATCGGAAGGTCGAGACCCATATCGTTCCTCTCGTACTTGAAGTCGCCATGGGCTACCGCGAGAAGATTTACATATTCGGCGATGACTGGCCTACCTCCGACGGCACCTGTATCAGGGACTACATCCACGTCTTGGACCTGGCAGATGCACATATTCTTGCACTGGAGAAGTCTCCAGAAGGCCGTCATTCGATCTTCAACCTTGGATCGGGTGAAGGCTTCTCCGTCAAGGAAGTCGTCGAGGCCTGCCGGCAGGTCACTGGGCACCCAATTCCTGCCGAGGTAGCGGAACGCCGTGCGGGCGACCCTGCAGTCCTGGTTGCTTCCTCCGAAAAGGCTAAGCAGGAACTGGGCTGGAATCCGCAGCACACTGATATCACCGAAATCGTCAGCGACGCATGGGAGTTTACTCGTCAGCTTGGTGACCGCGCTTTCGCAGCGCACAAGGCTCGCTAGGCGCCTTCCTCCCAGAGGGATTCGGCAATTTCGTCGACAACTTTTCGTAGTGCCTTGGGCTCAATGCACATGGCCAGCAGCTGCTGCAATGACCGAATTTCAACACACTGTGGGTCGATGGTTGCTGCTTGGTCAAGCATAGTGTGTGCCCGAAAGCCGTCGCCATGGATGTAGTACCAAAATGCCAGTGTCAAGAGCAGGTAGGACCGCATAGCGAGATCGACGCTGGGGATAAGCTCCCACATCCACTCTGCCCACTGATCCGCATCACGGTCGGCCAGCAGTGCGATGAGACCATCAGCTCCTTGGCAAGACTCTATACTACGGAGAAAAAACTGGCGCATGACGACTGCGGATGGGGCCTGTACGGAATGTGTAGGGGTTGTCTGCAGAATCTGACGCAATTCTTTTCCCGAGGGGACGGAACGAAGGGCCAGGCTTTCCGCCCGTACTTCCCATTCAGCGAGATGGGAGAGATCCGTAGTTCGCGCAGCGACCCACTCTTGTGTCTCTTCACGGGACATCAGCGATGGTAGTCCCGCGGAAGAATGCTTCTTCTGGCGTTCAGGAGAAGTAGTTGAATCCGGTCCCGATTTGATGCTGTTGACTGCTGTTGATGCCCCACCAGTGGTCATTTCTCGCTGTTGCTGTGGCAGCACTGCCGCACCGATGCAGCCGGTAGAAACTGTTTCGATGGGGATGACAGTTGGAATTGGACCCTTATCTCCTGTGTAGAGAGAGACCCAGTATCCCCCCGGATGACAATGGCGGGCCATATAGAAATCCTTAATGATGAACCCAACAGAATAGGCTACCTCTTCACAGACTTCATCTATAGCATCTGCTTGGGCGGCCCCCTGCGCTGTCCAGTCTGAGCTAACTAGGATGATGACAAGCTCTCCGAATTCTCGGTCGGCAAGACGCCGCAGTGCGGCTGTTACTGTCCGTCGTGTCTCCGTTGTCTTACCCGGTTTCGGAATGTCGACACGCAGAAGCGGTCCGAGCGCATGAGTGACGCCGGAAGTGGTCATAACGACAAGTGAGTCACAGACATCGAATCCGAAGAAGTGCGGTAGCTGCGCGATGAGGTGCCCAGGTGAAGAAATGGTGTAATGCATACTGACACTGTCGCAAAGGCGAGGTACGTAAAGCCGTCAGCTCCTAGCGTCATCACGGACTAGTCCACAGTCACGAAAAGGTGTGGACAATACAAAATCCGTTGCTCGCTGGGCAAGCAACGGATTTTAGAGGGCTCTGCGGTGCAGGTTATTCGTCTGTTGAGTGATGTTTTGAGGGCCTGGCAGTAGTCGTTCGGGGAGACTGAGTCGATCTCGGCTTCTGGGTGGTAGGGGAACTACTATTGCTAGCGGATTTTTTGGCGTCTCTTTGGGTTGCTTCAGTGGCTTTCCGCTCGACTTCCGTACTTTTCTTTACGGCCTGTTGCAGGACGTCATCTACTTCTCCACGATTAACGGGACCACCAAAATTCATTCCCATTACCTCGACAACAACCTCCCCCATGGGGATTGCATAGAGAAGCTGTTCTTGCGTCGTACTACCGCGCAGATTCGTGGTCTTTGTCGTAATCAGATAGCCCACTGCCTGCGAGCCAGCAATTTCTGGCGCTTCTGTTTTCTCAACATAGACTGTCGAGGTCACCCCGTTTTCCTGCGAGAGGAATGTTGGGCATTGGTCGTTTTTGTCGGCCCATGCAGATACCGCAGTAGTGGGATCAGAGTTATTAATTACGACGAGCGTCAGCGAATGATTCTGCTTTGACGCCATTTGCATAGCAATCTGGTCATTTGCGGACCCAATGCGCCCCGCCGCCCCATTACACGAATTAGGGAAGTTCTCGACGCTAACACCAGCCCTGCCAACATCCTGGATTGCTTTACCGCGTTCTGACAGACTCAGTGTGCGCGCCGAATATCCACCGGGAAACTCAGTTCCACCGAGCAGGTAGTTTGCAGGATCGCGTAGAAACTCGGCCCAATCAACCCGGGGTTTCTTATGCTCCGGCACTTTGACGCCGCTCTGCCGAGATCCATCCCGGCCATTTGTTCCAGTCCGACCAGAACGTGCCTGAGAGGGCTCCGCTGCACCGCCGGGACGTTCCGTCGTTGCCCCGCGTGCTGCAGGCTTCTCCGCCTGTGTGTCCTCTGATCCACATCCGGAAACGAGAGATAGCGACAGTACGGTTGAAAGAGCGAGAGCAGCACGGGTTACCCGTGTGTGCCGAATCTTCATGATTCCTAATTTACCTGAGAGGTGCTCCTTATGCACGGGTTAGCTGCGGATTGGGAATGTCGACGGAGCGGCGTATGTTGACAAGAGTGTGTCCCCACCGGGATTCCAAACAAGTATGCTCGTAAGAAAGAGCGCTTCTTGAGACAGCTTCCCAGCAGCGTACTGCAGATTGCTGTGCGCTGCGCGAGTCTCGTCACTGGGACCCGCTACTCGACTAGGAAGGAGGAGACGATATGCCCGATTCTCTTCATCGACCGCAGTTCCCACGTCCGACACTTCCCGATGGTGTCGATAGCGTCCCGTTTGTACACGGACTTACTGGTTTTGTCGATGCCGGCAATACCGTATTTATCACCACTCAGCATCTGCTAGGTTCGCTTGAGAAGGAGCTGGTGGCGAACTTCACTGCTGATGCTGTTATCGAATACACCAATCGGCGCCCGGCAATGCTCATGCGTGACGGAAAACTGGAAGCTTTCCATCCCCACGACATCAAATTGTGGCTCCTCTACGACAACAACGGCCATCCCTTTTTCCTCCTGGAAGGCACCGAACCGGACTTGCACTGGGGACAGCTTTCTCGTGAGATTCTCGGTTTACTGGCGTCTTATGGAGTGAAAGAAACTGTCGGAATCTTTGCCGCCACAATGGGCGTTCCGCACACTCGCCATGTCCCCTGTTTGCACCATGGCTCACAACACTTCGAGGGAGAGGGAATCACGAATTGGGAAGGCTCTATGCGTTTCCCCGCTAGCTTTGATGCCTACCTCGATTATATCTTGCAAGAGGAACACTTCCGTATGGATGGCTTCACCGCACAGGTTCCTAACTACCTTGCTCAGTCGCACTATTCCCCTGCAGCTGTCCAGCTTCTGCATGCTCTTCAGTCTTTCTGCCAGCTTACCATTCCCACTGGGGCTATCGAGAAGGACGCCGACGACCTTCTTACAGAAGTCAATGAGCAGATAGACGATAACCCAGAACTGGTCACTGTCGTCCGCACGATGGAACAAACCTATGACTCTTTCAAAGAGGAGCATGAGCGGAAAAAGACGGAGGAGGCGGACCTCAAGGTGTTCGCCGAAGACCTTATGAACTCCGAAAAGTTGGGCGCAGAGCTGGAGAAGTTCCTTTCCCAAGTTGATACCCGGCAGGATCCACCTGCGGAAGAAGGCGACGCATAGCCCGTGGATTCTTCGACCCCGACTCTGTCCAACTATCTTCCCGAACTTATAGATTGCCCTGTATCACTGCTGGATACGTCCGTCGTTGACTGTTTTGAACGCTATCTTGCCGATTCTGGCATCGACCCCTACCCTGCTCAAGCTGAAGCTTTTCTCACCATCAGTGCTGGCGATCACCTTATCCTTTCGACCCCTACTGGATCGGGGAAGAGCCTAGTAGCCATCTTTGCTCACTGGTGGGCGATGACGCATGATCAGGTCAGCTTCTATACTGCACCGATTAAGGCGCTCGTCAATGAGAAATTTTTCGCACTGTGCGAGGTCTTTGGATCCGAAAACGTTGGGATGATGACTGGAGACGCCACCGTCAATCCTTCCGCACCTATTGTGTGTGCAACTGCCGAGATCCTGGCGAATAAAGCCCTCCGCGAAGGCGAAAAGTGTGAGGCCGGGCTTGTAATCATGGACGAATTCCATTTTGTGGCAGACCCAGATCGCGGCTGGGCATGGCAAGTACCACTCATCGAACTCCCCCATACTCAATTTGTTTTGCTCTCTGCCACACTCGGTGACACGACACTGTGGAAAGACGGACTGTACGAGCGTTCAGGCCGGGTTGTCACGGAGGTTACTGGTGCGGAGAGACCAGTGCCCCTTACCTATCGGTACTCGCGCTCTCCACTCAATGAGTCTGTCCTGTCTCTTGTGAACGAGGGTTTAGGTTCCCTCTACATCGTGTTCTTTACCCAACGAGATGCGATCGGCTATGCCAACCAGCTGAAAGCTACTGCCCTTATCCCAAAGGAGCAACGTGCCCGCATTGCGGAAGCACTACGTGGGTTCCGATTCTCTACTAGTTTCGGAATTTCGCTGCGTACGCTGCTGCTGCACGGCGTGGGTGTCCATCATGCGGGGATGCTCCCTAAGTATCGGCGGCTCGTCGAACGGCTTGCCCAACAAGGCCTGCTCACTGTCATTTGTGGAACAGATACATTGGGAGTGGGCATCAACGTGCCCATCCACACTGTTGTGTTCAGCGGTTTGGCCAAGTTTGATGGTCATCGTCAGCGCATTGTCAAAGTCCGCGAGTTTCAACAAATTTCCGGTCGGGCGGGACGGGCTGGGTTCGACACTGAAGGCCTCGTTATCGTACAGGCTCCGGTTGAAGAAATTGACGCGCTGCGAGCTACTCGGAAAGGCCAAAAGCCGAAAAAGAAGAAGAAAGAACCGGGCGTCGTTAGCTGGAATGAGACGACTTTCGAAAAACTCACCTCTTCCCCTGCAGAAACCTTGGTTCCTCGCATGCAGATGACGGCGAGTATGCTACTTCAACTCATTGAGCGGCCGGGGAGTTTATTCTCAGCTGTCCGGCATCTCATCACACATAGTTATGTCAGCCGAGCACAACAGCGGAAACTTGCTCTCGAGGCATTTGCTCTCTTCCGCGGTCTAGAAAAGTCTGGTGTGGTGACACACCAAGACGAGCCCTATGCGGATGGACGATGGGTTCACATTCGTGGTGATCTCCCCCATGAATTGGCACTCAATCAGCCGCTATCCCCGTTTGCCTTAGCCTATCTGAGCATTCTCGATGCCGATGCAGCCGACTACCCGCTACAGGTACTCTCCATTGTCGAGGCAATTCTCGAAAGTCCCTATCCGGTTCTCTACGCACAACAAAAGAAGCTCCGTCATGCCCGTGCTCAGCTACTTAGAGAAGACGGAGTGAGCTACCAGGAAATGATGGCCGAGCTTGATGAGATAACCTGGCCACAGCCGCTTGCGGAAGAGCTTTCCATTGCGTTGGAGAACTACCGAGAGGAGCACCCCTGGGCGCAGCAATGGGATCTTAGCCCCAAATCAGTTGTCCGAGAGATGGTGGAGAATGGGATGACTTTTGGCGATCTCATTGCCACGTACGGTATTTCCCATGCCGAGGGAACTGTTTTGAGGTACCTTACCGATTGCTATAACACACTCCGACGGTTGCTTCCGCACGATGCACTCACCGACGAGCTGCGCGACATTCTCGACTGGCTACGGGCGCTCGTGGACCAAATTGACAATTCACTGCTCGCAGAATGGGAAGCTCTACAGGCCGGTCGAGTGCCCACCGAGGAAGAACGCAATGCTACCGCTCCCCCACCACTCCTCACCGAGAACCGCTACTTGTTCGAACGCCTCATCCGCACTGTTATGTTCCGACATGTTTCTCTACTCGCTCTTGATGACACGAAAACTCTTACCCAACTCGATGAAAGGATCTCACTGGAGTATCCCGACTGGTACCAGGAAACGGAAGACTACTGGGCCGAATACGACGACATCATGACCGATAGCGACGCCCGTAGTGCTCGTTTCATCACCATCACTCCTTCCCCAGATAGAGCAACATGGGACGTTCGCCAAACCATCTGCGATCCGGAAGGGGACCATTCGTGGGTCATCGATGCAGTCGTCGATAGCACTCTGTCCGATGAACACGGAGAAGTACACTTTCAGTCCCTCGAGATTAAGGATT
Organism: Lawsonella clevelandensis; assembly: GCF_001293125.1. Taxonomy (NCBI): domain Bacteria; kingdom Bacillati; phylum Actinomycetota; class Actinomycetes; order Mycobacteriales; family Lawsonellaceae; genus Lawsonella; species Lawsonella clevelandensis. The sequence continues at coordinate 166,518 of NZ_CP009312.1, forward strand.
TAACGCATTAATGAGTTCTCACATCACTCCAGTATTCCGCATTCGTCCAGCTCGTCATGAAGAGGTAGCGACCGCAGCAAACATCATTGCCGACTCCTTTGGGCCGGTCGAGCCCTATCTCATCTGGCTGTTTCCACATTCTCAGGATCGGGCTAAAAGTGCTCTCCCGCTCATTCAACTTTGGGCTGAAGATGCATACGCAGCTGGCACTCTGATGGTGGCGGTAACAGCTACAGAGGCCAGCTCCACGGATATGCATACGACCCCTGAGTGCGTTGCCGGCGCTGCCATTTGGGAGGTGGAGGGCGCACCTGCGGGGAAGCATGCATCCGCAGGTGGAGCGTTCCTCACACAATGCCGTCACTTCGGCAGGATGGTCACAAAGTCTGTTGTGACGCTACCAATCATGTGGCGTACATTGGGAAAACACTTTTGGCGCTACTACTTTGAAGCTTTTCTTTCAAAAAATGCACGCGGGTTTGAGGAACAATGTTACCTCTCCAGCCTGGCGGTAGCACCAGCTTTCCGCGGCTTCGGTGTCGCCGCACAGCTCCTCCACCAACCTCCCCGAAAGGACCTTCTGCTGACGCTGGAATGCAGGGAAGAGTTGGTAGGGTTCTACCTGCACAACGGTTTTATCCGAGGACGATGCTACTGCTTGCCACGAACCACCACAATGGTGTCTTTCAGCCGCTTTTCTTAATCGTTTCTACGGGGCTATTTAGTTGGCGTGTAAAACTCTGCAGGTTGTTTCGCAAGTGTGCGCTAAGTCATGTCTGGGGGTTTCATCCTACACGCCTTTCGCTCGTTACAATCGTTTCCAGAAGGAGAAAACTCCTCTCTACTTCGCGCATTTAGTGGAAAACGGTAACGATAATCACTGTCGAAAGGGCTCAGTATGGGACACGTACCAATGCAGGTGATCAAGGACGTTCTGCCCCTGGTAAAGAATGGTGGACCCACCATGATTAAGAACGTCGTGAAGAACCTCATGAAGAAAGTAACGATGAATGACGGCACTGCCATTGCCGGACACGTCGTCCTTATTACTGGCGGATCTAACGGTGTTGGTCGTTTAATGGCGGAAGAGTGCGCTCGTCGTGGTGCAAAGGCCGTCATTATTTGGGGCTTTACCCAGCACCGTATTGATGACACTGTTGCCCGTCTGCAGCAGATGCGGTGCACTGCTAAAGGCTACCAAGTGGACGTTTCTAACCGTGAGGCCGTGAAGGCTGCGGCAAAGCAAGTGCTCGATGAATTCGGCCAGGTCGATATTCTCGTACACTCCGCTGGTGTGGTATCCGGTGCTCCTCTGCTTGAACTCTCCGACGAAGCGATTGACCGTACTCTCGGCATCAATCTCAACGGCCTGTTCTACGTCACCCGCGAGTTCCTTCCCGGTATGGTTGCCCGCGACCACGGCCATATCATTACGCTGAGCTCTGCCGCAGGAACTATCGGACCTGCTCTGATGACTGATTATGCAGCATCCAAGTGGGGTGCACGAGGTTTCATGGAGTCACTCCGCAATGAATTGGCGAAAAACAAGTCCGCCGTGAAGACCCTCACTGTCTGCCCCTACTACATCTCCACCGGCATGTTCGATGGTGTGAAGACACGTATCCCGCTGCTGCTGCCCATTCTCAAGCCGCAAGAGGTATCCGACAAGATCATTGCCTGCATTGAGTCTGGACAGCAGGAAGTCTTTATGCCGCCGCTGGTGAAGTACACCTCGCTGATGCGTGTTCTTCCTACACATTGGTTTGACGCTATGGCAAACTTCCTTGGCATTAATGACGGCATGAATGAGTTCACTGGCCGCAAATAGTTAGCTGAGCTCTTTCCTCACCTAACAGATATGGGGTGGGCGGATCAGATGATCCGCCCACCCCATCTTTCATGGCATTGTGTCAATCAATGGCCTAGAGATTTACCGGCTGCGAGCGACCTTCTCGTGCGTCGTTCCGACTGTATTCGCGAATGCTTCCCCGATAGTGCGTGCGAGTGAGTCCCAGTCTCCCCCACGAGTCGATGACGAGCGATAGACAAGGCCCATCTTTCGACCCGGTACCGGGTCTGCAAATCGTGCGATTGCGATTCCCTTCATATAGCCCTCCACAGGAATCGCAGAAGCAGGGATCAGCGTGGCACCCATTCCTGCGGAGACACACTGCAAAATAGTGGGAAGAGAGGCAGCGCGCGTATTAGATTTGCCCACTATAGCCCCCACAGAATGACAGAGATCAATTGTCTGATCACGCAAACAATGTCCCTCGTCAAGAAGCAGGAGAGGCACCTCACGCAGCACACTTGTCGGGAGATCTTTACGACCTTCGAGGGGGTGCCCCTTGGGAACAGCTAGCACGAAGTCCTCTTGGTAAAGAGTAATCGAGTTGAAGCCCGTCTCTCCCAGAGGAAGCGCCAACAATGCCACGTCGATACGGCCAGCCCGCAAGCTTTCCAGCAAGCGTGCCGTCTGGTCTTCGATTACTGTTACCGAAAGATTTGGGTAATGCTGGGCTGTAAGACCCAGAATCTGGGGCAAAATGTAAGGTGCCGCGGTAGGAATAAGACCGATGGAAAGATCACCTTCCAGACCGTGTCCGAGGCCCTGTGCCGCAGATCGGAAATGATCGGCTGCAGCGATAACAGCCTCTGCATACGGGAGGAGTGACTCACCTTCTTGCGTGACGATGACACGTCGCGTCGATCGCTCAATCAAGGTGCGGTGGATGCCTTCTTCCAAGGTTGCAAGGGACTGCGACAGTGACGGTTGTGAGACTCCGAGACTGTGCGCTGCAGCACCAAAGTGACGGTGGTGCGCGACAGCAACAAAGGCTCTCAGGTGCGCGATAGTCGGTTGATATGATTGATTAGCCATAATGATTATTATAATACACTCCAAAAGTCTTGACTTTTTAATTTCAAGCATGAAAGATAAAAGCCAAGAGGAATCACCAGAACATGGTGACGAATGTATTGGTATTCACCAGAAGGAGTACAAGATGGCTCTGCTTACTATTGATGACGAATTCCCCGAGTTCTCCCTGACCGCACTTAAGGGTGGAAACCTGCACGATATTGACGCCGACAATCCCGAGGACTACTTCGAGACTATCGACAACAACAGCTACAATGACAAGTGGCGCGTCATCTTCTTCTACCCGAAGGACTTCACCTTCGTCTGCCCGACTGAGATCAAGGCGTTCGGTGACCTCAATGATGAGTTCTTCGATCGCGACTGCCAGGTACTCGGTGTTTCTATCGACTCCGAATACTCCCACTTCCAGTGGCGTGCCACCAACGACAAGCTGCTCGAGATCCCCTTCCCCATGCTTGCTGATATCAAGCACGAGCTTGTCCAGGCCACCGGTGTGGAAAACGCTGATGGCGTTGCCGACCGCGTGACCTTCATCGTTAACCCCGAGAACAAGATTCAGTACGTCTCCGCAACTCCCGACTCTGTCGGCCGTTCGGTGGAAGAGGTTCTGCGCGTCCTCGATGCTCTGCAGACTGCTGGCCCCTGCGGCTGCGACTGGAAGAAGAACGATCCCACCATCAACAAGCTAGACGTTGTTTCCTCCGTCTTCAAGTAGGTCGTCGCCTTCGGTTAAAACCCACTAAGACAACAGAAGAAGGATCCCTTACAATCAGTAAGGGATCCTTCTTCTTGCCATTTTTTGCCACTTCTTTTCCGCTATAAGTAAACAGTATCCCTATGTCAATCAGTATTTCTTGGTGCGATTTTGGCACTCTCGTCTCGCATCTATCAACACGTGGCAAGTGGTGCACAAAACTCTCTCTGAATCGTTAAATTAATAGCATCCCCTGAGAATCGGTCATATGACCACATGTTCTCACTCGCTCTCTAGCAGGAAGTCCCCGCATGACAAACCAAACTCGGAAGATGACGAAGAACCTCATCACCCTGGGTGCAGCAGTGGCAGTAGCGCTCACCCCAGCACTCACCGGAAGCGCTGCCGCTACATCCGCTCGCCCTTGGATGAACACCGCTCTTACCCCCGAACAACGTGCTAAAAAGCTGTTAAAGGTGATGAACCTCGAGCAAAAAGTTACCCTCGTGCACGGTGTGTTGACGAGCAAAGGTCCGATCCCGTCCGTTGGCACCGTGAAAGGCATTCCTGAACTCGGAATTCCGGACTTTGTCCACTCAGATGGTCCTGCGGGTGTTCGCAATGGCACCGATCCCGCTACCAAATTCCCCTCCCCTATCGCCTACGCAGCATCGTGGGATCGCAGCATTGCGGCCTTGGAAGGTCGCATTGCTGGTGAGGAAGCACAAGATCTTGGCACCGACCTACTCTACGGACCTGGCTTTAATATCGCCCGGAACCCGCTGGCTGGCCGTACATTCGAATACTACGGTGAGGATCCGTATCTTTCTGGCATCATGGCCGCCGCCAATGTCCGAGCTATACAATCGACAGGGACCGTCGCTACCCTCAAGCACTATGTAGCGAACAACCAGGAAACTAACCGTATGCTGGGTTCTTCTAACGTTCCGGATCGCGCTCTCCACGAGATTTACATGAAGCCATTCGAGATTGCTATCAAGTATTCTCAGCCCGGCGCCGTCATGTGCTCCTATAACGCCATCAACCATGAACACGGGTGCTCCAGCTACTACAACCTTGTTACCAATCTTCGTGACCGTATGGGATTCACCGGACTCGTTGTTACCGACTACCCAGCATCCTGGGATGTCACCGACCTGAAGAATGGTCTCAACATTGAAATGCCGGGTACCTTCCGCACTTCTCTGCCACTCGTAAAGGCTGCTCTGGATCGCGGTGACATCACTATGAAAGACCTTGATACGCGTGTCAAGGAAACCCTCACCGTGATGTTCCGCTTCGGTCTGTTCGACAAAAAGAAGGATATCCGCCCGATTAATGTCGAACGTGGTTACCAAGCAGCACAGAAGATCGCTGAGAACGGTGCTGTCCTACTGAAGAACAAGAACAATGCTCTGCCTCTGAACCCCAAGACGACCCGTAAGATTGCCGTTATTGGTGACTCTGCCCGTCTCGCTTTGGGAGGTGGCGGGTCTTCCAACGTCATCTCAAAGAAGCGTGACAACGCGCTCGACGAGATCACCAAACGTTCTCAGGGAGCAAAAGTAACCTTCAACGGTTCACTCGACCCACTCGGTGCAGCTAATAATGCCAAAGATGCCGACGTTGCGCTGGTTTTCGTCGAGAAGATTAGCACTGAGCTCTTTGACAACGTCACGCTGAACCTCAAGCCAGCAGACGAGAACCTCATTAAGACGGTAGCTGCAGCCAATAAGAAGACGATTGTCATCATTAACTCTGGTAACCCCATCGCCATGCCTTGGATCAACGATGTTGCTGGTGTTCTCGATATGTGGCAGCCGGGCGCAGCCGGTGGATCAGCAACCGCTGCGCTGCTCTATGGCGACGTCAATCCGTCTGGTCGCCTGCCGCAGACCTTCCCTGCCACTGACGGTCAGTGGCCCGCCAACACGATGACCCAGTTCCCGGGTGACTGGATTGGCACAGACGTTAACTACAGCGAGGGGATCTGGGTGGGTTACCGCTGGTACCAGCAGCAGAATAAGCGCCCCCTCTTCCCCTTCGGATACGGCCTCTCCTACACCACCTTCGCGTACTCTGCACCGCGCCTTGCTGCCACCTCCGGCAGTAAGTCTGCACCAGTCAAGGTGACATTCACGATCACTAATACCGGTAAGCGGACAGGTGCTAGTGCTGCACAGGTCTACGTGGGGAAGCCAAAATCAGGGCTAGCGGTTCCCCAGAAAGAGCTGGGTGCTTTCACCAAGGTGTACCTGCAGCCGGGCGAATCGAAGACGGTTACTGTCACCATTGATCCGCTGCAGCTCTCTGTGTGGAATTCCAAACTGCAGAAATTCTTGGTGAAGTCCGGCGTCTACAAGATCTACATTGGCCAGAACGTCGACAACACCCCGCTTTATCTCACATACACGGTGCGGTAGACCTGTTTCTCTCGCTAAATAGTTTTTTGCTGATGTCCCTCCTCTTTTTGGGGAGGGACATCAGATGTATTTGGGCAGTCCGCTTGACTCCTGCGCGCTACTAGGCAATAAACAACAATTCTCCCAAATTGAAAAAACACAATCGGTAAATTAGAAGCTGACTTGATCGATCTACCTAACAGGACGTGCAACAATATGACCGCATCTTGGACGAAAACGCTACGATCCCTCTCTGTAGCGGGTATCGCCGCCGCCTTGGCATTCACCCCGGCCCTCATGGGAAGCGCTAATGCCACCCCAGTCCGCCCGTGGATGAACACCGCACTCACTCCCGAGCAACGTGCCGACAAACTTCTCAAGGCCATGACGTTCTCCCAAAAAGTTCATATGACACACGGCCAGAAAATCTTCAAGGGAGATAAGGCCATCCCCGGCATCGGTTGGATTCCCCCAATCCCCGAACTGGGAGTACCACAGTTCGTCCAATCCGATGGTCCCGCTGGTGTCCGTAATGGTGACGACCTTGCATCCAAGTTCCCCTCCCCCATCGCCTACGCTGCATCCTGGGATCCGTCCATCCCCTACCTACAGGGACGCGTAGCTGGTGAGGAAGCCCGCGCTCTCGGTACCGACCAGCTCTATGGCCCTGGTTTTAACCTGGCCCGTAACCCGCTGGGTGGCCGTGGCTTTGAATACTACGGCGAAGACCCCTATCTGTCTGGCATGATGGCTGCCGCCAACGTTAAGGGCATTCAGTCCAACAAGGTCATTGCTACCCTCAAGCACTATGTTGCCAATAACCAGGAGATGCTCCGCAACTTCGGCTCCTCTAACGTGCCTGAGCGCGCCCTCAATGAGATGTACATGAAGCCGTTCCAGATTGCGATTGCAGAGTCGAATCCCGGCGGCGTGATGTGCTCCTATAACCAGATCAATGGTGTCCATGGATGTGGCAACTACTACACCCTGATGACATCACTGCGCCACCGTATGGGATTCAAGGGTTACGTTGGCACCGACCACCCAGCCTCCTGGTCCCCGACGGACCTCAAGAACGGTCTAAACGTTGAGATGCCCTTCAACGGCATGACTCGTGAACCCTTCATCCGTGCCGCTATCGCTGCTGGCAAGATGACTGAAAAAGACGTCGATGATCGTGTGCGGGAAACCCTTACCGTCATGTTCCGCTTCGGCCTCTTCGACCGGGATCACAAGGTTCGCCCCATTAACGTCGAACGCGGTTACCAGGCAGCCAAGAAAATTGCCCAGAAGGGCGCTGTTCTGCTAAAGAACAAGAACAACGCGCTGCCACTTTCTACTGCCTCCAGCAAGACCATTGCAGTCATCGGCAACCCGGCTAAGGACACCAAAGCTGTCACAGGCGATCCCATTCGCGCCTTCGCTGACCAGTTCGGTTCCTCTGCTACCAAAGCTATCCGTCAGGACAACGCACTAGCAGAAATCACCAAGCGGGCAAAGGGCTCGAAAGTCACCTACAACGCCTCCGATGACACCGCCGGCGCTGTCGCCAGCGCCAAGAAGGCTGATACCGCCCTCGTCTTCGTTGCACAGTCCTCTGCAGAGGCCTTTGACAACGAAACTATTGAGCTGAGCCGTTCTGACCAGGACCTCATCGATGCAGTCTCCAAGGTCAACAAGCGCACCATCGTCGTAATCTACACCGGCTACCCGGTCGCTATGCCGTGGCTCAACAAGGTGGAAGGTGTCCTCAACATGTGGGAGCCCGGTGAAGCCGGTGGTGCTGCAGTTGCTTCCCTGCTCTTCGGCGACGTCAACCCGTCCGGCCGCCTTCCGCAGACCTTCCCGGCAGCTGACGGTCAGTGGCCCGCTAACACCTTCAGCCAATTCCCCGGTGATGGTCTCGGCATGAACGTCAACTACACCGAAGGTATCTGGATCGGCTACCGCTGGTACCAGAAGCAGAACCTGCGTCCGCTCTTCCCCTTCGGATACGGCCTCTCTTACACCACCTTCAAGTACTCTGCACCGCGCCTCATTGCTACTTCAGGTGGAAAGAACACACCTATTAAGGTGAGCTTCACTGTCACCAACACAGGCAAGCGTGCTGGCTCTTCTGCCGCACAGATCTATGTTGGCAAGCCCCAGGCGGGTCTACCGGTTCCGGTGAAGGAACTTGGCGCCTACCAAATGGTGCACCTGAAGCCGGGCGAGTCCAAGACCGTTACTGTCACTATTGATCCGCTGCAGCTCTCCGTGTGGAATGACCAACTGAACAAGTTTGTCGTGAAGCCCGGCGTCTACAAGATCTACATTGGCCAGAACGTCGACAACACCCCGCTTTATCTCACATACACAGTGCGGTAACACCTTCCGAGTTAGCTAATACCCCCTCGGGATAGGTCTAATTCGGATGTGTCCTCACATCAGCTCAATTAACAGCCGGTGACTGCTTGTTTCAAAGTAGCCACCGGCTGTTGCTTATAGTGCGGAAGAGCGTAAATCATCGTCACGATTACCTACCGTTACGTCCCAAAGGGAATAACTTTAAAGGTGACCAATGATTCACTGTAAGGACGTGTTATCCCTATGTCTACACCACAGAAAAACACTGCGCGAGGACTCTTTACGCTAGGCATTGCCGCAGTCGTTGCCCTTACCCCTGCTCTTATGGGTAGCGCTGGTGCTACCCCGGCTCGGCCTTGGATGAACACCTCTCTCAGCCCAGAACAGCGCGCTGCCAAGCTGGTCTCGACAATGAATCTCTCCCAAAAGATTCATATGCTCTCCGGAACCAAGCTTTCCGGCCCGCACACCCCGGCCATCGGCTACATTCCTCCCATCCCTGAACTCGGCATTCCTGAGTTTGTCCAATCCGATGGCCCCGCCGGCGTCCGCAATGGCGCCGACCCTGCAACGAAGTTCCCGGCCCCACTCGCCTACGCCGCCTCATGGGATCCCGCGATTGCACAGCTCGAAGGTCGAGTAGCTGGCGAAGAAGCCCGCGCACTCGGCACCGATCAGCTCTATGGACCCGGGTTCAATATCGCTCGTAACCCGCTTGGCGGCCGTGGCTTTGAATACTACGGCGAAGACCCCTACCTGTCCGGCACGATGGCCACTGCCAATGTGAAAGGCATCCAGTCTGCTGGCGTTATCGCCACGCTCAAACACTTCGTGGTGAACAACCAGGAGACTGCTCGCAATATTGGCAATTCTCGGGTTCCCGAACGAGCTCTGCACGAAATCTACATGAAGCCGTTCGAGATGGCCGTCAAGCAAGCCGATCCTGGCTCTGTAATGTGCGCCTACAACGCCCTCAATGGTACACACGGATGCTCCAACTACTACACGCTCACCAAATACCTGCGTCATGCCTGGGGCTTTGACGGCTATGTCGTCACAGACTTCCCCGCATCGTGGTCTACCGAAGACTTCAAGAATGGTCTTAACGTCGAGATGCCACAGACCTTCACGTCATTCGAACCCACCGTACGACTCGCTATCAAGCAAGGTCGACTGAGCGAGAAGGACATCGATGCACGCGTCAAGGAGACGCTCACCGTTATGTTCCGCTTCGGCCTCTTCGACCGCACGAAGAAGATTCATCCTGTCAACGTGGCACGCGGTAATGCTGCGGCACAGAAGATCGCGGAACAAGGTGCCGTTCTGTTGAAGAACAAGAATGGTGCCTTGCCGTTGAAGACGAGCACTGCCCGACACATTGCCATCTTCGGTGAGCCTGCCAAGGTAGCCGTTGGCGGCGGTGGTTCCTCTAACGTTTCCGCTACTGAAACAGACACAGCTCTCGGCGAGATTACGAAGCGCTCACGTGGCGCAAAGGTTACCTTCTCCTCTGGTCTTAACCTCCTCAGCGCTGCGCAGAAAGCAAAGAAGGCCGACGTGGCCATCGTCTTCGTCACCAACCTCACCATGGAAGCGAAGGATCGCACCACCATCAACCTTTTGCCTGAGCAGACCGCGCTGATCGAAAAAGTCGCTGCTGCCAACAAGAACACAATTGTCGTTCTTAATACCGGAGGTCCCATTGCCATGCCGTGGCTACCGAAAGTCGCCGCAGTATTGAATATGTGGCAGCCCGGGCAAGCAGGTGGCAAAGCCACCACCGCACTCCTTTACGGTGATGTGAACCCCTCTGGCCACCTTCCGCAGACATTCCCCACGACCGACGGCCAGTGGCCTGCACACACCCTCGCACAGTTCCCGGGCGGTCCGCTTGGTCTCACCCCCACCTATAGTGAAGGAATCTATGTTGGATACCGCTGGTACCAGGCCCACAACCAAGTACCACTATTCCCCTTCGGCTACGGTCTCTCCTACACCACGTTCGCATATTCGGCACCACGCCTGCAGACAACCTCCGGTGCCGCCAACGCACCAATTAAGGTAACGTTTACCGTCACCAATACGGGTAAGCGACCTGGGGCGACTGTCCCCCAGGTCTACGTGGGGAAGCCACGCAATCAGGGTGTGCCAGTTCCACCGATGGAACTCGGCGGCTTCCAGAAGGTGTATCTGCGGCCGGGCGAGTCGAAGACGATCACGATTACAGTGCTGCCACAACAGCTCAGCTACTGGAACAGCACCATCCACAAGTTCGTGGTCATGCCAGGTGTCTACCGCATCTACCTAGGATCGAATGTGAAGGATACTCCCTACACGCTGAACTACACGGTACGTTAAGAAACTCATGACCATTCCAGTACACACTCGTGGCATGGTCTGAGCTCATCCGCTATCCCCTACCTGGTGGTCTCCTACCCCCAAAAGCAGGAGGCCACCAGTATCTTAACTACCGATCTCTCCTGCCAGGCTCTTTCACCTGCATCCCTCACTACGGGTAATCTGAGTTTATGTCCCAGCATCGGCGTCGTACTTCCGCATCTGCTCCGCTTCCTGCAGACGTTCAGCAGTACCGGCATCGTCTTCTCAGCCGTCTTGGCATTGGAGAGAATGTCATGCTGAGGGACTACAACCAGCTGCACCGTCGACTCCAGAAAGTCCGCTCGCTCAAATCCTGTGCAGCAATTGAGCATGATCTTGAATGCGCAGAACTGCGCCTCGAACTTCGCCGTGCGGCCCTTCCCCATCCTGATTACCCTGATCAGTTACCTATTACCTCCCGGCTAGAGGATATCCGTGAGGCACTACTGCATCACCAAGTGGTCGTAGTCGCAGGTGAAACTGGCTCAGGTAAAACGACGCAGCTTCCCAAGCTCTGTCTCGACCTAGGCTGGGGTGCAAGTGGCATTATCGGGCATACACAGCCTCGTCGAATTGCTGCACGATCAGTAGCAGAACGTATCGCTGACGAACTCGATTCCCCGCTAGGTGGATTAGTCGGCTACTCGGTTCGCTTCACAGACACGGTCTCGGAAGACACTTCCATTAAGGTGATGACGGATGGCATTCTCTTAGCAGAAATCCACCATGACCGGCTGCTACGCGCTTACGACACCATCATTATCGACGAGGCACACGAGCGAAGTCTCAACATCGACTTCCTCTTGGGATATCTCAAACAGATTTTGCCTCAGCGCCCCGACCTGCATGTCATCATTACGTCTGCGACGATTGAGACGGAACGTTTCGCCGAGCATTTCGCGGTGGAGGGTGAGCCTGCACCGATCATTGAGGTATCGGGGCGAACATATCCTGTTGAGATCCGCTATCGACCGGGTGAAGACGACGACGATCCCCTCGATGTTTTTGTGGACGCCATTACCGAACTCTATACCGAGTCCTCTCTAGAAGGCGGTGATATTCTAGCGTTCTTTCCGGGAGAACGGGAGATACGAGAAGCTGAGGAAGCACTGCGTCAGCAGCGTTTCCCCGCCCTCGACATTGTGCCACTTTTCGGGCGTCTTTCCGCTGCGGAACAGCACCGCGTATTCGAACCCCATGACATACAGCGGGTTGTATTAGCTACTAATGTGGCAGAAACATCGCTCACGGTGCCGGGGATTCGTTATGTTGTCGATACTGGTACTGCCCGCATCTCCCGCTACTCTCATCGGACGAAAATCCAACGCCTCCCTATAGAAGAAATATCACAAGCATCTGCACGCCAACGTTCGGGGCGCTGCGGGCGCCTTTCAGATGGTATTGCGTTAAGACTGTACTCCGAGGAAAACTTTGAGGCTCGTCCGGCTTATACCGAACCCGAGATTCTCCGCACGAATTTGGCTGCCGTCATTCTCCGCATGGCTGACCTTGGGTTCGGATCGGTGGAGGACTTCCCCTTCCTTGATCCCCCCGAATTGAGTTCTATCCGTGACGGCGTCCAGGTCCTTCGCGAGTTGGGTGCACTACGCGACGATATGGCTTTGACGGCAACTGGCCGGACAATGGCGCGCATCCCAACCGATCCGCGTCTTGCCCGAATACTGGTGGAAGCACAGCGCCGTGACATCCTAGGGGACGTCCTCCTTATTGTCGCTGGTCTCTCCCTCCAAGATATTCGAGAACGGCCGACAGAGCAGCAGCAGGAGGCGGACCAACTGCATGCACGTTTCCGCAATCCACAAAGTGATTTTCTTTCTTATCTTCAGCTCTGGGATTACCTTCGTGAGCAGCAGCACGAACTCTCTCGTTCAGCATTCCGCAAACTGTGCCGACGGGAGTTTCTCCACTGGATGCGCTACCGGGAATGGCTCGATCTCGTCCAACAGCTGAGCGAAATATGCCGGGACTTGAAATGGTCGTGGGTCCCCCATCAGGAGAAAGGCGGGGTCCAAGAGGACGACATCCATCGTGCACTATTGGCTGGGCTTCTTAGCCATATTGGTTCACGCATCGGCGAAACGCGAGACTACCAGGGTACACGGGGAAAACGATTCGCTATTTTCCCGAGTAGCGGTGTCGCGCGGAAGAACAGCTTCGTCATGGCCTATGAGATTGTGGAGACGTCTCGCGTGTGGGCCCGCACGGTAGCAACCGTTGAGCCTGAATGGGTGGAAAAAGCCGCTGGCGCCTCACTCTCCCGCCGTTACTCAGAACCACATTGGTCGCATTCGCGAGGTGAGGTGCAGGCCTATGAGACCACCAGTTTATGGGGAGTACCGCTGGTGGTCGATCGGCTCGTGTCGTACCGCAAGATTGACCCTGACCTTGCGCGCCACCTTTTTCTTTTACACGGGCTGGTCCAGGGTGATTGGGACCGACAGTATCCTTTTACTGCTGTCAATGATGCCACGATCCAACGTTTACAGGACTATGAAGAAAAGGCACGACAGCGTGGAAGCGTGGCCGACGAAGAGGCTTTAGCGACGCTCTTTGCCAAGGTCGTACCTGAACAGATCATGTCACAGGTGCAGTTTGACCAATGGTGGCGCCAAGCCAGTGCTGCTGATCGAGCTTCACTGGAATTCTCAGAAGAAGACATCAGGGCTGCCACTTCAGCCGGCGAGGATAGCAGTCTCTATCCTGATGAGCTATCAGGCTTCCCTTTGAAGTATGCCTTTAAACCGGGTTCTGCGGAAGACGGAATTTCGGTGGTTATTCCGCTCGCACAGCTTCCTGCGGTATCCCCCGCACCCTTCACATGGTTAGTGCCGGGGATGCGGGAGGAGCTCATCCTTGCTTTGTTGCGGGGATTGCCTAAAGAATATCGTCGTATGTTTATTCCCCTTCCTGAGACAGCCCAGGCCATGGCGGGAACCATAGTAGAAAATTACTCACGTGACTTCCGGCAGGCATTCCAGGAAGCCTTGCATCAGGTGCGTGGAGTGGCTGTCCCGCTCTCTGTCATCTCTGCTGCGGAGCTGCCTCAGCATTTGTGCATACGCTTTGTTGCCGTGGACGAGCGGGGACGCACTATTGATACAGCGCGAAACGTGCAAGAACTACAGGGCAGGCAACAGGGCACTAGCGCCCAAGCAATTAGCTCGACCTTCCGTACAGTGGAGAAGGGTCCTTTTTCTGCATGGACCGAGGAGATTGGAGATATTCTGCCGCAGATCTCGCAGGGTGACGTCACTGCATATCCTGCATTACTACGGAAAAAGGACGGATGGCATGTTCATGCTTATCCGAGTGCTACATCGGCGCAGGTGGCGCAGCATAAAGCACTAATAGCGTTGTTACTTGCTGAGCTTCCGCATGCTCGCCGTCAACTCTTTAATGGTATTCCCCAGGTTCAGCGCATGGCATTGCGGAGTTATCCCGGAGGTGAGGAGTCTCTCCGGGAGGATTGTCACCTTTGCGCAGTGCGGGATATTGTTGTGCAGGCTGGGGCTCCGACCCGCACGCTGGACGGTTACTCTTCTTTGCGCCAGAGTGCAGCTGAGAAAGTTCCCCCTCGTGAGCGTGCGATTGCGTTACTCGTTGCCCAAGCAGTGGAAGCTCGTCTGCAGGTGCTGGCTAATCTCCCGGATGGGGAGGGGATTGTGCAAGATGTTCGTGAGCAGGTGGAGTGGCTCACCTCGCCAGGTTTCGTCACGGCGCATGGGGCAGTTCGTGTGAAGCACATTCCTCGGTACTTGCAGGCCGCCCAGGAGCGTCTTGGCAAAGCCGTACTGTATGACGGCGAGTGGGAGGATCCGTGGTCTGCCTCGGTGGAGGCGTTCTACCGTGTCGAGGATGCATTGTGGGAAAAGTGTGGGGCTCCTGCACCTGAGGATTCGCTCGCTGTGAAAAAGGTGCGCTGGCTGTATGAGGAGTTTAAAGTGAGCACCTTTGCGCAGCAGCTAGGAACGGTGGAGAAAGTCTCCGAAAAGAAACTTATGCAGGAAATTGCTGTACTTCCCGTGCAGGTCTCACTGTAGGTGTAGGACCTCGAGTACACGGGGACATCATTCATCTTGTACTGACGATATGTGGTTTAAAGGTCATCATATCCGGTGGAACCTGCACCAATGTGTCCATGGTCGTGCCGCAAAGCTGCCATTTCTTCTTCGAAGTCTTCCAGAGAAGTGAAAGACTTGTAGACCGAGGCGAAACGGAGGTAGGCAACTTCGTCTAGTTCTCGGAGTGGCCCAAGGATCGCGAGGCCGACTTCGTGTGAAGGTATTTCGGATGCACCTGTTGATCGAACATTGGCCTCTACTTTTTCGACGAGTAACTTGAGTTCGTCTTCAGAGACATCTCGTCCTTGGCAGGCACGGCGAACACCTTGCAACACCTTGTCTCGAGAGAATGGTTCGGACAAACCGCTCCGTTTGATGACGTTGAGGATAGCCGTCTCATGGGTGGTAAAGCGTTTTCCGCAGTTAAGACATTCACGGCGTCGTCGGATAATTTTCCCACCGTCAATGGAACGAGAGTCGACAACACGGGACTGCGGCGAATGACAGAACGGACAGCGCATTGCGGCTCTACCTCTCACATACCCAAACGGCGGATGTGGACACTACTACAGCTTTATTGGAGGTGTCCGCTGACCATTATAAGCCTCAGGATCAATATATTGAGTCACAGACCCACAGGAACCACTAGAACTTGTCCTGGTAGGAGCGCAGCCGACTGTAGTTCATTAAGATCACGGATTCGATCAATAACAGCAGCAGTATCTGCGCGAGGAGCATAGTGGGACGCGATGCTTCCTAGCGTATCTCCAGTACGCACACTGATAGTCGTGAGAGACGTCGGGATAGACGCCGCCGGATCACCAACCAATTGGGCAATTGTAAAAGCGAGTACGCCAAGAGTCACCATCAGCACGACGATAATGGCCAGCTGCCCCCACACCGGATTGCGTAGAGCACCGAGAGAAGAACGCTGAACTACCGCGGACGACGATAGTGCGGAGTCATCACAAGGAGACACCACTCCCACTTGAGAACGAGCTGTACGGACACGTCGCGGACGCTCATAAACAAACGATCCACGACGTGCTCGTTGCCGCAATGAAGGGGACTGCACACGTGACTGAGCAGCAACTACAGCGGAAGAATCTGCGGGAACAGTCACCCGGAGCGGAATGCTGCGACCACTGCGGGAGAAGGTGACATAACCCCTCCCCCTATCGAACGCATTATCTAGCGTTAACGAATGGGGCACACTATCGGATTCAGTAGAACGCAGTGCTAAAGTACCATGCAAGGAAGATATCGTCACCATTTCTATGACCTCTTTCCCTTCGTCGTTGCTGGCTATAGAATTAGTATAGCTCATATTCGAACATGTGTACGAACTATTATGGAGATACCGTTGTTGTATCAAAGCCCTGTAACAAAATAAAGAAAACAACCGACATTCGCACAAATGTTTGATTTTGATAGATGCCGTCCGTAACCTGGAAGTAAGCCACTTTGACCAGCAGAGGAGTCAGTCATGGCAGCCGCATCCCGCCGACGTCCGAACTATCACGATCTGACTGACCGTCAACGCCGCATCTACGACTTCATTAAAGATGCCAATGACTTACGTGGCTATCCTCCCACCATTCGCGAGATCTGCGATGCGACTGGTCTCAACTCCACCTCATCGGTGTCCTACCAACTCGACAACCTGGAAAACTTCGGCTTCATTAAGCGTTTCCCCAATCAACCTCGGGCAATGCAGGTAGTAGACGTAGAGCACGTCCCGCAGGAACCGACATCTAGCTCCACATTCACCGATACCAATGGTGACGATACCGCTGCTTTCGTCCCTCTAGTGGGTCGTATCGCCGCCGGTGCTCCGATCCTGGCGGAGGAAAACATTGAAAATGTTATGCCCCTCCCCCGCGATGTAGTAGGTTACGGCGATCTCTTCATGCTGCGGGTAGTAGGTGAGTCGATGATCAACGCATCGATCTGTGATGGCGACTGGGTTATCGTCCGTTCCCAGAATGTCGCAGACAACGGCGACATTATTGCGGCCCTCATTGACGAAGAGGCAACGGTAAAGACTTTCGTCCACAACAACACCGGTATATGGCTTATGCCGCAAAATCCGGTTTTTGACCCCATCCCCGGTGAACACGCCCGCATTATGGGCAAAGTCGTTGCAGTACTCCGCAAGGTCTAGCGAGCCTACAGCGATCGACCTACCCAGATGACAGGATCAGGCGATTTATCCTGTCATCTCCTCTGAGAGTTCACCGACAGCACCTTCGTCCTCTTTAAGCTGAGCGAAGTAGTCTGCGGCAATACGGCGAGCATGGTGCGCGCCTTCAGCCTTAAGAACTTCCTGGGCCAACTCTTGGTAATGGTGCATATCCCATTTTTCGAGGACTACGCCCACCTCAGGTACTGCGTTTGGAGCCATGGAGAGAGCATCAACACCCATCCCCACGAAAACCTGCGCTAGATAGGGATCACTAGCTGACTCGCCACAAATAGAGACAGATTTACCGCACTTCTTGGCCGCTTCAATGACACTATTGATCAGCCGCAAACCTGCCGGTTGCCAGGGATCTGTAAGTTCAAAAAGGTCGGCGGAGAGACGATCCGCCGCCATAGTGTACTGAATCAAGTCGTTCGTACCAATGGAACAGAAATCGACCTCACGCATGAACATCTCAGCCATTATCGCGGTCGCCGGAACTTCCACGACAATGCCCGGAATAAGGCCGCGCTCGCGTACCATCGCCGCAAAATGCCGCGCTTCGGACACTCGTGAAATCATGGGGGCCATTACTCGCGGTGCAGTATCGTCCGACAAACCCGCCCGGCGCGCGCCCTCTGCAATTGCATCAAGTTGGCGAATGAGAAGATCCTCATTCTGCAGTCCAATGCGCACTCCCCTCATTCCTAGGGCTGGATTCTCCTCCCGCCCTGTATGCGCAAACTTCAGAGGTTTGTCAGACCCAGAATCCAAGGTGCGAATGGTCACCCTATTTCCGAATGCACGAAAAACCTTTTCGTAGATACTGGCCTGCTCGTCGACACTAGGTTCAACACTCCGGTTGATAAAACAGAGCTCGGTGCGGAAGAGACCCACTCCGTCCACCATGGTATGGCGAGCTTCGTCGATAGTATTCTCATCTTGCACGTTTGCTAGCAGTGAAACCGGCACTTTATCGCGAGTCTGTGCAGGACCCGACCATGTTTCTACCTGTTCGCGATGACGCTCATCTGAAGCGAGACGCTGGGCAACGACGGAGGTGGGGGGATTAGCAATCACCAAACCACGCACACCATCCAGCAGCGCACTCGTCCCCTCTGACAAGACAGTTAGATCCATCACACCAGTGACGTATGGGATACCCAACTGACGAGCGACAATAGCGATATGCCCAGTAAGACCGCCACGAATCGTGGCAATTGCACCAATTGAATTCGGATCGATTGCCGCAATATCAGCAGGTGCAAGTTCATCTGCGACGAGAATAGAAGAGGGGGTCAATTTGGGAAGACTTGGTTCGTCAATCCCCTGCAAACGTCGAGCAATGCGATCACGAATATCTCGGAGATCTGCCGTCCGTTCTGCAGCAAAACCGCCACGTCGTTCCAGCAGTTCGATGAAACGACCAATCTGGTGACCGGTGGCTGTTTCCGCAGTCATACCAGCGGTAATATCGCGTTCCGCCGGTCCGACCCATCCACGGTCAGTAACCAAATAGACGCTCGATCGGATGACGTCGGCGGTAACTCCCGTCAGTCGATCCGCTTGCTCACGTAATCCTGTCGCAACATCATCGAGGGCGTCATGGAACCGCTCAAGTTCCGCAGGACGATCAGCAACCTTAACTCGGTAGCCACGCCGGGGAAGTTCTGGCCCATGTCGGAACCACGCAACGGACCCATTAACGACGCCAGGTACTACGGCAATACCTTGTAGTGCTCTGCTCTGGCCATTGGTTGGTCCGGCGTTGTTCATATACACCTTCATCGCACTTCTTCCTCGGTGTTTCTTAGAGGAAACCTCTCATAACTCGATGAGCGACGGGGCCTCATGCTGGGCGGATGTCTTACACCCCTAAATATGCCCAATCCTTGCTACCCGGTCAAATTGCTGCATTAGCGACAACTGTGATTTTTTTCAATAGCAATTGCAACAGTTGCTGCAACCTCATTTTCCGACGAGCACGGCACGATTCAGTAAGATGATTGACGGAATATCTGATGATGTCCACCATGAGCGAACCCTTTTCTCTCCTTGCCTCATTTCTCGTTGTCGAGGTGGGCAAAGGTCTCACTTACAAGTGACAAAAGCAGCTAATCCCCTCCCTGGTTGCCGCTCCCCTGCATTCCACGACCCCGTAGGTAGTACGCGCGACGCGCCGGCACCGCACGCATAAATCACTCAGACAGAAAGGCTTGAGACAACCGCATGGCGCCTAGCTTCCTCACCATTCTGTCGGCAGATGCCGTCCTCCTCGACGTTGATCTCGGGGCCACGAAAAGTGACGTCATCACCGCTCTTGCTCAGCGCGTCGAAGACATCGGCCGATCTGGTGACGCACAACAACTTACACAAGATCTCCAGGCACGGGAAAACCAGTCTGCCACGGGGCTTCCGGGCGGCATCGCAATTCCCCATTGCCGTACGGAAGCTATTGCTTTCCCCACCATTGTCTTCGCACGCCTGTCCCATCCTGTCGATTTCGGTGCCACTGACGGGCCAGCCGATCTCATCTTCATGCTGGCGACACCGCTCGACGGACTCATCAGCCACACTAAGCTACTCTCCCGCCTAGCGCGTGCTCTTGTCCATGATGAAGTGCTGGCACAACTGCATGAAGCAGAAGAGCCCGCAGATGTCTTCCGACTCCTCAACGGCCCCCTAGGTAACTCGGGGCCACTCCTTCCGCCTACCCCCGCATGTAATCACAAAATCAAGCTTCTTGCGGTCACCGGCTGCCCCACCGGAATTGCCCATACCTATATGTCGGCGGAAGCACTTGAACAAGCCATTCAATCCCACTTCCCCGACGTCGAGCTGCATGTGGAGACACAAGGGGCAGGAGACGATACACAGCTAACAAGCCGGCAAATCGACAATGCCGACGTCGTTATTTTCGCGTCCGATGTGGCCATTCGCGGTCGGGATAGGTTTGTCAACCTTCCTTCTATTTCCGTCGGTGTCCGACAAGCTCTCAACTCCCCCAATACTGTCATCCAGCAAGCAGTCGAACTGGCCCGCCTCTCCCGCGGAGAAGCAGGTTTCGACAGTGAGAGCGCCCACCGAAACCGCCCCCACCGAACCCGTAGCACGTTTATCAAGAGCATTCCTGCATCTCTGCAAGGAAAGCTCTCGGGAATTGGACAAGCGGTAATGACAGGGGTCAGCTACATGATCCCGTTCATCGCTGCCGGAGGCCTTCTCATCGCTTTAGGGTTCCTTATTGGAGGATATGAAGTAGGAGGAGTGGCTCGGCAAGTGCTCACCCACTATTCCCTGAATGATCTTCCACCGCAGATGAGCTACCTGGTTGGAGACCGCCATGGTTTACAGCTCACAACGAGTAGAAGTGGCGTAGCGCTCTACATCGGCTCGGTGTTTTACGCCTTAGGACAGATGGCGATGAGTTTCATTATTCCGGTCCTCTCCGGATACATCGCTTACGGGCTAGGTGGGCGTCCAGCAATCGCACCAGGCTTTGTCGGAGGTGCAGTATCTGTATTCCTCGGAGCCGGTTTCCTGGGTGGGATTGTGACGGGTCTCCTCGCTGGCTTAGTCGTACTGCTCTTCCGACTGATCCCCGTCCCGCAGTGGCTAGAAACACTCATGCCGGTCGTTATTCTGCCGCTCTTGGGCAGCCTCATTGTGGGGTCTCTGATGGTATTTGGCTTAGGCAAACCCCTAGCGTGGGCCATGAGCGGGCTCCAAACGTGGCTTGCTGGAATGAGCGATACCTCAGCAGTTCTGTTAGGAGTTCTTCTGGGCGTCATGATGTGCTCCGACCTAGGTGGGCCGATCAACAAATCTGCATATCTTTTCGCCACCGCTGGTTTAGCAGCGCAATCAGGAGCAGCCTTTTCCGTCATGGCAGCGACGATGGCGGCTGGTATGGTACCTCCGCTAGGTCTCGCTCTTGCAACCGTCATCCGCAAGCATCTTTTCACCTCCAATGAACAGCAGAACGGTAAAGCGGCCTGGCTGCTTGGTTTTTCTTTCGTGACGGAAGGGGCCGTGCCTTTCGCTGCATCCGATCCACTCCGTGTTCTCCCCGCCACTACGCTAGGCGGAGCAGTTGCGGGTGGTCTCTCTATGGCTCTCCACGTTGGGTGTAGAGCCCCGCATGGAGGAATCTTCGTCCTCTTTGCTATGGACAACCCGTTAGGATTCCTTGCTGCCGTGGCGGCCGGAACCGCAACGACTACTATCGTCGTCATCTTCCTGAAAGCGGTGCTGAGGAGGAAGAATGCTGGCCATAAAACCGCACCGGCGGCAGCATAAGTTAGTTGACGAGATGTCCGAGAGAGTGAATATGGTGGCTCCGTTCGCCATTTTTCGCCCTCACCCTTGCGTAAAGTAGAATCATTGCAAGAAGCTTCACAGAGACCTGAGGAATTATGACTGCGAAAGATGTTGTTGTTGGCTCCGCTATTGGCCTTCACGCGCGCCCGGCCGGCATTATCTCCGATGCTGCTGCCAAGTTTGATGAAGAAATCACCATCGCAGTTGACGGCGAAGAACCAGTGAATGCCACTTCCGCACTGCTCATCATGAGCCTCGGCGTGGAACATGGCCAGACCGTCACCATTGAGTCGGAGAATGTCGCCGCTGTGGACGCCATCGCCGACTTGGTTGCGCAGGACCTAGACGCGGAATAATTCAAGCTGTTGCGCTAGCGCGCGCGGAACACGGGCTTCGATGGTCGTCCCATCGGGCCCGTGTTCTTCATTAAGCACCCGCCCATGTTCATACAAGCGGGAGACGAGCTCACCGTGGTCATAGGGAATAAGCGCGTGAACGGTGGTTTCACGTTCATCAAGTAGATGGGAGAGAGCCACTAGGAAATCGTCCATCCCCTCCCTTGTGCGTGCAGACACGAAAACAGCATCCGGGATCTCGCTCCGCAATTGCGCTAACGTCAGCGGCTCAGCTGCATCACATTTATTGATAACAATGACGGTCGGCGGTAGGTCAATCCCATATTCCGCAACCACATCCGCCAACACATCGTTGACTGACTCGACCTGTTGCAGCGGGAAGTCGTCGGAGCCGTCGACAACCTGCACGATAATGTCAGCATCAGCTACTTCTTCCAGCGTGGAGCGGAAAGCTTCGACGAGTTGGGTGGGAAGGTAGCGAACGAATCCGACAGTGTCAGTCAAGACAACTGAGTGACCGTCGGGAAGCTCTGCACGACGAGTGGTGGGATCCAACGTCGCGAAGAGGGCATCCTGGACGAGCACACCGGCGCCGGTAATACGGTTCAGCAAGCTGGATTTACCCGCATTGGTGTATCCCACGATGACAATCGAGGGGGTATCCCCCGCACGCCGCCGTTGTCGCTTGGTTTGTCGAGACATTTTCATCTCCGCCAGCTCACGGCGCAGTTTGGCCATACGATGCCGAATGCGGCGTCGATCAGTTTCGATCTTGGTTTCACCCGGACCACGCAGGCCGACACCGCCGTTGGAACCAGCGCGACCACCCGCCTGCCGCGACAGAGTATCACCCCAACCTCGCAGGCGAGGCAACATGTACTCCATCTGTGCCAGTGTGACCTGTGCTTTGCCCTCTGAGGAGGAAGCATGTTGGGCAAAGATATCCAAGATGAGCGCGGTACGGTCAATTACTTTTACGTTAATGGCTTTTTCTAGCGCAATGAGTTGACCTGCAGAAAGTTCACCATCACAGATGACGGTATCTGCGCCGAGCGCATCGACCACCTGCTTTACTTCCCGCACTTTTCCCGATCCGATGTAAGTGGCAGGATCCGGCTTATCACGCCGCTGAATCAACACGTCGAGTACCGCAGCTCCAGCAGTTTCTGCAAGTGCCGCTAGTTCAGCCATAGCCGCTTCAGCCTGTGCAACTGACCCCTCGGTCCAGACACCAACCAAGACGACTTTCTCTAAACGAAGCTCTCGATACTCGGCATCGGTGATGTCCTGGAGTTCGGTGGAAAGACCCACCACATGGCGTAAGGAGGATCGCTCCTCCAATTCCATTTCACCGCGGGTTGGTTCACGCATAAGGCTCGAGGTACTCTCCTTCAGCAACGATGACGGATGGGCCGCGGAGGAAACTAGTCTCCGGGGTAAATCTCACTTGGAGTTCACCACCGGGGACAGAAATAGTGACTGCGCCATTTTCTATACCGGCATCAGCGAGGGCCGCAAAGGCACTGGCGACAGTACCAGTACCGCAGGATTGAGTCTCTCCCACACCACGTTCATAGACCCGCATGGAGGTATGTCCGTCTACAAGCGGGGTAAGAATCTCTAGGTTGGTTCCTGCCGGGAAAAATTCTGTATCGAGCTCTGGGGGCTGACGGAAATCCATCGCGGCCAGCTGTTCCGCAGTGAGGTTCGACAGGACACATGCAAGATGCGGGTTACCAATAGAAAGCGCGAGCCCGGCGACATGCTGACCGGCGAACTCTGCCGAGGAGATTCCCATCAGCTCAACTTCCCCCATCGCGATCTCTACATCGGCCCAGGTGCCATTATCCGCGTATTCGTGAATGTGGAACTCTTTCCTGCCCGCCCGAGTTCCGAATGCCCCCTGTTCGGTATCTGCTGGCAAAAAACCGCGAGCGGTAAGGACATGTGCACAGACACGAGCACCGTTTCCACACATCTCGGCGATACTGCCGTCCGCGTTCCGGTAATCCATGAACCACTCATCAGGGTGGACTCCGGTGGGCAATGCCGCGAGTTCCCCCGCTACAAGCAAATCTTTAGCGCGACTCAAGCGAATGACACCATCGGCACCGATACCTGCGCGTCGATCGCACAACTGAGCAACATAGGGGGCGCTGAGGCGCAGTGCACACTCTGGATCGGGAAGAACAACGAAGTCGTTCTGCGTTCCGTGAGCTTTAAGAAAGATCATGCAGACAGCCTACTAGCAGAGCATCTTGTTTGCCGCCTCCTGAAGGATGGCGACAGCAGAGTTGCGTTTTTCTACAGTGAAGCGGGCTTCAGGTCCAGAGACGGAAAGCGCGATAGGAGTGGAACCAACGACGCGTGCTACTGCAACACACCGTACACCGGCTTCTTTTTCCTGTTCATCGGTGGCATAACCAGCCTCCCGGACAATGCGGATGTGCTCGAGAAACGCGTCCGGGTCGGTGATGGTGTGCTCGGTATCAGGGCGCATACCTTGCGTCTCCAGCATTCTCATAATGGTGACGTCGTCTAAGCACGCGACGAGTGCTTTACCCACAGCAGTGCTGTGAACACCAACTCGCCGGCCTACTTCGGTGAACATGCGCATCATATGAGGTGAGGGAACACCTGCCATGTAGACCGCCTGGTTCCCATCGAGCATTGCCATATTGGCGGTTTCACCGGTGTAGTCAACGAGGCGTTGCAGAGTGGGCTTAACCCAGTCACCCACTAGCCGGCCGGCGCTTTCTCCCAAGCGTACGAGCCGGACACCTAGTGCATAGTGGCGATTGGCTTCTTGTCGAACATAGCCGGCATCTCGCATGGTCCCGATAAGCCGGTGAATGGTGGCGACAGGAAGAGCGGTGTGGGTGACGAGATCAGAGAGAGAGGCCATCCCTCCCAGATCAGCCAATGCATCAAGCAATTGGAGAGAACGGTCCACGGATTGAACGTGTCCTCGCTTCGAGTCATCACCGCTAAACCGGAAGACTGACTCATCAACCATTGCCTATTGTCCTTATCGTGTGAAAAAGCCTACAAGTAATGTTCCCGACAACTACGGTGTCTCCCGTAGTGCTGGAAGGGCGTTATAAACTTCGTCAGCAAGAGAATCCGTGGATGCTGTACACCAGTTTATCCTCTCGTCTCGTTTAAACCAGGACCGCTGGCGACGAACATAGCGCCTAGTTGCCACAAAGGTGCTTTCCACTGCTTCTTCTACGGAAAGACGATGGTCAATGACGTCTAAGGCTTGGGTATAACCAATCGCACGGGCGGCAGTTACACCTTCCCGAAGACCATCGTCACACAGCGCCCGCGCTTCCTCCACCAATCCATCTGCAAACATTTGCTGAGTCCGGTGCAGTAGGAGGGGGTCAAGCCACTCAACATTGGTAGCTAGACCAACAATGTGGGTCCCCCATTGGGGAGGCTCCCCCCGGTGCGGTTGAGAGGCAGTGAAGGGCTGGCCGGTAAGGTCCATTACTTCCAGAGCACGCACCGTACGACGTGGGTCTGATGGGAGAATCGTCTGCGCGGCCGCTGGATCCCGCTCGGCCAATTCGCGGTGTAGATCCGCGACACCCCGCTCAGCAAGCTGGGCTTCCCAATAAGCACGCACCGTTGGATCAGTCGGAGGGAAGCGCCAGTCGTCGAGCAAAGACTGAATGTAGAGCATGGATCCTCCCACAATAATGGGGATAATCCCAGCACTGCGTAGACGTTCGATGTCTGTTCGAGCCGCCTCTTGATAGCGAGCAACGGTAGCTGTTTCAGTTACCTCCAGCACATCAATCTGGTGGTGCGCGATCCCTCGGCGTTCTGCCACGGGTGTTTTGGCAGTTCCAATATCCATTCCTCGGTACTGCTGCATGGCGTCACAGTTCACAATTTCGCCACCTAGACGCTCTGCGAGCGCAAGACCGAGTGCTGACTTTCCGGATCCAGTAGGACCGACGACGGCAACCGGAGTGGGTAGAGTCGTTGGCATCGTGAGGGTTTCTTTCGTCGTTGGGATCTGCTGTAGTTATCTTCCCACATCTCGAAATTCTTGCGGTTTTTAGGCAAGAATAGGGTGTAACTCGTTACTCTGAAGATATGCACCTTCTTGTGGAGAAGGTGCTGCACTTTCACTTTGGCAGCCGTGTCGCGCGGCAGAGATGAGGCAGAAATGTCCGATACCACACCGTCCCCTACCCCTTCATCCCCTGTCCCCCCTACCTCCGGTACCCCTGCTGCAGGTCCGAGTCCAGCACAATTACGCCGACGTACCACCGTGGTAGCTCCTCCGCGTTCACAGCCGGAAAAATGGGGCCGTGTTGACGAAGACGGCTCAGCATGGGTGAAGACGGCAGACGGAGAGCGCCTCATCGGGACATGGCAGGCTGGTGCCCCCGAAGAAGGACTCGCCCATTTCGGCCGCCGTTATGATGATCTCGTTACTGAGGTCGCTCTGCTTGAGCGGCGTCTCGAAAGCCATCCAGTGGAAGCTACTGCGACGCGCAAGCACGCAGCAGACTTGAAAGAATCCCTGGCTACGGCTGCAGTTATTGGCGATCTTGCGGCGCTCGATGAGCGTCTACAAGAAGTCGTGGCAAAGTCCTTTACTGCCGAGGAGAAGGCAAAAGAACTCCGCCAGCAGCGTCGTAATGCCGCGATTGCGCGGAAGACAAAGCTTGTTGAAGAAGCTGAAGCAATTGGTGCATCTGCCACGTCATGGAAGCAATCTGGGGACCGCTTGCGGGACATCTTGGAGGAATGGAAGACCATTCACGGTATTGATCGGAAAACTGACGACGCGTTGTGGAAGCGCTTCTCTCGCGCCCGGGAAAGTTTTAACCGGCGTCGTGGTTCTCACTTTGCAGAACTCGACCGGGTGCGTGCAGCAGCTGCGCGACGTAAGGAAGAGCTTGTAGCCGCGGCAGAAGCACTGCAAGATTCTGAGGAATGGAATGACACAGCTGCCGAATACCGGCATTTGATGTCCGAATGGAAGAAGGCAGGTCGCGCGCAGAAGGACGTGGATGACTCCTTGTGGGAACGCTTCAAGAAGGCTCAGGATAACTTCTTCGATCGCCGCAAGGCTGTAATGGATCAGCGGGACTCGGAGTTTGCAGCCAATGGTGCGGCGAAGCGCGCCCTCCTCGATGAGTATTCGCCGCGTATTGATGCCGCGGAGAACTATGATGAGGCTCGTTCGTTAGTGAGCGAACTAGTGGGCAAATGGGAGCAGATTGGGCGTGTCCCACGTGCCGACATGCGTCCTTTCGACGACGCGTTGCGGAACCTGGAACGCCATGTTGCCGATATGGAAAAAGCTGAGTGGCAGCGGACAGATCCGGAAGTGCAGGCCCGCGCGCAGCAGTTCTGGGACCGTGTCAAGGACTTTGAGGCTCAGGCGGAAAAGGCAGAAAAAGCTGGCCGCACCAAGGATGCGGAAAAGGCGCGCGCACAGGCTGCCCAATGGACTGAGTGGGCGAAGGCCGCAGAGGACTCACTCAACGGGCTGTAGAGGCATCACATTGTTGTCGCCATATATCGATAGGTGAAGAAAGCTCGGGTACACGCTGCATACCCGAGCTTTCTTCACCCCGCCGACTAGGCTTCCACGGTGCGGAACGTGGGTATTCCCAGCCCTGTTCCCACCGGCTTTACTTGGGGCCGAATCCCGGCCACGTAGTTATTCCCAGCTTTGGTGTGCCGCGCGGAAAGGATACCGTCGTCGGCGAGAAGGTGGTGGGGAGCCGCATCGGTGATCGCGACGGTGACCATATCTCCAGGGCGAACAGTTTCAGCACTGTGATCGGTGAAGTGGACAAGCCGACCGCAGCGAGTACGGCCGCTGCGGCGTTGGGTGGCATTGTTTTTCCGGCCGTCGTGTGTGGTGACAAGAAGTTCCTGCGTTGACCCCACAAGCTTCTGGTTTTCTTCTAGGGTGATGCGTTCCTGCAGTGCTACCAACCGGTCGTAGCGTTCTTGGACTACACCCGCGGGTACTTGGTCTTCCATTTCCGCTGCTGGCGTACCGGGGCGGGGTGAGTATTGGAACGTAAATGCACTGCTGAAGCGGACGCGTTCGACGACCTTGAGGGTTTCTTGGAAGTCCTCTTCCGTCTCTCCGGGGAATCCGACAATGATATCGGTCGTGATGGCAGCGTTGGGGAGGTGCTCCCGAACATTATCGACGATGCCGAGAAACCGCTTTTGTCGATAGGAGCGGCGCATAGCACGCAGAATCCTGTCTGAACCAGATTGCAGTGGCATATGGAGTTGTGGGCACACCGTGGGGACTTCTGCCATAGCTAGCACGACATCTTCGGTGAATTGTGCTGGATGGGGCGAGGTAAACTTCAGACGTTCCAGTCCGGGGATCTCTCCACAAGCTCTCAATAGTTCAGAGAAGGCTTGCCGATTCCGCGGGCGTTGCGGGTCGGCAAAGCTCATTCCGTAGGAGTTGACGTTCTGTCCGAGCAGGGTGATTTCCTGAATGCCTTCGTCAACGAGGCTCTGGACTTCCGCAACAACATCTGTTGGTGGACGATCGATCTCTTTGCCGCGAAGTGAAGGGACGATACAGAATGTGCACGTGTTATTGCATCCGACGGAGATTGACACCCAGGCGGCATAGGACGATTCTCGCTTTGCCGGGAGGGTCGAGGGGAATTCTTTGAGGGACTCGTAAATCTCGACTTGTGCTTCCTGGTTGTGCCGAGCACGGCGTAAGAGTATGGGAAGCGAGCCGAGGTTATGCGTTCCGAAGACAACATCTACCCATGGTGCACGGGCAAGGACGTCGTCTTTGTCTTTTTGGGCAAGACAGCCGCCGACAGCAAATTGTAGGCGGGGATTGTCGTCTTTCAGGGGGCGGAGGAGACCTAACGTTCCGTAGAGGCGGTTGGCTGCGTTTTCGCGCACAGCACAGGTATTGAACACGATGAGATCTGGTGTTCCTTTGCCTTCGAAGCTGGTGTAGCCATCTGCTTCGAGAACTCCTGCGATCCGTTCGGAATCGTGGACATTCATCTGGCACCCAAAGGTGCGGATCTCGTATTGCCTGCGCTCCACTGTGCTCCCCTCCTGTCTGGATGCTGCTTGTCGTGGGCAGGTCTTCCAGTTTACCCGAGCTGGGGAACTTCTCTTATTCCGTAGACGAATTCGCGCGATGCTCGGTTAAGGCATCCTGGGTGACGCGCTGTGCCAATTCACTGGAAAACCCTCGCCGAGCCAGCATGTTGTAGAGGCGGCGCTGTTGTTTGCGGTAAATCTCACGGTCACTAAGGCTAGCCGGATCGATCGCTCGTAGTTTTCGGGAGAGCAGCATTCGTGCACTGTCCTCTTCTATTTCTGGCGAAAGGCTCTCGAGTACCGCGTCAATGACAGGAGTGGGGATCCCTTTGTGACGTAGTTCTTGACGAAGGACGCTTTTCCCTCGCGCACTGTGTTGGGCGCGCGAGGTAACCCATTCGCGGGCAAACCGCTCATCATCGAGCAGCTTAATCTCGAGAAAGCGTGTGACGAGGTCGTCCACAATTTCTGTAGGAAAGCCTTTGTCACGGAGACGATCGGTAAGTTCCTTGCTACTCCGTTCGCGTATAGAAAGGAGTCGCAGCGCCGCCTCTCTAGCACGATCACGAAGGTCATCGGCGAGATTGTCTCCACTATAAGACGATGCGGACAACACACTCTCCGTTGCCGCTCGAAGAGTCTGAAGGGTGCGCTGCTGGTGGCCGTTATCCGTCGTCAAGGTTTAGAAATCCACAGAACCATCATCGGTGGTAGCTGCGTCATCATCGGGTTCATTGGCGTAGGCACCGATCTTAAGTTTGCGAAGAATCTTTTCTTCGATCTCATCACAAAGGGCAGGATTCTCCCGCAGATTGGTGCGTACCTTTTCTTTTCCTTGTCCCAGTTGATCACCTTCGTAGGTGTACCAGGATCCGGATCTGCGGATAAACCCTTGTTCGACGCCCATATCGATAATGGATCCTTCGCGAGAAATACCTTGCCCATAAAGGAGGTCGAACTCTGCTTGTTTAAAGGGCGGGGCAACCTTGTTCTTCACCACTTTCACACGGGTACGGTTGCCGACAGGTTCAGTACCGTCTTTCAGGGTCTCAATACGACGCACGTCCAGGCGCACCGACGAGTAGAACTTGAGAGCTTTACCACCCGTGGTTGTTTCCGGGGACCCGAACATCACACCGATCTTCTCTCGAAGCTGGTTAATGAAGATAGCAGTGGTGCCAGAAGCAGAAAGCCCACCAGTCATCTTGCGGAGTGCTTGGCTCATCAATCGCGCCTGCAGACCAACGTGGCTATCGCCCATCTCGCCTTCAATTTCAGCACGCGGTACCAGCGCGGCAACAGAGTCAATCACGATGATGTCGATGGCTCCGGAGCGAACGAGCATATCAGCAATTTCGAGTGCTTGTTCGCCTGTATCCGGCTGCGAAACGAGCAACGCATCGGTATCCACACCAAGCGCACGCGCATACTCAGGGTCAAGAGCATGTTCAGCATCGATAAAGGCGGCAATACCGCCCGCCTTTTGTGCATTTGCCACTGCGTGAAGGGCAACTGTCGTCTTACCTGACGATTCTGGACCGTAGATTTCCACCACTCGGCCACGCGGCAAACCCCCAATACCAAGGGCAATATCCAGGGCGATTGAACCGGTAGGAATAGCCGCAACTGCCTGATGCTGCTCATCACCTAAGCGCATCACCGACCCTTTGCCGTACTGCTTATCGATCTGTGCCAGAGCATGCTCTAAGGCCTTAGAACGGTCGGGAATTTTTGCAGCGGCCATGAGTGGTTTCTCCTTTATGATGTCGTTCACTGTTGTTACTGCCCACTATAAAGAGACCTAGTAACAAAAGATCAGTTATCCACAGTCTAATAGAACACAGTTTCGAATTTCCACTTTAGCGATCGTGTCATGCAGGATTCTCAGCACTGTTAGTCCACCATGTCGCCTGCACCAATATCCGGCCCCCATCGCCTTTCCTCCGGAACTTGCTGATGTCGACAGAGTGCAAGCCATACTTCTCGAATGTCATAGCCGGCATCCAGTGCTTCTTGGGGAGTTTTCCCATCAAGGTCACTCAGTATCGTATCGCTTAGGAGGCTATCCCCCACCATCTCTCCAAATTCTCGGTGGAGTGCTACCTGAAATTCTGTCATACGCACACGCTAAGCCTAGCGAGGTTTACGCTATGTGGCATATGGTCTATTCATAAACCATTGAACACTGTCTACTGAATCTTGCCTCATGTCTATCACCCATTCTTCTTCACCAGCCAGAGACGTAGCGTACATTGCTGTTTTCGCTGCGGTGACAATTGTGCTGGGTTTCGTTCCTCCGCTACCTGCCGGTCCACTTGGTGTCCCCATCCTGGTTCAGAATCTCGGCATCATTCTTATGGGAATGGTCTTGGGACCACGGCGAGGCACCCTAGCCGCACTGCTCTTTATCGCACTAGCCTGCACCGGCCTCCCCATTCTGGCGGGAGGCCGCTCAGGTCTCGTCGCACTCGCCTCTCCCACAGCTGGGTTCTTCCTGGGATACCTTCCGGCTGCTGCAGTCATCGGACTCATCACACAGTGGCACACAGGAAGAAATATAGGCATCAACATTCTCGCTGGCATCCTCGGTGGCATTGTCGTCAACTATGCCTTCGGCATCGCTGGGATGATGGTTGTTGGCCATATCTCCTTCAACGCCGCTGCCGTCACCTTGCCAGCATATCTCCCGGGTGACCTCCTCAAGATCGTTGTAGCAGCGTCGGTCACTGCCGCACAGCTGAAAGCTCTCCCCAATATTCGGGCGCTGCCGGGTGGAGAGAGGCGGGCTCTAGACACACTCAATCAACTAGACACAGAAATGCCTGTTCAACCACCACGAGAGGGAGACATCACACTCACTTCGGATAACAATCCCGGAGACGAGCAACAATCATGATCGAACTACAGGATGTTTCCCACGCGTTCGAGGACACTGTCGTTCTTCGCCATATCTCTGCAGTTCTCACCGAACGACGCATCGGCATTACCGGCCCCAATGGATCAGGTAAATCAACGCTCATTCGAATGATGAACGGACTCATCATTCCCACCCGCGGTGAGGTGATTGTCAATAGTCTTAACACTCGGAACGCCCGTGCCAAGATACGCCAACATACTGGCTTTATCTTTTCCGATCCACGTACACAGATCCTCATGCCCACCCTCATCGAAGATGTGGAGTTTTCCCTGCGCACGCGCATCAAAGATAAAAAAACAAGGCGCCAGCAGGCGCTCCGTCACCTTACAGATTTTGGGTTAGCAGAACGGGCGGACTCCTCACCGCATCAACTATCCGGTGGACAGCAACAGCTCCTAGCCATAGCCTCCATCATGGCCATCGATCCTCAACTCGTGCTTGCCGATGAACCTACCGCAATGTTGGATAGGCGCAATACGCGCCGTCTTCTTACCGTGTTCCACCAAATGGATGCACAGATTGTCGTCGTATCCCACGATTTTTCTATTCTCGAACAGATGGATCGCGTGCTGGTACTGAACAACGGCAGCATTCTCGCAGACGATAGTCCCGCAAAAGCATTAGCGGCATATGACGCGTTCTTAGACAACTAGCAGGCTCTCACGATGACTATTCGAACACTTGGGGTGTACTACCCCGGAACATCGTTCCTCCACCGTTTACCTGCTGCCGCCAAACTGGTGGGATTAGTGCTCTGGGTGATTGCCGTAGCGGTAGGCTGCCGCCAGGTTTCTTGGGTAACCGTACCATTCATCCTAGTAGCCATACTTCTTGCCGTGGTGCATGCCCCAGTTCGCATCGTCTGGGCGCAGATATGGCCGACTCTCCCCCTTCTCGCTCTCATCGCTCTCTACCAGTGGTGGGCGGTTGGGTGGCAAGAGGCGCTTCGCATTACAGGCATCATCCTCTGTTGCGTTCTTGCGGCCATTAGCGTCACTCTCACCACGCGCGTGACTGACATGATAGACGGCTACGTTGTCCTTCTCCATCCGCTTCGTCGTTTAGGGATTCCTACTGACCGCATCGCTTTGACCTTCGCCCTCACTCTGCAGACTATTCCGGTCATCTCTGCGATGGTGAATGATGTCCGAGAGTCCCTGTGGTCCCGGAGTGCCACACGTTCCCTCCGCGCCCTCACCACTCCGCTACTCTCCCGGATTCTTCTCTATGCTGACGGAGTTGCAGATGCGTTAGTGGCCCGGGGAATCGATGATTCCCCGGGCCACTAACGGGACCTTATATGGCGTCAGACAACGAAAGTACGCAGTGTCGAGGGCTGCAATACAGGTTACTGAGCAGGCTGGTTATCAATCGGCTCTGCAGGAAGAGTTTCAGCTTCAACAGGGGCCGCAGTCTCTCCGGGAGCAGCAGTGAGTTGCTCAGGGGCGGGGGCGTCCCCACCCGGCAGTTCGCCGGCAGCCATCATTTGGACACGGATCTCTTCAAGACGGTTATTGGTGATCATTTCCGAAGAGTTGGCCTCAATTTCCATCAGCCGGTTAGCCATACCACCGTTCGCGAGTTCCGTCTGCCCCATAGCTTGAGCGTAGCGGCTTTCAATCTTCTCGCGCACCTGTTCAAGGTTGGGAACAACGTTGTCTGCTTCGAAGGCGTTCAACTGCTGCATCGTCTGAACAACCTTTTCCTGCATTTTGGCTTGATCCAGCTGGTTCAGAAGCTTGGTGCGTTCTGCCAGCTGCTGCTGCAGGACGCGCGCATTGCGTTCAACGGCCGCGCGGGCAGCATCGGATGCTCCGCTGGACTGGGAATAGAGAGATTTGAGGTCAGTGACAGCAGTCTCGGCGGTAACAAGCTGTGCAGAAAAAGCATTCGCAGCATTTTCGTATTCGGCAGCCTTATCGTTGTCACCCTTCTTACGGGCATCCTCGGCCATCAAGAGAGCCTGGCGAACGTTATTCTTGATCTTCTCTACGTCCGCAAGCTGACGGTTCATTTTCATCTCAAGCTGGCGCTGATTACCGACAACGGCAGCAGCTTGCTGGGACAATTCTTGGTGCTGACGCTTTGCCTCGGCAATCGCCTGTTCAATCTGCACCTTGGGATCTGCGTTTTCTTCGACCGTAAGATCGAGCTTTGCCATCAGGTACTTCCAGGCCTTAACAAAGGGATTAGCCATTCTTACTCCTCGACGTAGACAGATCAGCATGTCATGTGATGCCGCTGACCGGACATCCTCCCAATTTGGAGCTGTTACCACCGATAGTACAGAACCAGCGAACGTTGTAGGAGAGCTACTTTGGCGCGCTTTCCGTCTGAAAAGAAATATCTACTATGTTGAGGTTAAGCGGCTGCACGGAGACGGGAGTCTTGCTCGACTCCCATGAGAGAGGCTGCGCGCAGCAGTACCACCGCGAGATTGACACCAAGGGCGTCACAGATAGACCGGAGAACTTCCGATGAGACTTCTTTACGGCCGCGTTCGAGCTCAGAAAGGTAACCAGAACTGACGCGCGCTGTTTCTGCCACGTCTCGGAGAGTGCGATTAGCATCGAGACGGTAGGTTCGGAGAACTGCGCCCAGGGCTTCACGAAGAAGGGGGCGGGTACTGGTCATCACTGGGTCATTCACACTCAGCACAACAACGCTGTGAGCGAATTAATTCCCAGTATTTTCTCTGCAACATCGGAAAGGAAGAAATTTTGCTACAAATACCCAGGTCAAAGCCTTAAAATTATTTTATTTATAATAATTTTTTTAATACCCAAGTTGGTCGAGAAGATCACACACCATACCCAATGCGCTATCGACACTTTGCTGCCGGATGTCCTGCCTACTTCCTCGAAAATGGCACTCACGAACATTGACTGGCGCCTGTGGCAATGCCACACCAATAAAGACCGTTCCCACTGGATGTCCCCCCTGTGTGGCAGGTCCCGCCACTCCGGTGAGTCCAACCCCAATATCTGCTTGACACGTACGTCTTGCTCCCTCTGCTAGCTCAGCAGCAGTATCTTCCGCAACAGGGCCCATTTTCTGTAGCGTAGCGGCGGATACGCCTGCCAAACGGTGTTTGAGGTCAGTGGCATAGACAACAAGACCGCCGCGCAGTACCGCACTGGCACCTGGCACCGATGCAAGGCTCGCGCAAAACATTCCTGCTGTCAGCGACTCGGCCGCAGCAATGGTAAGACGACGCTTGCTCAGATCCGCGATTGTCGCTACAGCGAGAGGAGATAGCACCGTCTCCATGAGTTACCCGTGGACCTCAGAGCCAGCGCCAGGAGCCTCTCCAGCGGAGCTTGTCACCGATGCAGCGGTATCTCCCGGCTGAGGAGCACGATAGGCCTTCCAAATGTAGTCAACACCGGTGACGACAGTCAGGATAAGAGCCACGCCCATGACGATCCAACCGCACCAGGCAAGCCAACCATCGTAGGGAATGAGAAGGAGGAAGACGGCCAAGGTTTGTGTCATAGTCTTAGCCTTACCACCACGGCTAGCGGGGACAACTCGATCTTTGAGGACAGTAAGACGCCAAATGGTGATACCAATTTCTCGGATGAGAAGAATAGCCGTCACCCACCACCAGAGTTTCCCAACAATATTCAAGCTGATAAGTGCCGCCGCCATAATGGCCTTATCTGCAATAGGATCGGCAATCTTGCCAAAGTCAGTGACAAGCCCATAACGGCGCGCAATATGGCCGTCAGCGGTATCCGTCGCCATCGCAATACAGAAAATCACAACAGCCCAGATACGCGCAGTAGCTTCCGGGGTAACACAGAAAAAAACCGCCAGAAATGCTGGTACGAGGAGAATCCGAGTAGCCGTTAGAACGTTGGGGATATTCCATACTTTCGCACGGGTTTCTTCCATCATCGCCATGTGGCCCATCCTTCGTATAGCTAGTGCACAGCCACGTACCATTCTAGTCTGCCCGCTCCCCTAACTTCTGTCGAGGCGCTATTCTGGTTGCTATGACGAACACTCCCGCTGCCGGTTCCACCGCCGTCAGTGTACGAGCTGCCACCACCCATGATGTCCCTGGGATTAAAGCCCTAGTTGACATCTACGCTGGCAAGATTCTTCTTGCCAAGAACCTCATCGACATCTACGAGGCACTCCAGGAATACGTCGTGGTGGAAGTTGATGGCCAGATTGTGGGGTGCGGAGCACTACATGTACTGTGGTCGGACCTGGGAGAGCTGCGAACCGTTGCTGTCCACCCCGATAACCAGGGGCAACGCCTTGGCCATAAGATTGTCACAACGTTGCTAAGTAAAGCCTGTGCATTAGGGCTGAAACGGGTCTTTGTCCTCACCTTCGAAGTCGACTTTTTTGCTCGTTATGGGTTCGAAGAAATCGAAGGAACTCCAGTGAGCAGGCCAATTTATGACCAGATGCTGCGTTCCTACGATGCTGGCGTAGCGGAATTCCTCGACTTATCCTCCGTGAAGCCAAACACACTCGGCAATACGCGTATGCTGGCTCATGTGGGACCACACTGTGCCACACTACAATAGACCCCATACTGGTCACTATTTGTACTGAACCGTCACGAGGAGAAAACCATGTCTGTTTTCGCATTCCGCTATGTGTATGACGACGCTAATGCCGCCAAGATGGATGAGCTGCGCCCCTTGCACCGTGGGTACCTTGGCGAGGGAGCAAAACACGATATCGTTCTGGCCTCTGGACCATTCACCAGCGGTGAAGGTGCCCTGATCTTGGTGAAGGCAAAAGACGAAAAGGAAGCGACCGACTTTATGAACCAGGATCCGTTCTACAAGAACGGTATGGTCGTGGATCGGTCCTGCCGTGAGTGGAAGTCGGTGCTCGGCGCTTTCACTGACTGCTAACCGGCCTATAGACCTGAAAGGTCCTGACTCTCACTAGGGGGCCAGGACCTTTCCTTTATGTCGGTGGCAGCGACAAAAGCTTAGTCTGTTGCGGACTTCTTATTATGCCGACGGAGATGAGGGTGCGGGAGGAGAGGCTCGTCATCGTCATAGCCTACATCTGGCAGAGCATGCGCAGCTGCTTCAGCCTCCATGGCGGCAAGCTGCCCCTTTTCTTCCTCGATAAGCGTTTCTGGATCATGAGTTCCGCGTCGCTTATCTACTGCGTTTTTGATGACAGAAGCAACCACTGTCACGACAAGGACACCGAGAATAAAGAGCAGCGAGAAAGTAATGGATGGCTGCCAGACGTGCACAGGCTCACCATTATTAATGAAAGGCACCTTGTTTTCATGGAGGGCATGCAACACCAGCTTAATGCCGATGAAACCAAGAATAATAGACAAGCCGTAGCTGAGCAGCGACAACCTATCAAGCAAACCGTGTAGGAGGAAGTACAGCTGCCGCAGACCCAACAGTGCCAGGGCGTTCGTCATGAAGACGATATACGGCTCTTTGGTGAGGCCATAGATGGCAGGAATCGAGTCTAGGGCGAAGAGAACGTCAGTGAAACCAATCGCGACGAGCGCGATAAAAAGCGGAGTAAACACTACTTTGCCACCGCGGCGGAACATGATGCGATCTCCGTGAAGTTCATGGCTCACATGGAAAAACCGCGGGGCGAACTTCACTGACGCGTGTTCACTGACCTGTTTGGGTTCTTCGTCCTTAATCTCTTCCACCACCAGTTTGATGGCGGTGTAGAACAGGAAAAGACCAAAGAGGTAGAAGACCCATGCCCATGTGTTGATAGCTGCAGCACCCATGCCAATGAAGATAGCTCGCAGTGCAAGGGCAATAGCAATGCCGATAAGAAGAACCTTTTGCTGGTATTTTGCAGGGACGCGGAAGCTACCCAAGATGAGGGAAAAGACAAAGAGGTTATCTACCGAAAGAGACTTCTCGGTAACGTAGCCGGCGAAAAATTCCATACCGTGCTGATGAGGGTTGCCTGGCTCTCTCCAATACCACCAAAGAAAACCGCCGAAAATGCATGCGACAACAATGTAGAACAGAGACCACAGAGCAGCTTCTTTGAGAGAAGGAACATGCGGAGTTTTGACGTGAGAATAGAAATCAAAAATGAAGAGGCCAATGATCACCACGACACTGATGATCCACATTAGGGCATTAACGTCCATAGAACTCCCTCCGGGGATGTGCAAGTACACGTATCTCCGGAGGTCTCTCCCGCTACAGCCCGCATACCGTAAAGAATGCGTACTGAGCCCGTTCGCCGGTTAAGTACGGACATAACGTGTTGACGACGAGTACGGATGTGGGATACTCCCCTCCTACGCAGTCCAGTGTACAGAAGAGTAGGACATGCGCTCTACTGACACCGTCAGCCTTCGCTCATAGCGTGTGGGTCGCCGCCCTTCAACGACCACATCACGGCATCAAGCTCTTCCGGTTTCACCAGAACTTCGCGGGCTTTCGAGCCTTCGGAAGGACCCACAATGCCACGGGATTCCATGAGGTCCATGAGGCGGCCTGCCTTCGCAAAACCCACACGAAGTTTTCGCTGCAGCATCGAAGTCGACCCGAACTGCGACGTGATGACGAGTTCTGCGGCAGCAAGAAGATCATCTAGGTCCTTACCGATTTCCTCATCGATCTCCCGACCTTGCGTCTTTTGTTCCGTTACGCCCTCTTCATATTCTGGCTCTGCTTGTTCCTTAATGAACGTGACGATGCGGTAGATCTCTTCATCGGAAACAAATGCACCCTGCATACGCACAGGACGGCCACCTTGGGCGATAAAGAGTGCATCACCCATACCGATGAGGTTCTCCGCACCACCTTGATCTAAGATGACACGCGAGTCTGTCAGAGATGAGGTAGCGAAGGCCAGACGCGAGGGAACATTGGACTTAATGAGACCGGTGACGACGTCTACTGAGGGGCGCTGGGTGGCCAAAATAAGGTGAATACCCGCTGCACGAGCTTTCTGGGTCAACCGTACGATGGAGTCTTCCACCTCTTTTCCTGAGGTCATCATAAGGTCAGCGAGCTCATCAACAATGCAGACGACGCGCGGATACGGTTTGTAGACTCGCTCGGAGCCCAGCGGAGCGGTTATTTCTCCGGATACAACCTTCGCATTAAAGTCGCTAATTTTTCGTGTGCCGGTGGCCTGCATATCCTTGTAGCGCTGTTCCATCTCTTCGACCAACCATTCCAACGCCGCCGCAGCCTTCTTTGGCTGCGTGACGATGGGGGTGATGAGATGGGGAATACCCTCGTAGGGAGTGAGCTCAACCATCTTTGGATCGATGAGAATGAGCCGTAGTTGTTCTGGGGTGGACCGAACCAACATAGAAATGAGCGTGGAGTTCACAAAGGCAGACTTACCCGATCCGGTAGCACCAGCGACCAGCAGATGCGGCATCTTCTCGATGGACGAGTGGACGAAGCCGCCTTCGATATCTTTGCCCATGCCGATCATCATCGGGTCACTATTGCGCTGCATGTAGTCGCATGTCAGCACATCGTGAAGACGCACCATTTCGCGGTCGGTGTTGGGAACCTCGATACCAACTGCGGATTTACCTGGGATGGGGGCGAGGAGGCGAATATTGTCGTTGGCGACAGCGTAGGCAATATTGCGCTGTACCCCGGTGATCTTTTCGACTTTCACACCAGAGCCAAGTGACACCTCGTAACGAGTCACTGTCGGCCCACGGCTCATTCCGGTGACTGCAGCATCAATGGCAAATTGCTCGAAGACTCCATTAATAGCGTCAATGATGAGGTCATTAGCACGGGAATGCCCCCGTGCCGGTTCACCTGCGATGAGAAGTTCCGCATCGGGAAGTTCGTAATCCGTGTCGGAGAACTCTGTACTCATGACGAGTTCGTCATCGTCATCATCGACGTCCGCGACCGTTGTATCGTCCTCGACAGCGGCGGTAGTAGCAGCAGAGTCGTCGTCCTCATAGTTTGCGATCCGTTCGCGCCACTGCTGCCGCATGAGGGCAAGTTCGGAGGTATCCGGCTCTGTCGGATAGTTTTCTTCGGGGCTACGGGAGAGGTAGGCCGGTTGAAGTTCAGCACTCTCTGCATCATCGTCGTCATCTGAGACCACAACGCTGGTTTCCGCACGCCGTGCCGCAATCCCATCACGGATAGTGATCACTGCAATCCGTAGGTAGGCTCCCACATCGTGGATGCGGCGATTGGTAAGGAGCAGAATACTAAAGAATGCGACGAGAAGGAAGATGATGACGGCGAGTGGGGAGGTGAGCCCCTGCGCGAGTGGCTCGCCTGTGATGAAGCCCAGCACGCCAGCACCGTCTTGGACCTCATGGATGTTGTGGGGTCGGCCACTGGCAATGTGCCAGATGCCCAGCACAGACCAGTTCAGCAAGGTTCCACCGAGTGCGATAGGAACGCGCCGCTCGTCCAGAATTGGTGGGGTCAGCATTAGCAGGAAGGTGGCTGCAAAAAGGAGGATCGGGAGCAGGTGTACTGCTGTGCCCACAACATAGCTCAATCCTCCAAGGACATATCCTCCGATGGGGACGGACATAGGTGCCCATAGCATGACACTGAGGACAATACCCAGGGCACAACAGAATAACGCCCAACCGTCTCGCGCATGACCTGCGTCAATCTCACCAGCCCGACTAATCGTCCGTACGCCCTTACCGACACCGGTTGCTAGTGCTGTCCAGCCTTTTTTCAACCCCTGCCCCACAGCATTGAATGCACCGGCGGTACGCTGCGCCGCTGGTGGATGCGGACGGCGGGTCTGTGGACGGCGATTCGATTGCCGTGTTCCAGAGGTTCGACGTGCAGCAGGACGACGGGCAGCAGTGCTGCTGCCACGCCGTGCTTGTCGAGGGGCCCGAGAAGCGCTCACTGTAAAAGCGGGGTCCTTTCCTGCGGTAGTAAAGAAGGCATACTGATGGTATTAGTGTAACCCCTTTAGTCACACTAATAACACTGGTAACACACTGTGGTGGACAAAACCTCCGGAAAGCACCAGGCGTTCTACTCCTGCGGCGGCTCCGCCATGATGACGGTAGGCACAATCATCGGGCGACGACGCCACTTCTTAGCCACCCACTTCCCTACTGTACGGCGCACTGTTTGCGCCATACGATACGGGTCATTCTCTGCCTCTTTAGCCAGCTTGCGTAGTGCTTTCTCCACCAACTCTGGAACATCATCCAGAGCGTCTGGTTCATCAGTGAACCCTTTACCTATCACCTGTGGAGTAGCGAGAGGCTGCCCAGAGCGGCGGTCAACCACTACCGTAGCCGCAATGAAGCCACCTTCACCCAAGATCGCACGATCAGCCAACACATCGCCGCTAATGTCGCCGGTAGACAAACCATCAACATAAAGATGTCCTACCGGCACCTGTCCTGCAATCGATAGACGGCCCTCAAAAAGATCAACACACACACCATTAGCAGCGAAAACGACACGATCCGGAGCAACTCCCGTCGAGACAGCCAAGTCACGGTTGTACCGCAGATGACGCCATTCCCCATGAACCGGCATCACATTGGATGGACGGGCAGCGTTATAGAGGAATAGGAGATCAGTAGCGTATCCGTGTCCCGACACATGGATATTGGCATCATGGTTGGTAATGACCTTGATACCGCGTTGTGCAAGCGTATTCAGCATGCCAAACACCGCCTCTTCATTACCCGGAACGACGGATGAGGACATGATGACAGTATCGCCATCATGCAGACTCACCTGACGGTGTTCACTGCGCGCCATACGCGCCAGCCCCGCCATCGCCTCTCCCTGAGTACCCGTCGTCATGACAACAACTTCATCGCGCCGGTATTGGTTGATGTCTTGCGCATCAATGAGGTCATCATCGGAGATAGTGAAGAGACCCATATCGCGGGCAATAGCCATATTGCGAATCATTGAGCGCCCACTCAACGCCAACTTACGATGTGCCGAAACGGCAGCATCAGCGACCATCTGTACGCGAGTGACGTTAGAAGCGAAACAGGCCACAACGACAAGTTCCTCCGCATCCCGGATGAGACGACGTAAGGCTGGCTCAATTTCTGCTTCGCTCGGTGCCAAACCTTTGTGAGTGGCATTCGTGGAATCGACAAGCATGAGATCGATACCGTCATCACCAAAACGAGACAGCGCAGGCAGATCGGTGGGGAGATTATCTTTAGGAGTTTGGTCGACTTTGATATCACCAGTTTGCACAACTACCCCGGCTGGAGACTTCACTACCACACCTAGTGCCCCCGGAATCGAGTGATTCACGTGGAAAAACTCCACAGTGAAGGGGCCTGCATTATGGCTCGATTCCCCCGTCACATTAGTGCAGTGTGGATGCAGCCGGTGCTCTTCACACTTCGCTTTAACCAGTGCATTTGTAAACTCGCTGCCCACGATGGGAATATCTGGCCGCAGCTTAAGGAGGAAGGGAATAGCCCCGATATGGTCTTCGTGGCCATGGGTGAGGACAAGTGCCTCAATATCATCGAGCCGATCTTCCAGATAACCGAAGTCTGGCAAGATCAGATCAATTCCCGGCTCCGACGAGCTGGGGAACAGTACACCGCAGTCGCAGAGAAGAATACGCCCATCGTACTCGTAGGTCATCATATTGCGACCGATTTCGGACACACCGCCCAGCGCTACTAGTCGCATAGCTCCTGGGGCCAGCGGAGTAGGAGCAGAGAGTGGTTCGGAAAGGTCCATTCCCTGCATCATATGCACGCCACCATAACTCGACTCGGTGTACGTCTCGGCAGAAGAGTTGGTAGAACCGGCATCGTCGTTATCGAATACCAAGGTTTCGGGGTCAGCCTCAGGCGGCCCCATGCGGCGAGTAACGCGCTTGCGGCCGGTACGTTTCGTATCAGACATACTTATCCTTCAATTGTGTATCCCCGTCGTGGGGATAAGGCGACGGTCATCGTCGCGAGCGGTCTAAAAATATGCGACAGCGCATAATGGCACCCCGGGGGTGAATGTATCCCCATTCACCATAACCATCTCATCCCTCTAGATAGTCCCGGTGACGTAATGTTCATAACAGATTAGCCGAAGCGGTCTGTTTACAGCACACCTGCCTGGCGCAGATCCTCTGCCAAAACATCCATAGTGGCAGCATCAAGTGGCACCTGCGGCAGTCGCGGAATACCGACAGGCATACCAATGAGCTGTAGGGCAGCCTTGGCAAAACTCACTCCACCAGAACGAGCCATGGCACGATTGAGCGGGAACATGGTGGCATTCAACCGCAAAGCCTCAGCGAGATCGCCACGGTCAAAAGCATCCCTCATCCCCCGCAGAGTGCGCGCGGCCAGGTGCCCCACCACCGACACGAATCCTGTGGCTCCAACAGAAAGCCACGGAATATTAATTGGGTCATCACCAGAATAGAGCGCTAGTTCAGTGTTCTGGTAGAGACGACCACCGGAAGCCAGGTCTCCCTTAGCCTCTTTGATAGCCACAATATTGGGGACTTCCGCCAACCGCATGGCCGTTTCCTCCGCAATGGGAGTAGCAGTACGCCCGGGGATATCGTAGAGCATCACTGGGCAATCGACGGCCTCAGCAACTCCTTTGAAGTGCTGGTACAGCCCCTCTTGCGGTGGCTTTGAGTAGTAGGGCGTGACGACCAACAGCCCGTCTGCACCTGCTGCTTCCGACTTCCGTGCTAACTCAATGGAGGACGCTGTGCTGTAGTTCCCAGCTCCCGCCACAATCTTGGCGCGATCCCCCACCGCAGCCTTCACCTCACGCATCAGCGTCAGTTTTTCCTCAGTGGACGTCGTGGGAGATTCACCGGTCGTACCAGCCAGTACAAGGCCATCACAACCATCATCGACAAGCTTCTTGGCGAGCTTTACACCTGCATCAATGTCGAGCTCCATATCCTTGTCGAAGGGGGTCACCATTGCGACAAGGACGGTTCCAAAGTGCTCTGCAGCGCGAGTGCTGGCCATTCCGTTCGTCATAGCTTTAGACTACCCGTTTCTCTTGATGATTGAGGAACTGCAGACTATGTTGAAGCACGATCCTCAGTACTCTTTCACTATAGTGCCCACGGTCTGCCAGAGTGATTCAGTCCATGGCGTATGGGCTGGTGGCGATTTCCGAACCATCGGATAGCACGGAGATCTCAAAGTCTCCGAACACAGTAGGGGCAATGTTCTGTAGCTGCCGCAAACACGAAATAGCCAGCTGCCGAATTTCCACATCCGCATACTCGGTTGCCCGCATGCCGATGAAGTGACGCCATGACCGCAGATTTCCCGTCACCA
The DNA here is from genome assembly GCF_001293125.1 of Lawsonella clevelandensis. Classification (NCBI taxonomy): domain Bacteria; kingdom Bacillati; phylum Actinomycetota; class Actinomycetes; order Mycobacteriales; family Lawsonellaceae; genus Lawsonella; species Lawsonella clevelandensis. Next base: position 210,398 of record NZ_CP009312.1, read on the forward strand.
CAATGCGCGTTTCCGTAGCATTAGGGAGAACTGCACGGGCTGCTTGACGTGCCTGTTTACGACGTAACAGAGCATTCGGTTCATCTGCGAACTTCTCTTCTAAAGCAGTAAGCAGGGTTCGGTAGGCTTCTCGACTCTGTTCAGCGGCAGCAGTGAAAACCGCCACCATTTCCGGATCATCTTCGAGAGCGGGAGGTGGAACAACAAGTGCATCCTCCTCTGGCACAAATCGCTGGGAAAGCTGCGAATAGGAAAAGTGCCGGTGACGAATGAGCTCATGCGTGCAAGAGCGCGAAATACCCGTGATATAGAACGTTACATTGGCGTGCTCAAGTAGCGAAACATGCCCCACTTCCAGCACATGCCGTATGTACCCAGCATTTGTCGCAGTATGGGGGTTCGGCTTGTCCCACGTTTCGTAGCAGGCCCGGCCTGCAAACTCGGTCAGCGCTTCCGCACCCTCCGCGTCTGTTTCCCAGGAGAGATCTGCGGGCGGTTCAAAGTGTGTATATGCGACGAGCTGAACGCGCATCGTGACCAGGTTGGTCATGCTAGGCCCAGTACCGCATCAAGACCGAATGTGAGGCCAGGGCGCTCTGCCACTTCTCGGACACCCAGCAGAACACCGGGGACGAAACTGGTTCGATCCGTGGAGTCCTGTCGAATCGTGAGAGTTTCTCCCGGACCACCGAGGAGAACTTCCTGATGGGCGATGAGACCACGCAGACGAACGGCATGGACGTGCACTCCATCCACTGTCGCACCACGTGCTCCCTCAAGGCTCTGGGTTGTGGCATCTGGGCTATCAGCAACGTTAGCGGCATGGCGGGCTGCCGCAACACGCTGCGCGGTGGTCGTGGCGGTACCGGACGGTGCATCCGCCTTATCTGGATGATGGAGTTCGATAACTTCCACAGATTCAAAGAACTTCGCAGCTTGCTCAGCGAAACTCATGCACAGCACAGCACTAATGGCAAAGTTGGGAGCGATGATAACCCCCACACCGGGATTTTCTTCGCACCACCTGCGCACCTGTGCTAGGCGTTCTTCGGTGAAGCCAGTGGTTCCCACCACGCAATGAATACCGTGCTTAATGAGCCACTCCAGATTGTCCATAACCACGTCGGGGTGGGTGAAGTCAATAATGACCTCAACACCGTTATCGACAAGAGTCTGCAGATCGTCGTCACGATCGACAGCGGCGGCCAGCTCCAGATCTGAAGCAGCATTGACTGCCTCACACATTGTCTTGCCGACTCGACCGAGGGCACCTACTACACCGACTTTCAACAGTTCAGCCATCTTCCGTTCTTTTCTCCCTCGGGCTCAAAGGGTTATCCGTGAGCACCAGCTCTTCATATCGTGCTCTAGTCTACTCTGCGACACGAGTGTGGAGCCCAGTCACACGACTGGGCTCCACACTCTTCCGAACTTTAGAGACTACTTGTCGCGGCCCGCGCCTTCGCTTGGAACAGCGACTAGGAAGCTGGGAGTAGCCAAACCAAGTTGTGCAGCGCTGGCTAACACTGCCTTTCCCACCTTGTCAACGTCTTCTGCATTGATGAGAGCAATAGCAGAACCGCCAAAACCGCCACCGGTCATCCGTGCGCCCCAGGCACCACACTCGAGAGCCGCATCAACTGCACTATCGAGTTCAGGGCAACTGACTTCATAGTCATCACGGAGTGACTCGTGGGACGCCGTCATCAGACCACCAACTTGTTCGAGGCCTCGTACCGCATCGGCATCCTTGGGGTCACCAAGTGCTCCCTTCCGCAGCGCCTGGACAAGGGACTCAGTGCGACGAGACTCGGTGACAATGTGACGCATTCGTCGTGCGACGAGATCCAACCAAGCTTGCTTGCCCTTCTTCTTTTCTGCCTCAGTCTGGGTCGCAGCCCATTCCACGGCACGATCGACAAGCTTGTGTTCCCGATGCGGAGCCGTAACATTAAGTCCCTCCATCACACGGTCAACCACTGCGCGACGCGAGGCGTACTGTCCGTCGCTGAGGCTATGCGGAGCATTGGTATTCATGACGAGAATAGCGAGACCATTGCTATCGAGGTCAAAGGGAACCTCTGCGACAGCATTCTCACCCATATCGAGTTCAAGCACTTCACCTACGCGTCCACGGAAGGATACGGACTGGTCTAGACCACCTGTCGAAGCACCCACAACATCGTTCTCAGCACGAATACACGCTGCAATAAGGTGATTGGAGGGTTCGTCGAGACGTCCCTCATCCAGACTCTCCAAGCCCGGTCCGGTGAGATCGAAGACCGCACAGGCGGCGGCAAGTTCAATAGCAGCAGAACTGGAGAGCCCCGCGGCCAACGGAACGTCAGAGACAAACACCATGTCAAAGCCGGAGTTTTCCGTCAGGTTGACACCGATAGCGTCAGCATCCTGCCACATACTCCAGATCACGCCTGCTGGATATCCCGGCCAACTACTAGGATTACCAGGTCCTATCTCAGCGAGTTTTCCTTCCCACCGTGACGCCTTACGGGAATACGGAAGGCGGGAGGCGAGACGGATCACACCATCCTCGCGGAGTGCGGCAGCACAATAGGTGCGGCGATTAATCGCAAAAGGTAGGCAAATACCGCCGGCATAATCAACGTGTTCGCCAATAACGTTGACGCGTCCGGGGGCAGACCACACACCGGTGGGTTCATAACCGTAAGTGTCAGCAAAGAGCTGTGCAGCAGCGTCAGCACTGACCATGGCAAATGTGTCACTCATGTTCAGCGACCTCTCGGAGTCGTTCGGCGATACGTTCGGGGGTAGTGTCGTTAATCCACACCGCCATCGCAGACTCAGAACCGGCGAGGAACTTCATCTTGTCGGGGGAACGACGCAGGCTGAAGAGCTGCAAATGGAGACGGCCGAACTCACGTCCCTCATTCACAGGTGCTTGGTTCCAGCCTGCGATGTAGGCAGTCTTCTCAATTCCGGGGAAGAATCGATCAACTTGGCGCAACAACTGCGGGTACACAACCGCCAATTCCCCACGCTCTTCTACAGAGAGCGCGGGGAAATCTGAGACATCTCGTTTGGGTACCAGCATGACTTCCAACGGCCACTTTGCGGCGGCAGGCACGTAGGCGAACCAATACTCGCTCTCAAAGACCACACGGGTACGAGCGTCAAGCTCGGCCATCACAACATCGTGTTGAAGCTGCCGTCCAGTTTTCTCGAAGTAGGCGCGGGACTGCCGGAGGATAGCTTCTGTGCGAGGGGGAAGGAAGGGGTAACCGTAGATCTGACCATGCGGATGCTGTAGTGTGACCCCAATTTCTTCACCCCGGTTCTCGAAACAGAACACCTGCTCAATACCATCAAGGGCAGAAAGCGCCGCGGTCCGATCAGCCCACGCTTCAATGATGGTGCGGACACGTCGCTCGGACAGCTCGCAGAAGCTTCCTGCGGAGTTGGGGCTGAAGCAGACAACTTCACAACGGCCGCGTCCGGGCGCTTGGGGAACAAGGTCCATCCCATCTACCGTGCTAGGCAGTTCCTCATCGAGGTAAGCAGTACGGGCAAAAGACGGGAATCGATTTTCGAAAACGACAACATCGTAGTTGTCTGCGGGAATCTCAGTTGGCAGCTGTCCGGGTCTCGTGGGACCCAGCGGGTTCTCGTTAGCCGGGGGCATGAATGTCCGGTTCATCCGGTGTGCTGCTAGTGCGGTCCAGTCACCTGTCAACGGGTCACGACGCATAGAGCTGAGTGGTGTGGATGTGGGAAGGCCTCTCCCATCGTGAAGTTCGCGGGTGGCTTCCCCTGATAGATAGGGCTCGGAATCGTCAAAATAGATCAGCTCTCGTCCATCAGACAGTGTTGTCACTGTTTTCCGGACGATCGGAGTCACCTCCCCCGCTGGCTTGGTAGCGGGTCGTTTTTCCGTGTGAGACACAGTACTCCTCATAAGTAAGTTGTTTAGTGTTGTGCGGGACTGCTCTTGTTCTTATTATGGCGAAACAAACCCCACTCGCGTGCCAATCGATGGCGAGCGGGGTTTGTCTCTATGCATGCTACGAAAGCGAGCAGCAGCTATTCTTTGTCCTCATCGAGAGAGACAAACGCATCGCCAGTGGCAATTGCTTTATCTTCGATGGCGGCAGCTTCCTCTGCGAGGCTCTCCGGATCCGCGTGAACAACCTGCGGGCGAACTTTTGCCCACACAAGGAAGAACACACCCACCACCAGAAGGACAATTCCGACGATGAGGTTAGCGTTGATGTCACCGGTCTTTGCGGCATCGGCAGCGTCGTAGGAAACGGCACCGAGGATCGTTAGGATGACACCGTAGATGGTCAGTAGCAAACCGATAATGTTGCGGACGTCGAAGGCGCCAGCGGTCGTAGTCTTCTTAGCCATGGGTATTCACTCCTAAGCGAAGATGATGTTGAGGGCGATGACCAGCACCAGTGAGATGATGGCCAACGGGACCGGACGGCGGTACCATGCACGACCAACATCACGCGGATCGTGGAAGTGCTCCTTCGGGGTCTCAGAGTAGACGAAGCCCACCAGCTCGCTTGCCGGCTTGGGCTTGGTGAAGATAGAGACCACCACAGCCAGCAGCACGTCCACTACGAAAGCGGTGATGGCGCACATGAAGGCGAGGCCCTGACCCGGAAGGTGAATGACTCCCACCTGGCCGAGAACAAAGACCACCACAGCGGACAGAGTGCCGCCCAGTAGCGAGACCCAACCTGCAGTCGGAGTCATGCGCTTCCAGAACATACCCACGATGAACGTTGCGAACAGCGGTGCGTTGAAGAAGCCAAACAGGGTCTGCAGGTAATCCATCAGGTTGGAGAAGGAAGCAGCCAGCAGAGAGGTACCAATAGCAATGACGGTGGCGACTACAGTGACGATACGTCCTGCATTCAGGTAGTACTTGTCGTCCTTGTCCTTCTTGATGTAACGCTGCCAGATGTCGTAGGTGAAGACGGCGTTGAAGGAGGAGATGTTGGCAGCCATACCAGTGGTGAAGGATGCCAAAAGACCGGCCAGCACGACACCGAGGAGGCCGTTAGGAAGCACGTCACGCATCAACAGCAGGATAGCGTCATTGTACTTGAGACCATCAAACGCTGCGGTGGCGGCAGAAGCGCCGTCAGCATAAGCCATTCCCTTGTAGGCCATCATTTCGTTGACGAGAACTGCGGCGATCATACCGGGCAGAACGACAATGAAGGGGATGAACATCTTGGGGAAGGAACCAATAATCGGGGTGCAGCGAGCGGAATCCATGGTGTTAGAAGCCATAGCGCGTTGAACCTCGACGAAGTTGGTGGTCCAGTAACCGAAGGACAGCACGAAGCCGAGGCCAAAGACGATGCCGATCACTGAAAGGACGGGACTGTTGAAACCGGAGAGGGCTTCGCCCGGCCAGGTGTGCAGCTGCTGATCGCCTAGTAGACCATCGTTGATGACCTTTTCTTTGAGTCCGTTCCACCCACCCACACGGTGCAGACCGATAAGGGTGAGGGGAAGCAGGCCGGCCACCACGACGAAGAACTGCATAACTTCGTTGTAGATAGCGGCGGAGAGACCACCGAGGGTGATGTAAGCCAGCACGATGACGCCGCCAATGATGAGGGACACCCAGGTGGGCAAGCCGAAGAGGCGGTTCACCACAAGCTGCAGCAGGTAGAGGTTAGTACCAGCGATGAAGAGCTGCGACAGTGCGAACGAGAGGGAGTTCACGAGGTGTGCACCCACACCGAAACGCTCGTGCATGAACTCCGGCACCGAACGCACCTTAGAGCCGTAGTAGAACGGCATCATGACCACGCCGAGGAACAGCATGGCAGGGATGGTGCCTACCCAGTAGTAGTGGAAGGTCGGGAAGCCGTACTGGGCACCAGTAGCGGACATACCCATAAGTTCAGTGGCACCGAGGTTGGCAGAGATGAATGCCAGACCGGTAACCCATGCGGGCAAGTTACGCCCAGAAAGGAAAAAGTCGATACTGCTCGAAACCTTGCGTCGGGCCAGCATGCCGATGCTCAGAATGAAGCAGAAATATACTGCGATGATCAGGTAGTCCACCCATATGGCGTCTAGCCTGAAGTCTACCGCGCCTTCAGCGAGGATCATTGGTCTCCTTCAAGTCGCCCATTGTCGCTCTCGATGTGACAGTGCGCTGTCCAGCGGTTAATTCACACCTAAAGCGAGACTATGACCCGACGTTTTTGTCATTCATTGGTGGCCGTGGAGGCACGCCTTAGGTACCGAACGTTTTGCTCAGTCGGGATTACACTAACAGTCCAGGCTTTCCTGAGAATGAAAATTGGCAACCGTTAAAGCGCTTCTGAATCGTTTTCTCTTGCAGTATTTACCCATGATTAACGGGCAGGATGGGGCTTAGCTGGGATTTCTACACAGCCCTAGAGTGGCTATCTTCATGCAACAGGAGAACCCGATTCAGTGAAACAATTTGCCACCGCTGCTGTACGCTGAAGCCCCGATCCTCAGGAAAAGGATCGGGGCTTCAGAACACCGTATAGTACGCGCCTGCTACGACGGTGTCACTAGCAGCAACGCAGGATGGGTACCAACGTCTTACTCGTTATCGTCACTATCATCCACAGGCACCAGGGAGATCTTGCCTCGCTTATCAATATCAGCAATCTCCACCTGCAGTTTATCGCCAACATTGACAACGTCTTCAACCTTGGCAATGCGCTTACCCTTGCCCAGTTTCGAAATGTGTACCAGGCCGTCACGTCCCGGCAGCAACGACACGAACGCACCAAAGGCGGTGGTCTTCACCACAGTACCGAGGAACCGTTCACCGACCTTCGGGAGCTGCGGGTTAGCAATCGCATTAATGAGGTCGATGGCAGCTTGTGCGGCATCCCCATTGGTGGCAGAGACATAGACCGTACCGTCATCCTCGATAGAGATATTGGCGCCAGTCTCCTCGGTAATGGCGTTGATCTGCTTACCCTTAGGGCCGATGACCTCGCCAATCTTGTCGACGGGGATCTGAATGCTAGTGATCCGCGGAGCGTAGGGGCTCAGCTCATCGGGGGCGTCAATAGCTTCATTCATCACATCAAGGATAGTGAGGCGTGCATCACGAGCCTGTGTGAGAGCAGCTGCCAGTACGTGGGAGGGGATGCCGTCGAGTTTAGTGTCAAGCTGCAGGGCGGTAATGAAGTCCTTGGTACCAGCCACCTTGAAGTCCATATCGCCAAAGGCATCTTCGGCGCCAAGGATGTCAGTAAGGGCCTGGTACTGCATTTCGCCATCGACCTCATCGGAAACCAGACCCATTGCGATACCGGCAACCGGAGCCTTCAGCGGCACACCTGCATTGAGGAGCGACATAGTGGAGGCGCAGACCGAACCCATCGAGGTGGATCCATTAGAACCGAGAGCCTCGGAAACCTGGCGGATGGCGTAGGGGAAATCCTCACGAGACGGGATCATCGGCAGCAGGGCACGCTCAGCCAGAGCACCGTGGCCAATTTCACGGCGCTTCGGGGAGCCGACACGGCCGGTGTCGCCGGTGGAATAAGGGGGGAAGTTGTAATGGTGGATGTAGCGCTTGCTCTCCTCGGGGCCGAGGGAGTCGATCTGCTGCTCCATCTTCAGCATGTCAAGGGTGGTCACACCCATAATCTGGGTTTCCCCGCGCTCAAAGAGAGAGGAACCGTGGGCGCGCGGAATCACCTCAACTTCTGCGGAAAGGGCACGGATGTCGGTGACGTCACGGCCGTCAATACGGAAATGATCTTTGAGGATACGCTGTCGAATGATCTTCTTGGTGATGGCCTTGTAAGCACCGCCAATTTCACTCTCGCGTCCTTCGAACTGCTCAGCAAGCTCCTCAAACACCTTCTCTTTGAGCTCAGTGTCGGCAGCTTCGCGTTCTTGCTTGTCTGCGATGGTGTAGATCTTCTCCAGTTCCGCCGTGGCAGCCTTCTCCACTGCCTCGAAGGAATCGTCTTGATATGCCGGGTAGAGAGGGAATTCTGCAGTTTCCTTGGCGGCTACGCCCGCAAGCTGCTGCTGAGCCTGGCAAAGCTGTGCGATGAAGGGCTTGGCAGCTTCCAGACCACCTGCAACGACCTCTTCAGTGGGAGCTTGTGCGCCACCGCCGACGAGCTCCACTACCTCTTCGGTTGCGCCAGCTTCCACCATCATGATGGCGATCTCCGGACTGCCGGTGCCGTCATCTTCGGAAACAATACGACCGGCCACCGCCATGTTGAATACAGCCATCTTGAGCTGTTCGACAGTCGGGAAGCACACCCACTGCCCCTCCGGGTTGGATTCGGTGGGGATAAGGGCGATGCGGACACCACCAACCGGCCCAGAGAACGGCAGGCCAGCCAGCTGGGTGGAGCAGGACGCAGCGTTAATGGCGACACAGTCGTAGATGTCGCCGGGTCGCAGGCTCAGCATGGTAACAACCACCTGCACCTCGTTACGCAGACCAGACACGAAGCTGGGGCGGAGCGGACGGTCGATAAGCCGGCAGGTAAGAATAGCGTCAGTGGTCGGGCGACCTTCGCGGCGGAAAAAGTTGCCGGGGATCCGTCCCGCAGCATACATGCGTTCTTCCACGTCAACCGTCAGAGGGAAGAAGTCAAAACCTTCCCGGGGTTGCTTAGAAGCGGTGGTGCACGACAGCATCATTGTTTCGTCATCGAGGTACACAACTGCGGAACCCGCAGCTTGCTTTGCCAGACGGCCAGTCTCGAAACGGACATTACGCGTGCCAAAAGCACCGTTATCGATGGTGGTTTCGGTTTCGAAAACGCCCTCTTCCACCTCGAACTCACGGAGTTCAGTCATAGGGTTATGCATCTTTCGTCTGGGAGCTGCCCAGTCGAAAACATGGTCATCGATCGAAGCTGCCGGAATACTGCCCCTTCCCACACCCCGACACAGCTCATCTGTTTCTCGTCTTATGCCACGTCAGAAAGGATTTTGTGAAGAGAATAGGTCCGACAACCACCACCGAGGACCGTTCACACGTAGGTCAGCTCCAATGGGTTAGCCTCAAGCAGGCTTTAGTGACACTCCTAGTGTAGCAAATCCCGAGGTAGCACATATAGTAGTCGTGTCGTGGGCGCGCTCCTGGCCGTTGATATGCTGCAGGTCACCTCTCCCCTATTACGTCCCTCGGGTCTTTTCCGGCATACTAGAACCTAACAATCGATGTGATTCTGGCGTACATGACACGGCGGAATTATCACGCGGAGACCGTGCTTCCTCCCTACCCCCCGAGAAACGCACCACACCAGAAAGGCTACACCGTGACCGATACGTCGCCTGATCGTGAAGTACTGACGTGGGAAGGATTTGGTTCCGCCTCTCGTGAACTTGCACAAATGGTTGCCGATGATGGGTACCGGCCTGACCTCATTCTCTCTATCGCCCGCGGGGGACTCTTTGTCGCAGGTGCCTTGGGCTACGCCCTCGATGTAAAGAACCTCCACGTGATGAACGTGGAGTACTACACCGGTATAAACGAACGGCTCGATCTCCCCGTTATGCTCCCTCCAGTTCCGAAGCCGGGCATGCTGCAGGGCGCTCGTGTGCTGATCACCGATGATGTTGCTGATACCGGTGCTACACTTCGATTCGTCTACGACTTCGTGCACGAATACGTCGCTGATGTACGCTGCGCGGTGGTCTTCGAAAAGTCTCACTCCACGGTAAAGTGCGAATACGTGTGGAAGCGCACCGATCGGTGGATCAACTTCCCGTGGTCGACCCTGCCGCCCGTGGAGTTCCCCGACGGCATCTAATTTCTGCCGATAACGAACCTGTGGCCCTGTTCCTCTCCCTGGAGTAGGGCCACTTCCTTATTGTCGTTGTCGCCTACCTGCGTGTGGTGTTTCCACCGCTTGGTCTTTTCTACCCGTCCACTGACACCTGCTCACAAAAAAGCCCCTCTCCTGGGAAACACTTCCACAGAAAGGGGCTTAGATGCACTGAACGTCAGCTACGCCTCGTCTAATAACGCATGCTAGCGGCGCAAACCAAGACGCTCAATCAGGGAGCGGTAGCGCTCAATGTCGACATCTGCAAGGTACTTAAGCAGACGCTTGCGACGACCAACGAGGAGCAGCAGGCCACGGCGCGAATGGTGATCGTGCTTGTGAACCTTGAGGTGCTCGGTGAGGTCAGAGATTCGCTTCGACAGGAGGGCCACCTGGGCCTCCGGGGAACCGGTATCGGTGTCATGCAGACCGTACTCGGCGAGGATTTCCTTCTTCTCAGCGGACGAAAGGGCCACGAGATAACTCCTTGTTTTTCAGTGTCGTGTATTAATAGAGCCTCTCCCCTTAACAGCAGGGGGAAGATGGTGCACCGCCACGAACCACAGTGAACACCGAGCTGTCAGTCTATCAGGAGACAGCACAAAATTGTGAAATCCCCGCAGCAGCATGCCCCTACAGGCACTGCTGCGTTACGCCCCCGTAGCGATGCCCACTACCACAGTTCAGTCGGGGGAACGGCGGAGTCCTCCAGGATCTCTCGTGTCTTCGCCACATCGCGATGCATGTGCTCCAAGAGATCATCAACGGAGTCAAACTTTTCCATTCCACGCACTCGATCGACAAACTCGACAACCGCGTATCGGTGGTAGAGGTCAGCGTCCTCGTCAAGAACGAAAGCTTCAACGGTGCGGACCGCCCCGTCAAAGGTGGGATTTGTCCCTACCGACACCGCCGTGGGGTACCACTTCTGCGGCTCGATCGTGCCCTCTACCGGGCCTTCATCAACGATGGCGAACCAGCCGGCATAAACGCCATCGGCCGGGAGCGCAATATCACTAGCAAAGCTGATATTGGCAGTGGGGAAACCTAACTGGCGCCCGCCTCGGCCGGCTCCATGAACCACTTCCCCTTCTACTCGTGGGAGGTGGCCAAGCGCCTGGATAGCATCCCTAATGCGAGAATCTGCCAGCGACTGTCGGATGTAGGTACTGGACACGGTATGCCCGTCTTCTTTGAGAAGGGGAACAATCTCGGTGGTGAAACCGTACTCCTCCCCCAACTGGGTAAGAACCTCCGGGGTGCCCGCGGCACGTGCACCGAAGGTAAAGTTCTCTCCCACCACAACATGCTCTGCGTGGAGCCTATCTACCAGCACTTCTTTCACGAAGTCTGCAGGAGCCTGGCCAGCACGTTCCGGGGTAAAGCTGAGGACGACAAACTCATCGATCCCGATTTCATGCGCCAGCTGGGCACGGAATTCGAGAGTAGAAAGTCGGAGGGGAGCAATACCTTTACCCACCACTGAAGAGGGATGGGGGTGGAAACTGAGCATGAGAGAGGTGATGCCATGCTTCTCCGCGTAGTGGGCGGCAGCTGTCGCCAAACGAGCGTGTCCCCGGTGGAGCCCATCAAAAACCCCAATGGTGACAACGCTAGGGCCACGGTCGAGCGGATAGTTTTCTACGCCTTGCCAAATATGCACATTACCAGGGTAATGGGTGAGAGCCGATGGAGGGAATTGAGGAAGCATCGACAAAGCCCAACGAAACGGTAAACAACTACTGCAAGGTGGCTGGGCGCGCGACAAAAACAGACCGTACAGTCCCCGGGTCTGCCTTCGCAAACGTCTCTTCTAGCAGTGCAATTGTGTGCCCCTCTGGGTCAACCCCAGCATAGATTCCGGGGAGACCAGCAGGAGCGATACGCTGTCCCAATGCCACTTTGGTCGCTTCCTCAGCTGAAAGATGACGAGTATCTCTCCCCATGCATGTAGCAGTGTCCAGGTCGAGGGTAAGGTGGGCCCGCTCCCCTGCGTCGATTGCGGCTTTATATTTCTCCAGGGGCTGCGCCCATGACAGGTCGAAGGCCCCGACTCGCGTACGTCGCAATGCAGCGAGATGTGCATGCAGCCCTACCCGTGCGGCTAGATCGCGGGCAAGAGCCCGCACATAGGTGCCGGCTGAACAGCTCACCATAGCGTTGAGCTGCCACCACCCCTCGGGAGTGCGATGGATGTCCGACAAGGAAAACTCATCCACATGGATCGGGCGTGCCGCCAGTTCAACGGACTCTCCCCGCCGTACACGCTCGTAGGCGCGCACCCCTTGAACTTTAATTGCCGAGACGGCAGAAGGAACCTGCTGACTATCGCCTATGAACTGGGCTGCAGCATCGTGCAGTTGGGTTTCGGTGAGAGCGTCCAAAAGCTCGGGAGCATCCGTAGCACACACCTCACCCTCCGCATCTTCTGTAGAGGTCGCCTGGCCGATCACGATAGTGGCCTGGTAACTCTTCGATTCCTGCAGAAGGAACGGCAGCAGCTTTGTGCCCCGCTCAATTCCCACAACGAGCACACCGGTGGCAGCAGGATCGAGGGTGCCGGAGTGACCGACGCGACGGGTGTGGAAAGCCCTTCGCAATACAGAAACAACATCATGGCTGGTCATACCGGCGGGTTTATCAACGACGACAAGTCCAGAGTCAGCCAAGGAAACAGGACGACGAGACATGCCGCTTAGTCTACCTGTGGGGCGGGAAGAACCAACGCAGTGACAATGAGCCCCTCCTCCACCACCCACACCCCGCTGCATTCTGCGAATTCCATGCACTGTGGGGAGGTGTCCTCATAGAGCGCCAGTACCTGCTCTTCAACTCGTGCAGTAAAACGTCCCGAACCGGAAAGATAGGTTGTCGTCTCAGATGTCTTTGCGGTAACGCTGTCCACGATGAGATTCAGCTCTGCGTCCTCAAATCCTAGCCAGGCACCAGTAACCGGATACCAGGCTTTGTAGAGGGCTTCCTTTGCGGAAAAAAGTACCGTGTCAAGGGGAAGATGAGCAGCTTGTTGGCTGAGGTGCTGCCGTTCACCTGGACTGGCAATTGACTCCAGCACATCGGGAGGCAAAGGTCCGGCACGTTCGGCATCGAGACCTAATGTCAGAACCCGATCGGTCGTCGCGACGAGTGCGCATTGGAATCCATGTGTGTGTGCCAAGGCTCCGCACACCCCAACAGGCCATAGTGGCGCGCGTTGTTCATCGCGGAGAAGATCCACACGTGGGTAACCAAGTGTGCTGAGCAGCTCGTGAGCGAGGAGACGTGTTCGTGCAAATTCCCATTGACGGCTGGGAACGGCTTGTGCTACGAGCTCTCTCTCTGCTGGGAGGAGCTGGGCAAGCGCTTCCGCAGCGGCGGCCGAAGTAGCGGTGAAATCTTCGTCATCGCAGAAGCAGTTTCCGTTCACCCCGTGACCAAGATGAGAAACAAGCTGATAGAAAGTATAAAGGTGCTGGCTCATGATAGTGCTTACTTTAAAGCATCAGGTGTTCCATATATAAGCCACTTCCCACGTCGCTGTCGGATAAGCCCTGCGACTGCTCTCACAACAATGAAAAGAACGAACCCGCTCCACAGCCCAGCCAACCCCCAGTGCATGCTGTAGCTCAGCCAAATCATCGGAAGATAACAGCCAAATGCGGCGGCTGCGGTGACATTGCGGAGAAATGCAGCATCCCCTGCGCCAAGAAGGACCCCATCACATGCAAACACGGCACCTGCCACAGGAAGCAAGCACACCATAAACCACCACGGGATAGACGCTTGTGTGAGCACTGCTGAGTCGTGGGTGAAGATTTTCGGAATCACACTGTGCAACGCCGCATAGGCGAAAGCGATAACCGTCGCGAAAAGTGTCCCACTCACCACAATCTGTCGTCCCAGCCGACTTGTCTCGGTAGTACGCTGCGCACCGAGAGACTCCCCCACCAATGACTGTGCAGCAATCGCAATCGAATCGAGGAGGAGGGACGTAAACACCCAGATTTGCCACACAATTTGATGAGCTGCGAGTGTCTCCGCCCCGATACGCGCAGCTACCGCCGAAACGGAAAGAAAGCACACCTGGAATCCAAGAGACCGCACAATTAGGTCTTTACCCATATGGAGCTGTTCACGGACGACCGACCACTGCGGTTTCCAGGACAGCTGATACTGCCGGGCTGTTCGAATCAGTGCAACTAAGAAAAGTAGCCCCGTAGCTGATTGTCCTACGACGTTGGCCCACGCGGAACCATGCAGACCGAGCGCGGGTAAACCCCACCAACCGTAGATAAGGGCTGGGCACAAAACTGCAGATAAACCGAAGCCGATAACAACGAAAATGGGAGGACGACGGACCTCTTGGACACCTCGCATCCACCCATTTCCCGCCATGGACAACAGGATAAAAGGAACTCCCCCTAATGCGATACGCAGCCACAGCACGGTATCGGAGGCTAATTCACCGCCGCCGGTGAGGAGCTGAGCAATGGGCTCCAGAAAAATCTGCATAATAACGAGGATGCTGACGCCTACTAGGAGAGCGAGCCAGCTTGCCTGTACGCCCTCTTGACGGGCAAGCCTCGCCTCGCCAGCCCCATAGAATCGAGCAGATCGTGCCGTTGTCTCGTAGGACAGAAATGTAAGCTGTGACGAAACAACTGCCAGAACTGTGCCGCCAGCAGCGAGTGCTGCTAGTTCGACTGCTCCCAGATGACCAACTAGCGCAGTATCAAAGAGTACATACAGCGGTTCTGCGGCAAGGACAACGAGTGCAGGGAGTGCTAGCCGCAAGAGATCAGGAATGAGGTGCTGTGACAAGTGCTGAGACGGGGTAGGCATCGCTAGTTCAGTGCCCGATGTCCGTCGTGCAGAGGTGGGTCACTCAGTATGATAAGAATTTTCTCGAGCACCTCTGCCAACGTGCTCTGCACGGTGAAACCAGCGGCCCGGCGATGCCCTCCGCCTCCAAGATGGCGGGCAATTTCCGCGGCATTGACGAGACTCCGCGAACGGAGAGATCCGGTCCATGTTCCGGGTGTCATCTCCCGCACGACCAAGGCGATTTCTGCTTCTGCAGTAGTACGGACCACCTCGATGAGAGCTTGTACGTCTTCGGGACGAGCGTGACGGTAAACGTCATAAGGGACTGTGGCGTAAACCAAGCCTCTTCCCTTTCCTGCATCCTGAATTAAGGTGGCTGTCTGTAAGACTGTTGCAAGCAGCTCAAGGTAGCTGAAGGGGCGGGTGTCCAGGAGTTGGCGAGTAAGGGTATCCGAATCGATTCCCGCTTGTACGAGGCGTGCTGCATCGCTGTGTGCCCGTGGGCTTCCCCAGTGAAACCCGCCAGTATCGGTAAGGAGACCAGCAAAAAGGCACTGTGCGATATCTTTGGTGAGCTCTAGGTCAAGTTCATCTAGTACATCCAACACGAGCTGAGCTGTCGCATCTGCACGGGGAATGATCACGCTATGGGTGCCAAAGCCGTCATTAGATCGATGATGATCAAGAATGAGGGTATAGGGCACTTTCTCGGCAAGATGGTGCAGTTCTCCCATACGATCAGCAGAACCACAATCCACGACAACCACAAAATCCAGATCATCAGGCATCTCATTGGGACGCACAATACTCTCCGCACCGGGCAGGATCTGTAGTGTTTCTGGAGTGCGGTCAGGGCGTGCGAAACTCAGCCAGGCTTCTTTCCCCATAAGATGGGCGATATGCACGACTGCCAGACCTGAGCCGATAGCATCAGCGTCAGGATTAACGTGCGCAATAACAGCGATTCGGTGGGCGTGGTTTGCAAAGAGGCGGGCTGCTTCAGCGATCGTAACGTGCTGCGCGGTCACGCGTCTCCTTCCTGGGGTGATACACCCTCGCTCTGAATTAGTCGTCAGAATCGACGTCTTCGTTGTCCCGGTAGGGGTTTGCTTCGCCAGCAGGTGAGGCTCCTTCCCGCGCCTTTGCAGTAGCAGCATCAGCAGCACGCGCTTTTGCCAGTAGCTCCTCCATGCGGAGAGCAGCATCGGGAACGGTGTCAGCTTCGAAGCGCAACGTGGGTGTAAACCGAACTCCAGTGCCCTGCCCGACCAAAGTACGCAGCTGGCCTTTGGCCTTATTAAGTGCAGCAGCTGCGGCATTCACGTTAGGAGTCGCATCCAGCGTTTCTCCCCGTACCGTGTAATAGACCGTAGCATCGTGGAGGTCTCCGGTTAGCCGCACGTCAGTGATAGTGACGTATTGCAGGCGAGGGTCTTTAATTTCTCGGTCAATCGCGGTAGCCACGATCTCACCGATACGCTTTGCGAGTCGGCGCGTACGGGGCGATGATGCCATAAGGCCCTCCTCTGACGAAGTATGCCGCTACACGGTACACGGCATGACAGTGTGTGACGTACCTTTCGAGAATACCCAATAACGGGGTGAACAGGTGAGGCGGCTCCCTCGAATGCGAGAATAAGGGGAAGCTGACATATTGCCAAGTTTTGGGGAACGGTACCCACTTAGCCATCCTGATTTCGTCTCAACTGTGAAAAACAGCTTCTGCCAAAGCACATTTGACTAAGTTCAATAGGGAAAGCCAACCATTCCATGAGGAGACTACTGTGACGGTCGATACCGCTATTATTCCCGAACTCCGCAAGTCTCGTATCTCCGCTGCCTGCGCATTCGGCGTTCACGCCATGCTGCTGGTGGCGTTGGTGACGTCTTTGCCGAGCCTAGTTCCCATCCTCGGGCTTGAACTCCGCCATGTCGCGTATATCGTTCTCGCTCTCTCCATTATTGCTGCAGTGGGTTCTACCCTCATGACCTTGGTCGCGAAGCGTACCTCCTCTGCATTCTCCATTCGTATCGCACTGGGGATGCTGGTTGTTTCTGGCCTGTTCCTCGCGTTTACCCCTGCCGCTGCAGAAAATGCCCGTCTGCCCTTGTTCTGCGTCTCTATCCTGATCTACGGGCTCTCTGTCGGTTCTATCGATGCTACGACCAACATGCAGGCCGTGGCTATTCAGCGCCGCTACGGACGAGTTATTCTCAACTCCTTCCACGCCATTTGGTCAGTGGGTGCCATCGTCGGCTCCTTGCTGGTGTCCGCAGGCCAAGCGATTGGCGATATGGCCGGATTCGGCCCTCATAAAAGTGCTGCCGGGGATGTAGTTTCTGATCCCTACCTCTACCCGCGCTACATGTGGACGATGATTACGGTAGTCCTCATCCTCGCCGTTGTAAGTCTCATCATCTCTCCGAAGATGCTCGAGTACGGCCGGGAGAAAGACTCCCTAGTCGATGACCAGGGCAACAAGATTAAGTTTGCCGCACCGATGAAGGCCTTTGCCGCTCTCTGTGCTGCCATGGCGTTCTTCTACGCCATCGACTTTGGTATTCAGAACTGGTCCCCACTCTATTTGGAACAGCTTCTCGAGGCAGATAAAGCCACTGCACCCCTGGGTGTTACGGTCTACACCATCTTTGGTCTGATCGCCCGCTCACTCGCTGATCGCGTCGTCAACAAGCTTGGCGAGGTCAAAACTCTCGCACTGGCTGCGGTTGTCTCCATCATCGGTATGATCGTCGTTCTCACAGCTTCGAACGCCATCGTCGCTGTGGTTGGCTTTGCGATTGTGGGTTGTGGTGTTCCGATCACCGCCCCGCTGTGCTTCTCCACTGCCGGATACATGGTTCCTATCAACCAGATGGACGAAGCTGTCGGCCGGCTTAACCTTTTCAATTACGCTGGTACCGTTTTCGGCGGCGGCATTGTCGGTTTGATCGCTGGCGACAACCTGAAAATCGCCATGATCTTCCCCTTGGTGATGGCAGTTTTGCTTCTACTGACCTCGCCGTCGTTTAAGAAGCCCGACGTTATTGTTGACTAAAGCACACGAGCTGCACCGCAGCCCGCATTGCTTACAACTTCATAATGATGTCCCCTCCGGACTCATCCGGAGGGGACATCATTATGGGAAAACTCAAAATGGAATTAGTTAGTTCGTCTCTTACTTGAGAACATCCGTGAAGGTAATGTTACCAACATCCACAGTATCGCCTTCTTCGACAGCTTCCAGGTCAGTGGGACGACGGAAGAAGGGCGACAGGCAAACAAGTGCGACACACATCACGAGGGGGAAAAGCATTGCTACCTTCATATCACCCTGCGAGATGAGACCAACCACACCGCCGCCTAGCAGAGTACCGATGTAGTTGAAGAGGTTGAGGCGCCCAATAGCTTCGTCGAGCTGTTCCATTGGCACCAGGTAGCCGGCAGTGGAGAAGCACAGCGGGGCGGTGATCGGAACACCACAACCCACAATCGCAAAGCCAACCACAGCGACGATCGGAGACTTGGCGAGTAGGACGATGACCAAGCCAATAAGGGAGATAATAGCGGCAACAAAAAGCGTCTTGCTTTCACCGAAGCGGCGAGCCAGCCGGTCAGCAACGATACGAGCGATCATCCCGAGAACCATGTAGCAGGAGAGACCCAACGGGGCAATGGCCTTATCGGCGTGCTCGATATCCGTCAGGAAGACGGCGGACCAGTTCTGAATACCGAAGTCAATGGTGTAGAAGAAGACCATGGCTGCACAGAGAGCGGCAAAGATCTTCATCGGCGGGTGGAACTTCTTCTTCACCTCAGCACTGGTCTCATCCTCTTCGTGACCGTACTTCAACATCTTCGGGGAGATGATGAAGATAACAATGGTGAGGAGGATGATGAGGGTCACCATTGTCCACATGTAGCGCTGATAAAGGTAGGGATCGCCGTCAGCGGTGGGACCGAATCCCATCTTTCCGGCAACCCACTGGCCTAGAGAAACTACGAGGGAGCCAACGATGGCACCGGCCGACCACACTGCGTGGAAGGAGTTGAGAATAACTCGTCCGTAGCGACGCTGGATAGCCACGGCCTGCATGTTAGTGGTTGCATCAAGTGCACCCACGGCAAACCCATAGAAGATCGTGCAGATGATAAAGACGGGGAGCTTAGAGTTACCGGGGGATGCAGGGCCAAAGGTGAGGCCGAAACTGGCGAGAATAAGTAGTGCGAGTGCGACACGAATAGCGAAGGCACTGGAAGTCTTACTAGCAACAATGGTAATAACGACAGAACCCGCTGCAGAGAAAGCTGAAAGAGCGAGAACGACGAGAGCGATCTTAGAAGCTGAGATACCCAGCAGGGGCATAAGAGAGGGCAGAGAAGTTAGCAGAGCCACCATCAGCATGGCCTGAATAGCAAAAGCTACGGAGTCCGCAGCGCGTGCTTTCTTCAGTTCGGGGGTGATAGTGGACAGGGCTAACGGATCCGCGTTCTTGGTGAACAAAGACATCAACGTCTCCTTTGGGCGAATTACTAACCTGCACTCACACTATGACTCTTACGTTCCCCTTATTTTTTGGCCCTCTAAAACCTTTCTAAGCGTCTGAGAACTTTCTTAATTTCTTGCTCTGCAATACCCTTTTACATCAATGTGAAGCGCGTCACTATGCGGAATTATTGGAAGATTAGGACAAGTCTCGTCTCACATAACCCGAAGATAGCTTGGGGTTTAGTTAGATACTCCGAATAAGTATTTCCACATGATGAAATTGAGGTAGTTTTGGGTAAATAATGGTGAACGTCTCTGACACAACAAAAAACTTTTTCACAATTTACGCATCTACCCCCATATTTCACCCCCATTTTTACCCCCTTCGCTACCCCCGTGGCTACCTTTCGCCATTTTTTGCCACTTCAAACGGTAAAAGAGGCTCCCTTCCCGCTAGAAGAAGGGAGCCTCTTGTTACGTACTATTTACACGTGTAACGCAAAACTAGTCGCGTGGCTTCTCGACAATTTCGTAAACCTCGATAATGTCATCAACCTTAATATCGGAATATCCAACTGTCAGACCACATTCGAAACCTTCACGAACCTCTGTCACATCATCCTTTTCACGCCGTAGCGAGTTTACAGATGTCTCCGGACAGACAACATTGCCATCTCGCACAACACGAGCCTTAGCATTGCGCCGGACAATTCCGTCCTTAATCATGCAGCCAGCGATCGTACCAACCTTGGAAGACTTGAACAGTGCACGAATCTCGGCATGGCCAATGACATGCTCTTCGTAGATCGGTTTGAGAAGACCCTTCAGAGCCTTTTCCACTTCATCAATAGCCTCATAGATGACGGTGTAGTAACGAATCTCCACACCTTCACGGTTGGCGATCTCCGTGGCCTTACCCTCGGCACGGACGTTATAACCAATGATGACGGCATCAGAAGCTTGCGCCAGCATGACGTTCGTCTCCGTCACAGCACCAACACCACGGTCAATGATGTTGAGCTCAACTTCGTCGTCAACCTCAATCTCCAGCAACGACGACTCAAGAGCTTCGACCGTGCCAGAGTTGTCACCCTTAAGGATGAGGTTGAGCTTCGACGTCTCCTTCAAGACCTCGTCGAGATCCTCCAAACTGACGCGCTTACGAGTCTTGGCTGCCAGTGCGTTGCGTTTGCGTGCGTCACGTTTCTCGGCAATCTGCCGGGCAATACGGTCTTCTTCAACGACCAGGAAGTTATCACCTGCACCGGGGACACTCGTAAAACCAAGCACCTGCACTGGCCGAGAGGGCTTTGCTTCCTCGAGGTCGTTACCGTATTCATCAACCATACGACGCACACGGCCATAGGATTCACCAGCGACAATCGAGTCGCCAATATGCAGAGTACCGCGCTGCACCAGCACCGTTGCCATCGGTCCACGACCACGGTCAAGGTGAGCTTCAATAGCGACACCCTGTGCCGGCATATCCGGATTGGCCCGCAGATCAAGCGTGGCATCAGTGGTCAGCAGCACAGCTTCCAGCAGCTTATCGATATTGACACCATGCTTGGCATCAATTTCGACGAACATCGTCTCGCCGCCGTATTCTTCCGGTACCAAGCCGTATTCAGTCATCTGGCCACGGATGCGCTCGGGGTTTGCAGACTCTTTGTCAATCTTGGTGATGGCCACCACGATCGGAACGTCTGCAGCTTTGGCGTGGTTGATGGCTTCCACTGTCTGCGGCATGACGCCGTCATCAGCGGCAACCACAATGACCGCCAAGTCTGTCGACTTAGCACCGCGTGCACGCATAGCCGTGAATGCTTCGTGGCCAGGGGTATCGATAAACGTTATGACACGAGTACGTCCATCCATCGGAAGACGCACCTGGTAGGCACCGATGTGCTGGGTAATACCACCGGCTTCGCTCTCACCAACATTGGTGCGGCGAATAGTATCCAGCAAGCGGGTTTTACCGTGGTCAACGTGGCCCATAATGGTGACCACCGGCGGGCGACGCTTGAGTTCATCATCGTCACCGGCATCCACACCGAATTCGAGGTCGAAGGATTCGAGCAGTTCGCGATCCTCGTCCTCAGGGCTGACCACCTGTACCTTGAAGTTCATCTCGTCGCCGAGGAGCTCCAGGATATCGTCCGACACGGACTGGGTAGCCGTTACCATCTCACCGAGGTTGAACAGCACCTGTACCAGAGATGCCGGATTGGCATCGATCTTCTCTGCAAAGTCAGCGAGGGAAGCACCGCGGGAAAGGCGCACAACTTCGCCATTTCCCTTGGGAAGCCGCACACCGCCCACTGAGGGCGCCTGCATTGCTTCATACTCTTGCTTCTTCTGTCGCTTCGACTTCTTTCCACGACGAGGTGCGGCACCCGGACGGCCAAAAGCCCCTGCAGTACCACCGCGACGGCCTCCACGACCACCACGGAAACCCCCATTGCCAGGTCCATTACCGGAACTCGCTTGTCCTGCGGGACCACGGCTACCGCCGCCGAATCCGCCACCGCGACCGCCACGGCCGCCAGCTGCAGGAGTCGGCGCCTCAGCAGCACCAGAATGGCGTGGCATGGCTGTAGGGGTGGGGAAACGGCCGGAACGACGGTTCTCGCTGCCGCGGTTACCGCGGTTGTTGGAAGAGCGTCCACCCTGACCACCAGCACGTCCACCCTGGTTCTTCTGACCTCCCTGGCCACCTTGGGCTCCAGGGCGAGGACCAGGACGGCCACCACCTGGACGCGGCATCGGCCGCGGAGCTGGCTGCTCATCGGGGGTGGAGAAGGGGTTATTAGCGACGTGCGGACGACGTGCGGCAGCCTTCGCGGCAGCTGCCGGCGAAGGACGCGGTGCTCGCGGTTTCGCAGCTGCACCAGGCTTCGGAGCCTTCGTCGTCTTTGCCGCATCCTTGGCGACAGCAGCAGGACTTGGTTTAGCAGCGGTCGTGGCAGACTCTTCTGCTGCTGTACTTGTACTGGGGGAAGCGGGCTTCGGGGCCGGCTTCTTGGGAGCAGCCGGCTTGGCGCTCACCTTCGTGGAGGCAGCGGCTGGCGTGTCGCTAGCGGCTGCAGCACTAGCTGCAACGGTTGGTTTAGCTGCGGGCTTCTTAGCTGCGGGCTTCTTCGCAGCAGCGGGGGTAGCGGTATCAGCAGCCTTCTCCTTTGCAGGCTGCGGGGTCGCTTCTGCTTGGGCAGCTTTTTCAGCAAATTGTTTGCGGATGCGACGCGCGACCGGAGCTTCCACTGTGGAGCTCGCGGATTTTACGAATTCGCCCTGCTGATTCAGGGTCTCTAGAAGTTGTTTGGATGTTACTCCGAGCTCTTTTGCTAGCTCGTGAACACGGGCCTTTCCAGCCACTTTTCTCCTCACTCAGAGGTCAAGCGCCGAAAAGGTGCTCGACCTCAATGGTTACTGTGATTGCCGTTCATCGGAGGGACTTCACGGTGTACTCATCAGCGGTCGGTCTCACTTTCATATCTGTTGATGGGATGTCACTCTACCGAGTGAACATTTCCATCCGGGGTGCTGCACCATGCTGATACTGCCTGAGTCGCAGTATCGGTGTTCAGCAGTCCTTGCACACGTAAGGCTCGATGGAATGCGTGACGCTGCAGTGCGAGTTCGTATACTTGCTGATCAGGCAAGATCCATGCTCCCCTACCAGGCAGCACGGCTCGCGGGTCAAATACTAACTCGGTGCCGTCAGCAGTGCGCCTACTGACAAATCGCCACAGGGTCGAGCACTCTCGTCGTTCCCGCGTTACAATGCACATTCGGGTGGGACGATGAACCTTACGTATAGCCACAGGCTATTGTATCGAATTCCGTGGTAAATCCCCGAATTCGAGGAGCTGGGCGCGGCGCACACCGTACGCGAACGTTAGGCTTCCGCACGCTCCGGTGGCTCAGTGGACACACCATCTGACCGGATATCGATACGCCAACCTGTCAGACGGGCCGCCAACCGAGCATTCTGCCCTTCTTTACCAATGGCTAGCGACAGCTGATAATCAGGCACAATGACGCGAGCAGCCTTCGTTTCCTCGTCCAACACCGTCACTGACAGCGCTTTCGCAGGAGAGAGAGCATTACCCACGAAAACGGCAGGATCATCATCCCAATCAACAATGTCGATCTTCTCCCCACCCAGTTCGCGCATGACGTTCCGGACACGCTGTCCCATCGTGCCGATGCAGGCACCCTTAGCGTTAATACCCTCCTTGAGGGAACGAACTGCGATCTTCGAGCGGTGACCTGCTTCACGCGCGACTGAGGTGATCTCAACCTCACCGGCGTCGATTTCAGGAACTTCCAGACGGAATAGTTCACGCACCATATTGGGGTGAGTCCGAGACAGCAGAATCTGCGTGCTGCTTGTTCCTCGCCGTACACCGACAACGAAGCACTTCAGCCGGTCGCCATGGTTGTAGTGCTCACCAGGCACCTGCTCACTCGGAGCGAGAATACCTTCCTGCGAATCCATTTCCGTACCCAGCTGCACGACGACCATACCACGCTTATTAGCAGCCGCGTCGCGCTGTACGATACCGGCGACAATCTCGCCCTGCTGTGCAGCATACTGGCCATAGGTGCGATCATTCTCCGCATCACGGAGCCGCTGTAAGATAACCTGTCGGGCGGTGGTCGCGGCAACGCGGCCAAAGTTATTGGGGGTGTCGTCATACTCCGAAATAATGGCCCCGTCCTCATCAAACTCTTTGACCAGGACGGTGACAGCACCTGTCTTTTCGTTGATATCAATAGAAGCGTGTGGCTGGTGGCCTTCGGTATGGCGGTAAGCGCTCAAAAGGGCCTGACGGATGGTTTCGATCATGTCTTTGACCGGAATACCTTTTTCGGCTTCAATCATCCGCAGTGCGGCCAGATCAATATTCACTTGTTACTTCCCTTCCTGGTGGGTGAGCGCAGCGAGTTTCTCGTCGTCCATAGCAATCTCCCAGTCCACATCAGAGGGCTCGGAGAATTCAAAGTCAATCATGGCCACAGTAATGGTGGCAAAAGGCACCGTGTGTACGGCGATACGTTTAGGGTTGATACGTTGCCCCTTCTTCACAGGCGGGGCGGTAACAATCACCACTGCATCATCACTGACAGTACCGATACGGCCCTGCAGAGAGGCACCATCTGTCTTTTCGATCGTTACCAGAGAGCCGCGATTACGCTGCCACTGCCGAAAACGTGTCAAGGGACGGCCAAGCCCGGGACTGGTAACTTGCAGCAGATAGGGGGCAGAGTCTTTATCGTGCTTATCGAGTTCCTGGGAGAGAATCTCGGATAGCTCCACGATGGTCTCAAGAGAGGGGCCGAGTTCAGAATCGTCGTCAACGCAGATCTCAATCACGCGCTGACCATCTTCCCGCCGGAACAGAACATCAATAAGCTCAGCATGGTGCTCGCTGAGCACAGGGCTAACGATGTCTGCCACGGCATCTTCGGTGGCGAGGCTACGGGCCTCATCAGACGAGGAGTGGGGCATTCTGCCTTCTTTCGATTGTGTCACTGTCTCCAGGATACCCACCTTGGGGGTGAAGTTCGCATTTTTTCTCTCAACCCGACACACAGTTCCGCCGGGGACTCTGGCACAATAAGTCGCGTGACTATAGATGAGCAGCGCCTAGCTAGTGTGTCGGCAGGACACCCCTCCAATTTCGGAAAATATCTCTGCAATCGTCGTCAGTTCCTGTTGGGGGCGGTCGCATTTGGTCTAACTCCTGTGGTAGCGGGATGTACGCAAGGCCGGCAGAACACTGTTGACCCCCTCTACCAACTACTCGCTAGCGCACAGAGCGACGTTGCTGCCGCACGCTCCCTACGCTCGTCCTCCGCACACGTGAACGATGTCATTACGGTACGCAAAGCACATATTGCGGCACTCCAAGCTGAAATTAGCCGTCAAGAAAAACTCTGGAAAAAGCCGGCAACACCCTCTTCATCCGCACCTCACACGGTGGGCTCGCTGAAAAAACTACGCCGACACCTCACGGATGCCTCGCAGGAAGCACTCACGGTGGTTGCTTCGAGCGCAGGGTACCGCGCCGGTCTGGCAGGAAGCATCGCCGCCTCCTGCAACGCTCTTGCTAAGGTGGTGCTCTCCTGATGCTTTCTGATACGGATGCTCGCGCTTTGGGGGATGCGCTGCGGAGTGAATACGCTGCCATTTTCGGCTATGGAGTCGTGTCTGCATACATCTCCGGTGCACGCAACAGCTCTATTGCTGAGGTGTGGTCCGCTCATCGCTCACGCCGTAATCGCATTATCCATCTCATCGAATCTGCCGGCGAGAAAGCTCCTCTGCCGGAGGTGGCGTACACCTCTCAGGACAAAGTGTGGGACAACCTCACCGCTATTCAACTGGCTGCTCATATTGAAGATGGCTGTTCCGTCGCCTGGTCGCGGGCACTACAGCAGTGCACCACCCCAGAGTCCCGCAAACTCGCTATGCAAGCCCTCCTACATACTGCAGAATGGAACGCCCGCTGGCGAATGGCTGCCGGGATGTCCCCGGCCATTAATCCACTTCCTGGGCTTCGTCGACTCGATGATAAGCATGTCAAGGAAGTGGATCCTGGCGATGCTCCCTCCCCAACTACTCCAACCAGCCCATCGACGAGCTCCCCAGAGACCACCGACAACACTGTCTACACCTCCTCCACGAATGACAACATGTCGCGCTGGTACTACAACGATCAATACTCCTCTACGGCCCCCTACCCTACGGATGTCACAAGCTCTCCGTATAGCGGGACCAGCCAACCCACTACAGAAAACTACAGCGGTACGAGCCATTAACACATGGCCTAGACCACTGCCTCACTGTCGGCTCGTCGACCCCACATACTGCCAAAAATAACTGGGAC
Organism: Lawsonella clevelandensis; assembly: GCF_001293125.1. Taxonomy (NCBI): domain Bacteria; kingdom Bacillati; phylum Actinomycetota; class Actinomycetes; order Mycobacteriales; family Lawsonellaceae; genus Lawsonella; species Lawsonella clevelandensis. The sequence continues at coordinate 236,402 of NZ_CP009312.1, forward strand.
GCCCCTAGCGGGCGCCCCAGTTATCGTCATGATAGTTATCGAGCGGTCAGTGCATCTAGCGCAGCAACCGGCTCCATCTCCTCTGACTCACCAGTCAAGCGATTACGAAGCTCAACCTTTCCGTTGGCCCAGCCGCGTCCGATAACAAGGACACGCGGCATACCCAACAGTTCGGAGTCTTTGAATTTCACACCGGGTGATGCCTTACGGTCATCCAGTAGTACCTCGAGACCGGCGGCAGACAGTTGCTCAGCCATTCCCGCAGCAGCCTCTGCCACTCCCTCGGCTTTATTGGCGACAACAACATGCACGTCCCACGGTGCAACTTGCGCTGGCCAGCGCAAGCCCTTCTCATCATGGAACTGTTCAGCAAGCACAGCAACAAGACGAGATACGCCAATGCCGTACGATCCCATTGTCACCCGCTGGGGCTTGCCGTCCTCTCCCAACACATCGAGTTCGAAAGCATTAGTGTACTTGCGTCCCAACTGGAAGATATGCCCAATTTCGATACCGCGCGCGAGCGTCAGTGTGCCATGCCCATCCGGCGCCGGATCTCCCTCACGGATCGTCGCAACATCAAGGACACCTGTGGGGGTAAAGTCTCGTCCCACCACTGCATGAAGACGGTGCACATCGGGTCGACCACCACCGACCACCCACGCTGTACCGGCGGCGGCGCGGGGGTCCACACAGTAGGCAATGTCATTATCGAGCAGTTCGAGCGGACCGATATAGCCCTTCTTAATGAAGGGGTACTTCTCGAAGTCTTCCGCCTCGAATAGTTCCACCTCAGTCGGATCAAACGCAGCTTCCAAGCGCTTTTGATCGAGTTCACGGTCACCTGGAATGCCAATGCCCAGTGGTACCCATTCTCCCCCGGGTTCGCGAGTCTTCACCATCAGTGTCTTGAGAGTCTGATCGGCGGCAATCTCACCATGACCAGCCTGTTGTAGACAGCTGACAAGCTCGTCGATGGTCCCCGCACCTGGAGTGAGAACATCTTCCATCTCGGGTTGCCCGTCAATAGGCTGTGCGGCCGGTGCAGGAATACGCACCGCCTCCACATTGGCGGCATAGTCTGAGCCGGTAGAACGTACAAAGGTGTCCTCACCGGCAGGTGAGACCGCAAGGAACTCTTCGGAGGCGGACCCTCCCATTGCCCCAGACATGGCGGTACAAATGACGTAATCAATCCCCAGACGATTAAAAATGCGCTGGTAAGCACCACGGTGTGCCTGGTAGGCAGCTGCTAGACCCGCGTCATCGACGTTGAAAGAGTATGAATCCTTCATTACGAATTCTCGGCAGCGGAGAAGACCAGCACGAGAACGTTCCTCATCGCGATACTTTGTCTGGATTTGGTAGAGCACCAACGGCAGGTCTTTATAGGACGTACACTGGGACTTCACTGTGAGGGCGAAAAGCTCTTCGTGAGTGGGGCCCAGGAGGTAGTCGGCACCTTTACGATCTTTCAGGCGGAACAACGCAGAGCCATATTCAGTCCAACGATTGGTGGTCTCATAGGGTTCGCGCGGGAGCAAAGCCGGGAGCTCGATCTGCTGGGCTCCAATTCCGTCCATTTCCTCCCGAACAACCTTTTCAACGTTGCGGAGCACCCGTAGGCCAGCGGGCAGCCACGAGTAAATGCCCGGGGCGACACGGCGGATATAACCGGCACGAACAAGCAGCTTATGGCTGGCTACTTCTGCGTCGGCGGGGTCTTCTCGGAGAGTACGCAAAAAAAGCGTCGACATTCTGGTGATCACAGACAGTTAGCCTAGTCCTTTTGGCCAGTTGACACACGTTAGGCTGCCAATGCCTACAACCATATGTGGGAAGACTAGTGGCGCCCCAAGCTCACACCAAGCCCGCTAAGGCTAGATCGGCTTAAACATTAGGGAAGATCGTTCGCAGCCTCGTTGGCCTTCTGGCCTTCAACTACTTCCGGAACAGTGAACCGGACAAAGAGCACACTCAAGATTCCCATGAGGACAGCCAGGCCCAGACAGACAAAGAGGGTGAGGAGATAGCCCTCACCCAAGGCATGCAGCTGGGTGGCATTCATCGCCGTAATGGGAATATCCGCTCCACCGTGATGCCGGGTATAAGTCTGTGCAAGTGCGCCAGCAAACGTGAGTCCGATCGGCCCGCCCAAGGTCTGCGCCACAAGAGAAATAGCCGTGAGCGGACCAACATCGATAGGTTTCACCCCCGCAACCACAGAGAGGGTCAGAGCGATGCTCACCAAACCTACACCGTATCCAATGACGATGGTGGGCGGGAAGATATTGGCCCAGAAGCTGGACTGCTCGTTAATGGTGGTGCCCCATCCGAAGCCAATCACCATGAACATGCAGCCGGCCACAATAATCCCCCGAGGTGCCCACTTCATGGACACCTTTGATGCGGTACCGGCACCAAGGGCGAGTGCAAATGCGAACGGGATGAAGGCGAGCCCCGCGTGCAGCGTTGTGTACTTCAAGATGGTTTGCACATAAAGCGCCACGAACACCGCAACGGTCGTCATGATTGCGCCGAGTAAGAAAATTGCGACGAACGTAAAGACGCGGTCCCGGCGCTCAAAGAGATTGAGGGGAAGTACTCCATTGGTGGTGCGCTTCTGAGTAATGAAAAAGGCACCGAGAGCGGCGATCCCCACCAGAAGAGCGGTAATAACCAGCGGGTTCTTAAGCCCAGAACCGGCGTGGGTGAGACCGAAAACGATAGCAGCTGATCCGAGAGTGGCCAGAATCGCACCCCGTACATCCAGGGGCACTCGCTGTCCCTGTACTGGGCTCAATGCAAAGCGCCCAGCGACCACAATAAACACACCGATGGGCACGTTAATGAGGAAAATCCACTCCCACGAAATCGTTGTCAATGCTCCACCGATGATGAGGCCGAATACTGAACCGAGACCGGTCATTGCTGACCATACAGCAAATGCCTGGTTACGAGCCTTTCCAGGAGGATAGGTCACGACAATGAGGGCCATACCGGAGGGCGAAGCTACCGCAGCTCCCAACCCCTGTAGGACTCGGGCCAGAATGAGCATGAGTGGCCAGCGAGCGAGGCCACACAGTAGCGAGGCGACAGTAAAAATACCGACGCCAATGAGGAACGCACGCTTGCGTCCCAAAACATCCCCAATACGTCCGCCGAGAAGGAGAAGCCCGCCGTAGGCCAAAGCGTAGGCGGTGATGACCCAGGAGCTGGCTGATTCAGAGAGACCCAACTCCCGTTGGATGGGAGCAAGAGCAAGGTTAACGACGGTGCCATCGACCACCACCATGAATTGGAGGAGAGAGAGCACCAAAAGCGGGAGACCGAATACGGTCACCTTCTCCTGAGTCGTAGCAACCTGGGGAGTATCAGTCATGGGGGAACTCCTTCGCAGGGGTTTCTAACGTGTCCAAGGTGAGGCGGGAAACATCGCCCACCACGATAATGGCCGGTACAGAAACCCGATTACTCACTAGACTATCTGCCATTTGTTCCAAATCGCCATTTACCACTGCCTGCGTGGTATGAGTTCCCTGCGAAATAGCACAGATTGGAGTACCTTCCGCGCGTCCTGCGGCGAGAAGCGCCTGAGCAATTTCAGCGCTCCGCTTTACTCCCATGAGGATGACAAGTGTTTCCGCACTCCGCGCTAACGCCTGCCAGTCGGGGTCAGCGTCTGCGGAATGCCCAGTGACGATGGTGACCGCCTGCGCCACTCCCCGGTGGGTAACGGGGATACCTACACTTGCCGGCACTACTAGGGCAGAGCTAATACCAGGAATGATGGCGACGGGAATGCCTGCGGACTGGCAGGCGAGAGCTTCTTCCCCACCACGGCCGAAGAGGAAGGGGTCTCCGCCTTTCAGACGAGCTACCGTCTTTCCCTCTCCAGCTGCCTCCACTATCCGCTCGTTGATGTCGTGCTGGGTAACGCTGTGGTCTCCTGGATGGTAAGGAGTCTTCCCGACCTGAATAATTTCCGCCTGCTGAGCATGCTCCAGCACCACAGGGTTGACCAGCCGATCCACAAAAACCACATCTGCGGCAGCAAGTGCGTCGACCGCCGCCAAAGTGAGGAGGCGGGGGTCTCCGGGGCCGGCGCCGACCAGAATGACACGACCGGTGGATGGATGAGAAGGAGAGGTCATGCGTTTCCTTCGCGGGGCCGGAGGTAGTGTTGGGCTGCACGGACAAAGCGCCGAGCCACGGCTGGTCGTGCCACCGGGTGGGTGTGTAGATAGCTGGCATAGATAGTGGAACTTACCCATCCTTCAGCAATGACGTTCTGATTGTCGTAACTCTCCCACTGCCAGGCTGTATTCAGGCGCCGCCGGGCTGCCGGCGCTGTGATGCACGTTCGGTGGAATTCGTGTCCGCTAATCTGCTCGCCTGGGCGGAATGCCCAGGAGGCGCCAGTACACGTTGCCTCCCGATACCCCATGGTCAGTTGTTCACTGAAGGTTGTATGGCAGGGAAGAACACCTGCTAGGGGTGTTCCGTCGAGTGCCGCGGAAAGGTACACTAGCCCCGCGCATTCAGCCCAGATTGGCAAACCTGCGGTAGCGGCAGCTCGAATACTCGCCAACAGCGTGCGGTTCTGGGTGAGGTCGGGGAGGTGTTCTTCGGGGAAGCCTCCAGGGATGAGGAGTTGCGCTACATGGGCGGTGGAACCGAAGGGAATCCGTGGGGCGTCTGCGGCGAGATTCATCCGGCCGTCGTAGAGGCCTATCACACCTTCCACAAGCGCAAGTCGGTGTCCTTCCGCTCCATAACGGTAGAGAGGAAGAATAGCATCTTCGCCACACAGGACAGGGTCGAGATTGCGGGAGGGCTGCCCACTTGCCACCTGGTGGTAACCAGGGTCGATGTAGTCGGGGCCGACTTTGAATCCACCGACACTACCGTTGGGAGCATAAAGATTCCGAAACGCGCGCAGAAGACCTGCAGTAACAAGAGTCTTCCCAAAGTGTGATTGCATACCGGCGATAACAAGGCCCGGCGCAACTGGGCTTACCATTCGATCCCTTTTTGCCCACGTCGGCCCACATCCATGGGGTGTTTAATTTTCTCCATAGAGGTGACGAGATCGGCGGTGGCGATGAGTTCCGCGGGTGCTCGTCGGCCGGTGATAACAACGTGCTGTTTCCCTGGGCGCTGCTGTAGCGTGTCGATAACTTCTGCACTATCGACCCATCCACGTTCGAGCACATAGGTGAACTCATCAAGAAGGTAGAACCCATACTCTTCGGCAGAAAGGCGACGGGCAATTTCCGCCCAGCCGGCTGCTGCTGCTGCGGGATCGTCATCCTGGTGGTGTCGAATCCACGACCAGCCACTTCCGAGTTTGTTCCAGTCGACGGGAGCACCCCGCCCGATGTCATCGTGGAGTGCTCCGAGTTCTCGGAAAGCGCTCTCCTCTCCTACTTTCCACTGGGGGGATTTCACGAATTGGAAGACTGCCAGGGGGATACCCGTGGTCCAGGCGCGCAGTGCCATCCCGAATGCCGCTGTGGATTTTCCCTTTCCGTCACCGGTGAATACCACAGTGGTGGGGAGCTGGCGTCGTTGGCGGGTGGTGAGTCCGTCAGTGGGGGCGGGTTGGGCAAGCTGCCCCTGGGGCATCGTCGCCTTCTATTCTGCTGGTAGTCCGTCACTGAAGAGAGACTGATACAGCGGGCACCTGCCACCTCTGCAAGGCGTTGTGCCAGACCCAGCCGGATTCGGCCTTCTTCACAATCTACTACCAGGGTACTAGCCGGAAGCCCACGTAACTGCTGTGCCACGGTAAGGGCCTCTTCGCGTGGCGAGTACCCTGGGTAGCTGGAGACGGTAGCCCGCCCATCGGTGAGGATGACAAGGGCTAAGGCGATGCCGTCGTCTTTGGCGTGTTCCCGGTTGAGAAGGGAGACAGCCTGGCGCAGAGCTCCTGCAAGTGGGGCGCATCCTCCCACAGTGAGGGTGTCGAGGGCCGTTGCCGCCCGATCGAGCGAGCGGGTGGGGGGAAGGACCTCCCGTCCTTCTGCTCCCTGACAGTCAATAAGGGCAACTTTGTCTCGATGTTGGTGAGCGTCTGTCAGGATGTCTCCCATGAGGGTACGTACGGCGGAGATCCTGGTTCGTGCGGCCATTGATCCGAAGGTGTCCACTAAAAAGACGACGAGCGTTTCGCGAGTGCCGTGGGTTTCCGCACTGCGGAGGCACCGGGCGGCGGTGTGTGCGGTATACCGGAAGGAGCGGTCTGCGGTGGAGCGCTAGCTGGAGGAGTCTGTGGTGGAGCGCTAGCCTGCAGCAGCTCAGAAATTTGATCTTCCGACATTTGGGGTGGATCAAAGGGGGCCCGACGCCGTCGATGTGGGAGTGCCAGGAGGGCAGCCTCTCGCAAGTCCTCATCGGTGACGGTGCTCCGCCCTTGCCGCGCGGCGTGGGCACATGCCGCGCGCGTCATCACAACATCGGCGCGCAGCCCATCCACCCCAGCGTGAGTGGCAATGTGGGATATGCGCAGCACTACCTCGTCGGAGATCTCTACCGTGGGGAGCAACTCGCGGGCGGTGCGGAGTCGTGCCCGCAACTGTCTGGTGGAGTCCTCCCACTTCTGGGTAAAACCGGAAGGGTCGGCATCATAGGCGAGCCTCCGGCGCACAATCTCCACTCGCTGGGCGGGATCGGAAACGGGCTCACTCTCCACACTAAAGCCGAAGCGGTCGAGAAGCTGTGGACGTAGTTCTCACTCTTCTGGGTTCATCGTCCCCACCAGAATGAACGACGTCTGTGCGGTATGCGAGAGACCGTCCCGCTCAACATGCACAAATCCCGTGGCTGCGGCATCGAGGAGGACATCCACAAGGTGGTCTTTCAGCAGGTTGATCTCATCAACGTAGAGGACACCACCATCTGCTTGGGAGAGAAGCCCAGGTTGAAACTGGTACTTCGAGGATTCCAGGACTGCCGCTACATCAAGAGATCCCACCACACGGTCTTCGGTGGCCCCAAGTGGAAGTTCGACGATGGGATACTCCGCTTTCCCCAGAAGCGGAGCCATTCCCCGCACTGCGGTTGTCTTGGTCGACCCTTTGGCTCCTCGAATCACCACTCCGCCGATTCGTGGATCAATGGCAAGCAGGCAGAGAGCTTCTCGCATCTGATGCTGCCCAACGATAGCTGCGAAGGGGTAGGCGGGTGGCGGAGTGGCCGATACGGTTCTCATAGAGGGAAGCTATGGGTGTTCGTGGGACGAAATGAAGCGATCAGACGTATACCATGGGAAGTGCCCTTCTCCCCTCGTGGGAACGTTTCTTCTGAGCATCGCTTAGCACCACACTTCACAAGGATGGATGAATGACTGCAGCACATTATGATCTTGTCGTCATTGGTACCGGCTCTGGTAACTCACTTTTCGATGAACGCTTTGACAATCTGAAGATCGCTCTCTGCGAGGACAAGATTTTCGGTGGCACCTGCCTCAATGTCGGGTGTATTCCCACCAAGATGTTTGTTTACCCCGCTGATCGTATTCATGACCTGGAGGATCTGGATCGTCTAGGCGTCAACGCCCAGGTTAATGAGGTGCGGTGGACGGAAATCGTCGATCGAGTGTGGAACCGCATCGATCCTATCGCCGCTGGTGGCGAACGTTACCGTGTGGAAGACTGCAGCAATATCGATGTTTATGGGCATGCTGAATTCATTGGCAAAAAACGTTTCCAGGTAACTGACCGCAACGGCACCGACACTCATGAAATCACCGCCGACCGTGTTGTGCTGGCGGCTGGCTCGCGCGCGGCTGTTCCCGGATTGGTCACCGAGTCTGGGGTGCAGTACTACACTAACGAAGACATTATGCGCATCGACCGTGTTCCGGAGCATCTTGTTATTCTCGGCTCGGGCTATATCGCCACCGAGTTCGCCAATGTATTTTCTGGGATGGGCGCACAAGTGACACTGATCGGCCGTTCCCAGGTGCTCCTCAAGCACCTTGACCATGAAATTGCTGAACTCTTTACAAAGATCGCACGCAAGAAATGGGATGTTCGGCTCGGACAGGGCACTACGGCCATCGACCAGATAGAAAAGCAGCGTGAAGATGGCTCCTCGTACCTCGAGACCACCGTCACCTTTGAGGACGGTAGCACGGTTACTGGCGATGCTTTCCTCGTTGCTACCGGCCGTACTCCCAACGTTGATCGCCTGGGGCTCGAGAACGGCTCCGGTGTCACGGTTGACAAGGGCCGTGTCGTGGTCGATGAGTTTGGCCGCACTACCGCACCTGATGTGTGGGCCTTCGGAGATATTTCGTCCCCTTATCAACTCAAGCATGTTGCTAATGCGGAGATGCGCGCTGTCCAACACAACCTCATGGCGGATTCGCCTGCAGATTATCAGGAGATGCCCCACCAGGTGGTTCCGGCTGCTATCTTCACCAACCCTCAGATTGCCAATGTCGGTCTCACTGAGGAGGAAGCCCGTGCTAAGGGTGACTCAGAGGGCTTCTCTGTGACAGTCAAAGTTCAGAAGTACGGTGATGTCGCCTACGGCTGGGCTATGGAAGATAAGCACGGGATCATCAAACTCATTGCGAACGCGGCAACTGGTGAGCTGCTCGGGGCACACCTGCTCGGGCATGAAGCTAGCCTGCTTATTCAGCCCATTATTCAGGCCATGAGCTTTGATCTGAAGGTTCCTGACATGGCGCGTGGTCAATACTGGATTCATCCTGCATTGACCGAAGTTGTAGAGAACGCTTTGTTGGGTCTCGGTATTCAGTAACATGTGAGACGACTCTGCAACGTGGCCACCAACATATTGTTGTAGCTGGTGGCTATGTTTTTATTGGACCTTTCACACACGGGAGAAAAGACAACCATGCTTCGCACTCGCTTCCTGCGCAAGACTGGAGCAACTCTTGCCGCACTAGCGTTGCTTTGTGCTCTACCGTCGGCCGGCCTTCCCCGGGCCAACGCCGATGACGCCATTGACCAAGACGAAGTCCCGATGAAGGATGGCCTCCCCGCTATCCTGAACCATTGGGACTGTCGCTCTGCCGAGCATCCGACTCCAGTCATCATGATTCACGGGACATTCTCACGTCAGCTGAGCCAGATTGACGTCACCCAGATGCTGCACGATAACGGTTACTGCGTCTATGGGATCAATGCCGGCTACAACCCTAATACTCTCTACACCAAGATGAACCCCGAGTATTACGGACTTGCCCACGTTGATGAAACAACAGCGCAGGTAAATGCTTTCATTGAAAAAGTTAAGCGTAAGACTGGCGCAAAGAAAGTTGACCTCATCGGGCACTCCCAGGGTGGACTCATTATTCGCAATCGGATTACCCGCTACGGTGGGAAAGACGTACGCGTTGCTATGTTCCTGTCTGGTACTCATCATGGCACCACCCTCATGGGTGCCGCGACCATGGTGAAATACGCTATGCCCCACCTTTTCCCAGTAATTGCCGAGCCGATCGTCGGCCCGGCGGTCTACGAACAGATGGTGGGCTCGCCCTTCATGACCAACCTCAACAAGCATCGGGATACGGTCTCTGGTGTGACCTACGTCGTCATGGTCAGCCCAGATGACAAACAGGCCACTCCTTGGAAATCTGGCTTCATCACTAACCCCGTGAAGGGTGCCACCGTTTTTAATATCGACATTAAACAGTTGTGCAGCATCCCTGCGGATGACGAAATCGGCCATTCCGACACCCACATCGATTACCGGGCACTGCGGGTTATTCGTTGGGCACTGTCCCAATCCACACGACCAGGCGCACATCCGAATTGCCTCGCTAATAGGTAGCGTCGGGTTAACGGATCCGCCACTGCGTATATCTCCTCATCACTGTCCTGCGCGCTAGCGCGCAGGACAGTGATCTATTGTGCACTGGAGAAGTTCCACCTGTGCTTCCTCCACCGCTGTGGCAGAAATAGGCGGCTTATGCAACACAAAACCAGTCTTGCCCACGGACTGTGCAACCTGCCGCAGCCATAGCTGGCGAACCGCATCATTGTGGAAAAAACCGGGCAGTGTGTCCCCCACACAACCCCATCACCATTTTTCCGGCTGCTGCAGAGTGTTTCACTGCCTTGTCGAGACCACGGCTCCGCACCCACTGCAGATCAGCCAGTGGGTCTTTACTCCCCGGCAAGACGACAGCATCAGCACTCTCTACTTCCCCTGGCCCTCTCACCCAATACACGTCGATGCCTGGCTCATAGGACAACGCTTCAAGATCCGTCGCATTGGCCAGGCGTGGGAAACGGATTGCGGCGATACGGAGCCGTTCTGTCCCCACTGCTGGCTGCGGCACCCCAACGTACTGGTCCTCCACTGCTTGCAACGAGTCCTCCGCACCATACCAGTAGTTCGGAACATAGGGCACTACACCCACAACAGAAACTCCAGTGCGCTCCTCCACCGTCACAAGACCCGGTTCCAGGAGTGCTTCATCCCCACGAAACTTATTGACGATGAAACCTCGCAGCAGCGCCCTATCAGCGTCATCAAGGAGCTCATATGTTCCCACGAAGTGCGCCAGCACTCCCCCACGGTCAATATCCCCCACCACAATGACCGGAATCCTGGCGGCAGCTGCCAACCCCATATTAGCGATATCGGTTGCACGCAAATTCACCTCAGCTGGAGATCCGGCCCCTTCGCACACCACAATGTCGTACTCGCGGCGCAACTGCTGAAGGTCCTCCACACATAGCTCCCGCAATACCTACCGGTCGGGGAAATAGTCACGGGCTCCGACATCGGCCACTGGCTTGCCGTGCACGATGAGCTGTGACAGTTGGTCACTACGTGGCTTGAGGATAATGGGGTTAAGGAAGGTCGACGGGGTGATACCAGCCGCTTGGGCCTGCACGTACTGTGCTCGTCCAATCTCTCCCCCGTCTGGGGTAACCGCAGCATTGTTGGACATGTTTTGTGCTTTGAAGGGAGCCACCCGCAGACCGCGTTGGCGCAGCGCTGCGCATAATGCGGTGACGAGCACAGATTTTCCCGCATCAGAAGTACAACCGGCGATGAGAACCGCAGGAGCAAGTTCGTCTGTGGCAGCAGACTGGGCAATCTGGAGCACTGCATCAACGAGGGTCGTCATGTGCCTCTCTTTCCCTTTCACGCACACAAAGGGCATACCGAGTGTGTTGTTCTCAGTATGCCCTTGATGTGACGATGGCTTGCTAACGGTGTGCGGGATCCCCACTTCCGTCTGAGCGGATGGTCAGAACTTCGTACGAATCCTCTGTCACCAGAATGGTGTGTTCGAACTGGGCAGTCCAGAGATGGTCTCGGTTTTGCACTGTCCACCCATCGTCCCAAATATCGTAGGCCAGCGAGCCTAGGTTGATCATCGGTTCGACGGTGAGTGTCATACCCGGTTCCATGATGTCGATGATGGAAGGCTCGTCGTAGTGCAACACTGCCAGACCGTTGTGGAAGGTTGGGCCAACGCCATGGCCAGTAAAGTCGCGCACGACGTTATAGCCGAACCGCTTGGCATAGGACTCGATGACGCGACCGATAACATTCACCTGGCGACCTGGTCGAATCGTCTTAATACCGCGCCACATCGCCTCATGGGTGCGTTCTACAAGAAGGCGGTGTTCTTCGCTGGGTTCTCCGGCGAAAAATGTTGCATTCGTGTCGCCGTGTACGCCGTTCTTAAATGCGGTGACATCGATGTTGACGATATCGCCTTCCTGAATCACTGTAGAATCTGGAATGCCATGGCACACAATCTCATTGAGCGATGTACAGCAGGACTTGGTAAAGCCTCGATATCCTAGTGTGGAGGGGTAGGCGCCGTGGTCACACATGTACTCGTGCGCAATGCGATCCACTTCGTCAGTGGTCACGCCAGGAGCAACTGCTTCCCCGGCTACCTGCAGTGCATCAGCGGCAATTGTGGAGGCTTCCCGCATTGCCTCAATAACTTCGGGAGTCTGTACATAGGGTTCACCGATGGCCTCTTGTACATCGTCCTTCCACGCATATTCTGGCCGCTCAATGCCAGCGGGAACAGTGCGGATAGGGGTGGGTTTGCCAGGGTGTAGCGGTCCTCGAGTCATCAATAGTCCTCTCCCAGTGGGGTATTTCAAGTGGGGTGGGTAATGGGGTTACTGGGCAGAAAGACCTTGCTCATCGGCGATGCGCTGAGCTTCCTCAATAAGAGTGGGGACGATCTCCTTCTCCGGTACAGTCTTAATGACCTGTCCCTTCACGAAAATCTGTCCTTTGCCATTACCTGATGCACAGCCCAAATCAGCTTCACGAGCTTCACCTGGGCCGTTGACAACGCAACCCATAACCGCCACGCGCAACGGGAAGGATACGTCCTTGAGGCCTTCTTCGACCTCATTGGCTAGCTCAACAACATCCACCTGGCAGCGTCCACATGAGGGGCAGGAGACGATCTCCAGGCGCTTGGGGCGAAGGTTTAAACTCCGCAGAATAGCTTCGCCGACCTTAATCTCTTCCACCGGCGGCGCAGAAAGACTGACGCGAATAGTATCCCCAATGCCTCGTGCAAGGAGCGTACCGAAGGCAACCGACGACTTAACTGTGCCTTGGAATGCGGGGCCTGCTTCGGTAACACCCAGGTGCAATGGGTAGTCACACTGGGCTGCCAGTAGTGTGTAGGCTTGCACCATCGTCACAGGATCATGGTGTTTCACTGAGATGGCGATGTCATGGAAGTCGTGCTCGGCGAAAAGACCTGCTTCCCAGAGCGCGGATTCGACGAGCGCCTCGGGAGTCGCCTTTCCATACTTTTCTAGCAGTCGTTTGTCGAGAGAACCAGCGTTAATACCAATACGGATAGGAATATTGGCGGCACGAGCGGCAGTGGCCACTTCCTTCACTCGTCCATCGAACTCACGAATATTGCCAGGGTTCACACGAACAGCAGCACAACCAGCATCAATAGCGGCGAAGATATAACGAGGCTGGAAGTGAATATCGGCGATAACAGGGATGGGGCTCTTTGCCGCGATTGCCGTCAACGCATCAGCATCTTCCTGCCGCGGACAGGCAACACGCACAATGTCACAGCCAGCAGCTGCGAGCTCTGCGATCTGTTGCAGAGTAGCGTTAGTGTCGTGGGTACGAGTGGTGGTCATCGATTGGACAGAGACTGGGAAATTGGAACCCACGCCCACACTACCCACCATCAGCTGACGGGTTTTCCGGCGCGGATGGAGTACCGGTTCGGGAGCTTCAGGCATTCCCAGATTCACATCGGCCACGATGATTCTCCTCTCGAAAAGCTCGGGGTGTCTTTCTGTATCACTTTCTAATGCTAGTCACTGCACACGTTTACTGCATAAGCCGCACTGGGTTCACCACATCGGCGACTACCGTCACGATAAACAACAAAACCAGGAGACCTACCACAATTGTGGTCAGTGGGAGCAGCTTGGAGTAGTCGGCTGGCCCCAATGGCTCTTTACCGTGGAGACGGCGGATGGCATCCCGCAGTTTCTCGTAGATGATGACCATCACGTGACCGCCATCCAAAGGCGGCAATGGAATAAGGTTAAAGAGTGCTAAGCAGAAGTTAATCTGTGCCAGCAGCATTAAGAAGACCGGCCAAGAGCCAAACGCTAGGGCATCACCACCTGCCACCGAAGCACCAACCACACTCATCGGGCTATTCGCTGACCGCTCGCCACCAAAAATGGATTTCACGAGGCCGGGAAGCTGGGACGGAATATTGACAAGGGCCTTTGCGATGGCTCCATTCAGATCCCAGGAGAAACTGACGGCAGCGGGCACGGCAGTCGCCACATTGTAGTGGCGGAGAGGTTCGAGCGGCTCCTGTCGAACGCTCACCCCAGCCACGGCAACCCGGCGAAGCGTCCCTTTGCTGTCTTTATCTGCACCCGGTTTTTTCACTAATCGCAGCGCCGGTTGCGGATCAATACGGAAGGTGTAGTTCTTACCGGCTCGCTCGACGGTGTAGATCACCACCGACGTTGCAGATTGAGTGAGCGAAATGACCTGATTGGGATCCTTAATTCGGGTCCCATTGACATGCGTGATAATGTCTCCCGCTTGTACACCGGCAGTGCCTGCCGGACCTTTACCAGCACAATCGGCAACTGAGCCGTCTGTACGCTGGTCCGCCACACAGGTTGTGGCGGCGACACGCGTCACCATGGGTGAGTTCATATTGGGAAGACCCCATGCTGCCGCAACCACCCAGATGAGGACAATGCCCAGGAGAATGTTCATAAAGATGCCACCCAGCATCACAATGATGCGTTTCCAGGCAGGCTTTTTATACATGACATCGGGAGCTTCTTCTTCGGTGAGATTCTCATCCAAGATGGTCATACCAGCGATATCGCAGAAACCGCCCAGGGGCAATGCCTTGATACCGTACTCGGTTTCCCCTTTACGGCGGGAAAACAGTGTCGGTCCGAAACCAATGAAATAGGCTCGAACGCGCATTCCCGACCATTTGGCGGTAAGCAAATGCCCCGCTTCATGGAGCGCCACCGAAACGGCGATGCCAATGATAAAAAGAATAATGCCGAGGGCAAAAGTCATGCATGCTCCTGGAGCTTCTGCTGGGCACGTGCACGCGCCCACGCTTCGGTGGCGAGAACATCGTCGACACACGTGGGGGTTGCCGCCCACTGGTCAGCTTCGGACAGAACGTCCGCAACAGTATCAACGATTGCAGGGAAGGTTAAGTTCCCAGCAAGGAATGCAGCGGCTGCTTCCTCATTTGCGGCGTTATACACTGCGGTCATCGTTCCACCGGCTCGTCCTGCTGCACGAGCCAGCTCGACTGCAGGGAAGACGCCGTTATCGAGCGGTTCAAAACTCCACTCTTGCGCACTGCTGAAATCACACGCGGGCGCAGCGTCTGGGACCCGATCAGGCCACATCATTCCTAACGAGATAGGGATCTTCATCGACGGCGGCGAGGCCTGCGCAATGGTCGATCCGTCGACGAACGTGACCATCGAGTGGACGATCGATTGCGGATGAACGACGACGGTGATGGCGTCGTAGCTTACTCCGAACAATAGATGTGCCTCGATGAGCTCCAACCCTTTGTTGATGAGGGTGGCAGAGTTGAGCGTATTCATCGGCCCCATATTCCAGGTGGGATGAGCTCCCGCTTGCTCGGGGGTCACTGACTCTAACTGTTGTCGTGTCCACCCATGGAACGGGCCCCCAGAAGCAGTGAGCACCAGTCGTGCAACTTCTGTGGTCCGTCCCGACCGCAAGCATTGTGCAAAGGCGGAGTGTTCTGAATCGACGGGTACGATCTGCCCTGTATGGGCAGCAGCAATGACCAATTCTCCACCGGCTACCAGGGACTCTTTATTGGCCAGGGCAAGGGTTTCTCCTGCTCCAATGGCAGCAAGTGTGGGGCCTAGCCCCAAGGAACCCACGAGTCCATTGAGGACTGTGTGTGCGGGGACGGATGCCACGAGATCGGTTGCGGCAGTGTCCCCCGCCCGAACAGTGACCCCGGTCCGATCCTGGACACGTTGTGCAGCGGCGGGATCGGCTACTGCGACTTCGGTGACGCCAAACTCCACAATCTGATCGCAGAGAAGGTCGACAGACTGCTGCGTGGTGCCACCTGCTGCCAGGCCGACAACCTTCAGCAAGTGTGAATTGGCACGGATAATATCGAGGGCTTGGGTACCGATCGAGCCGGTAGAGCCAAGCAGGAGAATAGAACGGGGCTCGGTCACTGGATCTTCTTTCTTCTTTCCGCCTAGTCTACTTCTCTTCCGCAGCGAGCTGACCACAAGCTGCCGCGATGTCTTGGCCGCGAGTATCTCGCACGGTGCATGTCACACCCTGCGCACGCACATGCTGGACAAAGGCGTCTTGGCGGTCTCGGGGAGAAGCATCCCATTCACTTCCGGGAGTGGGGTTGAGAGGGATGAGGTTGACATGTGCCATCTGCTGAAGCTCCCGATGGAGGAGCTGGCCGAGCATGTCAGCGCGCCAAAGTTGATCATTGACGTCGCGAATAAATGCATATTCAATCGAGATGCGACGGCCCGTGCGATCCGCGTAATACTTAGCCGCATCGATGACATCGGCAAGAGGCCAACGGTTATTGGCGGGAACGAGGGTATTGCGAAGTTCGTCGTCGGGGCAGTGCAGAGAAATGGCCAGGGTGACGGCGAGATCTTCATCCGCCAAACGGCGAATAGCGGGAGCCACCCCTACTGTCGACACCGTAACGTGACGTTGTGAGATACCAAAACCTTGTGGAATGGGTGCGGTAATCTGACGAATTGCCCGCAGGACTCGTTTGTAGTTGGCGAGCGGCTCTCCCATCCCCATGAACACCACGTTGGAGAGACGTCCCGGGCCGCCCTCCATTTCTCCCTTTTCCATAGTGCTGGCCGCCACACGTACTTGCTCAACGATCTCCGCAGCCGAGAGTTGGCGTTGAATGCCCAGCTGTCCCGTGGCACAGAAGGGGCAGGCCTGTGCGCACCCTGCTTGTGAGGAGATACAGAGCGTCGCACGGTCACTGTAGCGCATGAGAACGGATTCAAGGACGGTGCCGTCCGGCGACTTCCAGAGTGTCTTCTGGGTTGCTCCCCCATCTGCCTCAATATAGCGAACCGGGCTGAGGAGCTGCGGGAATAGGGCATCCTTCACTGCTTCTCGGACGCCGGTGGGAAGGTCGGTCATTTGCAGCGGATCCGCTTCATAACGGCCGTAATAGTGACGAGCGATTTGGTCCGCACGGAAGGCAGGCATCCCAAGTTCACGCATCTTGTTCTTAACCTCGGAGAGGGTAAGATCGGCAAAGTGCGTTGGAGGGAGCCCTCGACGGGGGCCACGGGCGAGAGGTACAGGAATCGTCATAGCACTTCTATTGTGCCAGCTCTCGGTTAATTTTCTTCACACAGGTCCTGAGATTCTGCAAGAATTAGCAGCATGAGCATTAAAAATACCGATTCTCAGCCGATCACCGGTTCCCCTGCACCCGGTGTCTCGACAACTTCCACGGTGAACGCTCCGGCAGTTCCTCCCACTGATCGTACGGATCCCTCCCCTGCCTTGTCGACCTCCGAAAAGTCCGCTAAGACTTCCAGTAAAGTAGGTGCGACCTGGGTTTTCCTGTTCCTGGGGATGCTTCTTCTCATCCTGTTGTTAGTCTTTGTTCTGCAGAATCTCGATCAGGTGTCCATGACCCTCTTTACTGCGCAGATCTCCTTCCCCCTGGGCGTGGGGATGCTTCTTGCCGCTATCGCAGGTGCTCTCATCATGACGCTCATTGGATCGGTACGCATCATTCAGTTACGTCGCCAGGTGGCACGGAGTACACACAAAGACACAACCAAACTCTAAACGCACAGCATTCGTGATTCTCCCTAACAGCGAGGCGAGCCGCCCCTTTCCTGGGAGAACCCTATAGATACTGCAAGGCGCTGTGGACACCTCGAAGGTGGCCCACAGCGCCTTTTACTTTGCCTGTGTGCTAGGCGTACCTTCTTCCCGGTTTGTGTTGTGCAGCCAGTAGTCGGCACAACACAGCATGCGGGAGAAGAAGATATGACGGGTATTAGAACAGCCCGTTGAGGGAAACAGCGATGGTGAGGACAACCCATGTCATAGCCGCGCTCGGAAGCATACCGTCAACCCGGTCCATCATTCCGCCATGTCCAGGAAGCAGGTTACTCATATCTTTAATGCCCAGCTCACGCTTAACCTGCGACTCCGCCAGATCACCGAAGATATCCGAGAAGACCAGACCTACTGCTAGCACAATACCAACCCACCAGGGAAGCTTGAGCAAAAAGACGGTCATGAGGATAGCGGCAATCAGTGCGAAGACGAGGGACCCAGTGAGGCCTTCCCAGGATTTCTTCGGACTGACTTTCGGGGCGAGTGGGTGTTTACCCCACAGCACACCGAAGGTATACCCGCCGGTGTCGGAGCACACAACTGTGACGATGAACGTCACGAGGAGGAGGTTACCTTTCAGGGTGCCATCGGCAGACTCAAAGCCCATCAGGACGGTAGTGAAAGCGCCCATGAGAGGGATCCATGCTAGCAAGAAGCCCCCCATGCTGGTATCTCGCAACCAACCTGTCGGAGATGCTTTATTCCCATCGAGGAATAGGCGAATTACTGAGAACAGCATGATAGACAGCAGGAATGCCACCATGATTCCGGTGATACCAGCCAGTGCCGACCACACGATCGCCTGCGCCATGATGTGCATCACGACAGGTGGTAAGCGGTATCCGTGCGCTTTCAGATGCGTGAGCACTTCATGCAGCCCAAGCCCCACCATGATGGCTGCCACGACACTCCACACAAGCTGAATAATCAGGGTGTTGTCGGTAAGGGCAGGGACACCGAGAACGATGAGAAGAATAAACCCGCCCAAAACGATGCCTGTTCCGAATGCAGCTGGCAGATTACGCCCGGGGTTTCGCTTCCTCTTCAGTGTTTGCGCGGGCTCTGGGGTGGTCGACACTACTTACACCTCCATGAGATCGGTTTCCTTAGCGGCCACCATCTCATCGATATTCTGGGTGTACTTCTTGGTGAGTGCGTCAACGTCCTTTTCGGCAGCCTTGACTTCATCCTCACCAGCTTCGCCATCCTTATCCATTTTCTTCAGATCTTCCATGGCCTTCCGGCGAATGCCACGAATAGCGATCTTGCCGTCCTCCCCTTTTGACTTAGCCTGCTTAGTCAGTTCACGACGGCGTTCTTCAGTAAGTTGTGGCACATTGATGCGTAGCACCTGACCATCATTAGCGGGGTTAAACCCCAGGTCAGAGTTACGGATGGCATTCTCAATATTGGCCATTTGGCTCTGCTCATAGGGCTTGATGAGGACGAGACGCGCCTCGGGGATATTGATGGTGGCCATCTGGTTGATGGGAGTCATCACCCCGTAATAGTCGGCCATAACGTGGTTAAACATGGCGGCTGTCGCACGCCCGGCACGAATAGTACTGAGGTTCTCACGGGTGTGCTCCACAGTCTTATCCATCTTGTCTTCTGCTTCGAAGAGAATCTCCTCGATCATGGTGAAATACTTCCTTTGGTGGTGGGTGGGTGAGCTGTCTTACTCGGGGACGACGAGCGTGCCGATGTCATCACCGTTCACAGCTCGGGCAATGTTTCCCTTTTTCAGCAGATTAAAGACGAGGATCGGCATCTTGTTCTCCATACAGAGGGAAAATGCCGTAGCGTCGGCGACCTGTAGTCCACGATCAATGCACTCGCGGGCAGTAATCTGGTCGAACATCGTGGCGGCGGGGTTAGTACGGGGGTCAGCGGTATAGACACCGTCAACTGCCTTCGCCATGAGCAGCACATCAGCGCCTACTTCGAGGGCACGCTGAGCAGCCGTGGTGTCGGTGGAGAAGTAGGGCATACCCATGCCTGCGCCGAAGATCACGACCCTGCCTTTTTCCAGGTGACGAATGGCGCGGAGGGGCAGATAAGGCTCTGCAACCTGTGCCATGGTGATAGCGGTTTGCACACGGGTCGTGATCCCGCGTTGTTCGAGGAAGTCCTGGAGGGCGAGGCAATTCATGACGGTGCCCAGCATGCCCATGTAGTCGGAACGAGAACGATCCATACCACGCTTCGAGAGTTCGCGACCGCGGAAGAAGTTACCGCCACCGATAACTACGGCCACTTCGGTACCTGCTTCAACGATTTCGGCGATCTGAGCGGCAACTGAGTCGACGACATCGGGGTCGACGCCGACTGCACCTCCACCAAACATTTCGCCACCAAGTTTCAGCAGGACGCGCTTGTATTGTGACCGTGAGGAGTTGTCCTCCGACATTATGTGAACCCCTTTTAAGGTTGTAAAACGTGTGTTGCTCTCCATGATAGTAAAAAGCGGAGTCACCGTGAGGTCTCTTCCATAAGAGACACGGTAACCCCGCTTTACTCTGCTTCAGAGGGATTATTGCTCGGCAACAACCCGGTGAGCGCCTTAGTGCTGACCGACCTCGTAGCGGAGGAAGGCGAGAACCTTCACACCAGCTTCGTCGAGGACCTGGCCGACAGTCTTCTTGCTCTCTGCAACGGAGGGCTGATCAACCAAGCAGACGTCCTTGAAGAAGCCGTTGAGGCGACCCTCAACGATCTTCGGAAGGGCTTGCTCCGGCTTGCCTTCTTCACGAGCGGTAGCCTCGGCGATCTCGTGCTCCTTAGCGACGACATCGGCGGGAACTTCGTCACGGGTGACGTAGCTCGGCTTCAGTGCTGCAATCTGCATAGCGGCAGCGTGGGCAGCAGCCTCCCCGTCACCCTCGTACTGGACGAGTACGGCAACCTGCGGAGGCAGATCGGCAGAGCGCTTGTGCATGTAGGTGGATACCTGACCGTCCAGCTTACCGTAGCGGGCAAGCTGCATCTTTTCGCCGATGATAGCAGAAAGAGCCTGCACAGCGTCAGCAACGGTCTCGCCGTCGAGGTCGAGAGCCAGCAGCTCATCGAGGTCGGCGGGGCGCTTCTCGGCAGCCAGGTTGACGATCTTGTCAGCCAGGTTGATGAACTGGTCGTTCTTGGCGACGAAGTCAGTCTCGGCATTCAGCTCGATAACGACGCCATCCTTAGAAGCAACCAGGCCCTGAGCGGTAGCGCGCTCAGCACGCTTACCCACGTCCTTGGCACCCTGGATACGCAGGATTTCGACAGCCTTGTCAAAGTCACCTTCAGACTCGGTGAGGGCGTTCTTACAGGCCATCATGCCGGAGCCGGTGATTTCGCGGAGACGCTTCACGTCTGCAGCGGTGAAATTGGCCATTGTGGCAACCTTCCTAAAGTGTGGGGTGATTACTCGGCGTCAGCGGCAGCATCGGCAGCCGGAGCTTCTTCAGCAGCCGGGGACTCTTTCGCGGCAGCTTCTTCGGCAGGAGCGTCAGCAGCAGCGGCAGCAAGCTGCTCAGCTTCCCACTCAGCAAGCGGTTCGCCTTCGCCGGGCTTGTCGGCGACGTCCTTCTTGGCAACCTGTTCGGCGCGAGCCTGCAGACCTTCGGCGATAGCGGAGGCGATCACCTTGGTGAGAATGGCGTCGGAACGGATAGCATCGTCGTTAGCCGGGATCGGGTAGTCAACGTCGTCGGGGTCACAGTTGGTATCGAGAATACCGACGACCGGGATGTTAAGCTTCTTGGCTTCAGCGATAGCCAAGTGTTCCTTGTTAGTGTCAATAACCCACATGACGGAGGGAACCTTGGTCATGTCGCGAATACCGCCGAGGCTGCGCTCCAGCTTGGTCTTCTCACGGGTAAGCATGAGAATTTCCTTCTTGGTGCGGCCTTCGAAGCCACCAGTCTGCTCCATGTTCTCCAGTTCCTTGAGACGGAGAAGACGCTTGTGAACGGTCTGGAAGTTGGTCAGCATGCCGCCCAGCCAGCGGTGGTTGACGTAGGGCATACCTACGCGCTTGGCTTCTTCCTCAATCGCTTCCTGGGCTTGCTTCTTGGTGCCAACGAAGAGCACATTGCCGCCGTGGGCAACGGTCTGCTTAACGAAGTCATAGGCCTCATCGATGGAGGTGAGGGTCTGCTGGAGGTCGATGATGTAGATGCCGTTGCGTTCGGTGAAGATGAAACGCTTCATCTTGGGGTTCCAACGGCGGGTCTGATGACCAAAGTGTGCACCTGCGTCGAGCAGCTGCTTCATAGTTACAACAGCCATGTTGTAGTGGAGACTTGAAGAACAGCACTACACTGCAGTCTCCATCCTCGCTTTCTTCTCTGTGGTTAGTGTGTTCTCACCTTGAGAACACCCTGGTAGAAAAGAGGTTGACCCGTCACTTGTGTGAACCACGGGGCCCTCATCGCCAGTTCTCCCTACAGAACAATGGAGACTGACGCTACGGGGAGAAACACCTTCCGCGAGTGGAAGTGAATCCCCGACGTAGTGCTTTCTACGCGAAGTCGAATGTACCTCTGTACGCACACATCGCAAGCGAAATTCTACCTGGTAGCCCTCCCAAAATCGAATTGAGTACGGCATAATCTGCGCACTACGTACGTAGTGCCGACACACCACCGTCATTCCATGGAAGGAGACGAACCATGCCAACTCTTCTCCGCAGTATCAGCGCCGGTATACTGGCAATTCTGTTGAGCATGAGCTCAGCGGTCACTCTCATCACTGCGGCCTTACCAACAGCTGGAGCTTTGCCGTCATCAACAATGGGTCAGGTGGCGGAACCCGGCTACGATCCGCCGATACCGGGGACCACGGTGCGCGGATTTTCCGTTGGGCCTGAACGTTGGTCACAGGGACATCGTGGTGTAGATCTAGCTAGCCATGTGGGGGAAGTTGTTCGTGCTGCGGGCCCGGGTACTGTCAGTTTTGCTGGGGCTGTTGTGGATCGGCCACTTGTGGTTATCGATCATGGGCCTTCCCCTCTCGTTCCTCCAGGCGAACACCTGTATACAGTGTATGAACCAATTCTCCCTGTGGTATCAGCAGGCCAGGTAGTTCGCCAGGGCCAACAAGTAGGAACCGTCATCGCTGGACACCAAGGTTGCCCAGGCGTGTGTATGCACTGGGGAGCGCGGTGGGGCCATGGGCATGCGGTAGAGTATCTGAACCCCTGGCTAGTGGTGAGGAACCTGCCGCTCAGCTTGCTCCGGTGGGTGGACTGACCGGTCCGCCGCATGTGGCAGTTTCGTGTATGCAGGGTGCTATCCGCGCGGATGTGCCTGTTTATGGACAGCGCGAAGACGCTCCGGAGAAACATGCGTATAAAGTTGCGTGGTAGAGAGCGATGCGTGCCCCAATAGCTCTTGCACTACCCGCAAATCTGCGCCGCCTTCCAGAAGCGCAGTGGCGGCAGAGTGTCGCAATCCATGTGGTGCCATCTCTACCCCGCCGGGCATCTCGCCGGTGGAGGTATGCACGACGTCCCGGACGATGCGGGGATCGATGCGGCCACCTCGCGCACCGATGATGAGCGCTTGGTGGGAACGTTGATTGGCCAGTTGGGGGCGGCCGGTCTGTAGCCAGGCCGTCAATGCCCGCTGTGCGGGACATCCGTAGGGAACAGTGCGCTCTTTGTTGCCTTTACCAATGACGCGAAGGACACGTCTTTCCTGGTCAATAGCGGAAAGATCAAGGTTGACGAGTTCTGCGACACGAATTCCGGTGTCGTACAGCAACTCAATTATGAGCCAGTCACGGATCGCTACCGGGTTCCCTTCGTCTGCTGCGGTGGCAAGATCAGCCAACACTTTATCCATCTGCTTATGGTGGACAACTTGCGGAAGCTGTTTTTTCACCGGCGGAGTTTGTAGGCGGGTGGAGGGGTCCGTCGCCATTCGCCCTGTCCGTACCGCCCACCCGCACAGCACGCGGGCCGATGCGATATGGCGAGCAATGGTGGCTGAGGAAACGCCACGGGTAACATCACGGGAGAGCCATTTCCGAAGCAGCGGAAGCGTAATGATGTTCCAGTTAGCCTCTGTTATGGTCTCTCGATCTGCTCCTGGTTGGGTGACGTGAAGGAGAAAATCAATGAGGCCATGCGCGTCGGCGAGATAGGAGCGTTGGGTATTGGCAGACAATTGCAATCGCACGAGGACATAGTCGCCGAACTCAGCGAGGTCGAGGGACCACGGGGTAGGTAGTTCGGCATGAACGGTGCTGAGTGCTCGATGTCCACGTCCCATACCACTACTGTGCAGAGGAAAAAAGGATAAATCAACCCTTACACAGCGGTGCGGGTGAGGTACTTTCCACCGAGTGGTAGAGCGAAACTAGGGTGCGCGTAAACGCAGGATCTGCATTGATGGGGCTAATGACCCGGTATGATTGGCCTCCTGAAGCGAGGAATTGATCACGATAGCCGAGGCGCACTTCCTCCAAGGTTTCCAAACAGTCTGCGACAAAAGCGGGTGTTGCTACAACGAGGTTGTTGACGCCTTCCTGCGGCAGCTCGGTGACGCGCTGTTGTGTTGTGGGGCCAAGCCACTCCCCTGGACCAAATTTTGATTGAAAACTCATGGAGACGGTTAGGTCGGGGAAGGCGGCAGCAATAGCATCACGGGTTGCACAGCATTGCGCTTTATAGTGTGCTGCCAGGTGGTACCGCTGATTGGGGACACCGTGGAAGGACAACAAAAGGTGGTCGCACTCCCCCGTTTTCAGATAGCACTCTATTTGCTGGTGATACCAGCCGATCATATGTGCTTCCGTGGCGAAGCTGGGGACGAATCGAAGATAGGGATGTACCGGTGCCTCCCTGTGCGTACCTTCTTGAGCGGAACTTTGGTCACTCTGGTCGAGTGCATCGTAAAAGTCGAGGACACGATTCACGACTGGTGTGACGGTGGAGGTCGCAAATTGGGGGTAAAGGGGAATGACGGTGAGGGCATCGATATCCCAGTCTGTAAGTACCTCTTCAATGGTGGGTGAGGAGGCACAGAAAGCATACTTCACATCGACGTCAGGTAAAGCTTCTTGAAGCATGTCACACTGCTGCTGGGTGATCACTGCGAGAGGGGATCCTCCAGGTGTCCATATTGCGCGATAGCGATCGATGAGTTTTCGCGGGCGAATTCGCAAAATGATGCTATGCAGAATGGGCTTCCATAAGACGGGAGGAAGATTGACGACGCAGCGGTCACTAAGCATGGAGGCGAGAAATGCTCGGATTGCGCCTTCAGTAGGCTCATCCGGGCTACCTAGGTTGACAATCAGGCACCCGTTCTTCATGTGGCACAGTCTCTTTCCGTGTCCAGCGGTCAGCGGTAACGGTGATCAGTCTACAGTCAATAAGGACTTTTAGAGACATCTGCACCTTGAGCGTCTCCAATCCTGTTTCTGCACAGATCTCCTCCAAAGAGCTAGAAAAGAAGGGAGAGACCGCATTCCATACTTTTTTCTCATCTTCAGTTAATCGGTCTATCGGGGAATTCACGCTTTCTAGCGGTAGTGCTAACTGTCCAATTGGACCAAGCTCTTCCAGAATCTCCGCCCCTCTTGTCACCAATGTGGCTCCCTCACGAATGAGACGATGGCATCCGGCACCATCCACATCCTGGCTGCTGTGTGGCACAGCCATCACGGGTTTACCTAAATCACGTGCCCAACTGGCTGTGTTGAGGGCGCCTGAACGCCATGCTGCTGAGGTCACCAGCACTCCCTGAGAAAAAGCAGCGAGAAGACGGTTGCGGGAAAGAAAACGATAGCGGGCTGGACGGGTACCCGGCGGGTACTCACTGACGATGAGCCCATATTGTGCGATGTTTCGGGCCAGTGTGGCGTGTCGTGCCGGATAGACTCTATCCAATCCGCACGCCACCACGGCGATTGTTGGTGCCCCTAACTGCACTGCCGTCTGATGTGCGATGCCATCAACTCCGCAAGCCAGCCCAGAAACGAGACCAACATTCTCGGCCGCTATTTCTGCACATAACGTGGCGGTGATTCTCTTCCCATCAGTTGAGGGATGCCGACTTCCCACCACTGCAACTGAAGGACAATGGAGAATGTCAATATTGCCTTTTATCCAGAGCGCGTAGGGTGCCCATGCAGCTGTGTCCCTCGCCTGCCGCGCATACATCGCGGAATAGCAAAAACCCGCCAAGTGCGCACTTGGCCACTCGGGCATATCAGGAGTCAATAAACGGAAACCATTAGCCTTTGCGCACTGCAGATCTTCCTGTGCACAGTCCCAATCTCGGCGCGCCCGCACGCGGTGTTCTAGGACCTCCGGCAGATGGTCATTGTGTCGAATGACATAGGCAGTTTCTTCTGGGCCAAGCTCAGCAATGAGATCTGCCAATGGGGCACAAGGGCCTTCCACAACTCGCGAGAGGTAAGCCCATGCTTCTTGAGTAGTTGTCTGAGTCATAGTTACCGTGATTAAAGATCGTCGAGTGGACTGCGTAGTTGGAGGGCTGTTGTCACTTCTCTGCTGGTAGGAGCAACTTGTCCAGCAAGGTCGGCAAGTGTCCATGCCACCCGGATGGTGCGCGACAATCCCCGCGCTGAGAGAACCCCCGCACGAAGTTGGCTGTGAACTGGTCGTAGCGCTGTGGCGGGGAGTGAATGGTCATCAAGTAGCGCGTCGGGGACATCACTGTTGGTGTAATGGTCACCCCACCGTTTAGCTGCACGAAGACGTGCCTCTATAACGTGTTCACGAAGTTCGCTGGAGCTCACCCCACGCCCTTCGGTGAGCGCTGCTAAACCTACTGGCCCAATCCGCACACGTAGATCTACCCGGTCCAAAAGCGGACCGGAGAGGCGCGCTCGGTAACGTGCACGGGTAGCACTGGAACAGCGGCACTCTTGCGGTGAAGGAGCACCACATGGGCAAGAATTACCGGCAAGCACAAGCTGACAAC
Organism: Lawsonella clevelandensis; assembly: GCF_001293125.1. NCBI lineage: Bacteria > Bacillati > Actinomycetota > Actinomycetes > Mycobacteriales > Lawsonellaceae > Lawsonella > Lawsonella clevelandensis. The sequence goes on from NZ_CP009312.1 coordinate 262,762, forward strand.
GCGAAGGATAAGTGACAGTGCCTTTGCTTCTACTGAGACGTACTTCGCCTTCTTGCAAGGGAGTACGCAGCATATCAAGGACGCCTGCCGGGATCTCGGTGCACTCATCAAGGAAAAGAACACCTCGATGCGCAAGCGATATCACACCAGGCAAGGCATACCCACTACCACCACCCAAGAGTGCTGCTGAGGTGATACCGGCATGTGGCGCCTCGAAGGGAGGCCGGGTAATGAGTGGCTGAGTGGGATCAATCTTGCCTCGCAGTGAATGCAGTGCAGTAACTTCCAAGGCCTGTGCATACGCGAGTGGAGGAAGGATAGTAGGTATACGCTGCGCGATCATCGATTTTCCTGCACCCGGAGGGCCAAGCATGAGCAGATGGTGTCCTCCTGCGGCAGCAATAAGGGCAGCTTCCACCGCTGGGCGTTGACCACGGATATCTGAGAAATCTCCAGGAGATGCTCTATTCCCCGAGGCAGCCAGAATTCCCTGAGTCTCACGCTGGCACTCTCGAACTTCCGCAGCGTGGGGCACGCCGTCATGTTCTGTAGTGGCCTTTTTGTGCGGTTGGGAGATTCCTTTGTGAAGAGAGTCGAGGAGTGTAGTGAGATGGTCTGCCGGAATAATCTGCAACCCGGTGACGAGATGCGCCTCTGCACTGTTTGCCCGGGGAACCACCAGAGTTCGGATCCCTGCGTCAAATGCTGCTGCAGCCATCGGCAAAACACCGTGGACAGGCAAGACACGTCCATCGAGTCCCACTTCACCGAGAACCGCTAGTGCCTGTGCTGAGCTGACGAGATCCGGCAGGTGTGCTTGTGCAGACAAGATGGCTAAGGCGATGGCGAGATCGAAGTGTGCCCCTGTTTTGGGAATATCTGCAGGTGAAAGGGAGAGGGTGAGACGTTGTCGGGGCCACGGGAGGCCGACAGTCGAAAAGGCGGAGCGGAGGCGATCTCCTGCTTCACGAACCGCTGTATCAGCGCGGCCAACAATATGGGTGGCGGGCAACCCTCCCCCACAATGTGCTTCCACGGTCACTACAGTGGCGTGTAATCCCTGCATAGTGAGGCTGTACGCAACTCCTACGCTCATCGCAGCACGTCCCGGAAATGCCGAATCTCAAATCCTTTAGTGGGGTTGCCTAGTAGTGAGAGTACGTCGAAGCGTATTTCGTCATATGGCGGAAGAAAATCCGGAGTCTCTTTATACAGAGAGATGAGCCATCCTGAGGCAATCAGACGGATTGTCTTCTCTTTGGCTCGCGTGATAGCTTCTTCCGGCCAGCCTGCATGGACGGTGCGCCGTGTTTTTACCTCGATGAAAACGATATGGGCAGCGTCATGATCAGCCGCAATGATGTCGAGTTCACCACGAATTCCTGGCAAACGTACATTCCTCGCGAGGATTGTGAAATGGTGGTCACACAGCCATTGCGCGGCAATATCTTCGCCGAGCGCTCCGAGCTCTTGAGGTGTCAACGTATCGGTCATGCCTCCCAGCATGACTCACCCATATTCCTTTTCGTACGGCAGAGGAGGAGAAAGAAGGGCTTATACACAATTCTCCGTGAATGTGGAGAACCCCACTGCTGAGTAGATTAAAAGTAACAGAGTTACGGAGTTACGGGGTTACGGCAATTCAATATCTGGTTTGTCCAGCTCTTCGATATTGACGTCCTTGAAAGTGACGACTCGAACGTTCTTCACGAAACGCGCCGGGCGATACATGTCCCACACCCAAGCATCCGACATTCGAACTTCGAAGTAGACCTCTCCCTGGCTATTTCGCGGAATCATTTCTACGGCGTTAGCAAGATAGAAGCGACGCTCTGTCTCCACGACGTAGCTGAACTGGTTAACGATGTCCTTGTATTCGCGGTACAAGGACAGCTCCATCCTGGCTTCATAGTCTTCCAGGTCTTCTACACCCATTCGCTATTCCTCCTCGACAGGTAACGTTTAGCGCATCCCCGCAATGCTGTGGGCTTTTGCCACGTTCGCATAACTCATGCGGTGTATGGGGCTTACTCCATAGTGTTCCATAGCGGCTTGATGAGAGGCCGTCGCATAGCCTTTGTGTCCTGCAAATCCGTATTCGGGGAATGCCTCGTCATAACCGACCATAATGTGGTCTCGGGAAACCTTCGCCAGCACACTGGCGGCAGCAATACAGGAAACGTTAGCATCTCCTTTGAGGACAGACAGTGAAGGCATGGGAAGCCCCGGGACTGGAAAACCGTCGGTGAGAACATAACCAGGTAGGACGTTCAACCGCGCGACCGCTCTGCGCATCCCCTCAATATTTGCCCGCTGTATGCCAATCTCGTCCACCTCAGTAGCGCTGAAATGCACAATGGACCAGGCGACCGCATGTTCTTGGATGAGCGGAAAAAGACGCTCCCGGCGTGCCGGCGTGAGCTTTTTGGAGTCGGTGAGCCCTGCCAGATCCGGGATACAGACATCCGGCAGAATGCAGGCAGCAATAGTGAGCGGGCCAGCACATGCTCCACGTCCAGCTTCGTCAACTCCCGCAACTGGACCGCACCCGTGGGCAATGAGCATTTCCTCCATCTCATGGAGATGGGTGGCGTCACGCGTTTTGTTCACCATGGTCGCAAGGGAAACAATCGGAAGGATAAAAGACTACTTGGGCTGAACCAGCGGCTGAGAGTCCACCTTCTGCCAACGGTTTACAGGCCAAATGATGGTCTGAACTTTGCCGCGGATATTCTTCACCGGAACGGCCCCGTGGTACTGGTCTTGCATGTGATAGCGGGAGTCGCCGGAGTCTGTCCGGTTATCGCCCATCACCCACATAAATCCCTTGGGGATAGTAATGGGGCCAAAGTAGGGGCCACCGCAGGCGTTGGATCCGTTGGGGTTTCCTCCCCAATCAATAACGGGCGGATAAAGGGTGTACGCGGAGTCGATAACATGGTCATCAACGGTAATGCCCTTGTCCCCAGGCTGGCAGCGAACGGTTTGCCCTCCCACAGCAATGATGCGCTTCACTAGGTCATTCTCATCCGGGGGCACTAATCCGACGAAGGAGCCGGCATTCTGCAAGGCTCGAATAAAGGGATCGTCGGAGCGGCTGGACTCAAATGTATCATTCCACGAGTCAGGACCTTTAAACACGACCACATCGCCGGGTTTCGGATCCCCGGTGCGATAGCTGATCTTATCGACGAGAATACGGTCGCCAATCTGCAGGGTAGGCATCATCGAGCCCGAGGGGATGACGTAGACGCGCGCGAACACATTCTGTACGAGAGCACTCAAAGCTAACGCGATCACGACGATAATGAGGACTTCTTTGAGGAAGCTCAGCACACCGATTCCGGCGGACTTTTCTTTCTTTTGACGGTTATTGTCCCCATCAGCAGTGTTTTTTTCTGTGCGACCAAGCATTCTTCGGGTGGGCCTTTCACTGTGGCGCGAGGTGCGGTGAGCGTGTCCGATAATAACTCTGTGTACAGGATACGACGAACCGGACCAGAAGTCCTGGCGGCTCTGATCCGGTCCGTAGAAGTCTCAATGAAAAACGAAAGATTAACGCTTTTCCTTAATCTTGGCAGCCTTGCCGTGGCGGTCACGCAGGTAGTAGAGCTTGGCGCGACGAACATCACCACGAATGGCGACCTCAATCTGATCAATGTTGGGGGAATGTACCGGGAAAGTACGCTCCACGCCGACACCGAAGGACACCTTGCGCACGGTGAAGGTCTCACGAATGCCAGAGCCCTGGCGACGAATGACAACACCCTTGAAGACCTGGATACGTTCCTTGGAGCCTTCGATAACTTTCACGTGGACATTGACGGTATCGCCGGGACGGAATGCCGGGATGTCATCACGCATCGACTGTGCGTCGACGGAATCAATGAGGTTCATAATAGTTCCTTGCATGCTAGTCATAAGGCAGAGGAACCTAGCGGCAGGTGCTCAACTGGTTCGTACCCCGATCAAACAGTTTGTACGTGCGTAGTTGATCCATGAGCGGTTCACCACACAAGGTGCACAAACAACAGGCTAATTCTGCCATATAACGTGGCTTTCCCCTAATCGCATTCGGATTCAAGACGCCCCAAGGCACACTAGACTACCGCACTCTCCTAGCCGTCAGCCTGCCCCGCCAGGGAATCTAGAAGATACTGGTCTTGCGGGGTGAGATCCACACTGCGGAGCAGCTCGGGGCGTCGCTCGTACGTGCGTCGCAGGGATTGTTCGCGCCGCCACTGGTCAATCCGGGCGTGATGCCCCGACAACAACACCTCCGGCACAGCAAGATCGCGCCAGACCTCAGGACGAGTATACGAAGGCCCCTCAAGAAGACCGTCGGAGAAAGAATCTTCCTCATACGAGCGTTTGTTGCCCAGTACCCCGGGGAGGAGTCGAATAATCGCCTCACTGATGACCAGTACAGCGACCTCTCCCCCATTGAGGACGTAGTCTCCGATGGACACCTCAACGACACGCATCCGACGCCGCGCATCGTCCACCACACGTTGATCGATACCCTCGTAACGCCCACACGCAAACACGAGATGCGTTTCCTGAGACCAGGATGCTGCATCGCGTTGGGTGAACGGATGGCCTGCGGGGGTAGGCACGATGAGGAGTGGGTCATCCGTGAGGTCAACGGTGTCTAGTGCTTCTCCCCAAACGTTTGGTTTCATAACCATCCCCGGACCGCCGCCATAGGGTGTGTCATCGACAGACCGATGGACGTCGTGGGCAAAGTCTCGGAGATTATGGACCTGCACGTCCACCGTACCTGCCTCAATGGCTTTTCCAGGAAGCGACTGATGAAGCGGGACAAGGTACTCCGGGAAAATAGTAAAAATGTCTAGTTTCATGATAGCTCCCACAGCCCTTCCGGAAGATCGACGATAAGACGACCACCAACAACGTCGACCTCTGGAACCATGGCAGCGACAAAGGGCACGAGATGTGTACGCCCCTCGGCATCAGTAATGCTGAGCAAATCCTGAGCTGTATAGGGCAGGACATCCGTCACCTCACCGAGCTTCTCTCCCCCACTGGTAACGACCTCAAGTCCGATGAGCGAGGTGACGTGATACTCGTCTTCTGCCGGGTTGTCGGCATTAACGAGCTCGTCAGAATCAATGATGATGTCAGCGCGGCGAAGTTCATCTGCGGCAGCCCGATCATTGATATCAGCGAGGTGGATGAGAAGTCTGCCCTGATGCCAACGAGCGGCCGTCACCTCATGGTGAGAGGTAACGCCGCTCGTAAGACGTAATGTAATTGTAGTGCCTACCGCGAACCGTTCGTCGGGGGAATCCGTACGGACGTCGACTACAAGATCGCCACGGATTCCGTGGGATTTGATGACGGTACCGGTGGCTAGCTCCATGGGGTAACTCCTTGCGGTGACAGCAACTACAAGTTTCTGCCTCCAGCGTAATGGTAGTTACCGATCAGAATCTACAACGTCGACGCGCAAATTGCGTCCACCCAGGGCGGTAACGACAGTGCGCAGCGCGGTGGCGTTACGCCCGCCACGGCCAATAACTTTGCCCAGGTCATCCGGGTTAACGGTGATTTCGATGGTGCGGCCACGACGACCGTGCACCAGGGCGACTTCCACGTCATCCGGATTGCTGACAATACCGCGGACCAAGTGGTCAACGGCATCCGCAACGATGGTGGCGTTCAGCATTGTTATTCAGCCTCAACAGCCTCGTCAGCGGCATCCTCAGAAGCAGCTTCTTGAGCAGCGGCAGCCTCTTCCTTCGCCTTCTTGTCAGCCTTACGCTTGGCGGTGATGGCCTCGGCGGCGGGCTCGTTGGCGGCTTCTTCGAGGGCCTTATTGAAGAGATCCAGCTTGGAGGGCTTGGTCTCAGCAACCTTGAGGGTACCTTCGGTACCAGGGAGGCCCTTGAACTTCTGCCAGTCGCCGGTAACCTTGAGGAGATTCAGCACAGCATCGGTGGGCTGAGCGCCAACACCGAGCCAGTACTGGACACGTTCGGAATTAATCTCGATGACGCTGGGCTCGCGCTTCGGGTGGTACTGACCGATGGTCTCGATGGCGCGGCCAGAACGACGGGTACGGGCATCCGCAACGACAATACGGTACTCGGGGGTGCGAATCTTGCCGAGACGCATAAGCTTAATCTTGACAGCCATGAACGGCTCCTTTTCTGTGTCACAGGGGAATGCAGCGATACAGGGTCTGTATCCGGTTTTCCCCCTCGAGTGGGTGTGACGGCCGGCCGGCGCATCTGGAAGGTACAACCCCTCGCAGAAACCGGATCCGACGCCCTCTTTAGGTCCTTATTAACTAATGTAGACCAGGGATTAATTCTGCCAGAGATGGAGACAAGAGGGAAATTCACTGTTTAAAATCCTTGCTATGGCAGATCAGACACAATCCCTTATTCATCCGCAGTATTCTCCGCATGTCCTCATAACGGGCGGGTCCAGCGGTATTGGACGTTGCACCGCCGAACGGCTCGCTGAGGCCGGCTACACCGTCTACGCCTGTGCCCGGCGTTGTGAAGAAAAAACGGAAGACTTTGCCTCTGGCGGCTCAATTATCAACCACCGTATGGACGTCACCGATCCGGAGTCAATTAAGGCTGTTATCGACACTATCCCGGATCTGGGCATCATCATTCACTGTGCGGGATTTGGTGTCGCTGGGTCCTGCGAATGTATTCCCCTTGACCGCGTTCGTGCACAGATGGAGACCAACTACTTCGGCGTCCTCAACGTTAACCAGGTAGCCCTCCCCCGTCTCCGCGAGCATAAAAACTCTCTGGTTATTGTGATCAGCTCCGTTGCAGGTTTCCTCTCCATACCCTTCCAATCGCACTACTCCTCGTCGAAGTACGCGGTGGAAGCCTACGTCGATGGTTTGCGTATGGAAGGACGCCAATTCGGAATTAAGGCCACACTGGTCGAACCCGGCGATACCAACACTGAGTTCACTGCCGCACGTACCCATGACGAACCGCCGGACTCCCCCTACTTCGCCACCGCGGATGCCGCTGTCAAGCAGATGGCCCACGACGAAGAGAATGGTGTCCCTCCTAGCAAGGTGGTGGATGCCATCGTGAAGATGTTAAGAAAGAAGAATCCCCCCATTCGTCAAGCAGTTGGAGCTGACTATCGCCTCGTGTACTGGGTGAAGCGACTACTGCCGAATACTCTGCTGGAATGGGGCCTCCGCAAGACCTACATCAAGAAGTAGCTGTCAGTGAAGAATCCCCGTTGAATACGTTCAACGGGGATTCTTCACTGGTCTTTGGCGGAAGTGCCTAGAACTTGGGGAATTTCAGTTTGCTGAGGTCCATCCCCTCAAGTCCAGGTGGCATTTGTCCAAGGCCGCCGCCCAAGCGGGAAAGATCCGGCATGCCGTTTCCGGCACCTGGTATGCCGGGCATGCCAGGCATACCTTGTGGCATACGCTGCTGGGAACGTCCCTTCCCCTTGCGGTTGTTCTTCCCCTTCTTGCCTTTACCTTTTCGACGGTTACCTGCGGGACCCATCCGGTTCGTGAGCTTATTCATCATCTTGCGAGCCGTCAGGAAACGCTCCACCAGCTGGTTCACCTCAGTGACGGTGACGCCAGAACCGGCCGCAATACGCCGCCGACGGGAAGCGTTCAGAATCGTTGGGTCCTCCCGTTCGGCAGGAGTCATGCCGCGGATGATTGCCTGAATATGGTCCAGTTGTTTCTCATCGACGGAGGCAGCTGCCTGCTGCATCTCTTTTCCGCCGGGCATCATGCCGAGAATAGTGGAGAGGGGCCCCATGCGGCGCACCATCAGCAGCTGGTCGAGGAAGTCTTCCAGCGTTAGCTGCCCGCTCATCATGCGCGTCGCGGTCTTCTCAGCTTCCTGCTGGTCAAAGACCTGTTCTGCCTGCTCGATAAGGGTGAGGAGGTCGCCCATGCCAAGGATCCGGCTTGACATACGGTCCGGGTGGAAGACATCGAAGTCGTCCAGCTTTTCACCAGTGGAGGCAAACATAATGGGCACGCCCGTCATCTTACGCACCGACAGGGCAGCACCGCCACGGGCATCGCCATCGAGCTTGGTGAGGACAACACCCGTGAAACCGACTCCATCACGGAAGGCTTCGGCTGTCGTGACGGCATCTTGGCCAATCATGGCATCAAGAACAAAGAAGATCTCGTCGGGGTTGACGGCATCACGGATCGCCCGTGCTTGACCCATCAGCTCCTCGTCAATGCCGAGTCGACCGGCCGTGTCGATGATGACGACGTCATGAACCTTGCGACGAGCCTCTTCGATACTCTTTCGGGCAACTTCGGCCGGATCACCGGAGGTACGGCCGAGAGGGTTGTCGCCTGCTCCCACACTCGTCCCGGGGTTGGGGGCAAACACCGGAACCCCGGCGCGCTCACCAACAATCTGCAGCTGGCTCACGGCACCGGGACGCTGCAAGTCACATGCCACCAGCATAGGGGTGTGACCATGTGCTGCAAGGTAGCGGGCAAGTTTGCCGGCAAGGGTGGTTTTACCGGCACCTTGTAGACCAGCCAGCATGATGACAGTGGGAGGGGTCTTGGAGAAATTGAGACGTCGTGCTTCCCCACCGAGAATGCTGGTGAGCTCTTCGTTAACGATCTTGACGAACTGCTGAGCCGGGTTGAGGGCAGCGTGAACCTCTGCTCCCTTGGCACGAGTTTTAACACTCTTGACGAAACTCCGCACGACGGGAAGTGCAACGTCAGCATCGAGCAGGGCGAGGCGAATTTCCCGTGACGTCGCATCAATATCGGCATCAGTGAGCTTACCTTTGCCTTTGAGGCCTTTGAGAGCGTTTCCTAGGCGATCGGACAGAGACTCAAACACGTGTGTTTTCTCCTGGAATGGGGGCAGGGCGATGTACGCCGCATCAATTCTTCCTCATGTTACCTGCCTACCTCGTGAGAAGCGCGGTCGGTTCCGCAAAGCCAGGTGCTCCTCACTCGGAGCCAGAGACAGATGGGGGTAATTTTAGGCCAGCAGGGCGTCGACGAAGGCCGCCGGCTCGAATGGCGCAAGGTCATCTGCGCCTTCTCCCAAACCCACCAGCTTCACCGGAACACCTAGCTCTTCCTGCACTTGGAAGACGATACCGCCTTTCGCAGTACCGTCGAGCTTGGTGAGCACCACACCGGTGATGTCCACAACATTCTTAAACTCCTTGGCCTGCAGAATGCCGTTCTGTCCTACCGTTGCGTCAAGAACCAAGAGGACTTCATCAACGCTGGCCTTCTTAGAGACCACACGCTTCACTTTGCCCAGTTCGTCCATGAGACCCGTCTTGGTATGTAACCGTCCGGCAGTGTCGATCAGTACCGCATCGACTCCTTGCTGGACACCCGCATCGACAGCATCGAACGCGATGGCAGCCGGATCGGCACCTTCCGCACCGCGGATTGTCGTAGCACCTACCCTATCGCCCCATGTCTGGAGCTGGTCAGCGGCTGCTGCACGGAAGGTATCTGCGGCTCCCAGCAGGACGCGTCGTCCGTCACCAACGAGCACACGGGCAAGTTTGCCCGTCGTGGTGGTCTTTCCTGTGCCGTTGACACCCACCATGAGGAGGATGGCGGGATGGTCGTCATGTGGAAGAGCCTTGAGAGAGCGATCAAGCTCGGGATGGCACTCTTCAATAAGAATTTCCCGTAACAGAGCTCGTGCACCGGCTTCATCATGGATCGATGAACTGACAAGCTCATCTCGCAGGCGGTCTACCATCCGCATAGTAATGGCGGTACCGAGGTCGGCCATGATGAGTGTGTCCTCGACTTCTTCCCACGCATCCTCGTCGAGGTCACCGGCACCGAGGATACCGAGGACACCGTTCGAGAAGACGTTGTTCGATCGCGAAAGACGGCCACGGAGACGAGAAAGCCGACCGCGGGCTGAGGGAACCTTTTCTGACACCGGAGCAGGCGTGGGTTCCTGATCGCGTGGCATTTTGGCGACGTCGTCCGCCCCTCCTTCATTCGGGATGCTCTCTACCTCGGTGGGCGCATAAGGGTCCCCAGTGGGGAATCCGTGTTCTACAGGGGTGACGTCCTCTTCTGTAAGTGGCCCGGGAGCAAGCAGGGGTTCATTCGACAGCGGCGGAATAGGATGAATCTCCGATACACCTGGCTCGGGAATCTCGACTGGAGTGGGGGCTTCAGTCGGTGCGGGATCCTGCGACGCTTCAACAGGCGGAGTACTAGATACAGGAGTTTCCCCGAGCCCTACGGAAGCTTCGGTGACGTCATCGAGGGGAACAACTGGCGCAGGATAGGGAACCAGTGTGGGGTCGGGAGCGGGCTTCTTTTTGGGCGTAGGTGCCTTCTGTTTTAGCTCTCCTGAGCCTTCCGAGAAGGAAAAACCTCCGCCTGCACTGTACGAGCCACTGCGTTCTTTCCCCTGCAGTTTCTTCTTTTCAGAGAAGGTGATAGCGTCTTGCTTCTTCTTTTTAGTCCCCAGAGCAAGCACGATCGCGCCAGCGATAATAATGACGCCGACGACGACACCAACGATTACGGCGATGAGAGTATTAGTATCCACGGTACTAGTGTGTCAGGTTCTCGCTATCCTTGCAGGAACCACCTCCCAGTGAGTGTGAATTGTGGTTTTTCTGTCTCAACCCAGCACAATAGAGAGGTACAACACGGTGCACTGCTCAGGAGGGTTTCCATGAGTGACGACACTCAGTATGCCGCCATTAACGAGTGGGCGGATAAGCGTGGTTTCCGCCCCGAAATCCCGTATAGCGAAGCTATTTCCGTTAAATATCAGCGGCGCTTCTCCCATGTTCCCGGCCTTTATGTCCTCATTTTCGCCAATGGCGACCTTTTCGTTGGAATGGCTGACGACCTCGGTGACACACTCACCAATCAGCCCGTCTCCTGGCAGGACGACATTCTCGGGGTACGGCTCATGGCCCGCTCGAAGAAGGGGCTCGACCTGGTTCAAGAAGCTATGGGACTGCAGCGAGAGGTACAGGCGCAGGGCTTCACCATTCACCCCCGCCGCTAACCGTTTAACGCTCGTAAAAGCCGGGCGGGAGCCCCCGCGGGACACTGTAGTTTTCGACGACGACGTCGACGTGCCCAGGCGTCTGTCCTGAACGCAGAAGTTCTACCAAACGGTCGCACTGTACACGAGAGCCTTCTGCAACCACATGGACACGCCCATCACGTTTATTTGTTGCGCTCCCGACTACTCCCAGTTCTAATGCTCGGCATCGCGTCCACCAACGGAAACCAACTCCCTGAACCCGTCCATGAACCCATGCGTCCAGCCGTACAACGCCCTCTTCTCTCATCAGGAGTTCGCTTGTGGGAATGCTGCCGCGGGAAGTGGCGCTGCTGGATGCATCCGCTGCGAGATGACTCGGGTAATGCCATCCCCCTTCATCGTCACACCATAGAGAACATCTGCCAGATCCATGGTGAGCTTTTGATGGGTGATCACCAATAGCTGGGAGTGTTCCTTCAACTCGCGGAAGAGCCCCAATAATCGATGCAAGTTCGTGTCATCGAGGGCTGCTTCCACTTCATCGAGGATATAGAAGGGGCTGGGACGTGCTTTGAAAATAGCTACCAGCATGGCAATGGCAGTGAGAGACTTTTCGCCGCCAGACAGCAGCGACAGCCGCTTCACTTTCTTTCCCGGTGGTCGTGCCTCCACCTCCACACCCGTGTTGAGCATATCCTCTGGATCAGTCAGATAGAGGCGTCCTTCGCCACCGGGGAATAGTGTCGAAAACACGGTAACGAATTCTCGCGCGACATCATGGAATGCCTCTTCAAAGACAATCTTGATTCGCTCATCAACGTCCTCCACGACGTCGAGCAAGTCTTTCCGCGCTTTCTTGATGTCCTCTAGCTGGGTGGACAGGAAGCTATAGCGTTCCTGCAAGGCGGCGAACTCCTCCAAAGCCAGCGGGTTCACCTTTCCGAGACGGGCCAAGTCACGCTCGGCGGCCTGCAAACGACGTTGTTGCTGCTCTCGGTCATAACGAAGAGGCTGGGGGCGGGAGACCTGCTCCCCGCGTTCTTTCGCATCCTCATATTCCTGCATCTCCACCGGTGAAGGCGGCAGGAGGACATCAGGCCCATATTCAGTAATAAGATCATCCACGGCCATACCAAGGTCATCGAGGACTTGGTGTTCCATCAAACGCAGACGCTCCTGTGTTTGGGCACGGAGCACCTCATCCTGGTGGGCGGTCTCGCGGAGCTTCTCAAACTCCACAATGGCCTCTTGGCGACGCTGTCTGGTCACTGTGAGTCGCTCAGAAACTGCGGATTGTTGGCTAGCCAAAACCTGACGATGTTCTTCTATCAACGAGAGCTGTCGCTGCAGTGCATCCTGAAGCTCCTGCCCTGCCTCCTGGACAGCCGCAATGATGTCCAGCGCACGCCCACGTGTAGCCGCGCGGCGTGCGGCACGTTCTCGCAATTCTCGTTCACGGGCGGCCTGCCGGTGGAGGGCGTCTGCCCGCCCTCGAACATGGGAGGAACGCTCCTCTGCCGTCCGTACGGCCAGCCGAGCTTCCATTTCAGTAGCACGCGTGTGCGCTACGGCAGATGCGGCCTCCGTTGCTGCAGTATCGTCAAAAAGCGCAGGTTCTTCCGGCTCCTCCGTGGCGAGACGCTGGCGTTCTTCCAACTCTACGAGTTCAGTCAACAGAGCTCGCTGCTGTTCTTCTAGCTGATTTCTCTGCTCCACGAGCCGATCCTGCTGTAGAGAAGCACTCCGCACAGAAGCTGTGAGTCGAGCCAGCTCCTTGGTCAGCGTGGCAATAGCCGAATCTGATTCCACCAGGGCAGAGTGGGCTTGTGCGGCAGCCTGTGTACGGTCGCGGTATTCCTCTTCCGCACCGCGCAGAGCTGCCTGCGCTTTCTCTACCCGCGCTAAGGCAGCCTTTTCCGCTCGTTGAGCGTCCTCAATAGCCGCATGAATCTCTACATCACTGTGTGCTTTCCTAGTACCACCAGTAGCCCATCCCCATCCGCGGGCGTCTCCGGAGCGCGTAACCACACGTAAACGGCGATCTCGTCGGATGACCTTTTCCGCCATCTCCATGTTCTCGACCAGCACCGCATCCATAAGGAGAGAAGTGAGAGCACTTTGTAGCGACGAGGGCACGCTCACGACATCGAGCGCCCATTGGGCCCCTGCCGGCAACTCCACATCCATGCGAAAATCGTCCGCATCACGGCTTTCAATAAGAAACATGGAACGTCCAGCTGAACCTGCGCGGAGTGCAGCAACTGCCTCCTGTGCCCGGTTACTGCTGGAAATAGTATGTGCAGAAGCAGCTTCCCCCAGCGCCACCGCAATGGCTGCCTCCCAACCGGGGGTGACGGTGAGTTTCTGAGCGACTTTTCCCGACAGCCCTACCTTGTCAGCGTGTTTCTCAAGCCAAGCAGCGGCATCCCCAGCGCCTAAGGTGAGGGCAAGCGCATCGATACGAGCATGAAAGCCAGCCGCTTCCTTCTCGGCCGAGCGTTCGTCATTGCGGAGAGCTGTGCATCTCTCCTCTGCTCGATCAAGCTCGGTACTCGCCTGGTCAAAACGCTCATTGAGGTGCTGTTCGGAGTTTTCCAGAGTCTGCAGGCGTGACTCTGCAGCTGCTGCCTCCTGCTGAAGAGACGTCAGCTGCTGGCGTGCTGTTTCGAGTTCTTCAGTATAGCGAGCGGCCTGTCTCTCGGCCGACGAAATAGCGTTTCGCGTGGTCTGGATTGTGCCCGCCAACCGGGCAATACCTTCCCGACGGTCGGCGACTGCTCGCATCGCAGCCAACCGCTTCTTCTCCACCGCTTGGGCATACTCCTCGGCATCTGCTCGCGCTTTGGTTGCAGCTGTCAGCGCTGCTGTCGCCGTATGGAGTGTTGCCGCGATCTCTGCCTCCTCGCGTGCGGCTTCCTCAGCACGTCCCTCCAACTGCGCTGGATCAGGGCCAAAATGTGGCTCAAACTCGGTACGCAGATGCCGGGCGCGATCTTCGGCGATGCGGAGAGTAGCGGCCACCCGCTCTGACAGCGCGGAGAGTGTAAACCAGTTCTGCTGTGTACTGTCGAGAGCTGGCGTCAGTGCGGCAAGTTCTGTTTCCGCCGCCTCTACTGCCATCGTCATCTCGTTGAGATAGGCTTCCGCCTGCTGACGTCGTGCCGCCATATCACGCTGTAGTTGTTCATGCTGAAAAGCTTCAGCACGGCGCTGCACAAGATCATCCGCGGCGATACGGAGACGGGCATCCCGAGCGTCTGCCTGAATAACTTGGGCCCGCCGAGCTGCCTCCGCCTGCCGACCGAGGGGTTTGAGTTGACGTCGTAGTTCTTTAGTGAGGTCACTAACCCGATCGAGATTGACCTGCATTGCGGAAAGCTTTCGGAGAGCTTTCTCCTTACGACGACGGTGTTTCAGTACCCCTGCTGCTTCTTCTATGAAGGCTCGTCGCTCTTCTGGTCGGGATTCCAGAATCTCAGCTAGTTTTCCCTGCCCCACGATGACGTGCATTTCTCTGCCGATACCGGAGTCCGAGAGAAGCTCTTGAACATCCATGAGACGAACTCGGTCGTCATTAATCTCGTACTCGCTCGCACCGTCACGAAACATCCGACGGGTTATCGAGACCTCGCTGTAGTCAATTGGGAGAGCACCGTCGCTATTGTCGATCGTCAGGGTGACTTCAGCACGTCCAAGGGCTGCTTTGGTAGGAGTTCCGGCAAAGATGACGTCTTCCATTTTGCCGCCGCGGAGAACCTTTGCCCCCTGCTCCCCCATCACCCAAGTGAGCGCATCGAGTACATTCGACTTCCCGGAGCCGTTAGGACCGACAATGGCACAAATTCCGGGTTCGAATCGGAGAGTCGTTGCCGAAGCAAAGGACTTGAAACCTTTGAGGGTCAGACTCTTGAGATACATGAGGTGGATTCTACCTGGTTCGGACAGGGAGCTTCTGGCAACTGGGACAGTAGGTATGTGAGCGGCCACCCAACACCATGGAGGCCAAAGGAGTGCCGCATCGATCACACGGTTCTCCAGCCTTACCGTAAGAGTGCAAAGAACGAGCAAAATACCCCAGTTCACCAGCAGTATTAACGTACAGTGCATCAAACGACGTACCTCCGACCGCCAGCGCCCGGCGCATTACTGCTTGGACTTCCGTAAGGACAGTTGTGAGCTGCGCATAGCTCAAGCCAGAGGTCAGGCGAGCACCGTGCAGACGGGCCGCCCAGAGGGCTTCGTCTGCATAGATGTTTCCCACTCCGGAGATGATCTCTTGGTTAAGTAGGGCACTTTTCAAGGGAACACGGTGGCGCCGTAGTTCACGCACAGTCACCTCCATATCGAAACCTTCCTCCAGGGGATCAGGTGCGATGTGCTGAGCCAGCGAGGGTATCCATCGTTCCGTGCGTGGATCCCAGATCAACCTATCAATGGTGAGGTAGCCGAAGGTGCGCTGGTCTACGAAACTAACACTGCGTCCGCCACTGATGTGGGCGCGCATGCGGCAATGGGGCCGCAGGCTAGCCGTCCCGTCATCGATAATGATCTGCCCGCTCATCCCCAGGTGGATGAGGAGCACCGGGACCGCAGAGGTAGTGAGGTCCGTGGACTCGCTCTCCAACACACACCAGAGGTACTTTCCGCGACGATTGATCGCCGTAATTGTGGCGCCTTCCAAGGCCTGGGCAAGTGCGGCGGATCCGCCGGGATAACGGCGGCCAGTCCGCGGGTGCAGGACGTCAACATCCCGCAGGGTGGCACCTGTGAGGTGTGTGACAAGTCCGCGCCGCACTACCTCCACTTCTGGCAGCTCGGGCACTAGCTGTCCTGGGAAGGGGCAGCTGATGGCGCTGCTGGGCCTGGACTATCAGCAATGTCTAGTGCATAGCGCGGCATATCGGGCTGCTCATCCAAATTAATGTCGTGAGCTGGCATGCCGGGAAGAGAGGCCACTACCTGCGCAGTGATGGGTACTCCTGGATGATGCGACTGAATGGCTTCCCAAGTGTTTTTAGCAGCGGCTTGTTCGGCCTTTTTCTTATTAGTGCCGGTACCGATCCCGAATGCTCTACCGGCAATGATACCCGTGGCAAAGAATTCTTTAGCATGGTCGGGGCCGGTAGAGGTGATGTAGTACGTGGGGGCAGAGTTGTACTGGCTGGCTGCGTACTCTTGCAGACTGGTCTTCCAGTCAAGGCTCACTCCGGCACTACCTGCATTGTCGATAAGGGGCTGGGTGAGTCTGAGGATGACGCGTCGGCTTACTTCAATGCCGTGGGTGATGTGGATGGCTCCGAATAGTGCTTCGGTAGCGTCTGCCAGAATGGACTCTTTACTGCGGCCACCTGTCATCTCCTCGCCTCTGCCGAGCAGTAGATACTGCCCCAAACCATGCGGACCGAGGGTGCTGGCCAAGCGGGCGAGCGAGAACCCCGACACGATGTTGGCTCGCATTTTTGCGAGTTCACCTTCACTGCGATCGGGATATTGCTGGAAGAGCTGCTCCGTTACACAGATACTCAGAACTGAGTCTCCCAGGAACTCCAGTCGCTCGTTATGCGGGATACCAGGGTGCTCGTAGGCATAGGAACGGTGGCAGAGCGCGTGGATAAGGAGTTCGCGGGAGAGATCAACCTGGAGATAGTCCAACAGAGGTTGGTAATCGACAGACTCCCAGCCGGAAGGAAGGTCCCACGCGGAGGGGATGCTCATGCAGTTAGCCTTCTTTCTTCTCTCCCGATGCGGTGGCGGACTCGTCACCAGACGGCACATCAGGCTCTTCGGTGTCACTGGCCGTCGGTTCGGTTGCGGTGTCGTTGAGGAATGCGAGGTTCTGGAACTTCTCTAGGTCCGCCCAGCGGGGATCAATAAGGTTGTTTTCTTCTCCCGACACACCATCAACCTCCGGCATGTCGACATCCTCGGGGCAGGGGTGGCCTTCGACAGAAGAGCAGGAGGGGGCGAAGAGAAGGGCCAGACCTACCGCATCGATAATGGCTTGTTCAAGATCCAATTCGGTGGGGTCGTCGAGGAGGTAGACCTCATCGTCATCTTGAATGGTGACGGCAGTTTCAGAGTCCGGGTAGACAAACAGTTCGGTGAGGCTGGCTTCGACGGATCCGTGAATCTCACTCAGGCAATTGACACACTGGCCTTCTGTGGGGCCTGTAATGAGCCCCGTTACGAGGACTCCCTCAGATACCGCTTCTAGTTCCACATCGATCGACACCGGGCTACCTGCCGGAATACCGATAAGGTCGAGGCCGATCGGTTCATCAATAAGGAAAACGTGTTCGACGTGGTGGTGATTGCCGGCGGCACGGCCGAGGGGGCGGAGGTCGAGGACAAATTTCGACTGGTTCTCGAAAGCTTGTGTAGTCACAGGCCTAGTCTAACGTGTCTAGGCGGCGAAAACGTTAGTCCCGGTATGCTTCGGGCGGGTACTGCTGGTAGCCCTCGTAACTATCCTGGTAGTCGTCCGTGTAACCAGCGTCGTCGTAGCCGTCGTCAACATTCTCGTCGTAGACCGCTCCCATCGGCTGATAATCCTGGTAGTTATCGCTACTCCGGTCAGCTACTCCGGCAGTTGCCCGCAGGCTCTTCCGTCCGTTAAGGACCTCGCGGGAGGTGGCATTGAGGATAGATTCAAACTCGGCGAGCTTCGTATCGACATAGATGTCGCAGTCGCCCCGCATTCGATCCGCCTGCGCATGGGCAGCATCCACAATGCGGGTTGCTTCTTCGCGGGATGTCTTCACCACTTCGGACTCGCTGACCAGACGAGCTTGTTCCGCACGACCTGCTCCCACGCTCGCTTCATAGTCATCGTTTGCTTTCGCGAGTAGGCGTTCAGCTTCAGCTTGGGCGCGTTCGGTGACGGTGTCGTACTCTCGCTGTGCCTCGTGAAGGAGCCGATTGGATTCGTTTTCCGCATCGGACACCATGACTGCCGCGTTGTTGGTAGCTTCGGCCACCATACGGTCAGCTTTATCCTTGGCTTCCGCAATCATTCGGTCAGCATCGGCACGAGCAGCAGCAAGTTGTTGATCAACCTGTGCGTTTGTCTCGTTTTTCGTAGTTTCCGCGTAGGTGTTAGCGTCATTGACGAGTTCTTCACGCTTGTCGAGTACGTCTTGTGCGTCGTCGAGCTCTCTGGGGAGAGCTTCGCGGATCTCGTCGAGGAGGAGGAGGGCATCAGAGCGGGGCACCATGCACTGCGCCGACATGGGGAGGCCACGGGCCTCTTCGATCATGGCGACGAGTTCGTCAAGCGCTTCGAAAACATGGAACATGCGTGTTCTACCCTTCTCTTTTAGTGGTCACTTCTAGTGTGCCGAATCCCGCTTGTTTTTGGGGTAAAGCGTCGCGGTGTGTCGCTTGACCTGCATACCTTACATGCGTTCGAGGAGCTTTTCGAGGACTGACGGTGGCACGAAATCCGTGGCGTCACCGCCGAAACGTACGACCTCTTTTACCAGACTTGAGGAGATGAAATTCAGTTCTGGCGATGTTGGCAGAAATATCGTGTCGATACCAGATAGCCGCTTATTGACATGTGCCATGGGGAGTTCGTACTCATAGTCCTGGTTGGAGCGAATACCTTTCACAACAGCTTCGGCATGGACACGAGTGCAGTAGTCCACGAGGAGCCCGCTAAAGGAATCGATCTCCACATTGTCCACATCAGCGAACTCTCGCTTCAAAATGTCGAGCCGCTCCTCAACCGTAAACAGCCCCTGTTTGCGAGGGTTGTGGGCGACACAGACGATGACGGTATCGAAAAGACGGGCAGCCCGGCGCACAATGTCGACATGACCGTAGGTGAGAGGGTCGAAGGATCCTGGGCAAACAACGGTGCTCATGCTGCTAGATTACCTGTGTTTTCGACGATAGCGATGTCGATGCGGGTCTCCCCATACTTTTTGGACCGATACTCTCGGTAGCGTGCTGGCCACTGCGTGGGGGCGTCGCGTGACGATCTTTCCAGTACAATGACCGAGCCGTCGGCTACCCAGCCATTCTCGACCAGGGCAGTGAGGATGGCGGGCCAGTCACTCTCCACCTGCGCATAGGGCGGATCAGCGAAGACAAGATCATAAGGGGCAGCAGCGTCACTTGTGCGAGTCGTTTCCGCGATTCTACCCTCACACGCTACGGCCAGCTCCCGCTCGACATGTGTTCCGGCGGGGAGAGCATTTGTGGTGGTTGTCGCTAAGAATGCTTGAACGCTGCGGCGGACGATAGTGACCCCGGGGGCTCCGACGACACGTCGATTCCGTTCAGCGGAGACCACTGCTGCTGCATTTTTCTCCACCAATGTCACTGCCTGCGCTCCCCGTGAGGCAGCCTCCAACCCCACCGCGCCAGATCCTGCGTAGAGGTCGAGAACGGTGGTGACGTCCCAGTCGAGGAGGTTATCGAGGCTATTGAAAAGTGCCTCACGAACCCTGTCGGTGGTGGGACGGGTGGTACCAGGTGGAGAGAAGAGTTTACGTCCGCGTGCGCTGCCTGAAACTATGCGCATTAACGCAACTCCGCAAGGTCATCTCCACCATCTACGTCGACGAAGTCCTCATCAAGCACATAGTGGATGGTTCCGGCAGCAGGCGCGGTGACGGCAGCATCGAGCTTAATAGCTTCGACATAGCCGACCACGTCGCCTTCTGTTACCGAACTATCTTGCGGTACGGTGCGGCGCCAGATACCCGCCAACGGCGCCACAATACGCTGAGGCTGCGATGCCTTCTGGTTGTTCGTCATGTTTTCAGTGTAGCTATCCTAGTGGATACTGAACGCCGCTCTGCGCCGCTACTTTCTCGATTACTTCTGCCCACTGCGGGTAGCGGGTGGTCCAGTCTGTCCTCTCCCCGGGGGTAGCACCCATGAGCATTTCCATATCGTGTCGGGCAGCGGCAATGACGTCCGCATCCCGCACAATGTCGAGGAGCCTAAGCGGCATAGCTAGCCCCGCCTGGGTAGTACCAAGTAGGTCACCTTCTCTACGCTGTTCCAGGTCAACCTGCGCGAGATAAAAACCGTCGGTAGACGACTCCACCGCTGCCAGGCGGGTGGCAGCCGGAGACGCCGGATCGCACTCTGTGAGGAGTAAACACAGGCCCGGCGCCCTGCCTCGTCCAACTCGACCGCGGAGCTGATGGAGTTGGCTTACCCCGAAACGATCCGCTTCAACAACCACCATGACGGTGGCACGCGGCACATCAATACCTACTTCAATAACTGTTGTGCAGACAATAACGTCCAGCTCATGTGCCGCAAACTGGTGCATGACGGCCGTTTTGTCGTCTGCACTTAAGCGACCATGTAGGAGGCCTACTCGCAACTGGGCAAGTGGTCCTTTCGTCAGTCGGTGGAATGTTTCGGTGACGGTCGCCAGTTCACTCTCGTCACTATCACCAATGGCCGGGCAGACGACATAGACTTGGTGGCCGCGTGCGCTCTCCTCGCAGACACGCTGCCAGATACGGGGCACCCAGGTGGGGTGGATCCGACTATTGACAACCGTTGTCGTGATAGGGGCACGGCCATGGGGAAGCTCTTTGAGGCTGGAAACTGTGAGGTCGCCGAAACTAGTGAGAGCAATGGTACGGGGAATAGGCGTAGCTGTCATCACCAGCATATGCGGGGTTTTTCCGTCGGCGCCTTTGTCAGTGAGGACTGAACGTTGGCGTACACCGAACCGGTGTTGTTCATCAATAACGACGAGTCCCAACCGGAAAAACTCGACGCCCTCTTGGAGGAGTGCCTGCGTACCAATGATGATGCCCGCTCGCCCCGTAACAATGTCAAGAAGAGCTTGGCGTTTTTGTACGGTGGACAGTGAACCGGTAAGGACGGTGACGGCGGTCTGCACGGCTGGTTGATTATCATTGTCGGCATAGCGTAGCTGGTCGGCAGTCCCGAGCTCCCCGAGGAGTTCTGTCACGGTACGGGCATGTTGGTGGGCCAGCACTTCGGTGGGTGCCATAAGGACTGCCTGTTGGCCGTTATCGACAGCTTGCGCCATGGCGAGAAGTGCCACCACGGTTTTGCCCGATCCTACTTCGCCTTGGAGAAGCCTATTCATGGGGTGGGGCTGGCTGATATCCGCTGAGATCTCGTCGAGTACGTCCTGTTGACCATCGGTAAGGTGATAAGGCAGTCGTGCGTGGAGAGCACTGAGAAGACTTCCCTCAACGGGTGGGCAGGCTGGGGCTGCCTGGGAGTAGCGCTCGTGCGCCTGTTGGAGGAGGACCGCTTCGAGACTAGCGGCTTCGTCGTAGCGTAAGCGTGCTTCTGCGGCAGCACTATCGTCGAGGGTCTCCGGCATATGGATAGTCCGCAGCGCAGTGTCGAGCGCGATCAACTGGTGACTGTCACGGATGTGCACGGGGAGAACATCCGGAAACGCAGGTATCTGCGGTAGTAATTTTTCGATGAGCACCATGAGAAGCCATGACGACACTCCACTAGTGGCCCTATATACCGGGATAATCGGCCGATCGAGCAGCTCGATGATGGCAGGATCTACCCCCGTCAGACCATCTTTATGAAGGTCTTCTGCAGTGAGATCGGTCGAAGTGGCGGAGGGAATAGAGAAAGTGGATGCACCAACAATCTTGGTGGCCTGGAGCAGTTTGGCGAACTGTCCGCCGGCAATGGCCGGCCCGTCGTTTTGGAGGATAAGAAAGTTGGGATGGCTCATATCGAAGAACCGACCGCGTCGCTGGATGGTGCCGTCAAGCAGTACTTCTGTTCCTTCAGTGAGGACGCGGGCAACTCCATGGGGATGGAAAAAGGCAACGTTGATCAAGGTGTCGCCAGAGCGCACAGCCACCCGCAGAATATAGCCCTTACGCTGGCGCATACGGGACAGCTCTGCACTGACAACCTGCCCACGCACCATCACACTGTCTCCATCGGAAGTCTGTGCAGGATCAAAGATCATACGACCGTGAATGTAACGGCGGGGGAAGTGGTAGATAAGGTCTGCTACGGTGTGAATTCCTAGCCCTTCCCCGAGGCTGCGAGCCACTTTTGCGGGGAGGATACGTGCTAGGTAATCGGTGGGCTGCATAGGGGCTATTCCCCTGCAGCAGGGAGCCGCCATTGCACAGGCGTTGCCCCCTGCGCGATGAGTTTTTCGTTGGCACGGCTAAAGGGACGCGAACCAAAGAAGCCGCGGGAGGCTGACAAAGGAGAGGGGTGTGCGGATGCGACTATAGGAGTCGAGCCGAGACGTGAGGTGAGAGTTTGTGCATCACGTCCCCATAAGATGGCGACCAGGGGCGTGCCCCGGGCAACCAGCGCGTCGATGGCGCACTCTGTGACCTTTTCCCAACCCTTGCCGCGATGTGAGGCGGGGGCACCAGGGCGAACGGTGAGGACTCTGTTGAGGAGGAGGACACCTGCAGCACTCCAGGGAGTGAGGTCTCCGGTGGCTGGGATGGGATAGCCGAGGTCTGCGGAGTACTCCTGGAAGATATTGCTCAGACTTCGTGGAAGGGGATGTACCGAGGGGTCAACGCAGAAGCTGAGGCCTACGGCGTGTCCGGGGGTGGGATAGGGATCCTGCCCCACGATGAGGACTTTCACCTCATCGAAGGGCTGCGTGAAGGCTCGCAGCACGTTTTTTCCGGCGGGAAGGTAGCCGCGGCCTGCTGCCACCTCCTGTCGTAGGAAGTCCCCCATCCGGGCAACATCGTCTGCAACGGGGGCGAGTACTTCTGCCCAGCCAGGGTCGATGAGCTCCGCAAGAGGGTGTGCTGCCATTATCTGCTCCTAGTTGTTAAGGCTTTGCGGACGGTACTGTGCCACGTGGTTAAAGGATTCCCATCCACCCACTGTCGATACTTCATTACCGTCAATGCTAATAAGACTGCTGTCGTTCGTCGCGACGACGGTATCAACCACACCAATGTGGCGGAATCCACCAGGGAGTTCGGTCCCAGCGGGGAACGTCGCAACGAGTCCGTGGTCTTCTCCTCCGGAAAGAATCCACCTGCGCATAATGGCACGTCCCCCATCTCGCTGCGCGACTCGTTCAGCGCACAGTGCGGCTAGCTCAGAGAGGGATTCTCCAGCGGCTGCGAAAAGCTGCTCATTGGAGAGATTGACGGTGAGCGCCACGGTCTCACCGGCGGCTGGCGTGTACTCGCTATGAAGCCGCAGCTCTTCTCCCAGTTTCTCCTGGGAATGCCGCGCAATGTGGTGAAGGTCGAGCAGTAGTCCATCGGAAACATCGGTCATTGCTGTTGCCCCGTCTGCAGCGGCACGCGCACCGTAGCCGTAAGGAGGGCGTGGGCAGCGGTAGAGATCGCAGGCATGTTCAACAAGAACGTGGTGGAGGAACTCCTCTTGTGTGCCGAAGGTACCGGAGAGAATATCGAGCCCCGCTGCGGACCATCCCAAGGTGCCGGCAATGGCAACAATGTCACCGGGACGCGCTCCACTCTGCAGAACCGGAGTGTGAACTGGCTCAATAAGTTGTCCGAGTGCGGTGACACAAATGACGATCTGTTGGGCTGAGGAGAAATCTCCACCCACCAC
The DNA here is from genome assembly GCF_001293125.1 of Lawsonella clevelandensis. Taxonomy (NCBI): domain Bacteria; kingdom Bacillati; phylum Actinomycetota; class Actinomycetes; order Mycobacteriales; family Lawsonellaceae; genus Lawsonella; species Lawsonella clevelandensis. The sequence continues at coordinate 286,323 of NZ_CP009312.1, forward strand.
ATCTGCTCCGGAGCGGTGTGCTTCAGCCACCGCACCTTGGCCGATTGCTGTGATGATGTGGGCGGGGGTGTCGCGCGGTGCAGCGATGGCGACAACATAACCAGTGGGATGGGCGCCCATCGCTTCGATATCAGCTGCATTTTGGGCGATAGCACGCCGCCCGATGGAGTGTGGGTCAGACCAGTCGAGCCGGAAATGCTCGCCCTCTACTAGGATGTCAGTGCTGACGACGGCCCGGTCTCCTCGTGCGGTAACCACCGCGGAGTCGTCTCCTGATCCCAACACAGTTGAGGAGTGGCGGGGCGGGCAGACAACGCTGCTGATAATGCCGAGTTCACCTAGTTCGGCGACAGTGGGTTCCACACTGGTCATGATGTTTCCTTGGGGAGGGTATGGCATACGGGATGAGTCCTGCGTTCAGGCTAGGACTGATGGCGGGAGAGTTCGGTATCGATGAGGGTAGCGATAAGGTCGGGGTAGCTCAGTCCGCTATCCGCCCACATCTTGGGGTACATGGAGATGGACGTGAAGCCTGGGAAGGTGTTGATTTCGTTAATGACGGGCCCTTCGGCGGTGATAAAGAAATCGACACGGGCGAGGCCTTTGCCGTCAATTGCACGGAAGGCTTGGCACGCTAGTTCCCGAACACGATCGGATGTTTCTGCTGGTACCTGTGCCGGCAGATCGACGTCAATGACGTCGTCTAAGTACTTCGTGTCGAAGTCGTAGAAGTCACTGTCTTCCGGGTCACCGTCGTCAGCTGTAGAGGGGGCAGCGTCGGGAATTCTGATCTCCGCAATGTGGGAGGCGACAACCTCTCCGGTGGGAAGTTCCAGTACCCCGCATTCCACTTCACGACCTTTAATAGCGGCTTCGACAATGACCTTACTGTCGCAGTCCCGTGCCGCAACCACTGCTGCCGAAAAGTCATCCCAGTCCGAGACCTTACTAATGCCAATCGAGGAACCGCCACGGGCGGGCTTGACGAAGACTGGCAGTCCGAGAAGCTCCTGCTGTGCGGAACTGAGGTTATCGGTGCCAGGACGCATCACTACCTGAGTGCCGATGGGAAGACCAGCATTGCCCAGTACGACTTTGGTGAATTCCTTATCCATTGAGTTAGCGGAGGCGGCCACTCCACACCCCACATAGGGGACACCTGCTAGCTCAAATAGTCCTTGAATAGTGCCGTCTTCCCCATTTGGTCCATGAAGGACGGGGAGAATGACGTCAACTGTGGCGACTGTCTGGCCAGCATGGTCACCGGCTGTAAACACGATAGTTCCGGAACGTTGAGGGTCGAGCAGTAATGCCACTTCTTGGCCAGGGCATGGTTCCACTGTGGGGAGCTCGCGTCCATGCTGGGAGAGCTTGTCGAGGTCCCCATCACCGAGATACCACCCACCATCCTTGGTAATACCAATGGGAATGATGGTGTACTGCTTCATTTGCTGCATGATACTGGCGGCAGAGATACAGGAGATGGAGTGTTCGGGGCTATTTCCCCCGTAGATAACAGCAACAGTGGTGGTAGTCATGCCATAAAAATTACCCAATCCTTCCGCTTAATACCTACTGATCAGTGGCGACTACAGCAGCATCTGGTGGTATTCCCTGCGAAACGAGTGATGGTTACGTGAATGAGTGCTGATGTTCGCTCAGAGTGGACTAGTGATAGAGCCGGGTAGCGCCCTAAAATATGTCTGTCTAGCGAAAGGTTTTTTATGCATTCTGCTCCTGCCTCATGGACTCCCACGGGTCAGTCCTCTCCCCTGGCTGGTTTGGTGTCCTCACACACCGCGCTGTCCTCTACTGCTGGTGATCCCCACACGGGTGCACTGCTGGCGGACAACCAGGGATCGGCACGGAAGTGGTTTGTGTACCGTATCGACGCTCGTCAGTCCCCTGATAACCATGTACTTGCAGCAGGCGGTGTGGTGTGGCGGCGGTCGAAGTCAGGTGAACTGGAGGTACTTCTCGAGCACCGGAAACGCTATAACGACTGGTCCATTCCGAAGGGCAAGATTGATCCGGGCGAGTCGCTGGTGATGGCAGCGATCCGGGAGATTGTTGAGGAGACAGGTTTTCACGTTCGGTTGGGCAAGTTTCTGAAGCGTGTCCAGTATCCCCTTTCTGGGAATCGAGAAAAAGTGGTGTTTTATTGGTCTGCTGAGGTTATTGGTGGCAAGTTCCGTGCCAATAGCGAGGTTGACCGTATTGCCTGGTTGTCTGTCCCAGAGGCGGAAGAAAAGATTCAGTATGAGTCTGATCGAAAGGTACTGCAGCGTTTCCTGAAGACTGATGTCGCTTGGCATCCCGTCATTCTTGTCCGCCATGGTCGTGCGGGAGAGTGTAGCCCTGGTGCAGCAGATGTGCTGCGACCATTGGACGCAGTAGGACGTCAGCAGGCTGTGACGTTAGCCGAAGCCGCTAGTGCCTATGGGGTGACAGAGCTCTATACTGCTGATCGTGTTCGTTGCGAACAGACGATGCTTCCCACCTCGCAGCTCCTTAATCTCCCTCTGAAGGTGGAGCGGACTCTCTCAGAGGAGGCTGCTCTTATCCACCCTGACGACACTGTCGACTTTTGGCTGGAGATGTGTGAGCGGGCTGCTCGCGGCAAAATACCGATGGTGTGCTCGCAGGGAGGGGTGATTCCCACTCTTCTCGAGGGGATGGAGACGACTGGCGGCATCGCTTTGGATTCACGCGTGTGTAAGTGCAAGAAGGGCGGTATGTGGGTCATTTTTGTGGATGACCACGGTATTGCGAAGGCGGCGGATTATCTGCCGAGCCCACTTGCTGTGCGCTAGCATTTTAGTTATATGACCAGTTGATTGTTCGCAAAATGACAAGCGGGAACCCCGCGTGTCCCTTGGCATACGCCAGAACCGCAGGGTGCCCGTGCGATTTATCTCAGGTCGACGGGGTGCGAAGTCTTTACTTCTTGGACTTCTTCTTCTTGCCCTTCTTGGCCTTCTTGCCGGATTTCTCGGCTTTGGCGCTCTTCTTCGAGACCTTCTTTTCCTTCTTCAACGTGTCAGCGTTCGATTCAAACGTGTTAGTCGCCACCCGCTTTACCGAGATACCAGTCTCGGGAAGCTTGGCCTCACCTTTGACGACAGCACGGAAGTACTGGCCGGGACGGAACATCGGCACCTGGGTGGGTGCTACCGGCACAGCTTCACCGGTGTGGGGGTTGCGGGCGACACGGGCCGCCCGCTCGCGACGTTCGAACGTTCCGAATCCCATGATGGTGACGGACTCATTGCGTTCAACACTTCGCACAATGATGTCGAGAATGTTCTCAAGTGCACTGGTAGCTGCGTGTTGGTCGATGTCCATGCGGCGTGACAGTTCCGCCACAATATCGGCTTTATTCATTGCTCCTCCAAGTGTTCCTCGGAGAGCCCGGTCTATCAGCGGAGACGGTGCCAGAGGGCCTATATCCAGTGAAGCGGGCTGGCCTCAGTAACAACAGTTGTGCTCTCCTCTGATGAGGGAGTGCGTGAAACGTACGTCCTCACGGAGGAAAACCAGTTGTGGCTCTCCCAGGAGAGTAACAACTGGTGCACCCCACAGCTTCTAAGAACTAGGGGTCCCTTTCAAAATATAGCCGAAAATCGTTAGCTTAAGGGGCAATTGCCGATGAATTATCGCGTAGTCGGCTTGTAACTGGGTCGGGCCGCCTCAAAAGCCGCGATTTTGTCCTCTTGACGAAGGGTAAGACCGATATCGTCAAGGCCTTCCATCAGCCGCCACCGAGTGTAGTCATCAAGGTCGAAAGGTACCACCAGGTCATCGGCAGTGACCGTGCGATCCTCAAGGCTCACCGTTACGTCCATACCGGGGTGAGCTTCCATGACACCCCAGAGCTTTTCAATATCTTCTTGGGCGACCAAGCCAGCTACTAGGCCGGCTTTGGAGGCGTTACCGCGGAAGATATCGGCGAAGCGAGAGGAGAGTACCACGCGGAAGCCATAGTCCATGAGCGCCCACACAGCGTGCTCACGGGAGGATCCGGTACCGAAGTCCGGGCCTGCGACAAGAACACTGCCCTGTCGGTATGGCTCTTGGTTGAGGATGAAGCTGTTGTCGTTGCGCCACGCGGCGAAGAGTCCATCTTCAAAGCCGGAGCGGGTAACGCGCTTAAGGAAAACTGCAGGGATAATTTGGTCGGTGTCGACGTTCGAGCGACGTAGCGGGACGCCAACGCCAGTGTGAGAGATGAACGGTTCCATGTTCTTTGTCCCTTCGTGGAGTTGACGGGTTACTGGACGGGGTCGAGATCGGTAGGGGCTGCGAGGGCGCCACGTACTGCGGAGGCAGCAGCAACTCCCGGGCTGACTAGATGGGTTCGGGACCCCTTACCTTGGCGGCCTTCAAAATTACGATTGGAGGTGGAGGCGGACCGATCCCCTGCTGCCATGGTGTCGGGGTTCATTCCCAGACACATGGAGCAGCCCGGGTTGCGCCATTCAGCCCCAGCGACGAGGAAGATCTTGTCCAGTCCTTCTTCTTCAGCTTGCTGCTTGACGAGGCCGGAACCGGGCACAACAAGCATGCGCACGCCATCGGCCACTTTGCGACCTTTCAGCACGTCAGCTGCCGCACGCAGGTCTTCGATACGACCATTCGTACACGATCCGACAAACACAGTGTTGATGGCGATGTCGCGCATCGGGGTGCCAGCTTCCAAATCCATGTATTTGAGGGCTTTTTCGCAGGCCAGTTTCAAGGACTCATCATCGAAATCGTCTGGGCTAGGAACAACACCGGAGAGCTCCACGCCTTGTCCAGGGTTAGTACCCCAGGTGACGAAGGGCTCGATGTCCTCGCCCTTCAAAACGACGTCCTTGTCAAAGGTGGCGTCTTCATCTGTACGCAGCTCTTTCCAAGCGGCAACAGCCTTATCCCATTCTTCACCTTTAGGAGCGTGGGGACGTCCCTTCAGATAGTTAAAGGTGGTCTCATCGGGCGCCACCATGCCTGCACGGGCACCGGCTTCGATGCTCATGTTGCAGATGGTCATGCGGTTTTCCATGGAGAGCTTTTCGATGGCGGGGCCACGGTATTCGATGACGTGTCCCTGCCCGCCGGCGGTACCGATCTTCGCGATGATGGCGAGAATAATATCTTTTGCGGTCACTCCAGGCTGTAGTTCACCAGTGACGGTGACCGACATGGTCTTGAAGGGCTGCAAGGGCAGGGTCTGAGTGGCCATGACGTGCTCTACTTCAGAGGTGCCAATACCAAAGGCCAAGGCACCGAACGCCCCGTGGGTGGAGGTGTGGGAGTCACCGCAGACGACGGTCATACCCGGCTGAGTGAGCCCCAGTTGTGGGCCGATGACATGGACAACGCCCTGGTACAGGTTACCCATGGGGTAAAGGCGAACGCCGAACTCTTCACAGTTTTTGTGGAGAGCTTCCAACTGAGTGCGAGAGGTTGGGTCGGCGATGATGCCGTTAACCATGGGGGTGGTGGGAACGTTGTGGTCCTCGGTGGCGACGGTAAGGTCGGGACGCCGCAGCTGCCGTCCAGCCAGACGAAGGCCATCGAATGCCTGCGGGCTGGTCACTTCGTGAAGCAGGTGCAGATCGATGTAGATGAGGTCCGGCTGGCGAGCTTCACCTTCTCCCTCTCCAGGAACGACGACGTGCTGTTCCCACACCTTTTCGGCGAGGGTCTTAGGGCCGTGTGAAGTGGTCACGTTGCTCCCTTCTGTAACACCAAGTGTTACGGCGGACGGTGATGGAGGGCAGATAATCCAGGGGCTAGCGTTAAGTACAGTGCTTGCGTGTCAACTATCTTGATGCAGTTACCCACGTTTCCACTTTGACGATGCAGGTGCGAACGTGTTTTTCTAGAATGAAATTAGGTTATCCTAAAAAAGTATTTGCATCTCACAAGATGGGATGATACACTCAGAATATGGGAAAGTCAAGCGGAATCGGCGTCCTCGACAAGACGATGCTCATCCTCACCACAGTGGCAGAAGAACCCTGCTCCCTCAATGAATTATGTGAGCGATCAGGCCTTCCTCGCGCCACCGCCCACCGTCTTTCGGTAGGCATGGAGCTCCATCGCCTACTCAGCCGTGATGCCTCCGGCCTGTGGCGACCTGGCCCAGCACTCGCTGAATTGGCGACAAAATCGACTGATGCCCTCCTCGATGCGGCACACTTGGTCCTCCCCCGCTTGCGAGATATCACCGGCGAATCTGTCCAGCTCTACCGCATCGAAAACGGCCAGCGCGTCTGTATCGCAACATCTGAACCACCTACCGGACTACGCGACAGCGTGCCCGTCGGTGCACATCTGCCACTCTACGTAGGCGCCTCCTCGAAGGTACTCGTTGCCTGGGCAGATTCCAGCATCCAACGGTCAGTGTTAGCAGAGGGTGAGATTACTGACACGCAGCTCCGCGATACCCGCCGACGCGGCTGGGCGCAGAGCGTTGGAGAACGCGAACCCGGTGTCGCAAGTGTTTCAGTGCCGGTGCGAGATGCCCGTGGGGCAGTCGTCGCCGCAGTTGCTGTGTCCGGACCAATCGACCGAATCGCTAAACGCCCCGCAAATATGTGGGCAGCAGACCTCAAAACCGCGTCAAGCGTCATTACCAAGCGGCTTTAACAACTCAACAGATAAGAGGAGAGCGCACCTACCCGGTGCGCTCTCCTCTTATACCTATTAACGGAGTGTATGAACTCCAATTGCTTGTGGGCCGCGGCGCCCCTCCCCCACTTCATACTCCACCCGCTGGTGTTCTTCCAACGTAAGGAAGCCCTCCCCCTCAATCTCCGAATAATGGACGAAGACGTCAGCGCCATTGTCATCGGGAGTAATAAAGCCGTAGCCTTTTTCTGAATTGAACCACTTAACGATACCCGTTGCCATGGCGTGTCCTTTCTTTCTCCCCGATTACAAGCAAGCTAGCGGAGAGTCCTCAACGGGATGGAGTTATCCCGTTCCTCTCCACTATAACGAGAACCCTAACAAGGATGCTTCTACTTCCGCACCCTCACGTTACTTGAGAGATTGTTCGTTCCACGTTTTCCACACTGCACACCTGATTACTGATACCTCTCCGCCGAAGCATCCCGAACATCAAAAAACTCCCCGACCGGGGTCGGGGAGTTTTGCGTTGTACCCCCAACGGGATTTGAACCCGTGTTACCGGCGTGAGAGGCCGGCGTCCTAGGCCGCTAGACGATAGGGGCATAACCACTTAGTGAACTAGGCGGTGATAGAAGCGTAACGTATCGCTTCCCATTTTCCAAAACTGTTGTCAGCTCTGAGTTTCTACACTCTTATGGAGTGAAGAGCTGGCCTACCAGGACTCGAACCTAGAATGGCTGAACCAGAATCAGCTGTGTTGCCAATTACACCATAGGCCACTGGGGTCTCACGACCGCCTTAGAAAGGTTACCACTCCACCCCGTGTTAACACCAAATCGAGATGTTAACCCTAGTTTTCCAGTGGAACAGGCTGGTAGCTCAGCGCTGTAGTAAGCCGTTCCACCGTCACCGTACGGCCCAGCATCTCCATCGACTCGAAGAGCGGCGGGGAGATGTGGGTGCCAGTAACGGCCACTCGCACTGGGGTAAACGCCTTGCGTGGTTTCAGCTTCATCTTCTCGATGAGTTCTTGCTTGAGAGCATTCTCAATGGCGGGGGTTGTCCACTCGTCATCAGAGATCGCTTCGAGAGCAGCCAGCGCAGCACGCAGCACCGGCTTGGCATCCTCTTTGAGGTTCTTACGGCCCGACTTCTCGTCAATGGCAAATGCCTCACCGCAGTAGAGGAAGTCAAGCAAATCCCACGCATCGCTCAGCACAACAATACGGGTCTGAACAAGTTCAGCTGCCAGGCTAAAAATATCCTCATCGAGGTCGGCAGGGAGGGTCGTCCCCGTCTTCGAAGGAAACTCCTGCATATAGGCGAGCAGGCGCGCCCGGAAATCAGCCGGCTCAAGCATACGGATGTGCTCAGCGTTAATAGCATCTGCCTTCTTCTGATCGAAGTGTGCAGGTGCCGAGTTCACGTTGACCACATCGAAGTTCTCGATGAGCTCCGCAATCGTAAAGACGTCGCGATCAGCAGCGAGGCTCCATCCCAACAGCGCTAGGTAATTGAGCAGGCCTTCTGGAAGGAAACCACGATCCCGGTGAATGAAAAGGTTAGATTCCGGATCACGCTTGGAAAGCTTCTTGTTTCCAGTTCCCATGACGAAGGGGAGATGGGCGAACTGCGGGATCTGCTTCGCCACACCGATCCGCATAAGTGCTTCATAGAGGGCAATTTGGCGCGGAGTAGACGGCAGCAGGTCCTCGCCACGCAGTACATGGGTGATGCCCATAAGGGCGTCGTCGACCGGGTTCACCAAGGTGTAGAGCGGGGACCCATCCGAACGAGCAATGACGTAGTCCGGCACGAACTGTGCCTTGAACTCAGTGTAGCCGCGCACCATATCGTCCCAGCCCAGGTCTTTGTCAGGCATGCGAAGGCGGATAACCGGCTTACGCCCTTCTGCGCGGTAGGCGGCTTTTTGCCCCTCGGTAAGATCGCGATCATAATTGTCGTAGCCCAACTTGGGGTCTTCACCCTTAGCGATGTGGCGGGCCTCAACCTCTTCGTTAGTGGAGAAGGCCTCGTAGGCCTCGCCGGCGTCCAGCAGCTGCTGGACCACCTTGCGGTAGATATCACCGCGCAAGGACTGCCGGTAAGGCTCGTGCGGGCCGCCTACTTTGGGGCCTTCATCCCAGTTGAGACCAAGCCACTCGAGAGAATCGGTAATAGCCTGATAGCTCTCTTCAGAATCACGTTGCGCGTCGGTGTCCTCAATACGGAAGATGAGCTTGCCGCCAGTATGCCGAGCGTAGGCCCAGTTAAAGAGGGCGGTACGAACCATGCCCACGTGGGGGATGCCAGTGGGGGACGGGCTAAAACGAACGCGAACGTCTTGTGTAGTCATAGTTTAAGGCTAGTAGCTTTCACGAGTAGGCTGGAGGACGGCACTACAACAGAGCGCCTTTCATTCTTATTGTAGGAGGTGGAGATGGAGCCTGAAAATCCCTCGCAGCAGTGGCAACACCATCTCCATTCTCGTCCGCGAACTGCTCCTGATTTTCTGCTCTCCCGTGCTACTGGTTCTGTACGAACACAGGGTGTGAAAGAAACCTTCTCTTCAGTCGCCGCAGCACGAGAGGCACTGGCGAGTGGGCGCGCGGAAATGATTGTCGGCGCACTTCCCTTCACGCCGGGAGCCTCTGCCGCTCTCATCTCCCCCCTCCATATCATTCGGTCCGATGCGCCGCTAGAACCACCTGCATTTTTCCGCGTGCAGCAGATGCGTGCTCGCATTACCGCCTTCTCCCCTACGGCGAGTGAACACCGCCGGCGTGTGCAGCGAGCAGTGGAGGCGATTCGGGATGGAGTCGCCGACAAGATTGTGCTAGCTCGTGCTGTGAACGTAAGTGCAGACGAGGGTCTGGATCCGCAGCTTATAGCTGCCCGGCTACTCGATGGCAGCCCACGGCAGGAAGCCTACTTGGCAGACCTCTCCCCTGCAGGGGCAGACTATGCGGGACATTGGCTGGTCGGTTCATCTCCCGAATTGCTGGTAAGCCGCCGGGGGAACCGGATTAGCTCGCATCCACTCGCCGGTTCGCTGGCCCGCCACTCGGATCGTCAATTGGATGCGCAAGCTGCGCGCGCTTTGCGCACCTCCGCGAAAGACATTGCTGAGCACCGCTACGTCACGCTAGCGTTGGATGAGGCTCTCCGCCCTCTATGTAGCAACCTTGATGTTCCCGACACTCCCAGCTTGACCTCTACCAAAGAGATGTGGCACCTGGGGACACACATTACGGGCACCTTGGCGGAGACAGCTCAGTATGGCTCTACTGATGTCAGTTCTCTTCCCACAGCACTTGATTTGGCGGAGCTTCTCCACCCCACCCCAGCGGTAGGTGGTTGGCCTCGCCAAGAGGCTCTCACATTCATTTCCGATTCGGGCGAAGACCGGCGTTTCTATGCGGGAACCGTGGGCTGGTGCGATGCTGAGGGGGATGGCGACTGGGTTGTCGCCATCCGCTGTGCAGAACTCGATCTAGCGCACAATTCCGCCACTGCCTGGGCTGGTGGCGGAATTGTGGTTGACTCTCGCCCCTCGGACGAAGTGCAGGAGACCCGCGATAAGTTGCGGACGATCCTGCGCGCCCTCGGGATTATGGACGACGACGCTTAGGCGTTAACAACAGGGTTAGACAACGTGCCGATGCCGTCGATCGACACCGTGACGGTATCGCCCGCAACAAGAGGACCAATGCCTGCCGGGGTGCCAGTGAGGATAACGTCCCCCGGGAGTAGCGTCATGACGCTACTGATGAATTCGATGATTTCTGAAACAGTGTGGACTACTGCGGCCGTGTTTTCATCCTGCCGAACTTCACTACTGCCGTCAGCATGTGTCACCTCGACCAGAATGTCCTGGTCGGATGGATCGAGCTGAGTTTCGATCCACGGTCCAAGAGGGCAGAACGTGTCGTAGCTCTTTGCGCGAGTCCACTGCCCCTCAGCTGCTTGTATGTCGCGGGCAGTGACATCATTAGCGATGGTATAGCCCAGAATCACTCGTCGTGCGTCCATGGCATCGACATTGCGGCACGGTTGATTGATGATAATGGCGAGCTCGCCCTCATGGTCAACGCGTTGGCTTGCTGCGGGACGCCGAATCGGAACATCCGGGCCAATAATGGTGGTAGGAGGCTTAATGAAGATAACGGGTTCATCCGAGGTTTGGCTGCCGAGTTCTTTGGCATGGTCGATGTAGTTCTTTCCGACAGCCACAATCTTCGTGGGGAAAATGGGAGCCAACAGGCGTACCTCGGAGAGGGGGAAACTCTTCTCGGTGAACACAGGCTGGCCGTCCCAGGGGAGTTCATCAACCTGACGGAGAGTGCATGCGGTAGGGTCACTGGGGTCTCCCTCAACAACGCCGAAGGAAACACCGTCAGGGGTGGCAAAACGAGCAATACGCATAGTTGGAGGATACTCCTTGCGATAGGGTACTGCCCGGTAGGCGCTCCTTGGAGTTAATGTCCAAGAGTTCTACCGGGCAGTGTGTGCTGGTATAGCAGTTGTGAGGTGTCGCCTTATTGGAGTGCGGCGACGATGCGATCTCCTACCGCAGAGGTGGAGATGGGACCATCACCACGGTGTGCGACATCCTCTTCGACAACCTGCATAATGCGAGTGGCTTCCTCGTCGTAGCCAAGATGCTCCAGCAGCATGGCAGCGGAGATAATGGCCGCAGTCGGATCAGCCAAGCCCTTTCCGGCGATATCCGGCGCGGAGCCGTGGACTGGTTCGAACATAGAGGGGTTGGTGCGAGTGGCATCAATATTGCCGCTTGCAGCCAGACCGATTCCACCCATCACTGCGCCAGCAAGGTCAGTGATGATGTCACCAAAGAGGTTATCGGTAACGATGACGTCGAAACGACCAGGATCAGTCACCATGTAGATGGTGCATGCATCAATGTGGCAGTAGTCGGTGGTGACCTCAGGGTACTCGACGGACACCTCGTCAACTGTACGCTTCCACAGAGAACCGGCATTCGTGAGGACATTCATTTTGTGGACGAGGGTGAGGCGCTTGTTTCGCTTCATAGCGCGTTCGAAAGCATCCCGGACCACACGTTCGACCCCAAAACGGGTATTGAGAGAGGTCTCAGTAGCTACTTCGGCGGGGGTTCCCACGCGGATGGCACCGCCGTCACCGCAGTAGAGCCCCTCAGTTCCCTCGCGGACAACCACGAAGTCGAGAGCCGGGTTGCCAGCCAGCGGCGACTCTACCCCGGCATACAGTTTGGCCGGACGTAGGTTGACGAAGTGGTCCAATGCGAAGCGGAGCTTCAGGAGCAGTCCACGTTCGAGCACACCAGGGGCGACACGTGCGGGGTCACCGATGGCGCCCAGCAAAATGGCATCCTGCTGGCGGATGCTCTCGACGGTCTCGTCGGAGAGAATCTCACCGGTTTCCAGGTAATGGTCTGCCCCAAGTGCGTAGTCGGTGACCTCAATATTCGGGACGACCGTGTGGAGAACTTTGAGGGCTTCCGCGGTGACCTCGGGTCCAATACCGTCCCCGCCGATTACTGCGAGATTGATGCTTTTGCTCACGCCAGGTTCACCTGCTCTGCGCGGGTTGCTCCAATAGAGGCGCTGATGCTGTCCATTTCCTCTTCCGTGAGCGCACGGTCAAGACGCAGCAACGCAGTGGCTCCAGCACCCTTTGCATCGGGGCTGAGAGCGCAAGAGATGATGTCCACACCTGCATTCCCCAGTGCAGTAGCGAAGAGACCGAGGGAGCCCGGGCGGTCTTCGTAGGAGAGCACCAGGTTGTGACCTTCGGCGCGCATATCGAAACTACGTCCGTTGATACCGATAATCTTCTGGACCTTCTCAAGGCCGGTGAGGGCACCCGACACGGAGTTGACGGCGCCTTCGGCAGTGACGGCACGGACCTCCACCACGGAGCGGTGAGTGAGAGCTTCCGTCTGCGTATCCACCTCAACGGAAACTCCACGTTGCTCAGCGAGCTGTGGGGCGTTGACGAAAGTGACGGCTTCCGTCGTGGCTGCTGCGAAGAGGCCACGCAGGGCGGAGAGACCCAGGATACCGACGGATTCTGCAGAAAGTTCGCCAGAAACGACAACCTGCAGGGCAGTGACGGGTTCCTGAGAGACGACGCCAGCGAGCAGACCAAGTTTGCGGACGAGTTCCAGCCAGGGTGAAACTTCCTCGTTGACAGGGCCACCGGAGACATTAACAGCATCCGGGACGAATTCACCTGCAAGTGCTAGTAGCACGGACTTGGCGACATCAACGCCTGCGCGATCCTGTGCTTCTGCAGTGGAGGCACCCAGGTGCGGGGTGAGCACGATATTCTCGGCATCCAGCAGCGGGTTATCGGTTGGGGGTTCCTTGGAGTAGACGTCAGTAGCAGCAGCCCGTACCTTACCGGAAGCGAGGGCGGCAGCAAGGTCTTCTTCCACAATGAGACCGCCGCGGGCAGCGTTGACAATAATCACACCGTCCTTGCACTTGGCAAGCTGTTCAGCGTTGATGAGGCCGGCAGTCTCTGGGGTCTTCGGCAGGTGGATAGAAATGATGTCGGCGCGGGAGAGCAGCTCGTCCAGGCTCACCAGTTCGACACCGAGCTGAGCAGCGCGGGCAGCGGGAAGGTAGGGGTCGTAGGCAACAACGGTGGTATCAAATGCCTTCATCCGCTGTGCGTAGAGCTGACCGATGTGGCCCAGACCAATCACACCGATGGTCTTCTGGAAGATTTCGGTACCGCTGAAGCTGGAGCGCTTCCATTCGTGGTTGCGGAGAGTTTGATGGGCAGCCGGGATCTGGCGGGCAGCAGACATGGTGAGGGCCACTGCGTGTTCGGCGGCAGAGTGGATGTTGGAGGTGGGGGCATTGACGACCATGACGCCACGAGCGGTGGCAGCGGGAATATCAACATTGTCGAGACCGACGCCGGCACGGCCGACGATCTTCAGCTTTTCAGCAACGGCAAGTGCTTCCGCGTCGATGGTGGTGGCAGAGCGCACCAGCACGGCGTCTGCTTCGGGGAGAGCTGCAAGCAGTTCGGGACGGTTCGGACCATCGACCCAGCGGATTTCTACACCATCACCCAGTGCATCTACGGTCGATTGAGCAAGTTTGTCGGCAATCAGCACGACGGGACGAGCATGTTGGCTCACGGGATTCTCCATTTTTTGTGAAGTTACTTCTGGCACGACCGCGCCAGAAACTCGATGCACCGCTGTGTCACTCACAGCGGAGGTGAGGGCATTGTAGAAGCTCTGGGGAGCGGCTTTTCCTACGACCTCACAGCCTGGCTGTGCACAAGGGATGCAGGAATTATTCTAATAGGGAAAGGCAGATATAGAAATGAGCACCCTGTTCCTACCAGAGGGTAGTGAACAGGGTGCTCATTAGCGTTCTATCGCTTGGGTTTAGGCGGTTTCGGTGATCTCGCGCTTGACCCAGCTCATCATGTCACGCAGGTCTGCACCGACAGACTCAATCTGGTGAGCCTTGACCTGTGCACGCAGATCTTCAAGCTCCTTGTTGCCGTTCTCAACGTTGGCAACGAGGCGCTTCACGAAGGTGCCGTCCTGGATCTCCTTGAGGACCTGGCGCATGGCTTCACGAGAAGCGTCGCCAACAACACGCGGGCCAGAGAGGTAGCCACCGAATTCTGCGGTGTCAGAGATGGAGTAGTTCATGTTGGCGATACCACCTTCGTAGATGAGGTCAACAATGAGCTTCATCTCGTGGAGGCACTCAAAGTAGGCCATCTCGGGGGCGTAACCGGCCTCAACGAGGGTCTCGAAGCCCATCATAATGAGTTCTTCGAGGCCACCGCAGAGCACAGCCTGCTCACCGAACAGGTCGGTTTCGGTCTCCTCACGGAAGGTGGTCTTGATAACGCCGGCACGGGTACCGCCGATGCCCTTGGCATAGGACAGGGCAAGGGCCTGACCTTCACCGGTGGGATCCTGATCCACGGCGATGAGGCACGGCACGCCGTGGCCCTCCACGAACTGGCGGCGGACGAGGTGGCCCGGGCCCTTGGGGGCACACATGGCGACGGTAACGAACTCGGGAACCTCAATGAGTTTAAAGTGGATGTTCAGACCATGCGCGAAGAAGAGGGCGTCGCCTTCCTGGAGGTTCGGCTTGATGTCTTCGTTGAAGATCTTGGCCTGAGAGGTGTCAGGGGCGAGCATCATGATGGTGTCGGCCCACTCAGCAGCCTCGGCATTGGTCATAACCTTGAGACCCTGCTCCTCTGCCTTAGCAGCGGACTTGGATCCCTCGCGAAGACCAATAACAACCTCAACGCCGGAGTCACGCAGGCTCAGTGCGTGAGCGTGACCCTGCGAACCGTAACCAATGATTGCGACCTTGCGGCCCTGGATGATGGACAGGTCAGCGTCATCACAGTAGAAAGTTTCGACTGCCATGGATGGAGTCTCCTTTTGCGGTGTATTCATATGGAGTCGTACGAGCTATTCAGCCGCACGTTTCGTTGATAAGTGTAGCGGTTCTAGGAAGTCACAGTTAGCGGGTAGCCGTCATAGACTTCGGGCCGCGGCCCAGAGCGATCGTGCCAGACTGCACAATCTCCCGAATTCCGAAGGCGTCAAGCACGCGCAGTAGGGCATCGAGCTTGTCGCGGGTGCCAGTGGCTTCCAGGGTCACAGACTCAGGGGCCACGTCAATCACCTTTGCACGGAACAGCTCCGCTGTCTGCACAACTTGGATGCGGTTGTTAGCGTCGCAGCGAACCTTGATAAGGATGATTTCCCGGGACACGGAGGTCTCGGAATCCTGTTCGACAATCTTCAAAACGTTAATGAGCTTGTTGAGCTGCTTCGTCACCTGTTCAAGGGGAAGTTTGTCGACTGCCGTGACGATGGTCATGCGGGACACGCCCTCGACCTCCGTCGGACCGACAGCAAGAGAACGAATGTTGAAACCACGGCGGGCAAAAAGGCCAGCAACGCGGGTGAGCACGCCAGGCTTGTCTTCCACCAAAATGCTCAGGGTATGCGTAGTAGTCATGGTTAGATGGTTTCCCTTCCGACCTGGTCTTCGTCAACGAGCGGGTACATGCCCTTGACCATCATGATTTCGCTGTTGCTGGTTCCGGCGGGCACCATTGGCCACACCTGGGCGTCCTTGGCAACGACGAATTCGATGACGACCGGGCGGTCGTTAATCTCACGTGCCTTCTCGATGGTAGGGATAATGTCCTCTTCGTTTTCCACCCGGAACGCAGCACAACCAAGGGCTTCTGCCAGCATGACGAAGTCCGGGATACGGCGAGTGTGAGTTTCCAGAACAGTCTGCGAGTAGCGCTCTCCATAGAAGAGGGTCTGCCATTGGCGCACCATACCGAGGTTGCCATTATTGATGAGGGCGACCTTGATGGGAAGGTCACTCAGCGCACAGGTAGCCAGCTCCTGGTTGGTCATCTGGAAGCAACCGTCACCGTCAACGGCCCAGACTTCCTTATCCGGATTACCTGCCTTGGCACCCATAGCAGAGGGGATGGCGTAACCCATAGTTCCCAAACCGCCCGAGTTCAGCCAGGTGCGAGGGTTTTCAAAGTCGATGAGCTGGGCGGACCACATTTGGTGCTGGCCCACACCAGAGACATAGATAGCCTCCGGACCAACCACATCAGAGAGGGTCTCGATGACGTGCTGGGGCGACAAGTGGCCTTCCTCGTCGAGTGCTTCCTCGTACTTCACGGTGTACCGGTCCCGTAGTCCGTCGAGGTACTCAACCCACGCGCTAATGTCTCCCGCGATCTCTTCTGCGGGATCGGCTTTCATCGTCTCGATGAGTTCGATAATGACCTCACGCACATCCCCAACGATGGGAACGTCAACATCAATGTTCTTGCCGATTTCGGCAGGATCAATGTCAGCGTGGATGATCTGCGCGTCTGGGGCGAAAAACTCGAGGTTTCCGGTAACGCGGTCATCGAAGCGCGTGCCAAGAGCGATGATGAGGTCAGTCTTTTGCAGAGAAGCGACCGCGGGGACGGCACCGTGCATACCGGCCATACCGTAGTTGAGCGGATGGCTCTTCGGGAAGGCATCGAGGCTCATCAGGGTGCAAGCCACCGGAATACCAGTGAGGTTAACGAGGTCGAGGAGTTCCTTGGACGCATTCGCACTGATGATGCCGCCACCCACCAAGAACACGGGCTTCTTGGCTTTGGCGATAAGTCGCGCAGCTTCACGAACCTGCTTGCCGTGCGGCTTGGTGACGGGGTGGTAGCCCGGCAGGTCGATAGCGGGCGGCCAGGAGAAGGTGGTCTGCTGGTTCATGGCGGACTTGGTGATGTCCACCAGCACCGGACCAGGGCGCCCGGTCTGGGCGATGTAGAAGGCTTCTGCGAGCACCTGTGGGATGAGGGCGGCATCCTTTACCAGGAAGTTGTGCTTCGTTACGGGGATAGTAATGCCGGAGATATCAGCCTCTTGGAAAGCATCCGTACCGATGAAGGCTTCACCCACCTGGCCAGTGATAGCGACCATGGGGATGGAGTCCATTTGTGCATCGGCGAGGGCGGTCACCAGGTTAGTGGCGGCAGGGCCAGAGGTCACCATGCACACACCGACGCGGCCGGTGGAGCGGGCGTAACCTTCGGCGGCATGTCCGGCGCCCTGTTCGTGACGCACCAGGATGTGGTTGATAAAGGTGCTGTCGTATAGCGGATCATATACTGGGAGAATTGCGCCACCCGGGAGACCGAATACAGTATCTGCGCCAAGTTCCTCAAGAGAGCGGATGACCGATTTAGCACCGGTGCACTTCTCCGGTTCCACAACACGGTTACTGCTGGTTGCGTGGGCTGCTTCAGCAGGAGTGGGGATGGTCCCATGCCCCGGCTGACGAGCTTCTGTTGCGCTCACATCAGTTCCTTCAGGTGACATGCAGACGGCGGGTTTCCATCTGCGGGGGGTGATAGTAAAAAACCCTCGACAGCGTAACTGTGCGAGGGGCGTTTAGCTTCTTCCTGGATCCGGCAGCATCAACCGGGTCTAGCGTAAACGCCGACCGCGAATGTGTACAGATACTAGAAGGTGAAGCATGTTCTTTATGTTAGGCTGCAAATCCCATATGGTCAAACATTGTGGCCACTCTTTGGGATTGAACGCTCACGTTATGATGGTTCTGTGTTAGTGGCACAATAGAGGTACATCACTTCAGTGCTGCCTCACAATAATGGACACAAGGTACGAGTGCGAGAGCTGTGTGAGGTCTGCCCACTACACTCCTCCCCTCTCCTCACTCCTGTAGAAAGGCTGGCCAATGCCTCAGCTCCGATCTGCTCAATCGACACGCGGACGTAATGCCGCGGGAGCGCGCGCCCTCTGGCGTGCCACTGGCGTCAAAGACTCCGATTTCGGTAAACCGATCATCGCCATCGCCAACTCCTACACGGACTTCGTACCGGGACACGTCCACCTCAAATATGTGGGCGACATCGTCAAGAAGGCCATTGAAGAAGCTGGCGGTATCGCAAAAGAATTCAACACCATTGCCGTCGATGACGGTATTGCCATGGGCCACGACGGCATGCTCTATTCCTTGCCTAGCCGTGAGATCATCGCAGACTCTGTGGAGTATATGTGTAATGCCCATACTGCTGATGCCATCGTCTGCATTTCCAACTGTGACAAGATCACCCCGGGCATGCTGAATGCCGCACTTCGCCTCAACATTCCTGCAGTTTTTGTCTCTGGTGGCCCCATGGAAGCCGGTGGTGCAGTAGTCGTCGATGGTGTTGCGCATAAAGGCTCCGACCTCATTACCGCCATCTCTGCGAGCGCTTCTGACAACACTGATGACGACGCCCTCCTGACTGTGGAACAGTCCGCATGTCCCACCTGCGGGTCGTGCTCCGGCATGTTCACAGCGAACTCCATGAACTGCCTCACTGAAGCGCTCGGCCTTTCCCTCCCCGGCAATGGCTCCACGCTGGCCACCCAGGTTGCTCGAAAAGGTCTCTTCGAACGGGCCGGCTCCCTGGTGGTCGAGCTGGCAAAGCGATACTACCAGGGCAGTGACGAGTCCGTCCTCCCCCGCTCTATCGCCACACGTGAAGCATTCTGCAATGCTATGACACTCGATATCGCTATGGGAGGATCGACGAATACTGTCCTTCACATTTTGGCGGCTGCACAGGAAGGTGGGGTGGACTTCACCCTTGCCGATATTGATGCAATCTCGCGGCGCGTACCCTGCCTGTCAAAGGTGGCCCCTAACTCCGACTACTACATGGAGGACTTCCACCGGGCGGGAGGTATCCCCGCCCTGCTGGGTGAGCTGAACCGCGCCGGGTTGCTCAACACGAATGTCCACTCCGTCCATTCCGCCAACTTCAACGACTATTTGGCCGAGTGGGATGTGCGTGGTGGAGCCGCTTCTGACGCCGCCATTGAGCTTTTCCACGCTGCACCGGGTGGCGTCCGAACCACTCAACCTTTCTCCACTGCTAATCGCTGGGAGAGCTTGGACCTCGACGCCAAAAATGGCTGCATTCGCGATGTCGCACACGCCTACACCAAAGAGGGCGGCCTCTGCGTGCTGCGAGGGAATATCGCTCGAGATGGTGCCATCCTAAAGACTGCTGGTATCACCGAAGACCAATTCCACTTCGAAGGCCCCGCCCGCGTAGTGGAAAGCCAAGAAGAGGCAGTCTCCGCCATCTTGACCAAGACTCTGCAGCCTGGTGAAGTTCTGTTCGTCAACTATGAAGGCCCTTCTGGCGGTCCAGGCATGCAGGAAATGCTACACCCCACTGCTTTCATCAAAGGCGTTGGCCTGGGTAAGAAGTGCGCATTGGTCACCGACGGCCGCTTCTCTGGCGGTTCCTCTGGACTATCCATCGGTCACGTCTCCCCCGAGGCAGCCCATGGTGGTGCTATCGGCCTGGTGCGTGACGGAGACCCCATCTACATCGATGTGTCGGAGCGCAAGATCGAACTCAACGTGAGTGACGAAGAACTTGACAAACGTCGTGCCGAAGAAAATGCTCGTGAGCATCCGTGGACTCCGCATAAGGACCGTCCGCGGGCCGTCTCTAAGGCATTGCGCGCATATGCCAAGATGGCTGCATCCGCAGACCGCGGCGGTGTGCGTGATATCGACTAAACCCCGCTATTGACGATAGAGCAGTGCCCCCCCCCGTTATCGGTGGGGGCACTGCTCTATTTCGCCCATCTTTAAGAATGGACAACGTTCTCAGCAGGACAAGCTCTCTCAGAAGGGGAAACCTTGGGTGTTGAGAACTGCCCACATCACAGGTGCGGAGATAACACCCACTAGTAGCCAGACAAGTGCTCCCCACTTGGGGCGGGTCGCCCATCCCCAGCGGCCATCGACAGACCATCGACCGGCACCAGCCAGAATGACGGTTGCTGCCATCACAGCGATAAGGGTGATGATCTCGTAAGGGCCCTTTTGGATAGATAGGAATGCAGTGTTGCCGAGTGCCAACTGGGTGAGCGTAGCCATGCCCATCACTCCCAACAGTGCGGACGCACCCGCAGGAACAAAAAGTCCCAATGCCACAATGATGCCGCCCACCAGCTCTGTGACACCCGCACCGATAGCGAGAAGCTCCGTGTAGTTGGTGAAGCCAATAGAGTGCAGGAGCTGCTCGGTGCTAGCGATAGACCCACCGAAAAGACCAAAGAGCTTATCTGCACCATGCAATGCCATGATGACGCCGAGCGTCACACGCAGCAGGAAAAGGCCAAAGTCGATAGTGCCACGGTCGGGCCGCGGAGCAACGTCCTCGTCGTCGTAGTCAAGCTCGTCCTCCTCACTATTGTCCGAAGCGGTGGCAGCCACCACTGGGGCCGGCGCCAACACTGCCGTCTCGGTTACATCGGGGTAGGTTGGCTCGACTGGCGCTGCGTAAAAGTTCTCTTCTGCCGCCGGGACGGGTGTGATGACCGTTGTCTCCCCTTCCGCCATGTCGCTGAAAGCAATTGGTTGTTCGGCGACCGGGATGGGCGTATCCCAGTCAGAAGCTTCAGTAGTATCGGGAACATCAGCCTCCAGCTGTACCCCCTCCGCTTCCCAGACAGGTTCATCGTTCAACACAGGCTGATCATCCTGCACAGAGTTTTCGATCTGTGTCAACTCACCTTCTGCAGGCTCATCATCAGAGGACACCCCCGCTGGGTTTCCCCCCGCGAGGTCTTCTTGTTCTGCCGCCGAGATGGTGTCAACATCCGCTAGTAGATCCTCCATAAGGAGATCGTCTTCGGTGACGGGTTCGATGCGCTCGGGGACGGCTCGTCGCGGCGGCAAAGTGGGCTCAGGCTCGTTGGTGGATACGGGGTTTACGTCTTCGCTCATGCGTCAAGAATATCGGCTAATTCTGTGAAAATGCAGGACATCCCGGGTGAGTCGCTGAGGGGGACGGCCCGGGATGTCCTGCTAAAGAATTTTACGAGCAGATCTCAATGACGATCTCACGCACGCGCGCAGCATCTGCTTGCCCACGCGTCGCCTTCATCACTGCACCGATGATGGCGCCTGCTGCCTGTACCTTTCCATCGCGGATCTTATCTGCTACATCAGGCTGAGCGGCCAGGGCCTCTTCCACTGCAGTCCGTAGTGCAGAGTCATCGGAGACAACTGCCAGCCCGCGCTTCTCGACGATATCGGCGGGGTCTCCCTCTCCATCGAGAACCCCATCGACAACCTGCCGGGCAAGCTTATTGGTGAGCTTCCCTTCCGACACCATACTGATGACCTCAGCCACCTGTCGGGGAATAATCGGGAGCGCTTCCAGCTCCACACCGCGATTATTGGCCTGCTGAGTCAGATAAGACACCCACCAGTTACGTGCCTCTGCGGAGGGTGCACCTGCCTCGACGGTATCAGCGACGAGATCTATTGCTCCGGTGTTGACGAGATCGCGCAACTCTTCGTCAGAAAGCTTCCACTCTTCCTGGAGACGGGCTCGCCGTACCCAGGGAAGTTCTGGCAGCGTAGCGCGGATCTCTTCAACCCGCTCACGAGATACAACAACCGGAGCAAGATCTGGGTCGTTGAAGTAGCGGTAATCGGCAGATGTCTCTTTGGGCCGTCCCGCCGCGGTGGTACCCGTGGTCTCGAGGAAGTGACGCGTCTCGAGCCTGATCTCTCCGCCTTCCTCAAGAACAGCGGCCTGCCGGCACATCTCGTAGCGCACCGCGGTCTCGATGGATTTGAGGGTGTTGACATTCTTGGTTTCGGTACGAGTACCGTACTCGGTCGTCCCCACGGGGCGGAGCGAAAGGTTGACGTCGGCACGCATTGAACCCTGCGCCATATTGACGTCGGAGACTTTGAGGGAACGAATAACATCGCGGAGCGCCGTCACGTAGGCACGGGCAACTTCTGGGGCCCGCTCCCCCGCTCCTTCAATCGGCTTCGTCACGATTTCGATGAGTGGGACACCTGCACGGTTGATGTCGAGGAGCGAGTGGGTAGCGCCGTTGATGCGACCAGTTTCGCCACCTATGTGAGTGAGTTTTCCCGTGTCCTCCTCCATGTGGGCGCGCTCGATGTCAACACGGAAGGGAGTGCCATCTGCAAGCTCGAATTCCAGGTAACCATCGAAGGCGATGGGTTCGTCGTACTGGCTGATCTGGTAGTTCTTCGGCTGGTCGGGGTAGAAATAGTTCTTCCGGGCGAAACGTGAATAGGGAGCAATTTTGCAGTTGAGGGCCAGGCCGATCTTAATGGCCCAATCGACTGCTTGCTGGTTGACGACAGGCAGTGCGCCCGGTAGCCCCATGCAGGTGGGGCTGACATGGGTATTGGGTTCTGCACCGAACGCAGTGGGGCTATTACAGAACATCTTGGTCTCTGTAGAGAGTTCTACGTGGACTTCCAATCCCATGACGGGATCGTACTTCGCAATTACCTCGTCGAAGTCGAGGATGTCATCTACACGGGCGCTAGTCATGCTTTCCAGTTTAGGTGAGGGGGACGGTTATTGCAGTATCGGCCCAACACTTCGTTCTTGGCCAATGCGGCCAGGAACATCAGTGCCGAGCCAATACCCACTGTGGAGAGGATAAAAAGGAAAGTGCGGCCGATAAACCCTGCTTCTACCGATGGGAAACGGCGAAGAGTGTGGGCGCTCCCTGTCAGTCTGGCATTATCCGAAGAGGGCTTCCATTTCCTTGTAACGGTCCATCGGAACCTTCTTGGAATGGCCGACAGCGTCGTCGAGGGAGATTCGTTCGATGCGGTCATTGCGCACAGCAACCACCTTGCCGAAGTCTCCTTCGGCGACGGCGTGCACGGCATTCACACCAAAACGAGTACCGAGAACACGGTCAAAGGCAGTGGGGGTACCGCCACGCTGGATGTGGCCCAGCACGGTAGTCCGGATGTCGCGGTCATTTAGACGGCTACGGAGTTCGTCACCGAGCTGCTGTGCAACACCGGTGTAGATTTCGTGGCCGAACTTGTCGATGCCACCGGAGCGCATCTCCATGGTGCCTTCCTTGGGGAGTGCTCCCTCGGCGACGACGCAGATGGCGTACGACTCGCCCATTTGGAAGCGACGCTCCATGAGCTTGGCGATGTGGTTCACGTCGAAGGGAACTTCCGGAATGACGACCATGTGGGCACCACCGGCCATGCCGGCCTGCAGGGCGATCCACCCGGCGTTGCGTCCCATCACCTCCACCAGCATGACGCGCTGGTGGGATTCTGCGGTGGTGTGGAGACGGTCAATGGCATCAGTAGCGATGGAAACCGCGGTGTCAAAGCCGAAGGTGTAGTCAGTGTTGGCGACATCGTTGTCGATCGTCTTAGGAACGCCAACGACATTGATACCGTTTTCCATAAGCCAGCGGCCACCGCGCAGAGTACCGTCGCCACCGATGGGGATAACGGCGTCGATCTCATTGTCGGCAAGGGTGGCCTTAATATCATCCAGGCGAGATTCCAGCTCGTACGGATTCATACGGCCAGTGCCCAGAATGGTGCCGCCTTGGCCGAGAATCTTGTCGATACTTTCGTTGTCGTAGAGCTGCACGCGGAGGTTGTTCACCAGACCGTTCCATCCGTCTTGGAAACCCACCACCGTAGCGTCATAGCAGCTGTTAGCAGTACGAACGACGCCACGAATAACTGCGTTCAGACCGGGGCAGTCACCGCCGGCGGTCAGTACGCCAATTCGAAGACCCATGTGACTAATCCTTCTCTATCGCTTTTCCTAGGAAAAGTGCTTCTAGATGCAGTGTACCGGCAGAAACTCAAAGACACTTAAACGATCCAGCAACAGGTACAACTAACCTACCGCAGCTTCAGCGGTTATGTAACCAGGCTACGCTGAAATCCTCCCCTTCGCCCCGGTTTCCCGGGTGGGGGGAGGATCTCTTAGCGACTTCTCAATCTCTCTACCAGCAGATTACTCGCCGATCGGACCACGCGCCTTTTCAAAAGCGGCACCCACCCGGTAAAGACGAGCATCTTCCAATGCGGGTGCCATAATCTGCAGGCCAACCGGCATACCGGAATCCGAGGCCACTCCTGCTGGCACGGACATGCCACACATTCCTGCCAGATTCAAGGGCAGCGTGTAGAGGTCGAAGAGATACATAGAAACAGGATCGTCCACGCGCTCACCCAATTTGAAGGCAGTCTGCGGGGTAGTCGGAGAGATAAGCACATCGACCTTCTCATACGCCTTTTGGAAATCCTGGGCAATGAGAGTACGCACCTTTTGCGCTTGGCCGTAGTACGCATCGTAATAGCCGGCAGACAGGGCATAGGTGCCAATAATGATACGGCGCTTCACTTCCTTACCGAAGCCGGCTGCACGGGTCAGCGACATGACCTCTTCCGCTGAATGGCTACCATCGTCACCCACCCGCAAGCCGTACCGCATTCCGTCAAAGCGTGCCAGATTGGACGAGACCTCAGACGGCAGAATGAGGTAGTAGGCGGCCAACGCGTGCGGGAAGTTGGGGCATGAAACCTCAACGATTTCTGCCCCCAGCCCCTCCAGAGTTTCCACTGCATTCTGGAAAGACTCCGCGACACCCGGCTGACACCCCTCATCTGTAAGGAATTCCTTGATGACGCCAACCTTCACCTCAGAGAGGTCCTTCTCCTGACCCTCCACTGCAGCACTCACCATGTCGGGAATCTCTACTGCCAGAGAAGTTGAGTCGTGCTCGTCATGGCCCGCAATAATGTTGTGCAGCATAGCCGTATCCAGCACGGTACGCGCACACGGTCCCCCTTGATCGAGGGAAGAAGCGCAGGCCACCAGACCGTAACGAGAAACAGTGCCGTACGTCGGCTTCACTCCCACCGTAGCGGTAAGAGCGGCAGGCTGGCGGATGGAACCACCCGTGTCCGTCCCGATCGCCAGCGGAGCTTCATAGGACGCCAGTGCGGCTGCTGAACCACCGCCGGAACCACCCGGCGTACGCTCTTTGTCCCACGGGTTGAAGGTCGGCCCGAAAGCAGAGTTCTCCGTGGAGGAGCCCATGGCGAACTCATCCATATTGGTCTTGCCGAGAATCGGAATGCCGGCTTCCCGCAGTTTCCTCGTGACAGTAGCATCATACTGCGGCACATACCCCTCCAAGATTTTGGAGGCACAGGTTGTCGGAGCATCCGTCGTGGTGAACACATCCTTCAAAGCGATGGGTACACCGGCTAACGGGGAGGCTGGGCCTTTACCCGCCGCAATGTCCTCATCGACCTGTCGGGCGGTCGCCAAAGCGTCCTCTGCGCCGACGTGTAGGAAAGCGTGGAGATCCCCGTCTACCTCAGCAATACGGTCGAGGAATGCTTGCGTCACCGCCACCGAAGTCAGCTCACCAGAGTGGATACGCTGGGCCAAAGTGTAGGCATCCAGAGACAAGATGGAATCTGCCGGAACAGTACGAAGAGCGGTCATGTGGGTTACTCCCCTCCTTCGCCCAGAATCTGGGGAACAACGATACGGCCATCTTCGACCTCGGGTGCTTGGCTCAACACTTCCTCTTGGGAAAGGCACGGCTTAATGACGTCCTCATGGGTGACATTGTGGATGGCCACAGGGTGGCTCATCGCCTCAACACCTTCAGTATCGAGCTCCGTGATGACATTCACGTGCTGCAAAATATCTTTGATCTGGCCAGCCAGCTCATCCAACTCGTCATCTGCCAACGCTAAACGCGCCAACTTGGCGAGGTGAGCAACATCGTCACGGGTAATACCGTCCACTGAAGCACCTTTCTTCGGGGTTGTACTGTGCGCATGCAGTCGTACGCTGCACATGCTACCGCGTTGCAGTAGCGACAAGCCACACGTAACAGCGAACTGTGAGGCCAGGAATAGGGTCCCAAAACCGGGCAGGGTCCAACGTGAAACCTGCCCTTTCGTAGAGGCGGTGAGCGTTCGTCATATTCTCTCGACTGGACAACACCAACTGCCGGTAGCGCTGTCGGCCAGCAAATTCTTGGCACCTATGAACAAGCGCAGTACCAATTCCACGGCCCCGCGCAGACTCATCTACCGCCAACATCCGCATCTCAATCTCATCATCAGCAGCAATAGCCGCCCACGGACTGCCCCCTGCTGCTAAAGTCACCGCCCCGAGAATGTCGCCGGTTGCTGTCTCTTCCGCTACGAAGTGTGCAGTCGCTTCCCGAAAACGAGGTGCCACATCACGCAGAATGTCGATGTAGGGGGAATTTGGTTCCTCATAAGGGATGTAGGTCGTCGCCGTCATCTCCCCTACCCCCACCAAATCAGATTCACGCATAGCGCGAATAATTACTCCGTCAGGTGACGGGTTGCTCATACGTCTTTCTCCTTCAGTGCGGCCTTCCCGCCTTGCAGCAGAGTGACAAACTGCTCTTCCGTGAGCACGGGAATACCCAGTGTTTCGGCCTTGGTCAGTTTCGCGCCGGCATTCTCCCCAGCCACCACATAGTCTGTCTTCTTCGAGACAGACCCTGCCGTTTTGCCTCCCCGCGCCAGAATCGCCTCTTTTACCGAGTCACGGGTGAAACCCTCCAACGCGCCAGTAGCGACGATGGTGAGGCCCTCCAGAGTGGGCACCTGGGAAGATTCTTGCTGGTCCTCCATCTGTACACCCGCGGCCGCCCACTTTACCACAATTTCCCGGTGCCATTCCACCGCAAACCACTCCACCAAGGCGTCAGCAATAATCTCACCGACTCCCTCCACTTCGGCGAAGGCAGCAGTGTCGCCTTGTACCGCTCGCTGTTCGATATCCGTCATACTGTGGAAGGTAGCCGCCAGCGAGCGTGCAGCAGTCGGACCAACATGGCGGATCGATAACGCCACGAGGACGCGCCAAAGAGGACGTTTTTTCGCATCCGCAAGGTTCTTGAGCAGCTTCTCTCCAGTTTTCGAGAGAATGACGCGTTTCCCATCAACCTCCCCAACAGGTGTGTCCGCATAACGCGGATCGATATCGACATGACGGGGAGCATTTCGGGTGTATTGGGATGTACGGAGGAGATCATCAGCAGTGAGGGTGAAGAGATCTCCCTCATTGTGCAGAATCCCGCGCTCATAGAGATCGCGCGCTCCCTTCTCTCCGAGTGCCTCAATATCCAAGGCCGCGCGACTAGCCAAGTAGAACAACCGTTCCCGAAGCTGCGCTGGGCAACCTTGCGTATTGGGGCAGCGCCAGTCCTGATCAGATTCCTTCTCGGGGGCAAGCAGCGCCCCACATTCTGGACAATGGATAGGGAAAACAAACTCCTTTTCATCCCCGGTACGGGCATCGACGATGGGGCCCAGCACTTCCGGGATCACTTCGCCAGCTTTGCGAATAACGACCTGATCACCAATCAACACACCCTTGCGTTTAAGTTCGAATTGGTTGTGCAAGGTGGCATTTGACACTGTTGAACCGGCAATCGTGACAGGTTCCATAAAAGCATAGGGCGTCACTCTGCCAGTACGTCCCACGGATACCCGAATATCGATAAGGGTGGTGATGGCTTCTTCTGGTGGGTACTTGTACGCGACTGCCCATCGAGGTACACGTGACGTTGCTCCAAGGTCTCGCTGCTCAGCAATGCTGTTGAGCTTAACGACTAATCCGTCCGTCTCATGTTCTACTTCCGCGCGATGGTCACCCCAGTAGCGCATCTTCTCGAGAACTGCGTCAATGCCAGTCACGTGCTCTGTCTTATCAGAAACATGGAGCCCCCACGCCGCCATCGCGCGGTAGGCATCCCGCTGCGTGGCAGGCTGGAACCCCTCCGTCTTCCCCAAACCATGACAGATCATACGCAGATGGCGTCGTGCCACCTCAGCAGGGTCTTTCTGCCGTAACGAGCCAGCTGCAGCATTACGTGGATTAGCAAACGGCTTGGGTTTCCGACCTGCTTCTTCTGCCTCCGCAACAATCCGGGCATTGAGTGCGGCAAAGTCATCAAGTGCGAAGTACACCTCCCCACGAACTTCCAGAAGTGCAGGCAGCGGATAATCGGGGTGATGTGTGAGGTGTACGGGGATATCCGCGATAGTGCGCGCATTAAGGGTAATGTCCTCCCCGATCCGTCCGTCTCCTCGGGTGGCGGCACGTTCCAGCACTCCATCCCGGTACACCAGGTCAATAGCCGCGCCATCAATCTTCAGTTCGGTGAGGTAGTCCTGGTCCGGACCGATTTCTTTCTCCAGTCGAGTGAGCCACTCCCTCAACTCTTCCGGGCTAAACACATCCTCCAAGCTCAACATTCGTTCGGGATGCTGCGCGGGGTTGAACGTCGTCTCGAAGCCGCCACCGACCAGCTGTGTGGGGGAATCCGGAGTACGCAATTCTGGATACTCATCCTCCAACGCCACCAACTCATGAAAAAGCTGGTCAAACTCGCTATCAGCAATGATGGGTGAGTCCATTACGTAGTAGCGAAACTGGTGGTCGCGCACAACACTGGCAAGCTCATTCCAGCGCTGCTGAATATCGGAGGTAATCACGTCTTTAGCCTAGCGTCTCGCGCCAGCCGTTCGCCGAATTTGTCACTGTTGGAGAGTAACCTGAGGACAGCATCACCGAAAGGGTTATGCTCTCGCTGTGGACCACGAGGAGATCCCGTGTCAGACTCTTTTTTTACCCCACACCATGTGTGCTCCTTCGATTTAGAGACGACGGGCCCAAACCCTCGGACGGCACGCATCGTCACTTCCTCATGTCTTGATATCGACCTGCCAGAGTCCTCGTCAGCGGATGCGGAACCCCGCATTGTCACCCATAACTGGCTGGCTGATCCGGGTTGTGCCATTCCCGCTGAAGCCACTGCGGTTCACGGTATTTCGACGGAACAGGCACGGCGTGAAGGCCGCCCACATGCGGAGGTCGTCAAGGAATCTGTCGCTCATCTCTATGCCGCTTGGGAGGAGGGCCGTACTCTCATCGTCTATAACGCCCCGTTTGATCTCACCATTCTGCAGCACTGGGAGCCGACATTCGAGGTACGCGGGCTGGTGCTCGATCCCTATGTGGTGGATCGTGCTCTCGACAAATACCGCAAGGGAAAACGCACCCTCGGTATTGTGTGCGAACACTACCAGGTGTCGCTAGACAATGCGCACAACTCCGATGCAGACGCTTGGGGGGCTGCACAGCTTGCCAAGCGGTTGGCAGATGTCTATCCGCAGTTGCGGACCACCCCGGTAGACGAACTCATGGCGCTGCAAACCAACTGGCACCGCGAGCGCCAACAGAGTTTCCGGGAGTATCTGGAGCGCATAGGGCAAGATCCCCGCACTGTGGAAACAGAATGGCCGCTACTGGGGCCACTCGTCCAACACTAGCTCTGGCATCTCCACGAGCGACCCAAGGCATTCTTGTATGCCACGTAGTGATACACCGTGGGTGTTCTCTGACGTATAGCACAACATACTGTCGTGGAAGCTAGGCAGTGAAGATTCCTGCGGCGCCACAGCCAAATCCCGGAGGAGCACAGCAAGACGATGGGCGTGCTGTCGACGCTCCCGCTGTGGTACCACTAACGGCATCACGCACTCCAGCCCACCTCCCCACTGGTCGAGAAGCTCTCCCATCTCATCCCGTTGCGCAGTCGATGGTTGCAACGATACCGGCAGTGCCACTCGTAACGTGCCCGCCCGCAACGCCGGCGCACACTGACGCACCCACTGCGTACTCTCATGAGGAAGGCGAAGTACGACCCTACCAGGCATCGCCTCCCCCACAGCACTCCACTGCGCCGGCAGGATCTGCTGATCCGGCATGGGAATGTGTTCCCACCGGTGCGCCCCTGGCAATGTCCCACTCAGCGCTGGCCCCGCGTCGCCTTCATCCATCACTACCCACGGGTCACGCCCAGTCCGTCGTGACAGGTCACGCGCCAGCTGCGCCACCATCTCGACGTACTGGTCCATCAGGTCACAAACAGCGCCTGTGTCTGTCAGCATCCAATGCCCATTGGGGAGCTCCACATGGGATAAACAGGCAACAGGACCCGCCACCACCACGGTAAGCGGCCCGCTGCCGGCACCCGTCGTCTCAACGATCTCCTCCAGCAGGTCCATATCCTGCTCAAGAAGGGAGCGTGCAGCACGATGGAAACGTGTTTCCTGCGGTCCGCAAACAAATGTGCGGACACCGTAGCCCCACACCATGTCCGGGAGGAGCGCCGTCATCCGCCCTACCGCAGTGGCCGGCAGACCCCGCGCAGGTAGCACGGGGAGAAAGAATGCAGACGCTGCCTCCCCCGCAATCATCTGCAGCACCGAACGCATATCGGTACCGGGTAACGACCCCTCGGCATGCACCATCATGAGGATTCCGAAACTCCACTGAGTGGAGAGGATACCGGCCTCTCCGTACTATCTTGCGCCGTGAGGGTATCGTAGCTCTCAGCTGTCGCGTGAATAGTGGCCGACCCAAGCACAAGGTCGCCTACTGGATCGGGTTGGTAGAGCACTGCGCTTTGACCACACGCCACTCCGCGCAAGGGGACATCTGTGTGGATGGTGACGGTCTCCCCCATCATCTCGACAGTGCACGGCACTGGCGCTGCGTGCGCCCGCACCTGCACTTCACAACGGAGTTTGTGGCGCTCCCCCGCCGCCGCGCAGTCCGCCAACTCTCGCGATAGCCAGTTAGCTGGCCACCCCTGCAGGTAATTCGTCTCCAACATGTCCCGTGTACCGATGAGGACGGTATTACGCCGCACATCTAAGCCCACCACATAGCGTGGTAAACCATCTGGCAGCGGGCCCGCCAGACCTAGACCCTTGCGCTGTCCAATGGTGAATCCGTAGGTGCCTCGGTGTTCAGCGACGGTGTCCCCCGTCACCATATCGATGACCGGCCCTGGCCGATCTCCCAGCCTTAAATGCAGGAAACCGCGGGTGTCCCCATTGGGAATGAAGCAGATATCGGTGGAATCGGGTTTCGAGGCCACGCTAAAACCATATGCTGCGGCCTCCTCTCGAATCTGCGGCTTCTCCGTATCACCGCAGGGGAAGAGAGAATGATCAAGCTGGTGACGGTTGAGAACCCCCAACACATACGACTGGTCTTTTGCCTGGTCGACTCCGCGTCGCAGCATCCCATCAACAATCTGGGCGTAGTGGCCAGTCGCAACGGCATCGTAGCCCAAAGCTAGACCACGCTCGAGAAGGGCGTCGAACTTAATGCGCTCATTGCATCGTAGGCAGGGGTTAGGGGTCTCCCCTAACTCATAGGTATCGACGAAATCCTCAATGACCTGGGCGCGAAAACGCGC
Source organism: Lawsonella clevelandensis (assembly GCF_001293125.1). NCBI lineage: Bacteria > Bacillati > Actinomycetota > Actinomycetes > Mycobacteriales > Lawsonellaceae > Lawsonella > Lawsonella clevelandensis. Next base: position 317,680 of record NZ_CP009312.1, read on the forward strand.
AGAGAAATCCCACACGTAGAACGGGATACCCAGTTGGTCCGCAACTCGGCGGGCATCTCCAGAATCCTCCAAAGAGCAGCATCCGCGTGCACCCGTCCGCAGGGTGGCAGGTGCACTGGACAATGCCAGGTGGATACCAACGACGTCGTGGCCTGCATCGACCAGACGTGCGGCAGCGACGGAGGAATCAACTCCTCCTGATAACGCAGCTAAGACACGCATAGGTCTAGCCTAGGCCAGCCCTGCCAGACGGGCACGTTCAATAGCCTCAGGCAATGCCCGCAACAGATCATCAACATGCTGGGGGGTCGTGGTGTGCCCCATGGAAAGTCGTAGTGTGCCCCGCGCCTGCGGCTCCGGAACTCCCATCGCAAGGAGGACTTCCGAGGCATGTGCGACACCTGCTGTACATGCCGCTCCCAAAGAGACGCTGATTCCTTTCCCATCGAGAAGCATAAGCAGTGCGTCCCCTTCGCATCCGGGGAAGGAAGCGGAGACGATTCCGGGCAGGACGAGGCTATCTGTTCCCTCGATAGCTTTCTCCGGACCGTTAATGATGACATCGTCACAGACCCTGTGCAGACCAGTGATGAGCTGGTGACGCAGTGCCACCAAGCGGGCGGTTTCGTCGGCTTGGCACGCTACCGCGGTCTCCAGTGCAGCAGCCATACCAACGATACCTAGCACATTCTGCGTTCCTGCCCGGAGGCCACGCTCCTGCCCGCCGCCATGAAGGAGCGGGACGAGAGGGGCGTCACGTCGTGCCAAGAGCACACCGATACCAGTGGGTCCGCCAAACTTCTGGGAAGCGACGGACATCGTGGTGATGCCCGGATGCGAAAAATCAAGCTGCATATGGGTGACGGCTTGTACCGCATCCACATGGAAGGGCACACCCGCTGCCGCGGCAGCATCAGCGAGCGCCGCGACGGGTTGTACCGTTCCCACTTCGTTGTTGGCAGCCATGACTGTCATGAGCAGTGGAGTGTCCGCCTGGTGGAGACGCTCGCGGACGACGTCGAGCTCAACACGCCCAGTCTGATCAACGGGCAGCACGTCCAGGTCCACACCGAAGACATCGTGCCGGAATCTAGCTAGCCATGAGGCCGCATCGGTGACGGAGTGGTGCTCTACAGCACTGAGGAGCAGACGGTGGTATCCCTGCCCGGCACGCGCTAAGGCCATGCCTTTTAGTGCCAGGTTGTCTGCTTCCGTTCCGGATCCAACAAAGATCACTTCACTGGGGCGTGCGCCGAGGAGTTCTGCGATGGACTCGCGGGCTTCTTCGACATGGCAGCGTGCTCGGCGGCCTACGGAGTGGACACTGGAGGGGTTCCCCGTATCGCCGGCCAGTTCGCGCATTGCGGTAAGAGCTTCTTCCCGCAGCGGAGTGATTGCAGCGTGGTCAAAGTAGCTGGCCGCGGCTAGTAATTCTGGGGATTCACAGAGCATGCGGGGTCTTTCTGTGCTGTGGGAGTCGTCAGCTGCGAGCTTTCAGCAGGTCGATGAGCTGCGGAACGATATCGTCAACGTCGCCTACAATACCGAGGTCAGCGATAGAGAAGAGTGGTGCATCCGGGTCGTTGTTGATGACCACAATGTGCTTGGAGTTCTGCATACCAGCCTTATGCTGGATTGCTCCGGAGATGCCAAGCCCGATGTAAAGATCTGGGTTGACGGTGACACCGGTTTGGCCGATCTGGATGGCGCCTCCGCAGTATCCGAGGTCCACTGCGTCGCGGGTCGCACCGACTGCCGCACCGAATTGGTCGGCAAGCCCCTCCACGTACTCGTGGAAGCCTTCTGCGGACCCGACGCCGCGCCCACCGGCTACCACTACCTTCGCCTGGGTAAGATCAGGTCGATCGCTGGGGGTGTCTTCGGTGCGTTGGGAAACGCGGACGCCTCGTCGAATAGTGGGGTCGGGCAGGGCCATGGTACGAATATCGACATCGTGCTGATCTACTGTCTCTGCCTCTGTTGCTTCGACGACACCGTTGCGGAGAACAATGACCGGGTAGCGGCCACGGACCTCGACAGCGACATCGAGTTGTGAGCCGAATATGGAGTGCGTGACGTGCGTGAGATCGGTGAGGGCCACGACATCGGAGGCTAGGCCGGATCCCAGACGAACTGCCACACGCCCGGCAATTTCACGGTTGATGATGCTGTCGGGAAGGAGCACGCCAGCAACCTTGTCAGTCACCGCGATTGTGCTGAGGACGTCGACGAGTGAGGTGGCAAAGAAGGCAAATGCGTCTTTGTCTTCGGCAACATGGAGTGCCTCCACCCCAAAGGGTGCCAGTGCTGCTGCGAGGCTGTGGGAAACGCCTGGCTCACACAGGACGACAGCGTGAACGGTGTCGATGGTGCGGGCGGCAGTGATCGCCTCAAGGCTCGCTTGGGTGGGCTGTACCTGGTCACCACGACCGGTGTACGCGATGGGGACAAGGATAGTCATGGTAGTACTCTCCTATACGAGCTTTTCGGAGACGAGGTAGTCCATAATACGCTGTGCTCCGTCACCGTTATCGGCAAACACTTCGCCCTGCTGCTTGGCGGGGCGTTCGGTGGTGTTGACCACTACGGTGCCAGCACCGGTTTGTCCCACTTGGTTGGGCAGCACTCCAATATCTGCGAGGCTCCACTCGGTGACCTCTTTCTTTTTGGCCGCCATGATGCCTTTGAAGGAGGGGAAGCGTGGTTCATTCATGGTCTCGGTAACGGAGACCAATGCCGGCATGTCAGCACTGAGATGGTAGGTAAACCCGTCGGTGGCTCGTTCGGCGTTCAACGTGCCGTCTGGTTCCACTATGAGCGAGTGCACGCTGGTGAGAGCGGGGATTCCCAGGTACTCGGCGATGATGGCGGGGACGGTTCCTGCTCCGGAATCGGAGGATTGGTCGCCACAGATAACAAGTTTCGTGTCAGCGATGTGGCCGAGGGCGTTGGCGAGTACCCACCCGGTTTGGATTGCGTCTGAACCGACAAGGGCATCGTCACAGATGTGGATGCCACGGTCCGCCCCCATGGCCATTGCCCGCCGGAGGGCCTCCACTGCACTAGCTGGGCCCATAGTGAGCGCGATGATTTCATGGGGGATTTCCAGCACGTCATTGAGCTGTACTGCCGCCTCCACCGCATGCTCGTTGGTTTCGTCCAAGATTTTGTCGACACTTTCGCGGTTGAGGCGGAAATCGTCGGTGAGCGAGTTGTCCGTTTCGTAGTCGGGAACTTGCTTCACAAGGACGACGGTGGCTGACATGGAAACCTCCTGGTTGAGGACGCATCGACAGAAATGTTCCTGCAAAGATGGTAACGCGAATAGCTTTCTCTACCTAGTTATAGAGGTTGTTGTTCGCGGAGAGGATAGGCTGAAAAGGTGAGTAACGAGGACTTCCCGGCTGACCCCGATACGGTTGTGCCGCTCCCTATGACAGGTGAGCGCACGGCCCCTGATACCGACCAGGAAAACTACTGGTTCCGCCGCCACGAGATTGTGTATCTGGCGTGGCGGGAGCGCTGTCGCGACAGGGACGTTATTGAAGCGGGAGCTGGAGAAGGCTATGGGGCAGGTATGTTGGCCCCCTACACCCAATCTCTACACGGGGTGGATTACGATCTGCTGGCGTGCCAGCACGCGACGAGCAAATACCGGGTTGGTGCGCCCTGCCCACTCACCTTCACCCAGGCAGATTTGGGGGCGTTGCCGTTTGCGGACGAGTGCGCCGACGTCATCGTTAATTCTCAGGTCATTGAGCATCTTCCCGACCAAGAGGGGTTTGTGGCGGAGTGTTTCCGGGTGCTGCGTCCAGGTGGTGTGCTAGTGGTGGCGACTCCCAATCGCATTACCTTTACACCTGCCGGCCAACCTATTAACCCCTTCCATATTCGGGAGCTTAACGCCCGCGAATTAGCTGATCTGTTGGTTGGGCCAGGCTTTGAGCTGGTGGAGACACTGGGGGTATATCACGGCCCGCACCTGCGCCATCTCGATGACAAGTGGGGTGGCCTTATCCGGGCGCAACTGCAACCTTATTTGGAGAACCGTCCCTGGTCGGCGGAGCTGCGGGCAGATGTCGATAGCGTCACTGCTACCGATTTTGAATTTCGCACTTGTCCCCCAGCAGAGGTGCGGGACGGGGCCTTGGACGATCCCACGTCTCTCGATGACAGCTTGGATCTTGTTTTTGTGGGGAGGAAGCTGCGATGACGATGACACCCACAGTACCCGGCCTTTTTACACTTGTTCTCCATAGTCACCTGCCCTGGTTTGCCCATCATGGGACATGGCCGGTGGGCGAGGAGCTTCTCTATCAAGCCTGGGGGAACTCCTACATTCCCGTCGTTGAAGAGCTGTATCGGTTAGCAGACGAAGGCTACCGTGACGTACTTTCCCTCGGTATCACTCCCATTGTGGCTGCCCAGCTAGACGATCCCTACTGTCTCCGTGGCATGCACGAGTGGTTGGCGAACTGGCAGATGCGGGCTGCAGAGGCGGCTACCTTTACAGCTGCTGCTACGGTGGATCCAGCCTCAGCCCATGCCACTGGTGCCATCCGTGCCATGGGTAGCCGTGAGGCGGTAGCGGCACATTGGGCCAGCAAACGCTTTCTTGCCCGTTGGAGTAGCGGTGGTTCGCCAGTGTTCCGCCCGCTGCAGGATGCCGGTGTGATCGAAATGTTGGGGGGACCGCTCGCCCATCCGTTCCAGCCACTACTCCCCCGGACTTTGCGCCGCTTCTTTCTTGAGTCAGGTCTTGCCGATAGTGAACTGCGGAAGGGTACTCGTCCGGCTGGTTTATGGGCTCCTGAATGCGCCTTCACTCCCGGTATGGAAGTGGACTACCAGCGTGCCGGTGTCACCCACTTTATGGTGGATGGCCCTTCACTCCATGGGGACACTGCGTGCGGCCGTCCGGTAGGTGCCAGTGATGTTGTGGCTTTCGGCCGTGATCTCACCGTCAGCTATCGTGTATGGTCCCCCAAGGCTGGCTACCCTGGCCATGCCGATTACCGTGATTTCCACACGTACCACCACGAAACCGGTTTTAAGCCGGCGCGGGTGACGGGCCGCTCTGTCTCTCCAGAGCATAAATCCCCTTATAATCCGGAGCGTGCGGGGGCACGTGTCGACCACGATGTAGCAGACTTCGTGGATACCGTTCTGGGTCGTTTACGAAGCGAAACTGAGCGGTGTGGACGCCCCGCACACGTCGTGGCGGCATTTGATACTGAGCTCTTTGGACATTGGTGGTACGAGGGTCCCCAGTGGCTGGGGAAAGTTATCCGCGCTTTGCACGCTGCGGGTGTTCACGTTGGTTCCCTGGCGACGGCCCGTGCGGAGGGCTATGTGGGCGCTCCCGTGGAGTTAGATGACTGTTCGTGGGGGTCTGGTAAGGACTGGCGTGTCTGGGAGGGACCACCAGTGGCTGACATTGTGGAGCTCAACCAACAAATCTGTGCTGAGCTGGCGACCGCCTTGTGGGAGTTTCTCCCCGGCGACGCCACTCCTGTACGACCACGTGACCGTTACTGCGACCAGATTGTTCGGGAGGCAGCACTCGCGCTGCAATCGGACTGGGCATTCCTCATTTCGAAAGACACGGCTGCAGACTACGCACGCTCCCGCGCCTATCTGCATGGCCACGCGATGCGCGAGCTCATCACTGCCCGGCACCATCATTGGCGGGGACAGGAATCACAGTTGCTCAGCGCGTGGCAGGCAGCCGATGGACCTTTCTCGCAAGTGGATGCTCGGTTGCTACGAAGCGCCTATGATGAGGAAGATTAACGATCCCGAACTGTTCTTTCCTGTACTGTGAGGAGTCCATACAACATGAAGGTGCTGATGATCTCCTGGGAGTTTCCCCCAGTGATGGTGGGTGGCCTGGGTGCTCATGTCGATCGCCTTGTGGGAGAGTTAGCAGCAGCAGGGCATGAGATTGTGATGGTGACGCGCGCACCAGCTGCTTCTCCTGGAGTTGTTACAGAGACAACCGATGAGATGCGGGGGAACGTGAGGGTGGTGTCTGTTCCGCTCACCCCGCTAGCGATTGACTTCACGAGCGATCTGATGGCATGGACACTACTCATGGGGACTGCCATGACACAGGCAATCCAGCATCTTCTCCACGGCACCGGGCCGTGCAGAGAGAATGGTGCCTGGCAGCCCGATGTCATCCACGGCCATGACTGGCTCGTTGCTGTTCCTGCCTGTGCTATCGCCGAACAGTACGGGCTTCCTTTGGTGGGAACCTTCCATGCTACGGAAGCTGGCCGTAACTCCGGTTGGCTCTCTCACCCCATCAACCGCCACGTACATTCGGCTGAATGGTGGTTTGCCAATTCCTGTGACTATCTCATTGCTTGCTCGCGTCCGATGATGGACGAGATCTCTGCAACCTTCGGAGACCCCGCCACGGGATCCCCCGGGTTACCCCCGCTACGTTTTATCCCGAATGGCATTGATACTCGCGAGTGGACGATTCCGCATCAACCGGCGCGCGCTACCACTGCCCCACACCTGATCTATTTTGGCCGTTTGGAGTGGGAGAAGGGTGTTCACGATATTCTCTCGTCACTTCCGCTCTTGCGGCGCCGCTATCCCGGGATTCATGTCACTGTTGCTGGGGAGGGAATGAAACGGGAGTGGCTAGAGTCTGAACAGCGCCGGCACCGTCTCTGCGGCTCTGTCCACTTTGCAGGTTTTATGAGAAAGAATGAATTGCGGGAGTTGATCTCTACTGCCGATCTGGCTGTGCTACCGTCCCGCTATGAGCCTTTCGGCATTGTCGCATTGGAGGCCGCCGCTGCCGGGATCCCTGTGGTAGCTGCGCGTGCTGGCGGGCTTGCTGACATCATTATTGATGGTGTGACTGGCTGGAGCTACTCCCCTGGCATTATCGAAGAAATGGTGGAGACCATCGATGCGGCTCTACGACATCCGGCCGAGCGGGATCGCCGGGCGGCCGCAAACCGTGCACAGCTTCCCCAACGATTTTGTTGGACCCATATTGCCCAGCAGACGGTGCAGGTCTACGAGCATGCTGCCGCTGGCGTGACTCGGCGGGCCCAGTGGGCTCTCCCACGGCCGCTGATACCCCTGCGTCCGCTTCCCGAACGGGATTGGACGACTCCCGTTGATGTGGAAACAACTGTTCCGCAACCGTAGTATCCTCCCCTGCCCACTTCTCCTCAACCTGATGCCCCGCGCATAATGTGCTCACTACTCAGGTAGATATATGCGGATGTTTGCGCTGCTCCGGGCCATTGTTTGTGGACAGCTGAACCATGCTCAAGCGTCCAGTCGAGAGAAGCCCGTATTCCGTTCTCCTATCCACCACAGTTTTCTCACTATTTTCTTTGAGTCAAATGTCTGTTCATCCTGGTCACGGCCTCGCTAATGTATCAAGCGACAAACAATTATGTACCAAGGGCATTCCTTCCCTGCCCCAGCGCTTGGATCGAATTGTCCTCCGAGAGACCGAGAAGAGGTCCACTGTGGAGATCAATCGTCGTTCACTATTGAAGGGAATGGCCGCTACCGGCGTTGCAGCCGCAGTAGCCACTGGAACCACTCAATCCACCGGTACGCCTTTCGCACAAGCGGCAAAGCGCCATAAGATCACGGGTCCCGCTGACGGCAAGGGTTACTCCGTCGGTGTGGGTATTTCCAGCATGACGGGCGCAGTCGCCGGACAAGGAATGATGGGTTATTCGGAACCTGAGCAGGTGGCTCGTGGTCTCCGCAGCCCCTACTACGCCCGTGCTTTCATCTTCGTCGATAACAAGACCAAGGAACGTTTGGTGTACGTCAATGTCGATATGGCGTGCTTCTTCGAAGCCCTCCATCAGGAGGTCATCAAGCATTGTGCGAAGAAGTACGGCAAACTGTACCCCGAGTCGCACCTGTGCATTACCGCGACCCACAACCACAACTCCTGTGGCGGTACGTCGCATAACATGGCCTACAACACGGCTACGTCGGGCTTTATGGAGAACAGTTTCAAGGAAGAAGTGGCCGGTATCTGCGAAGCCATTGACAAGGCCCACCACGCTATCCGTCCCGCTACGCTTCTACTCGGGCATGCAGAACTCCATAACGCCTCTGCAAACCGCTCAACGGTAGCTTTTGAGCGCAACCCTGACTCAGATAAGTCCTACTTCCCGGAGAGGATCGATCCGCAAGTTCGCGTTCTCCGCATTCAGCAGGCAGGTGAGGACGTAGGCGCTATTACCTGGTTCGCCACCCATGGCACCTCCCTCACTGATGCGAATTTCTACATCGCACCCGATAATAAGGGCCTGGCCTCCTACATGTGGGAGCATGACGAGAAGGGTGTACGTTATTTGCGCGGACACCACAACTTTGTAGCGGCATTCTCGCAGACCAACGCCGGTGACATGACTCCGAACTTGGGCATCAAGCAAATGAAGCCCACTGGTCCAGATGGCACCAACTTCGTCAAGAACAACGTCATCATTGCCAAGCGCCAGTATGACGCCTGCAAGAAGGCTTTCGAGTCAGCTACCCCAATCTCCGGCGCACGCCTCGATGTCCGCTACATGTACGTCGACATGGCGCACCAGGTCATCGATGGAAAGTACACTCACGACGGCAAGCGATGGCGTACCAGCCCGGCCATCATGGGCGGTTCGGGCGCTGCCTGCTCCATGGAAGACAACGTACGCTGCCCCACCTGGGACATCCCGTTCATCCGGGAAGGCTGGCAGTTCCCGGATGCCGGGCCGAAGATCAAGTCTATTCAAGACGCGATGAAGAAGATGGGCATCAAGAAGGTTCCGGAACTGCCCCGCGAGGACATGCTTAACCAGTACCCGAAGGTGCCGCTGCTACCACTCGGTTATCTGCCTCCGACCCCCTGGAACCCGCAAATCGTGCCGGCGCAGATCATCCGCCTGTGCGACCAGCTCACCATGTGCACGAACTCCTCCGAGTGCACCATTGTGGCTGCACTGCGCGTTCGCCGGCAGGTTGCTAAAACTCTGGGTATTCATCTGGAAGATGTGATCTACCAGGGCTACACCAACTCGTACAACCAGTACATCACCACTCCGGAAGAGTACATGGCCTCACAGTACGAAGCTGGCGAGACCCAATATGGTATCGAGACGCTGGGTGCCTGGATCCAGGCATTCGATAAGCTCGCCCAGGCGATGCGCGACGGCAAGCCGGTCGCACATGGTCCGAGCCCACTCAAGCATGAGTGGTTCCACCCGACCTGGTTGGCTGCTGTTCCGCCAGACACCTGCCCGAAGGGCAAAAAGTATGGCGACGTACTGGTTCCACCGCAACGTGGTTACCACAAGGGCCAGACCGCCCAGGTCGATTTCGTCGGTGCTCACCCTAACAACCGCATCCGCCGCAACAGCACCTACACCAAGGTGGAGCAGAAGAAGGGCGGCAGCTGGGTGTGCGTCTATGACGATTCCGATTACGAGACCATGTTTCACTGGGAACGCCCCAAGGATTCCAAGACAGAATCCATTACCCGCGTCATCTGGAATATCCCCACGTGGCAGGAAACCGGTATGTACCGTCTGGTACAGCTGGGTGAATCCCGCGACAAGAACGGGAAGATCACGTCCTATGTAGGAACGTCACCTGCATTCCGTGTAAGTTAGCCACTCGGTGCGCGAAAGTATGTGTGCCCCTCGCCTCTCCGGAGGTTGGGGGCACACTGCTTTGTAGGCATATCTTCCGTGCATATGCCTCCACGGGTATGCGGTGAGCTAAGCAGCTGGTGCTCTATTCCGGGCAGGCGGTTAGCCGCTCGACGCTGAGAGCTTCTTTTTCCGCTCGATGTCGGCCAGGTCCGCCTCCTGTTGGGCACGGGCCGCAGCGCTTGCTTCCCAATCCTCTTTCCGATTCCGCACCGGTCGGGCTGGCGCGCCCACCGCGATGCTGTAGTCGGGGATGTTTCCCTTGGCAACGGCATGCGCTCCGAGTACACACCCGCGTCCAATTGTGGTGTTCCGCGTGATGGTAACTTTCGTGGCTAGCCAGCAATCGGGTCCAATACGCACTGGCCCCTTCACAATCCCTTGGTCTTTAATGGGCATTGTGACGTCACTGGTGACATGGTCAAAATCGCAGATGTAAGCCCAGTCCGCTACGAGCGTACTCGAACCGATTTCAGTATCGAGGTAGGAATTGACGACGACGTCTTTCCCAAAGACGGCTTTATCGCCAATACGCAGAGATCCTTCGTGGCACCTAATAGCGGTGTTATCTCCGATATGCACCCATCGCCCAATCTCCATCCGCCCCAGACCGGGACGACATAACAACTCCGTGTTCTTCCCCAAGAACACCATGCCGCGCAACACTACATGCGGATTGCGGAGACGGAATGTGAAGAGCCGCCAGTACCGCACCAGATACCAGGGTGAGTAGGCCTTATGGCGAACCACCCACTTGAGTGAATCCCAGGTGAGGAAACGGCATTGCTGCGGATCACGGTGGCGGGCGGCGGCGTGCCGGTCTTTCCAGGGGGTGCCCCACATAGATGTCATAGGGTAATGCTACCCAACGAGGCGAGCTCCACAGAGAAAGGCGACGGCACTGGTACCCACCCGGCTGATAACGAGAGTTCGCGCGGGTGCCCCGGCAACTGGTTTAGGAAGAATCGCACGGCGCACTGCGGTGGGGTCGACGTCCACTCCCCGTACCAAAATTTCGAGACTGGAGGTGGGGTGGCGACGCAACGCCTTCTTGAGTTCTGCAGTTCGATAACGCAGCTGCTCGATAACGGGATAGTAGGGTACTCCAGCGGGAGCTTGGTCACCCGTCAAGTGGGCAATGCGATGATCAAGCTGCCAGAGTCCAGAGCGCGCAGCCCACTGCCGTACCAATCCAGCCCGTACGATGGCACCGTCCGGCTCGATGAGGATACTTCCGACCTCATCTACCGTCATGTCCGCTGCAGCAGCTGTTGCAGCGGGATCATCAGCTATCTGGTCAACGACATCGCCCTGCGGATTGAGTACCGTTGCCCGCCGGTTGACCGGTATTGCCGAGTTAGTGCGTTCGCAGAGGCAAGCAGACCAGAGGGCTGCTTCCTTCACTCCCCCCTCGCGAGAACCGATGATGGAAATGATCTCCACTTCACCCTGCCAGGGACCAGTCCCCCAACCATCAGTGAAGAGTGTCTCCCAATCGATCCCCGGCGCACACTTCACAAGATAGGGACGGTAACGGTACGTCTCTAGAACAGTGGTGAGAGACGGTATTGTCGAGTCGGGACCCCGGTAGCGGCGTTGTCCAGTGGCTGTGCGCCGCGCGGGGTCAAGTAGGGTTACTGCATCCTCATCCCAGCACGGCATCAAACAATCTGCGATGGTGAAGGCTGCGGTGGGTACGTTATGCCGGGCCATCGCCAGCCGCGCCGGGTCCGTGTCCGATCCGCTGAGCTCGCTGGTAGCTCCGGCGGCGCGCAATGCGGCCAGCTCAGTACCAATAGAACAGGTAGCGTCGTGGATACTACCCGACTTTCGGAGTCCCATAGAGAACAGCCTCTGTGCCCGGTAGTGTGCTACCGCATGTGGAGTGGCTTGTTGGACGGCTGCGAGTGAAAGAAACCAGTGGGCGGTCTCCGGACCGAGTTTCTCCACGGCACGATGGCGTGCCTGGATAAGGTCAATAGTGCCACTAAGCAGCTCTGGTGGAAGATCCGGATAGAGACGCCGCAAGTGAGTTGTAGAACTTAGGCTGTCCGCGGGAGTCCACGAGAGTGTACTGGCAGTAGCGACCACTGCTTCCCCAGCGGGGCTTGCCCACCATTCCACGAGGTCTGGAGAAAGCTCTACTGCCATTCGTCACCTCCGCAACATCGTCGTGTTTGAGCTACCTATCCTTTCCACTGTATCGCTCCCCCACGACCATTCAGCGTCACATGGCTCGATCAACAATGGTGGCTCTAACGAACGGTAGGAATTGGGTGGCGAGAAGGTCCAGCGGGCCGTGGGCGAGCAGTGACGAATGGTTTCACCCCTGTGATAAGCAGGTTATAGAACCAGCTTTGCGGGATAAAACGCTTGAAGACGTGTTCATCCAGCCACGTCGCCGTTGTGAAGAGATTGAAGGCGAAGAGATGGTAGCGGAGGCTCAATTGATCGGCAGGCACAGCAGCCTCAAACGTCCGAATCGGCCACCCTTCCAGCGCGGCGGCAAACTCTTCCGCATTCACTTCTACTTCCACTGCGCCCGCACGCCGAGCAGCGTTACGAAGCTCAGTAGGGGTGAAGGTATGGATGTCGACGACAGCTTCGAGTGCTTGTGCACGGGAGGACTCGTCCAGTTCTTCCTGCGGACGGCGGTATTTCCGGAGTGGACCCAGCTTCGTCACCGTGGTGACGATCTTCCACGTCAACGTACTGATTGCGCGCGCATATTTGTCTCCAATGGTGGATGGCTCGCCCGCAAAGACAAAACGCCCCCCGGGTTTGAGGACTCGGATGACCTCGGCGAGAGATTGTTCCGGGTCGGGGATGTGGTGCAGCATCGCATGCCCAACCACGAGGTCGAAGGTGTTGTCAGGGTAAGGGATGGTTTCTGCATCTGCGACTCGTCCATTGACCTGTAGCCCCAATTGTTGTCCGTTGCGTAAGGCAACTTCCACCATGCCGGGTGAGAGGTCCGTTAGCTCACCGGATGTCGCTACTCCCGATTGCATGAGGTTGAGGAGGAAGAATCCGGTGCCGCACCCTAATTCGAGGGCTTTCCCATAGGGCAGCTCGGTGTTGCGGATATCGGAGGAAACGGCTTGGTCGAAGCGACCGCGCGCATAAGTGATGCACCGCTCATCGAAGCTGATGGACCACTTCTCGTCGTAGGTTTCCGATTCCCAATCATGGTAGAGGACCTGTGCCATCTTATTGTTGTGATAGGCGGCTTCCACCTCTTCAGCTGTAGCTTGGCGATGTGGAGTGCTGTACAAGGGGGGGTCCTCGGTCACGTGTCGTCCTTCTCTGTTTCTAGTAAGGGTAGCCTTAGTTTACTGGAGGAAGTGGGGTGACGTCACCTGCCATCATCATGACCACTATCATGCAGGTCATCGAACAACCATTCCTGTGCCTCATGGAGCACTAGATCGGGTGCTGCGAGACGTTCAACCATCCCTGCAGCTAGTGCATCGCTGGGGTCAATGAATCCTTGCTCTGGTGACGGATACAGGCGAGCATTATCTCCCATGACACGATATGAGCATTGCTGCGCCAACTCCCATGCTCTACCACAGGTGTATCCGCTCAACGCAGCGGCAACGGGCAACTCTTTCACCAGCGCGGCAAGGCGTGCACAACAGGTTTCTGCCGCTGTCTCCCATGCTCGTTTATGGGCGTCGCTGGCGACTGTCCATTGTGATGAGTCATCCCCTACCGAAAACATGGTTTTTGATCCCACGAGCACCACACCACGAAGAGAACTGCGCGAACAGGGAAGAATTTCGCCTCTACCCTCGCTGTTATCACCCTGTAGAGCGGCGAGAACAGCATCGAGTTCCTCCCACTGACGCAGCGTAAATGCATTCCAGGGAGATTCCCGAAAACGAAGGAGGAGAATATCTCGATAAAGCTGGAGATCGAGGTAGAGAAGCATAGATGGGCGCGCGGGAGCTGCCGTCTCTGAGGTATTACATTCCGGCACTGTGACGGCCTCGTGCGTAGTCCCGGTGCGCAAAGAAGCGCCCCTCCGAGGTACTGACCACAATAGGTTGTCCGAAGGCTTCGGACAGGTGCTGCGACGTGATGACGTCATTGACCGGGCCTTGGTGCAATGCTTGGCCATCGCGCAATATCATCGCGTGGGTAAAGCCGCGTGGAATCTCCTCGACATGGTGTGTGACCATGAGGATGGCAGGTGCGTGCGGATCCGCTGCCAGTTGTTCCAATAGTTCAATAAGATCTTCGCGTCCACCTAAATCGAGGCCCGCGCTCGGTTCATCAAGGAGGAGAAGCTCGGGAGCCGACATAAGAGCCCGCGCAATAAGAACACGTTTCCGCTCTCCCTCACTGAGCAATCCAAAAGGCCGATCTTTCAGGTGGATGACGGCAAAGTCCTCCAGCAGTGCAGTCGCTCGGTCGAGGTCTTCCGCATCGTATTCTTCGCGCCATCGTCCGATCATGGAATATCCCGCCGACAGTACAACGTCGCAGGCGGTCTCGTGGGCGGGCACACGTCGTGCTAGGGCATTGGATGAAATCCCCAGGCGAGTGCGCAATTCGGTAAGGTCGGTGCGCCCAAATTGTTCCCCGAGAACGCTCAAAGTGCCTTTTGACGGGAAAAGATCTCCGCCCACCATATGTAGCAGCGAGGTCTTTCCGGCTCCATTAGGGCCGAAGATAATCCACTGCTCCGCTGCATTGACCTGCCAGTGAAGAGGCCCTACCAGGGTGGTGTCGCCGCGATAGAGCAGAATGTCGCGGGCATCAATGACGCGTGCATTCTGCCGAGACACCGCTCCTTGTCCAGCATGATCGGAACTAGCCACGGTCAACCTCTCCTCCTTCTTTTGCTGTTGATGCTACCAGCGGTGTAAACACCCGTGTGGGGGGATACTGCCGGCCGACATGGAGAACGGCTGACCGACGTCCGGAACGACATATATACACGCAGTAAGTAGCGTAGTCATGTCGCGATTATCTATTCTTGGACGAACGACCTGGGCATTTGTTGGTTTGACACAAATGAAACGCATGAGTATTTGTAGATGTCCTATAGCCAAGTTTATGATGAGAAAAATTGCTGATATACCCATGTGTTTATGAATGACAACCATCCTGTTGCCAGTAATATTCGTGGCAACTTATCTGTGGTTGATGTCACAACTACCGATCAGAAGAAACCGTTTCTGAAGGGGCATATTGCCACTACAGCAACACTTTTAGGTGTGTAAGAGTTCAAAATTACAGAATTGGTATATTGGTCAACTGTTCACGTCAAGAAGTTATCGATAAATATAAGGAATTTCTTGACCAGTTCCAGCCTTTAATGAACGTAGGACTTTAAACGCTTGGTAAACAGAGTGGAAGGATAATCCCTTGCAACTATCACGTCGTTCATTGCTCAAAGCTACTGCTGTCAGTGGTGCTGCAATCACCCTCAGCGGTGGACTGAGCGCTACGGCAAGCCCCTCCAAGGCTGCCGCTGCCCCCGCCAACAATTACGCCAACGGCACTGGTGACTGGCTGGTAGGCCTCGGCCTGGCCGACATTACCGGTGCTCCCGCCGGCCAGGGCATGATGGGCTTTTCTCAAGAAGACCAGATTGCTCACGGTATCCGTCAGCGTTACCTCGCGCGCGCTGTCATCTTCGTCGACAAGAATACCAACGCACCGCTTGTTCACGTTACCGTCGACACCTGCGCGTTCTTCGCCAACGAATTGGACGAGCTCCTCTCCCGACTGCAGAAGACCTACGGTGGTCGCTACAGCAAGAAGAACGTCATCGTCACCGCGACCCATAACCACAACTCCTGTGGTGGTACATCCCGTGACCTCGCCTACGTACTGGCTACGAAAGGCCACCAGGAAAACTCCTTCCGTTGTGAGGTGGACGGTGTCTTCGAAGCTATTGCCCGCGCCCACAACAACATCGCACCGGCACAGCTTTACCTCGGTCGCTCTGAGCTCTACAACGCCTCGAAGAACCGCTCTATCAGCGCCTTCAACCTCAACCCCGAGCATGACAAGCGGGAAATGCCGGGCGCTATCGATCCGCGTGTCTGGGTACTCCGCATCAAGCGTGGGACCAAAGACGTCGGTGTCATGACATGGTTCGCCACCCACGGCACCTCCCTCACTGACAACAACACCCTCCTCAGCCCCGATAACAAGGGCCTTGCTGCCTACATCTGGGAGCATGACGAGATGGGTGTCGACTACATGACCACCAAGGATCCGTTCGTCGCCGCCTTCATCCAGACGAACTCCGGTGACATGACCCCCAACCTGTGGCGACGTAAGCTGCATCCTTCCGGCCCAACCAGTGACAACGTTCTCAACAACGCCATCATTGCCAAGCGCCAGTACGATGCCTGCCACAAGGCCTGGGCCAATGCCGTGCCGCTGAGGGGATCCGGCATCGCCACCTCCCATCGCTACGTCGACTTCGCCCACGAAGTCGTCCCCGGCAAGTACACCGTGGACGGCAAGCAGTGGCGTACCGTTCCCACCGTGATGGGAGCCTCCGGCGCAGCATCCTCCGAAGAGGATAACTACGAGTCCGTCGTCTACCCGTACATCCGTGAAGGTGACAAGGGTCCCTTCACCAAGTTCTGGGATTGGGACCGGAAGAACCAGCTTCTCGACGCCGACTGGGATTACCAGTCCCCGAAGCTCAACCTCCTCCCCCTCGGCTACCTGCCGGTGAAGGGCTGGAACCCGCAGGAACTTCCGCTCACCATCTTCCGCTTGGGTGAGCTGGTCTTCGTCTGTGGCGCTCTCGAGTACACTATCGTCTCCGGTCTGCGCTGCCGTCGTCTGGTCTCCAATCGACTCGGTGTCCCCATGGAAAACGTCATCTTCCAGGGCTACACCAACTCTACTGCCAGTACTGCGTCACTCCAGAAGAATACATGGCCATGCAGTACGAGGCTGGTGAAACCCAGTTTGGTCGTGAGACGCTGGGCGCTCACCTGAAGCACTACGACGCCATGTGCGACGAACTGCTCGGCCGTGGCAAGCCCTACAAGAGCACCACTAACCGCGCTTACAAGGCCAACATGTGGATCCCCAGCTGGCTGCCTGCGGTTCCCGCCGACACCTTGCCGAAGGGCAAGAAATACGGTGACGTTCTGCTACCCCCGCCGGCCACGGTCAAGCGTGGCGCCAAGCTCGATGTTGACTTCCAGGCAACCCACCTTAATAACAAGCTCTACCGCGGAAGCACCTACCATGAGGTGCAGAAGCTCGTGGGCGGCAAGTGGGTACGCATCGCTGACGACTTCCACTACGACACCATCCTCGACTGGCGTCGTCCGGATGGTTCCAGGACTGAGTCCATCACTCGCGTCACCTGGAACGTCCCGAAGAACCAACCGACCGGCACCTACCGCATTGTGCTGCGTGGTGACGCCAAGAACGAAAGTGGCAAGCTGACCCACTGGCAGGGCAAGACGAAGAGCTTCAAGGTCGTCTAATACTGTCGTTGTTCACACCACTATGTGAATATGGCCTAAATAGTGTGGAGGCAGGAGATCAGATCTCCTGCCTCCACACTATTTCCACTGTCCTTCCTGCGCTTATCTACTATGCTGATACACAAGATCGGTACCCGTTTTCTGGGAGGAGTCACAGTGATCGGACGTTTCGGCATTACTGATGTCCAGCCTGTAGTCGACAGTGGAAACTCTCCATCAAAGGCTGTCGTTGGGGAGGTCATTCCCGTCAGTGCAACCGCCTGGCGTGAAGGTCACGACAAGCTCGCGTGCACACTCTGGGTGAAGGGCCCAGGTGCAACTCGCGCACAACGCATCAGTATGACCCCGGGCGAAGTGGATGACACCTTCCACGCCTGCTTTGTCCCCGATCGAGAGGGCATGTGGACGTTCCGTATTGATGCCTGGTCTGATGTTCGGGCCACGTGGATCCATGACATCAACGCAAAAATCGATGTCGGACAAGGACCACAAGATCTTGCGAATGACCTTGAGATCGGCGCACAGATCCTCGAGGCTGCACTCCTCCAAAACAGCCGGAAAGTCATCAAAGCCACATTGCAGGAAGCCATTGATGCGCTCCGCAACACCGATCTTGAACTCGCAGAACGTATCAGTCCGGCACTCTCCGCGGAAGTGACGGAGATTCTGGCGAAGCGTCCGGTGCGCGACCTTCTTACCCATGGAAAGCCTCACCGCATCTGGACCGATCGCAGTAAAGCCATGTACAGCTCCTGGTATGAGCTCTTCCCTCGCTCCACCGGTGGCCGCGACGAACGCGGTCGCCCGGTACACGGTACCTTCGCTACAACAGAAAAAGACTTTACACGCATCGCCGCCATGGGCTTCGATGTCGTCTACTTCCCGCCCATCCATCCCATCGGGGAGATTAACCGAAAGGGACGCAACAACACCCTCACCGCAAGTAAGGAAGACGTAGGAAGCCCCTGGGCTATCGGGTCCAAAGACGGTGGCCATGACGCCATCCACCCGCAGCTAGGTACTATGAAGGACTTCACACACCTCGTTAAAACTGCAAAAAAACAGGGCCTGGAAGTCGCCCTCGACCTCGCCCTGCAGTGCGCTCCAGACCACCCGTGGGCACAAGCCCACCCCGAGTGGTTCACCGTCCTCCCTGATGGCTACATTGCCTACGCCGAAAACCCACCGAAGAAGTACCAGGATATCTACCCTCTCAACTTCGACAACGATTACGCAGGGCTCACCGATGAGATTGAACGCGTCGTCCGACTGTGGATGAAGAAGGGTGTCCGTATTTTCCGTGTCGACAACCCACATACGAAACCCGGAATGTTTTGGGAAGACCTCATCTCCCGCATTAAACGCACCGATCCGGATGTTCTCTTCCTGGCGGAGGCCTTTACTCGCCCTGCCCGCATGTTTGGTTTGGCCCGGCTAGGCTTCTCCCAGTCGTACACCTACTTCACCTGGAAAACCGCCAAGTGGGAGCTGGAGGAGTTCAGCAAGCAAACCCTGCGGCATCTCGATGATGCCCGCCCCAACCTCTTCACAAACACTCCCGATATTCTGCATGAGAGCTTGCAGCACGGCGGACCAGGCATGTTCGCCATCCGTGCCGCCTTGGCCGCCACACTTTTCGCCAGCTGGGGTATCTACTCGGGATTCGAGATCTACGAGCATATTGCCGTCGCTCCAGGTTCCGAAGAGTATCTCCATTCAGAGAAGTACGAACTGCGCCCCCGCAATTTTGCTGCCGCACTTGAGAACCAGGAAAGCCTCGAACCGTGGATCACCACCCTGAACCGTATCCGTCGCGAACATCCGGCTCTTCAGCAAAACCGTCAGTTGGTCTTCCACCACTGTGACAATGACGCTGTCATGGCGTATTCGAAGTTTGATCCTAAGACTGGCGACTCAATTCTTGTTGTCATCAACCTCAATCCTTTCGGCACTGAGGAAACCACCATCAGCCTTAATATGCCTGCGCTAGGCCTAGATTGGTACGACCAGATGGATGTCCATGATGAAGTAACGCAGCAAACCTTCCATTGGACACAACGCAATTATGTGAAACTAGAACCGTGGAGCAATGTTGCTCACATTCTTGTGCTACCTGTGGTTCCCCAAGAGCGTCGCGCCAACCTCTGCTACCGAGATGTTGCTGAGGACTAGGCGTTAGGAAAAGAGAAAGTCATGTCATCCACCTACGATCCGATGATCTCGGATATCGACCGCGCCGCACTTGATGCAGGCGCTTGCTCGAACCCCCACCGCTTCTATGGTGCACACGAGGAGGAAGCAGCTGGCGGAACAGTCTTCCGTACCCGCCAACCCGCTGCTGACCTCGTGTCGGTCCGCATCGGTGGAGTGGACTATCCACTGGAGTACCGCGGCTCCGAAATCTGGGCCGGTATTGTGGAGATGACCGACATTGCTGACTACCGCCTTGCCATCCACTACCCCGATGGATGTACTAGAGTTGTCGCAGATCCGTACCGTTTCCTCCCCACCGTGCACGAACTTGATGAATACCTCATTGGAGAAGGCCGGCACGAGGAACTGTGGAAATCTCTCGGTGCACACACCCGCACCTACACCACCCCCGACGGTGCCGTCTCTGGTGTGAGCTTCGCCGTGTGGGCCCCCAATGCCCGCAGTGTGGCAGTCTGTGGCGACTTCAACGGGTGGAATACCCAGCAATATCCGCTGCGTACACTTGGCTCCTCTGGTGTCTGGGAGATTTTCATTCCCGAGATTGGAGAAGGCGCTCTCTATAAGTTCGCTATCCACGGTGCTGATGGAGTCATTCGCGAAAAATTCGATCCCTTCGCCTTTGCCACGGAAGTGCCTCCGGCAACTGCATCTCGCGTATTTGAAAGCCACTACGAATGGCAGGATGTCGAGTGGATGGACGCCCGCCCGGCGCGCCAGCCGCATCTCGAGCCTATGAGCATCTACGAGCTTCACCTGGGGTCATGGAAGCCGAGCCAGAGCTACCGAGAGTTGGCGGACTCCCTTATCGATTACCTGAATTACACCAACTTCACCCATGTTGAGCTTCTCCCGATAGCGGAACACCCCTTCGGCGGCTCGTGGGGCTACCAGGTAAGTGCATACTATGCTCCAACTGCACGCTTCGGCACCCCCGACGATTTTCGCTATCTTGTCGACCGCCTCCACCAAGCAGGCTACGGTGTCTTAGTGGACTGGGTGCCAGCTCACTTCCCCAAAGACGCCTGGGCGCTGTCACGATTTGATGGAACACCACTCTACGAACATCCGGACCCGCGTCGCGGGGAGCAGCCCGACTGGGGCACCTACGTCTTCAATTTTGGACGCCGGGAAGTCCGCAACTTCCTCGTGGCCAATGCACTCTTCTGGCTGCAGGAGTACCACGTCGATGGTCTGCGCGTTGATGCCGTCGCTTCCATGCTCTATTTGGACTACTCCCGTGCTGATGGTGAGTGGTTGCCCAACCAATACGGTGGCCGGGAGAACCTGGAAGCGGTGCAATTCCTCCAGGAAATGAATGCCACCGTGCACAAACATTTTCCGGGTGTTGTGACTGTCGCCGAGGAATCCACCTCCTGGCAAGGAGTTACACGCGACACTGCATCCGGAGGCTTGGGCTTCAATTTCAAGTGGAATATGGGCTGGATGAACGATACCCTCCGTTACTTTGGGCGCGATCAGCTGTTCCGCAACTACCATCACCAAGACATCACGTTCTCCCTGATGTACGCCTGGAGTGAGAACTTTGTCCTCCCCATCAGCCATGATGAAGTCGTCCATGGAAAAGGCTCATTGTGGGAGCGTATGCCGGGTGACGCCTGGGCCAAGGCAGCTGGACTACGCGCCTTCCTCGCCTACATGTGGGCGCACCCGGGCAAGAACCTTCTCTTCATGGGGCAGGAGTTTGGCCAGAGCCGGGAATGGTCCGACGAGCGTGGCCTAGACTGGGGTGATTTGGATGGCTGGCAGAGCGAATTCCACCGCGGTATCCTCTCGTGCACCCGAGACTTGAACCTCGTGTACCGCGAAAACCGCTCCCTCTGGTCCCAGGACCATCACCCCGGCGGTTTCAACTGGATTGATGCTAACGATTCGAACAATAACGTTATTACGTTCCTACGTTTCGGTGATGACGGGTCGATCATGGCTTGCCTGTTCAACTTCTCCGGCGTCCAGCACGACCACTATCGGGTGGGCCTTCCCGCTGCGGGTTTTTGGCATGAGGTGATGAACACCGACTCCACCTTCTACTACGGTTCTGGTAGCGGAAACCTTGGCGGTGTCACCACCGAAGAGATTAGCTGGCATGACCGGCCCTATTCTGCAGAGGTGACTCTGCCCCCGAATTCCGGCATCTGGCTGCGGTACGAAGGATAACCGCTCCAACTACGACCAAGGGTGGGTACTCATACGGTTCGTATGGATACCCACCCCCATCATGTTGTGTCGTCCTCAGTGCTTTACCGTTCTAGCCGCTAGAACAGCAGCGAGGCCAATTGCTGTCGCGCCGCGATAACCAGGGGGTCAGTTGGATCACACATCGCGAAGAGGTTAACGAGATGCTTTCGCGCTTCAGCCCTCTCCTCCCCCGTCGTACGGGCAATCGTCGTGAGAAGACGGGTAAAAGCAGCTTCTGCCCCTACCTCCGTCATTTCTCGATCCGCAGCATCGCATTGAGCGGAGATGTCCGCTGGGTGCTCATCCGCATAAACAATCGTGTCCTCATCGGTGGTAGCGGCGCGCGCGAGCGTCTGATACAGCGCACACGCAGACTCTGCCGCATGATCCCCCGGGTTGTGCTCCAGGTGGTCAACCAGTAGTGCCTCAGCGGCGGCATAATCTCCGGTATCGGCGAGTGCCTCAGCTTGGTCGACGATAGTGGCGGGAGCTGCCTCTGACACCGCATCAGCTGCCACCAGACCGCCAAAAGCCTCCAAACCCGGGATATTTCCATCAGCTGGCAGGGGGGAAAGACGACCGTTGACTGCGTTCATTAACGCATCCAGCCACCCTCGCAGCTGTGGTTCCGGTTGTGCGCCAGCAAAAGCGTCTAGCGGGTGTCCCTTGGCCATCGCCACCACAGTGGGAACCGATTGCACTTTGAAGGCTTGCGCGAGCACTGGCTCCTTTTCCGTATTTGCCTTAGCCAGAATCCATTTTCCTTGGTATTCAGCAGCGAGCTTCTCTAGCACAGGGGTGAGCTGTTTGCAGGGCTGGCACCATTCTGCCCAGAGGTCAATAACGATGGGTACATAGTTGGAGAGCTGCATCATGGCCTCGAAATTGGCCTCGGTGAGCTCGATCACGGTAGGAAGCCCGTTACTGCCACGCGCACCGGTATCAGAGGTACTTGATGTTACTGAGGTGGTAGCAGTAGTACCTGCGACGAAGGGGCTGGCGGCAGGACGATCTGCCGGATGATCTTTGGCGACAAAACGTGGTTTATCGCCAGCGGAACTCGCGCGGTGGGCCTTCGCGCGTTGTTGTTCTTCCGCAACACGCGCTTCCGCGACCGCTTTCAGGGGAGATAGGTCGATGTTGTCCACGATGCTTCCTTCACTTCTCTGGAGTGTTCTTCCTCAGTCTAAGCAGCTGTCAAAAGAGTCGCAGCTCAGTGCTTTCAATACCACGTAACTCGTCATAATCCAGAACTGTGCAACGGATTCCGCGATCTTCTGCAAGGGTGCGAGCTTGTGGCTTAATGGACTGCGCAGCAAATACTCCCTGTACCGGTGACAACACCGGATCCCGATTCAGCATTTCCAGGTAACGGGTGAGCTGTTCCACACCATCGATACCCCCCACACGTTTAATCTCCACAGCAACTGTCCCACCGGACTCATCTCGGCAGAGAATATCCACTGGCCCAATGGCAGTGGGATATTCACGGCGCACGAGAGTAAAGCCTTCCCCTAACACCTCAATGTGTTCCGCTAGAAGCTCCTGCAGGTGCTGTTCCACACCATCTTTCTCGAGCCCCGGATCCGGCCCCAGCTCAATCTCTTCGTCGAGCGCCACCTCACCGATGAGGATGCGAAGCTGCTCACGTGCTTTATTCTCCACCACCCATAGTTTTTCTCCAGTGGGGCAGTCATCCTCGTCCAGAATAGTCTGTTCCTCGAGCCAACAGGGGGGAGTCATCCAGTTGAGAGGCTTATAGGCACGGTCGTCTGCGTGTACGCTAATAGACCCATCTGCCTTGATGAGAATGAGACGACGAGACATGGGGAGATGAGCACTCAGGCGACCAACGTAGTCCACCTGGCAGTCTGCAATAACCAATCGCACCCCTCCTACGATAGGACAGATTGTCGGGAAATGGGGAGTACCTTGCCTAGAATGGAGGTATGCCAGGTTCGACGTCTACCCCCTCCACCCCACCGGTTTGTGGTGAACCCACCACGCTTGCTACCCGCGAAGTCTATCGAAACAACTGGATGGTGGTGACAGAGTCGGATCTGCAACGCCCTGATGGTTCTCCGGGCCTCTACGGGGTTGTTCACAAACCCACAGGTGTCGTAGTAGTCGCGTGGCGAGAGTCCGAGGCTGACCCTGCAGGGGAAGTGCTCATGGTCGAACAATACCGTTATGCGTTGGGCCGCCGCTGCTGGGAATTCGTCGCGGGCACTGCACCTGACCTAGCTGAGCAGGAGCCTGCGGAGCTCGCACAACGGGAGCTCCGCGAAGAGACAGGATACCGCGCCGCTGATGTTCATCACATGGGGTGGATTGATGTCGCACCCGGTTTTGTGGAACAAATACAGCATGTCTTCCTTATGCAAAATCTCACCGCTGGAAAAGCCGAGCAGGAGGACACCGAGGCAGATATTCGCTGGCGCTGGTGGCCGGTGGCCGAGCTGAAAACTGCATTTCGGGACAGCCGGATTACCGATGCACAGGCTCTCGCAGCCTGGGCCTTGGTAGAACCCCATCTGGAGTTTTAGGCTTAGAAATAATGACCACAGAATCTCCTAAGCCACTCCGGCCTCCCTACCCTCGCCGGTATATCACCCCATTTGGATTTGAGCCAGGGGAAGAACCGGGGAAAGAATACTCCCGTTTCGGTTCTCCACTCTTGGGGGCCGCTGGTGAGACTCCCCGGAAGGCACGTACGCGCATCTTCTGTATTCTCTGGGTACTGCTGAGCGGAGCGCACTTGTCGGGTGCTATTGCCTGCCTGTTCATCATCGCCAGCATTGTCCCATCGGATCGTATTTTTCGACCGGACGTTGCGGTATTGACGTGGAAGGCTGTCCCCGCTTTCATCGTTATCGCCTACGCCATTGGTATCACGAGCTCATTTTTGTACATCAACCAGGCACTCAAGTGGTTTGTCGAAGAACGCGTTCCCACTGAGAAAAACCGCTGGCAGGTACTGCTGGGACCTCGTCACCTTGCACTATTGCAGTTGGTACTGTGGCTGATCGGCGCCGTGATCTTCGGTTTCCTCTATGGTCGCGTCGAACTCTCTATGGGGTTGCGGATTGTTCTCACTGTACTGGTGGGTTCGGTCATCATGGCCGCTGTGTGTTTCTTGGCCGCTGAGTTTGCATTGCGTCCTGCCGCGTCTGTGGTTCTCTCGCACTATGGCCCCCGTAGCCGCTTCGTGACCGGCATTGCCTCCCGTATGTCTCTCGTGTGGATCGCCGGGACAGGCCTGCCCGTGTTGGGGCTGCTTCTGGTCGGGGCAACTAACCTCTACACCACAGAGTTCTCTATTCAGGAAATGTCGCGCTTCATCGTCATTATGGCGATGTGTATTCTGTTGTTCTCCGCCGTGCTCAATGTCCAGATCTCTAACTACATCACTCCTCCTTTGAACCGGGTGAGGTACGGAATGGAGCGTGTGGCGATGGGCGATTTCGATACTGAAGTCGCAGTTTTTGACGGTTCAGAGATCGGTGAGCTCCAAGCGGGCTTTAACAACATGGTGCATGAGCTCCGGAAACAGCAGCATGTGAAGACCCTTTTCCGAAAGCATGTGGGGTCGAAGATTGCCGACCGCGCACTCTCTACCTCAGCCGCCGGCCGAAATGTCACGCAACGTGATGCGTCGGTGTTCTTCATTGACATCATTGGCTCTACCAAACTCAGCCTAGAATACGACAGTTCCACTGTTGTCGATCTGCTCAACCGCTTCTATACCATCGTGGTGGAAGAGGTGAACCGAACGGGTGGAGTCGTAAACAAATTCGCAGGTGATGCCGTGTTGGCTGTGTACAACGTTCCTGATGACCATCCGGATCCGGCTGGAGCCTCTCTCTATTGTGCACGTGTCGTCATGAACCGACTCGATCGTGAGCTACCGGAAATCGCAGCTGCTGTCGGGATTTCTGCTGGCCGGGTGGTGGCCGGAAGTATTGGCTCTAAAGACCGCTACGAGTACACCGTCATCGGCGACCCAGTAAATATTGCCTCTCGTCTTTCTGAGCTGGCTAAGCGCGAACCAGGCCGCATTCTGGCTTCACAGCGGACAGTTAACCTTGCCAATGTGGAAGAAGCGCATTTCTGGATGATCGATGGAGCAACGGTACTACGCGGCCGCTCGGATGCGACGGTACTGGCTCGCCCAGAGAACCCCGTAGTCGCGTCCTTTGCGGAACGCGAGGAACGGGAGCACCAGCGGGAAACCCAGGACTAAAACGATCCCTCCCCTAATACTTTGGGGAGGGATTTTTCTATAGACCTTGTTGATAAAGCCGCTTCGAGGGCCGAGACTCCAACCAGGAAAGCAGTGCGGCGTGGGCGGAGGGGCTTAACGCCAATTCCACCTCCGGATCACAACCCGTGATGGCGACAATCCGGGTGGTCTCGTCCATTAGCCGGATTTCCAACCCGTGTGGGCTACGGCACGCCAATATGTGGATTTCATCACGGTTGAGATCGAAGGCTTTTCGATCAACGAATATCAAAAGCTTGTAAAAACGTACTCGATTCTCTTCATAGACGAGAATCCCATGCCGCCAACCGTGTTCTCCCTCAGCAGGGCGAACACGCATGAGGACGCCAGTGCCTTTGTCCTGTAATGCAGTCATATGACAGTAGAAAAAATACGATGCAACCGCTAGCGCAATAAGTACTACGCTAACGGCTACGATACCACTCCACCACATGAAGGCAGCTTACCCCGAAATCCCTATTGATCGCTAGCTTTCCAGCTCACGAACGAACTCCGAGGCAGCTCCCTCATGCTTCATTTTTTACTATGCTGCGGCGAGCCGCTTCGCGGCACGAATCTGCGCCCGCAACTGAGCTCGTTCTCCGCCAGAACCGTCCTCAGGAAGCGCCGCCAACTTCTTTTCTACATCCTCAAGGGAAACATCCGAAGCGGGCATGGCTTTCTCTGCCATCACGATAACATTGGCTCCTGTACAGGACAGGAAACCGCCGGATACCGCAAAGACGAGGAATTCTCCATCGGTGCTATGCACCGTCACGACCCCATCTTCTGCCATCTGAGCCAGGATAGGTTGGCGTCCGTAGAGGATACCCATCTCGCCTTCGACCGTTGTACTAGTCACACTAGTTGCGGTTCCGTACCAGACGGACCCATCAACGGAGACGATTGAAACATCCAAGTCGGCCATTATGGTTACTCTCCCTTAAGAGCCTTAGCCTTGGCCTCCACCTGGTCCAGACCACCCACATCGTTGAAGGCCTGCTCCGGGTACTTGTCGAACTCGCCCTTGCAGATCTTGTCGAAGGCCTCAATGGTGTCTGCCAGTGGAACCACCGAACCCGGAGTACCGGTGAACTTCTCTGCCACCAGCATGTTCTGGCCAAGGAACTGCTCGATGCGACGAGCACGACCAACCAACACCTTGTCCTCTTCAGACAGTTCGTCCATACCGAGGATGGCGATGATGTCCTGCAGTTCCTTGTACTTCTGCAGCACGTTAATGACGTTCTGAGCAACACGGTAGTGCTCTTCACCAACGATGCCGGGCTCCAGAATACGAGAGGTGGAGGACAACGGATCCACGGCCGGATAAATACCCTTGGAGGCAATACCACGCGAAAGCTCGGTGGTGGCGTCCAGGTGGGCGAAGGTGGTGGCCGGGGCTGGGTCAGTGTAGTCGTCTGCGGGGACGTAGACGGCCTGCAGCGAGGTGATAGAGTGGCCCTTCACCGAAGTAATACGTTCCTGCAGCTGGCCCATCTCATCTGCCAGAGTGGGCTGGTACCCCACGGCAGACGGCATACGGCCGAGCAGCGTGGAGACCTCAGAACCCGCCTGGGTGAAACGGAAGATGTTGTCAATGAAGAGGAGTACGTCTTGGCCCTGCACATCGCGGAAGTACTCTGCCATGGTCAGTGCAGAGAGCGCGACACGCATACGGACTCCCGGCGGTTCATCCATCTGGCCGAACACGAGAGCAGTATCGGGGAGAACACCCATCTCGCCCATTTCCAGAATGAGGTCGGTACCCTCACGAGTACGTTCACCAACACCTGCGAAGACGGACGTACCGGAGAATTCACGGGCGATACGGGTAATCATTTCCTGGATAAGAACGGTCTTACCCACACCGGCACCACCGAAGAGACCGATCTTACCGCCCTTTACGTAAGGGGTAAGAAGGTCGATGACCTTAATACCAGTCTCCAGAATTTCGGTCTTACCTTCGAGCTGGTCGTAGCTCGGCGGCTCACGGTGAATCGACCACTGCAGACCATCACGGCCGAGACCGGGCTCGTCAAGGCACTCACCGAGTGCATTGAAGATGTGTCCCTTCACTACGTCACCAACTGGGACGGAGATAGAGCTACCGGTGTCGACTACCTTCACACCACGGACGAGGCCGTCGGTGGGCTGCATGGCGATGGTGCGAACCACATTGTCGCCCAGGTGCTGAGCAACTTCGAGGGTGACGAGCCGGGTTTCACCGCTCAGCGTCACCTCAACGTGGAGGGCATTGTTGATCTCTGGGATAGCACCCCGGGGGAACTCCACATCCACCACGGCGCCGATGACGCGCACGACGCGGCCTTCAAGTGCGGTATCCGCTATATTCTTCTGATCAGTCAGGGCTGAGGTCATCTTTTAATCTCTTCCTGCACTCTCCGAGAGAGCGCCAGCTCCACCAACGATCTCGGTAATTTCTTGGGTAATTTGGGCCTGACGAGCCGTATTAGCAAGACGGCTGAGGTCTTTAATGAGTTCATTAGCGTTGTCGGTTGCCGCTTTCATAGCGGTGCGCCGCGCAGCGCATTCAGACGCCGCCGACTCAAGCGAGGCAGCAAACACACGCGTCGTGATGTAGCGTGGGAGCAACTCGTCGAGGAGCTCTTCGGCATTGGGCTCGAACTCGTATTCAGGGGGCAGCGAGTCAGATCCGGCAGGGTCGGACAACATGTCCTCGCCGAGGGTAATCGGATCGTCGTCGTACACTGCCTCGATAGGAATCATGCGACGCACGGTGGGAACCTGCGACAGCATAGAGCGGAACGTGGTGTAGACCAGGTAGATAGCATCACACCCGTGAATTTCCGTTCCATCAGGGGCTGGCAAAGTTCCGTCAGATCCTTGTAGGTAGCTATCAAGCAGATGCTCTACCGGAACCTTGAGGTCGTTGTACTCGGGATTCATGGAGAATCCCGACCACTGGCCAGCAAGTGGGTGGTTGTGGAAAGAGTGGTGCGCAATACCTTTGGCACCCATCACGTAGAGCACTGGCTCAGTACCATGCTGCTGGAGCATTTCGCACAACTCATCCGCAGCTTTCAAGACGTTGTGGTTATAGCCACCACACATGCCTCGGTCGCTGGTGATGATGAGCACGGCAGCACGTTTTGGGTTAGCCCGGTCAGCAAGCAGGGGATGCGTCATGTTAGTCGCGCCTGCTACTGCAGACAACACATTGACGAGTTCTTGCGTATACGGTGCTTGTGCAGTAGTACGTGCCTGTGCACGGGTAATGCGCGAGGTCGCAATGAGCTCCTGTGCGTGGAAAATCTTCGCATTCGACTTGGTCGCAGCGATTCGACCTTTCAGCGCTTTCAGATCTGCCATTACTTACTCCCCTCCTTTCTGGCTGGTAGAAGTTGTCATCGTCATGCTTTAGCCCTTCCGGGAAGCAGTGCGCTTCACCTGCAGGGTTTCTTGAGTGACAGCATCTTCTTCCATAGCCTCAGCCTGCAGCGAGGAGCCATCGGAGAGACGGAAGATCTTCTTGAATGCCTCGGTAGCGTCGACCAGGGTGGTGATAACCTCATCCGTCAACGGGGCGCCCCCGTCGATGGCGTCGAAGATGCCGGAGGAATTGCGGTGTAGCTCGCTCATGAGCTGCTCTTCGAAGCGTCGGACTTCCTCCACCGGCACCTCATCGTAGTAGCCGTTACTAGCCAGGTAGATGGTGACGATCTGGTCCTCTACCGACCATGGGTGATGCTCGCCTTGTTTCAGGACTTCCACTAGGCGAGAACCGCGGGCCAGCTGACGCTTCGACGCATCATCGAGGTCAGATGCGAATGCGGCGAAGCCTTCCAGTTCGCGGTAGGAGGCAAGATCCAGACGAACACGACCGGAAACCTTCTTCATGCCCTTTGTCTGGGCAGCGCCACCCACGCGGGACACGGAAATACCCACGTTAACGGCGGGACGCACGCCACTGTTGAAGAGGTTGGACTCGAGGAACACCTGGCCGTCGGTAATGGAAATGACGTTGGTCGGAATGTAGGCAGAGACGTCGTTAGCCTTAGTCTCGACAATCGGCAGGCCGGTCATGGAACCGCCTCCCATATCGTCGGAGAGCTTCGCACACCGTTCGAGAAGGCGGGAGTGCAGATAGAAGACATCACCGGGGTAGGCTTCACGTCCCGGCGGACGGCGCAGCAGCAGGGAGATTGCACGGTATGCTTCAGCTTGCTTGGACAGGTCGTCGAAGACAATGAGGACGTGCTTGCCCTGGTACATCCAGTGCTGCCCCAAAGCGGAGCCCGAGAAGGGTGCGAGCCACTTGAAGCCGGCGGAGTCGGATGCGGGGGCCGCCACAATGGTGGTGTATTCCATGGCGCCGTACTCTTCCAGAGCAGCCTGAACACCTGCAATGGTGGAACCCTTTTGGCCGATGGCGACATAGATGCAGCGAACCTGTTTGGAAGGATCACCGGATTCCCAGTTCGCCTTCTGGTTAATGATGGTGTCGGTGCAGATAGAGGTCTTACCGGTCTTGCGGTCGCCAATGACAAGCTGACGCTGGCCCCGACCAATGGGGGTCATAGCGTCAATAGCCTTGAGACCGGTCTGCATCGGCTCGTGTACCGGCTTGCGCTGTAGTACGGTGGGTGCCTGCAGTTCGAGAGGACGTTCGGTCTCGGCCTCGATCGGCCCTTTGCCATCGATGGGCTGGCCGAGCGGGTTGATCACGCGGCCGAGGAAGGCATCGCCGACGGGAATGGAGAGTACCTCTCCAGTGCGGCGAACTTCGTCACCCTCCTTGATTTCTTCGAAGCTACCCAGCACCACAGCGCCGATTTCGCGCTCGTCCAGGTTCTGGGCGACACCAAGTACACCACCCGGGAATTCCACCAGCTCGTTAGCCATTGCCGAGGGCAGTCCGCTGACGCGGGCGATACCGTCGGCGGCTTCAACTACGGCACCAATTTCGCTGCGGGTAGCGCTGGGGTCGTAGGAGTCCCGGAACTGTGCAAGGGCATCCCGAATTTCTTCGGAGGAGATCTTCAACTCCGCCATCTTTTCCCTGCTCTTCCTAATTGTTTTTGTCTAGACCAAGCTGCGCCGGAGCGATTCAAGCTTGCTAGCGAGGCTTCCATTGATAATTTCGTTGCCCACCTTGATGATGACGCCGCCAATGATGTTGCGGTCAATCACCTCGTGGATGGACACCTCGATGCCATAGATGTCGTGAAGCTTCGCACGAAGGCCTTCACGCTGAGCATCGGTGAGTGCTACAGGAGTAGTCACGTCGGCAACACGCCGACCAGTTTCATGCGCCGCCTGACGCGAAAGAATATCGAGGTCATCAGCGACGAGTCCTTCTTGTGGGCGAGCGACCGCCTGTGAAGCGAGGATCTCGGAAATCGCAGAGACTTTTCCGTACAACAACTGTGCCAGCAGGGCGCGTCGCTCATCTGCAGACGCCTGCCGATCGCCCAAGGCCTGTTCCAATCCAGGATGGGCCTTGATCGTCCGGCTCAGGCGGAAGAGTTCCTCTTCTACCTGCGGCAGCGAGTTCGAAAGTTCAGCTGCCTGGAGAAGTGCAGAGCGGGCGGTGCGAACGAGTCCGTCACGGAGATCGGCCGGATTAGACCAATCAAGCGCGGTAGCTTCCTGACACACACGCAATGTCTCGGGCAATACTTTGCCCTCGATGAGGCGCGTCATCAGTGCGTTGCGCTGTTCCGGACTGACAGACACGTCTGCTAGTGCAACGCGGGTCGGACGGTCTGCTTCAACTAGTTCAACGATCGTGAACAGTTCAGCACCCACCTGCTGCCCCACTACTACGGGCTGTTCACTCTCGCGAATGAGTTGTTCTGCGAGGGAACGGATAGTAGCGAGAGCATCGCGGCTGGCGGCATACATGACACTCATTGACGGGCCACTCCCGCAGTGTCATTGTCACCGAGGCTGGCGAGGAAAGCATCAATGGTGTCAGCTCGCTTGGCGTCATCATCCAGTTCGTCGCGAAGGATGAGTTCTGCCAGGTTCGTCGCTTGAACACCAATGTCATTCTTCAGATCGGTGTAAACCTTCTGCCGCTGCGCATCTAGGGACTGCTGTCCGCTGGCAATAATGCGACTGGACTCGGCCATGGCCTTGTCCTTCATCTCAGCCACGATCTGTCGTCCCTGTTCACGAGCTTCCTCGCGAATCTGGGTTGCGTCATCGTGAGCTTGTGCCAGCTGTTGGTTGTATTCATCCAACGTTTGCTGCGCCTTGGCCTGCAGCTCTTCAGCCTTGGCCATGCCGCCTTCAATACGATCCCGTCGTTCCTGGAAGACCTTTCCATAGCGCGGGAGGACGAATTTCCACATCAACAGCATGATGACGATGAAACAGACCAGTGACCACACCACGTCATAGTTAGCCGGGAAGAGGGGGCCGAGACTGCCGCCGAGAGGCATGTTCTCGGTGGAGTCTCCTCCTCCGGAGGCAAGGATAAGTGAGGTCATCATTTCGGGTAGTCCCAACGTTTAGAAGAGGAAGCCGGCCACGAGGGCGATCAGGGCGAGGGCTTCGGTAAAAGCAATGCCAAGGAACATGGTGGTACGGAGCTGACCGGCCATTTCGGGCTGGCGGGCCATAGCCTCAACGGTCTTGCCGGCGACGATACCGATGCCCAGGCCGGGGCCGAGGGTAGAGATACCGTAACCGACGGTACCGAGACCCCGGATGGTGGTTTCTGCGTTGGCGGCAAGCGTCATCAGATCCATTATTTTTCCCTTCTTAGTCCTCCCCACCCATCGTGGGGGGAAGCTCAAATGATGTGCATATGAAGTTGTGAGGTGTGAGCTTAGTAGCGTTTCTGGCGACTAGTGCTCACTGGCGTGTAGCGAAAGATCGATATACACAGCGACCAGCAGAGCAAAGATGTATGCCTGCAGGAAGATGACCAACAGCTCGAAGAGGGTAAAGAGGATGGCGGCGACCAGCGTCACTGCAGACAGTGCGGTCCAACCATTGAGCTGCCAGAAGAAGAAGTTGGTGGCACCAAAGATGAGTGCCAAAATGAGGTGCCCCGAAAGCATATTAGCCATGAGACGGATGGTCAGGGTAACCGGCCGCAGGATGAACGTTGAGATGAACTCGATCGGAACCACGATGAGGTGCATCACCGGGGGCATGTTCGGAATAACCACCGAGGACTTCATGAATTTGAAGAAGCCGTACTTCCGAGATCCCGCGTAGATGAAGGCGATGTAGCCGACAATGGCCATCACCAACGGCATACCAATACGCGCGTTCGGCGAGATGTTCAGGAACGGAATAACCGAGGGCAAGTTGAGGAAGAAAACAATAACGAAGGTGGTGGTGATAAGCGGAAGGAAACGCTTTCCTTCTTTCTTACCGAGGATGTCCTCAGCAATGCCGGTGCGGACAAAATCAAGCACCATTTCTGCGGCGTTTTGAAGCTTTCCCGGAACAAGCTTGGGGTTGTGGAAGGCGACACCGAAGAAGATCGCCACTAGCAGAATCACGAAGAGGCGCACCACCATGAGTCGGTCGATGGTGAACCACCCACCAGCCACATCATGAAGCCAGATCGGATCAGGGAAGAAATCCCCAAGAGATGGGGCGTGGAATTCACCCTTCATGGCCGCTACATCTGAGCTGATCAGTGGTCTCTCCCCTCATGGAATGGAACCGCATACACATGTGTGGCGCCAGTAAACACGACAAGACACCCCTAACAGGCACGGCAGAAAAGGCCTATCTGCAAGAGACGACTATGGCACGGTTCACTGCGAGCGATTACACATGATCTTGTGTCACTGCACTGCTCTCTTTTTTACTAGAAAACAGCACAAAATGTGATCTACGAGACAACCTGTTGCCCTTTAGGTTCTCGGTTACTCGCCGATACGCACTAACAGAAATACTAGTCCTCTTTTGAGAATGGCGTAACGTAAGCGGCTTGCGTCTTTTTCACACCCACGGTCTCAGCTGCCAAAACAACCACCAATGCCACTGCCATCACCGCAACAAATGTGCCGCGATCATAGAACGCCAATCCTTTAATAGCAGCAACGACAACTAGCGCAATGAGAATCTTCAGCAGCCAACTACCCATAATGATGGCCATCGTCGTCGCCGGCGGAAGATTTCGAGTGAGCAACACCATCACCACAGTGATGAGTTCAAACACACCTGCTATGAGACCCCCCATCACAGCCCCCCAAATACCAGCGGCACCGGCCACAAACCAGCCGACGACCATACTCAGCAGCAGCACCACCGCCAACCCGATAGCTCCATTGCGCAAAGCATTAAGTAGCGGGAGCGGTTTCTCCTCTCGATACTGGGATGACTGTGCAGCTGTGGACTGTACCGCTTCCGACTGCTGCGGATCCGGTTGACCAGCAGCTGGTGCTGCGTCAGCGGGGGCGTTACTCATTGGTCGGTTCCTCTCGCAGAATGTGATGGTCATTCCGTGTACGAACACGGCACGGTAAACGGGGCGCCCGAGATTGGCGGACCGCCGGCTGCTGCCGAACCGTCGCAGAGCGCCGGGATGACGTGGAAGATACCTGTTGCCGCACGCGTAGGCCAACCCAGCGCTGTTGAACGCGCGGCAGATACGTCAAGATTGCGACGATAAGCGCCAGCAAGATAATGAGCGGAAAGTAGACCTGCCACGGCACCAGCATGGGCGTGACCGCGGCCGTGGTGAGCCACCCCACCCAGAGGTAGATGATCAGAACTGAACGGCGCTGCGAATGTCCCACCCGCAGGAGACGATGATGCAAATGCATCTTGTCCGGGGTAAATGGGCTTACCCCGGCACGCGTCCGGCGAATCACCGCCATGATGAGGTCCAGTAGCGGGATGAACATGGCTGCTATCACCACCAGTAGTGGCGAAAGCAAAACGACCAAGTCCCCTACCCCATAGGCGGAGAGTGAGATGCGCCCCGAGGCGGAGGTCGACGCGGCAGCCAAGTTGAGGCCGATGAGCATCGACCCAGAATCCCCCATAAAGAGACGCGCGGGCTGGAAGTTATGCGGCAAAAATCCGAGGCACGCACCTGCCAAGACAACGGAAATAATCGCTGGTGGATAAGCAGATACTGCCCCCTCTTGCTCCGACAACAGGTGCACCGACAGCACCATAATGGCGAGGGAGGCGATTGTCCCCAGCCCTGCCGCTAATCCGTCCAGACCATCCACGAAGTTCACCGCATTAATGATGGTCACCACCAACAACACGGTGAAAAAGCCAGCCTGCCACGGATCCAGGACGAGGTTATTAATTCCCCCGAAGGGAATATAAATCTGAGTCCAGGAGAGACCCATCACCACCATGATGCTCGCCACCACGATTTGCCCCAGCAACTTGGTAACAGCATCAAGGCCCCACCGGTCATCGACGATGCCCAGCAAGACGATGAGGCACGACCCCACCATCACAGCCTTCAGATCAGGCACAAACTGAAAACCGTTCTGAAGCGCCGGGAGGTTGGAAGCGATGATATAGCCGGTGATAACCGCCAGGAAGATGCCCACACCACCCCACCGTGGAATCGGAATCACATGGACATCACGTTGACGAGGAATAGCCATCGCCCCACCACGGATCGCAATCTTACGGACCAGACCAGTAATGAGAAAAGCAACGATGAGCGACGATAGCAGCACCAGCCCTAACTCTCGCCACGGCACACCTAGGCCACCAGCGACGCCAAACATAGAAGCGTCAGCTAGCGTTCGTACCAGTGGAGCGGAAATGATGCTCTCTCTTTCTCTCAGCGTTACATCGCAGGGCGCAGCAGCACGGTCGTGGGCACACCCACGACCCGGGCGATATCGTCAGCAGTAATGGCACCCTCCCGGATAATGCGCGGAGGGTCACATGTAACGTCAACAATAGTGGACGCCGTACCAATATCGGCAGGTCCACCATCCAGGTAGATGGCAACACTTTCCCCAAGCTGCTCCTCAGCCTGCTCAATAGCTGTGGCTGGTGGATGCCCAGTGATATTAGCCGACGACACCCCCAAGGGGCCGGTGCGCCGCAGCAAGTCCACTGCTACCGCATTCAACGGCATCCGAAGCATGACGGACTGTGTTGTCTCCCCCAAATCCCACTCGACAGACTGGGCCTGCGGGACCACTACACTTAAGCCTCCCGGCCAATACGCCTTCATCAGCGCGAGTGCCACTGTAGGTAACTCCCCTGCGATGTCTTCCGCAGCCTGCCATGAGCCAACTAGAACTGGCACTGGCATATCGGGACCCCGGTGTTTAGCTGCTAACAGGGCAGCTACTGCAGCCGGAGAAAACGCATCGCAGGCAACCCCATACACAGTATCGGTCGGAGTAACAACCAACTGGCCTGCAGCAAGCGCAGCCGCCGCTGCCGCGAGTGCGGCAGTGCGGTCATGGCCAGGAGTACAGGTGTAGGTCGTCATCCGGCTGTCCTTCCGGGGCGATGCCCATCCGGGCACCAGTGGGCCGTCATAAAACGCGGACGGCCTGCCAAATCATAATGATCTCTACAGTCACTATAACCAGCTAGTGACGCCTCTTGGCAGAGCGCCTCCCCCGTCACATCATCATGCTCCATTCCCACCACCGCACCGGGTGAAAGGAGAAACGGAAGATGGCGAAGAATCAGACGACTCAGCACCAGCCCATCCTCCCCGGAGAACACCGCATCGGCAGGATCACTCTCTGCGGTCTCCTGGTCAACAACACTCCCGGTAGGCACATAGGGTGGATTGCACACCACAAGATCGACGCTTCCACTGGGGATACCCCACGTGTCATAGGGCAATGCAGCATCTCCTTCCACAACCCTCACCTGTGGGGCAAGCTTCTCCACATTGCGATGGAGGTACTGCAGCGCCCGCATGGAATACTCCACTGCCCACACCTCGGCAGTGGGGAATGCACGTGCCAAGGCGAGAGCAAGCACTCCGGACCCTGCACACACGTCGAGGATGTGTAACGACCGAAGCTCCCCGCCCTGTATCTCTCCCGTCACGGTCTTACCTTGGGACTGCTGCACACTACGCAACGTATCGATGGCCCATTGCGCCAACAGTTCGGTTTCCGGGCGGGGAATGAACACACCCTCCCCTACTACAACCGAAAAATCGCAGAACGGAGCCTCTCCGAGGATGTGTTGAAGAGGTTCACGGGACATACGGCGCACTACCCAAGTACGTAGCGTCTCCCCCTGTATATCGTTTACAGAAGTGCCACTGTGCAGGATGAGCTCGGATGGTTCACAGGGAATCACAGCCGCCACCAGCAGACGCGCCTCCGCGGTGGGTGATGCCACCCCAGCCGCCGAGAGACAGTCAGAACCCCACCGCAACAGGGTGCGCACTGACAGGTCAGGGGGGAGCACAAGTTGCAATGGGTTATTCACCGGGTATTACTCCGCTTCAATGCGGGCTTTACGATCTGCTTCTACCAACGCATCAATGAGCTCTCCCATATCCCCATCGAGCACCTGGTCAAGGTTGTGGGCCTTATACCCAATACGGTGGTCCGTAATACGGTTTTCCGGGAAATTGTAGGTACGGATGCGTTCCGAGCGGTCCACGGTACGAACCTGATCGGTACGTCCGGAGGCAGATTCGGCAGCCGCTTCCTCTTCCCGAATAGCCTGCAAACGCGCCTTCAACACCTGCATTGCACGGATCTTGTTCTGCAGCTGGGAACGCTCATTCTGACAGGTGACGATAAGACCTGTGGGCAGGTAGGTGATACGCACTGCCGAGTCGGTGGTATTAACGCCCTGGCCGCCCTTGCCGGAAGAACGGTAGACGTCGATGCGAATATCCTTCTCATCGATCTCAATTTCTTCCACTTCCTCCGGCTCGGGAAAGACGAAGACACCGGCTGCAGAGGTATGAATACGTCCCTGCGATTCAGTGACAGGCACACGCTGCACACGGTGGACGCCACCTTCAAACTTCATCTTGGACCAGACCCCATCACGGCTGGGCTCACGGGTCTTTACCGACATAGAGATATCCTTGTATCCGCCCATATCGGATTCGGTGGCATCGAGCACTTCTACCCGCCAACCAAGCTTGTCGAAATACTTGGTGTACATACGCGCGAGGTCAGCCGCAAAGAGTGCAGACTCTTCCCCCCCCTCGCCAGACTTCACTTCCAGCACGATATCGTCACCATCATGCGGGTCGCGGGGCGCCAGCAGATCCGTGAGCTGTTCTTCCAGGCTGGCAACAACCAGCTCCAACCGGGCCGCCTCTTCCTTGAAAGAAGCGTCTTCATCAGCCAGTTCACGTGCAGCTTCCAGATCGTCTTGTGCCTGCTGGAGCTCGCGGTAGCACTTGACCACCGGGCCGAGCTCAGCGAAACGCTTAGCGACACGACGGGCAGCGGCCTGATCGTTATGCAACTCCGGGTCGGCGAGCTGGGCCTCAAGCCCGGCATATTCCGATAGGACGTCATCTACTGCAGAAACTGCGGTAGCCACAGGTCTTAGGCCTCCTCGTCCATATTGGGGGTCGTCTTTGCGATCTGCATGAGGAATTCGCGGTTGTTTTTGGTCTTCTTGAGTTGCTTGATGACAAGCTCAATGGCCGGAATCGGCTCGAGACCGGAGAGCACCCGGCGGAACTTGTGGACAATCTGGTATTCCTCAGCACCCAGCAGCAGCTCATCCTTGCGAGTACCGGAGGGGTTGAGATCGATAGCGGGGAAGACACGCCGCTCTGCGATACGGCGATCAAGCTTCAGCTCCGCGTTACCCGTACCCTTGAACTCCTCAAAGATGACAGTATCGCCAGCGGAACCAGTCTCCACCATGGCAGTAGCGATAATGGTGAGCGAACCACCATTTTCGATGTTGCGGGCGGCACCGAGGAAGCGTTTCGGCGGGTAGAGCGCGGTGGAGTCCACACCGCCGGACAAGATGCGACCCGATGCGGGGGAACTGTTGTTGTATGCACGACCCAAACGGGTAATGGAGTCCAGCAGCACAACAACATCCATACCTTGTTCCACTAGTCGCTTGGCCCGCTCGATGGCGAGTTCGGACACGGTGGTGTGGTTGGAGGGCGGGCAGTCGAAGGTGGAGGCGATAACTTCGCCCTTCACGCTACGCTGCATGTCCGTCACTTCTTCCGGGCGCTCATCAACCAGCACCACCATCAGATGACATTCGGGGTAGTTGGTGGTGATGGCGTTGG
This sequence comes from Lawsonella clevelandensis, assembly GCF_001293125.1. Taxonomy (NCBI): domain Bacteria; kingdom Bacillati; phylum Actinomycetota; class Actinomycetes; order Mycobacteriales; family Lawsonellaceae; genus Lawsonella; species Lawsonella clevelandensis. The sequence goes on from NZ_CP009312.1 coordinate 356,707, forward strand.
CGATCGCCTGCAGCACGGTGGTTTTACCGGCTTTCGGGGGCGACACGATGAGGGCCCGCTGACCTTTACCGATCGGCATGATGAGGTCGATAAGCCGGGTGGTGATGTTCTCCTTGGTAGTTTCCAGGCGCAGCCGCTGGTTGGGGTACAGCGGGGTGAGCTTAGAAAACTCGGGGCGCTGGGCGGCTAGCTCCGGGGTCAATCCATTGACGGAGTCGATCCGCACGAGGGGGTTAAACTTCTGCCGATTATTGTGGTTCTGTTTGCTGCCTTCGCGCGGCATCCGCACCGCCCCCACGATGGCGTCACCGCGGCGCAGACCAGCCTTGCGCACCATATTCATCGACACGTAAACATCATGCGGGCCAGCGGAATAGCCGGAGGTACGGACGAACGCGTAATTCTCGAGAATGTCGAGAATGCCCGCGACAGGTTGCAGCACATCGCCTTCTCGAATCTCAGTATCGCGGTCATCCCGGTTGCGGCTGTTATTGCGATTGTTGCGGTCCCGACGATTGTTGCGGTCCCGACGATTGCGGTTGCGATTGTTGTTACCGTCTTGGTTACCGTCGCTCTTCTCGTTTGCGTTATCTTTCACGCCATGAGCAGCAGCATTACCACCATCGGCAGTGCTATTGCCGCCCTTCGCGCCAGCGTTACTACCCTTTGTACTATTGGCGCCGCTATTCTTTGCGAAATTACCGTTCGAGTTTCCCCCCACATTGGCTTTAGCGGATGCGTTTCCGGCATTACCATTGCTACCGCTGTTAGTGTTTCCGCCAGAGTTACCGTTGTTATTACTGCGGTTGCGCCGGCGCCGAGGACGGTTATCGTTACCGTCGTTATCGGCGGTGTCCTTCTTGGCTTGTCCCAGCTGGTCGTTCTTCTGTTCGGAGGCGCCAGACTTCTTTCCACTGTCGTCTGCAGCCTTCGCCTTTTCTACGGCATTGCCAGCAGACGTGGCTGCACCACTCTGCGGTGCAGGCTGAGAGTCTTTGTTTCCCTGAGATTTGTGATTGCCACCGCGCTGCTGAGCTTGGATAGCTTCGATGAGGTCGCCTTTGCGCATTCCAGAGGTGCGTTTAATGCCCATTTCGGCAGCCATTTTCCGGAGTTCGGGGATGACCATCGAGGAGAGTCCTTCGCCTTTACCGCGGCGGGAGCGGGTGGGTTCTGCCAATGCAGCATTATCCATAGTGTCCGTACTAGTCACGGATGTCCTTTCATCCCTACGCAGGAGAGCATAGGGGGCTTCATATGATTCTCCCTCACAGCATGTACTTCTGAGAGGAGCACGAGAGCTGTTCAGAAACGGGGAATGTCCTTCAGATTCCACACAGAGGCAATGACTGTCAGTAACGTTCTGCGATTAGCAGATGGCTACGTCATGCCTGCGTTACACGCCCTAACTGGTGGTGGGACACTTCTAGAATAGCTGCACAAACAGCAGCTAAGCAAGAAAGACATGACCATGCGGTTAATAAACCCGCTGGACACCCTCGCAGATATCGAGGTGCAGAACACGCAATCCGTCTTCCTCAGCTTCCGCCTGCAAGTCTGCCGGGAAGCCACCTACATGGAGACACAAGGCGGTTGGACCGGCACCAGACACCATGGCAGCCAATCCACGATCACGCAGTCGGCGAATCCACCGGGTGGTGACGGGCAGTGCGGCTGCCCGCTGGCGTTGATGGAGACGGTCATCTGAGGCATCAAAAAGCAGATCGGGACACTTCGTCATAGCCAGCATCATCATTGCTGCACGCGAGACATTAAAAATGGCATCCTGATGCGGCACCATGGAGGGCAGAACTGCACGGGTTTCCTCCGTGGATGAGCGGGAGTATGGCACGAGGACGGTGGCCCGAATATCCGGGTGCACATCGAGCCGAATAGCGTGGTAGGACGTGTTGGCAAAGCCCGGTTGATCTGCCCAGGAGACCACCATGCCGCCAAGCACCGCCGCGGAGGAATTATCAGGGTGGCCTTCAAACTCCGAGGAGATCTGTACCATCCGTTTCAGTTCGAAAGGACGATCGCAGAGTGCGTCGGCCAGTGCAACGCCACCGACTGCAGCAGCTGCTGAGGAACCCAATCCGCGTGATTCCGGAACACGGTTGTGGCAGACCAGCCGCAACCCCGGCACATCGTACCCGTTAGCTTCCATGCCAGCACGGAATGCACGGTAAACGAGGTGCCCTTCGTCGAGAGGCACCTCCCCCGCGCCCTCACCAGTGACCTCAATAACAAGGCCAGAGTCGATGACTTCGCAGGAGACGTCATCCCAAATTCCCAGTGCCAAACCGAGGGTGTCAAAGCCGGGGCCAAGATTCGCACTAGAGGCGGGTACACGAATAGCGGCCTTTGCGCCAACCGGAAGCATGCGTGCTTCGGCCATCCCATCTTTCACGATGAGTCTCCTTTAATGAGTGGTCGTCCTGCCGTCCCGTGGCGAGCGGCCTAGTTGTCCTGGCCTTCCATACGGAGCACCGAGGTCACCTTGACAACACTTTCAGAGTTACCAAGGGATTCCACACATGCGGCGAGGTTAGCTTCGCTAGCGCGGTGGGTGACCACTGCCAGGCGAGCAAACTTACCATCGGGATCAATGTTAGTGCCGTCTTCATTCTCCACTACATCATCTTGGTGGACGGTGGCGATGGAGATGTCATGGTTGGCGAACACTTCAGCGACCTTGGAAAGGGTGCCTTTTTCGTCCACCACATGCATGTTGACGAGGTAGCGGGTCTGCACGTCGCCGAATTCAGCGATGGGCAGGTTGGCGTAGGTGTTATCTCCCGGAGCACGTCCCCCATGCACAACGTTACGGGAAGCGGCAACCAGGTCGCCCAGCACCGCGGAAGCGGTGGGAGCTCCGCCTGCACCGGGTCCATAGAACATGATCTGTCCGGCGGATTCGGCTTCCAGGAACACCGCATTGAAGGCACCATTAACGGTGGCCAGCTGGTGGGTGAGCGGAACGAGAGCCGGGTAAACGCGGGCGGAAACGGACTGTGAACCGTCCTCAGAAATGATGCGCTCGCACACTGCCAGCAGTTTGATCGTGCAGTTGAGCTTGCGGGCAGACTTGATGTCCTGCTGGGTAATCTTGGTGATGCCTTCGCGGTACACATCGTTGGCCGTCACACGAGAGTGGAACGCCAGAGTGGAGAGAATAGCTGCCTTCGAGGCAGCGTCGAAGCCTTCCACGTCAGCAGTCGGGTCGGCTTCGGCATAGCCCAGTCGACCGGCTTCCGCGAGGGTCTCAGCATAGTCGGCGCCGGTTTCGTCCATTGCGGAGAGGATGAAGTTTGTGGTGCCGTTGACGATACCCATGACGCGCTGAATCTCGTCACCCGCCATCGACCGCTTAAGGGGGCCAATGATCGGGATCGCCCCGGCGACGGCAGCTTCGAAGTAAAGGTCCACCTGGGACTCATCGGCTGCGGCGGCAAGTTCTGCAGCGTGGGCAGCAACCAGTGCCTTATTGGCGGTAACGACGGACTTTCCCTGCTTAAGAGCCGAGAGCAAGAGCTGGCGGGATCCCTCGATGCCGCCGATAACCTCGACAACAACGTCAACGTCGGGACGGTCAACGAGAGCTTGGGCGTCATCGGTAATGAGACTGGGATCCACACCGCGATCGCGAGAGGTGTCACGGACGGCGATACCGCGAATGACGACGGGAGCCCCAATGCGGTGAGTGAAGGAATCACCGTGCTCGTTGAGAAGACGAACTACTTCAGTGCCCACCGTTCCCATACCGAGAATGGCAACGCCAACCTCGGACTGACAGAGTTCGGTGTGAGCTTCGCGGGTCATGAAACCTCCAGGCTAAGCAGATCGTCGAGCGTTTCTCGACGAAGGATGAGTCGGGCTTTGCCCTCACGTACCGCGACGACGGCGGGTCGGGTCAGCATGTTGTAGCGGCTAGCCATGGCGTAGCAGTATGCGCCGGTGGCCGCTACACCCAGGATATCGTCTGGGTGGACATCTGCGGGCTGCCACGTGTCACGGACGACAACATCGCCGCTTTCGCAATGCTTGCCCACAACTCGGCAAAGTGCGGGTTCTGCGTCGGTGATGCGGTTGATGAGCCGACAATCGTATTCAGCATCGTAGAGGGCGGTACGAATATTGTCACTCATACCTCCGTCCACTGCCACATAATGGCGGGTGACACCAGAGGGCAGCACCACGTCTTTCAAAGTACCAACGGTGTAGAGAGTCACCATGGAGGGGCCGGCGATAGACCGTCCCGGCTCCACCATCAGCTGGGGGGTGGGGATACCAGCAGCGGCAGCTTCCTTTTCCACAATAGCGCGCAGATCCGCGGCAATCTCGGGGATAGTGGGCGGATCATCAGACTCAAGATAGGCAATGCCGAATCCACCACCAAGGTCAACAATGGAGAAGCCCTCTGTTGCTTCTGGACCATACTCGTCGACAATGGCTGCGAAGAACTTAATGATACGGTGCGCCGCCATGTCGAAGCCGGCAACATCGAAGATCTGGGAGCCAATATGGCTGTGGAGACCGTTGAGGATGAGATTGTCAGCTTCAATGACACGTCGCACGGCTTCCGCAGCCTGGCCGCTGACGAGAGAGAAACCGAACTTCTGATCCTCGTGGGCGGTGGCAATGAAGTCATGCGTGTGCGCTTCCACTCCACAGGTGACGCGGACAAAAACGTTTTGGCGTTTCCCCAGCTCTCCGGCCACTGCGTTGAGCCGATCGATCTCGTAGAGGGAGTCCACTACAACGTGCTCAACGCCAATCTCAACAGCTCGACGGAGCTCCGCGACGGACTTGTTATTGCCGTGCAGCGTCATGCGGCTGGCTGGGAATCCAGCGGCGAGGGCAACACCCATCTCATAACCAGAGGCGACATCCATGCAGAGACCTGCCTCATTAATCCAGCGGGCAACTTCTCCGCAGAGGAAAGCCTTGGCAGCGTAGTGCACGTTGTGGGCACCACCGAAGGATTCTGCCATGGTGGCGACGCGGGTGCGGAAGTCCTCTTCGTCCAAGACGAAGAGAGGAGTGCCGTATTCGGCTACCAGGTCGGTGATGGCGACGCCCCCAATGGTGACGACACCGTCAGCATTGCGATCGGTCGTCTTGGGCCAGACGATGGCTGGCAAATCATTCATATCTGCGGGAGGCTTACGCACTCCCATAAGATCTGCGACTTCGTGAGTTTCGTGGCGGGATCCTGCGGGGTTGACGGTCACATGCGCTCCGGTGCGGTAACGCCGAGGAGCTGCAGGCCGTTGTCGAGAGTTTGGCGGGTTGCAGCACACAGGGCTAGGCGGGCTGAGTGAAGAGCTGCGTCTTCATCGTTGTCGACGCTATCTGCTTTGGGGAGAACCTGGCACGAATCGTAGAACCGGTGGTAGGAGGCGGCGAGGCCTTCCAGGTAACGGGCAACTCGGTGGGGTTCCCGCAGTTCCGCAGCACTTGCGACGACTGTGGGGAATTCGCCGAGGGTACGAATAAGGTCGCCTTCGCGCTCGTGGGTGAGGAGTGCGAGGTCGGCGGCGTCGCGGGTGATGCCAAGTTCGTCTGCTTTACGCTGCAGAGAGCATAGGCGAGCGTGTGCGTACTGCACGTAGAAGACCGGGTTGTCATTGGACTTGGAAGCCCAGAGTTCCAGGTCAATATCCAAGCTGGAGTCCACCGAAGAGCGGATCATGGAGTAGCGGGCGGCGTCTACACCGATCGCTTCGACTAGGTCGTCGAGGGTGATGACGGTGCCGGCGCGCTTTGACATTTTGACGGATTTACCGTCACGCACCAGATTGACCATCTGTCCAATGAGGACCTCTACTCCGTCGGGGTTGTAGCCGAGTGCCTGAGCGGCTGCCTTCAGACGGGCGATATAGCCGTGGTGGTCTGCCCCCAGCATGTAGATGCAGAGGTCGTGACCACGGTCGAACTTGTTCTTCACGTAGGCGATATCGCCGGCAATGTAGGCGGCATTCCCGTCAGATTTGATGACGACGCGGTCCTTATCGTCACCGAAGTCGGAGGAGCGTAGCCACCAGGCTCCATCAGCAAAGTAGAGGTTGCCAGACTCTTTGAGGATGCCGATTGCGGCATCGACGGCGCCGTCCTCGAAAAGCGAGTTTTCGTGGAAGTACACGTCGAAGTCGGTGCCGAACTCGTGGAGGGTGCGCTTGATATGCGCAAACATCATCTCCACACCTTGGCTGCGGAAGACCTCCTGGCGTTCCTCCGTGGGGAGGCCACAGACACCGGGGTTGTTGGCAACGATCATGCCGGCAATGTCGTCAATATAGGCGCCTGCATAACCGTCTTCGGGGGTGGGCTGGTGCAGTGCGGCCGCGACGAGAGAGCGGGCGAAGCGATCGATCTGCGTGCCGTGGTCATTGAAGTAGTACTCGCGGGTGACTCGTGCCCCTTCCGCCTCCATGACGCGCCCGAGCGCATCGCCGACGGCAGCCCAACGGGTTCCACCGAGGTGAATGGGGCCGGTTGGGTTGGCGGACACAAATTCGAGGTTGATGCGTTTCCCGGCGAAACTGTCTCCCCTACCGAAGTCTGCTCCAGCAGCAAGAATGGTGTTGACGAGTTCACCCTGAGCATCGGCAGCGAGGCGAATGTTGACGAAACCGGGGCCCGCCACCGTCGCTTCCGCGATGGCAGTGGAGGTGGCCAGCTGGGCGGCTAGCTGAGTAGCGAGCAGACGCGGGTTGGTGCTGAGTTTCTTGGCGCTTTGCAGAGCAATAGTGGTGGCGTAGTCGCCGTTCTCCGGGTTGCGGGGGCGCTCCACTGCCACCTCTGCGGGGAGGAGGGTGGAGTCAAGGTTCTGTTCTTCAGCGACCTGCTGCAGGGCAGCGAGGACGACTTTTCCTAGTTCTGCAGGCGTCACGATTGAATATTCTACGTGGTAAAGGCGCTAAAGTGTTACCCGTCCAGGTTGAACGCTTTAGTAGTAGAGCGGACTGGCTGGTACACTCTTATTTCGTTACGCCTCCGTAGCTCAGGGGATAGAGCATTGGTTTCCGGTACCAAAGGTCGCACGTTCGATTCGTGTCGGGGGCACTAACGCCAAGGCCCGCCGTTAAGGCGGGCCTTGTTACATTTATTTTACCAGGTAGAATGTGCTGTTCTGGGAGTGCAGAACACCTTTGTGGGGGCTAGTCAAGCGGTTGTTCCCAGGTGTAGTGCTTGCCAGGGACGCTCGCAAAACGGCTGCTATCGCAGGTAAAGATGATGAGTTGTCCGGCCATTGCGGGATCGCTGGTGGCGAGACTGGTCGCCGTCTCGATGGCAGCCGCCATATCTTCTCGACGAGTGGGGTCAGAGTATCCCAGGATGTCATCGAGAATGACGGGGACATGCCCTTGCTCCACAAGCTGGTAACAGGCGAGGCGAGAGAGCACTGCCAGTTGTTCTCTGGTACCGGTGGAGAGATCGCTATAGGCGATAGGGATGCCGTTGGGCCGGGTGACCGCACTAACAATCGTGAGGTTGTCGGCGACGGTGACGGAGAAGTGGTCACCCCATACGCGTTGGCCAAGGTGCGTGAGTGTCTTCACATAGGGGGTTTGGTAGCGGGCGGCGGCGCGCTGGCGGGCGGCAGCTAGCGTGTCGCGGAGTAACCGTGCGGCATCTGCGGCGGCTGTGGTCCGCTGGATGTGTTCGTGAAGATCGTGGTGTTGGGCGCGTTTCTCGACTAGTGCGGCATGGTATCCGGCGGACATGTGGGTGTCGAGCACGCCTTGGAGCCGGTGGTACTTGCTGTCGGCGTCATCGTAGGAGGAGCGGAGAGACTCCAGTATGCGGGTGTTGTCCGCAACTGCTTCGGTGGTGTCGGCGAATGCGGCGGTACGCTTCTCGCACTGTGTAAGTTCTGCTTGCTGTGTCGCTGCGGCGGTGGTGAGACTGGTTAGTTTCTCCTGGTGTGCGGTTCTCGCCGCTTGGTCAAGTGGGTCAAGCTGTGCGTAGTCCTGTTGTGCTGCGGCTAGCTCTTGCGCAAGTATGTCACGTTTGCTGGCAAACACCTCATAGTCACGTTGTGCTACTTCTGCCCGTTGCTTTGCTTCGCTAAGGGCACTCTGTAGTTCGTCCACGTCAGCTGCAGGGAGGACATCTAATGTTCCCGCCCGTCCTTGGTCGAGAAGGCCGCTGGGGTAGCCGGCACATTCTTGGGTGAGCTGGTGTGCTTCTTCCAGCCGGCGCGATTCGGGGTGGAGAGTCGTAAAGGCGCGGTATTCCGCAGCGGCGTCATGGTGGACGCGATTGGCTTCCTCCCATGCGTCTGCCTGCGTGCATGCCTGTGTCCAGTCTGAGACGTGCAAGGTGTCGAGGGCCGCCTGATAGTCGACGATGAGCCGGCTGAGCTGTGCGTCGCGGTCGGCTGCTTCTGCAGCGGGTTGCAGAGTGATGGTGACGTGTCCTGGCACTTCGATAGAGAGTGGCCGGGAAATATTCTCGGTGTGGGCACTGGTGAGCAGGCTGCCGTTACACAGTACGTCACTTCCGGGGTGGGGCGTTACGGTGATGGTTCCGGAGCTTACCGAGAGAACGCGTTGGAGGCCCTCAATATCGGCCTTTAGTTGCTCGGCGTGCCGATAAACGTCGGCGTCGTGCGGGATGGTGTGCAGGTGTTCGGAGGCCTGTTTCGCAGCCTGTGCGAGACGTTTTGCTTGTGCTTCCTCTTCGTGGTGGAGGCTTTCCCTGCGGAGAAAGTCCATAATCTCCGCAGCCTGGGTGTAGTGTGCGACGGCTACTGCCAGCTGGTCACGCTGGTCGATGAGCTGGTGTAGCGCGGCGTCATCTAGCTGCGTGAGCTCAGCCTGTTGTTGTTCGATGCGGGTCATGCGTTCGCTAATAGCCGCGTGTTGCTGGGCGAGGTCTTCATCTGCTTGCACGCGTGAGGCAGCCGCTGCGCGCTGCGCCTCGGTTGTCCTCAGCTGTGCGGCGAGGGCAGCCTGCTGGCGTTGTTGCTCGGCATGGGCAGTTGCGTGTGCGGTGAGGCTCTGCAGCCGGGCTTCTGTTTCGGTCCGCTGGTGTGCGAGGTGTTCTCGTTGCTGTTCGAGGCCATCGAGTTCTTGGGCAGTCCGTTCCGTTTCGGCGACGTGTTCGGCAAGTTCAGCTACCTCTTGGGCAAGCATCTTTTCGCGTTTGAGCTCGTTCGCTCGTTCTTTGGTGAGGCGTCCTGTTGTGGTGAAGTACTGGCTGAATTCCGCCTGCGCCGCCTCCAGCAGGTGGTCTCCCGAGAGTGTGTCGTTGTTTCCACTCGCGGCCGCATCAAGAGCTGCTTGGAGGGCGGACTGTCCATCTGTGAGTTCGAAGCTCGACAGGTCCTTTCCTTGGAGGAAGCTCAGGGCGGCAAAAAGTGCCATGTCCTCATGGTCGCGGAGGAGATCTTGTACATAGTTATGGGCGGGGTCGCCGCGTAGTGCTGCCTTATGCCCGGTGGCGAAGATGAGGGTGGTGCCTGCTTGCCGCCCACGTCCGAACTCTTTGCGCAGAGTGAAGCGTTCACCGCCGATGGTGGCATCAAGCTCGACGATGGCGGGGCGATCGACGCCACTGCGCCGAATGGCGGTCACTGCGCTTTTGGTAGAGGTCGCTTTCTCGGTGAGAACGAGGTTAATGGCTTCAATAACGCTCGATTTTCCGGATTGGTTGGGCCCGGCGATCACGGTTATGCCGTGGTCGTCGAAGTCGATGTGGCGTTCCGCAATACCGCGGTAGTCCTGCAGGGTGATGGAGTGGAGTCGCATTACTGGTGTTCTCCTTCCACGGTAAGTCGGTAGAGCAGAGTGAGGGCATCTTGTGCGGTCTCGTCACCGGTGTCGGCTAGCTGTGAGAGTTCCTCAGCCGCCTCTGCTACATACCCGGCCAGTCGCGCTTGTAGTCCAGTGAGGGATGGGAGAAGGTGCCGTGAGCTATTCCGTTCCCATAGGCGGAATCCTGCGAATATTCCTTCCCATTGCGCTTGGGCAGTATCTAATGCGGCCATGTCTTCGACGGTGAGGGTGGCGTTGAGCCCAAGCCGAACGGCAGTGCGTCGTTTGTTGGGTATTTCCGCAAATTCGTGGGAGAGCTGTGCGATATCAGCGGTGCTGTGGATGTCACGTCGAAAGGTTCGGAAGGACCATTTCCCGCAGGTGAGTGGTTCAGTTGTACAGGTGTCGTCGTGCAGTGTGACGAGAAGCGCCTGGCCTGAGTTTTTTTCGACGTCATCGAAATCAGTTACTTCGGGGCTTCCGGAGTACCAGATCCGGCCGCTCTCCCCCACCTGTGTTTGTGAGTGTCTGTCTCCGAGGGCGAGGTAGTCGAGCTGATAGCTGCGGCAGGCCTCCTCGAGTGCAGCGACGGGGACAATTTCTGCTCCGGTGGCATCGTCCATGCGTGGGGCGAAGGCGTCAACACCTGTGTGCGCTAGTCCTACTCGGTATGTGCCAGGTTCTTTGGGAGTGTGCGCGCACTGCCGCAGAGCAGTAAAGAGTGGGTTTTCAGTGGGGTACCGATCAGTATAGGGACCGACGATGAGCTCGAGTCCTGGGATGTCTCGTAGTACTCCGGGTGTATTGGGGACGAGGACATTGTCTGGTTGATGGGTGCGGAAGGCAGGTGACTGGTAGACGCTGTCTCGCCGGTAGGAGTCATGGTTACCGGGTTGGAGCACTACCGGGCAGGTCAGTTCACCCACCATTTCTAGGAGGGAGATGATGGTATTGCTATCAAGTTGGTTCCCATCGAAGACGTCGCCTGCGACAACGACGCTAGCGACGTCCAGTTCTGCGGCGTGGTTGCAGAGTTGCTCGATGGCCTGCAGGCGTGCGTCACGAAAGACTGCCTGTTTACTTTCTGACAGGTGACGGCGCGTCATCCCGATGTGCCAGTCGCTGCTATGGAGGAGGCGCATTGGGTTACTCATCGGAGTACTCCTTGGTGACGGTTGGGGAGATGTCGCGTTCGACAAGATAGTCCCACGCGTCGTGTAGATCGGATTCGAGAGTGAGTTTATTGACTGGGTCAGAAGTGTAGGTGCTCGCTGCGGCCATCCACTGCACGGGGTCGAGGTCGTGGTAAGCCGGGTTGGGGAGAGGGTTTGGGAGGTCTGGTAGCTCTCCGGAAAGTGCCCAGTAGCGCTGAGGGTCAAGCGCAATGGGGGAATCAGGGGCCTGCGCTTGAGCTGGTTCCAGGGTGGGTCGGGTGATGAGGTGCGCTGCCGCCCCCTGTGGAACCTGCCCGCGCACGGATGCACTACCGGATTCTGTGTCTCTTCTCTCCCGAAGTGCGGTGGTAGATGTATCAGGCTCGTCGGTGGAGTCTGATGCTGCTGCCTCGTCGAGGGGATCAGCCGAAACCAAGACATCTGCAAGAGAGATACCACGGAGCTGGAGATACCACTCGCTATCTCGATCCATGCGTTCTACTAGCAGATATCCCAGTGCCAAGGTATGTGAGCAGTGTCCTGTAGATACAGGACAAGTGCACGCACACCGGAGATCATGTGCGTGGAGCGGGAGAAGATCTTCGAGGAACGTGGGAAGAGATCCCGCAATAATCTGTTCTGCAGAGCCGGGATGACGGGCGATAGCAGCGCGCACTTCTGCGATGGTGTCGGTGCTAGCCGGCGTGCCCGAAATAGTGGGTGCGAAGGGATCGAGCTGGCTTCCCTGTACTTCGCCCGCAACGGTGGTGCCGTGATGTTCCATTGCGAGGATGGCACCATTGCGCGCCAGTGCCTTCGCACGTGCAACATGGGGGTGTCGAACCACTCCGTCCTGTCCCCGATAAGGTTCTTCTAACGCCCGTTCCACCTGTTTCCCCCACCAGGTGCGCCCGAAATGTCCGGTTTTTTTCTGAGCAACAAGTCCTCGCATTTACTTCACCTCCAAACGGAAGAGTTCCCGTAGCTGGTCATCTTCCAGCTCGGTGAGCCAGGTTTCCCCTGTGCCCACAACTAGATCCGACATCGTCGATTTGTGGGCAATAATGTCATCAATACGCTCTTCGATGGTGCCGTCACAGACGAGTTTGCGTACTTGTACGTCCTTCGTCTGGCCAATTCGATAGGCGCGGTCGGTGGCTTGGTTTTCGACCGCCGGATTCCACCAACGGTCACAATGAATGACATGGTTTGCAGCGGTGAGTGTGAGCCCAGTTCCACCGGCTTTAAGGGACAACACCATGAGTGGGGCTCCCCCAGCAGACTGGAAGCTCTCCACCATGGCATCGCGTTCTTCACGCCGCAGTGATCCGTGGAGGAACGGTACCACTACGTTAAACCGTTGGTGTAGGTAGTTCGCCAGGTAGTCCCCAAATTCTTTGTATTGAGTAAAGATGAGCGCCTTTTCTCCTTCGGCGAGGATGGTCAAAAGGAGTTCTTCCAGTAACGCCACTTTTCCGGAACGATGCCGTCCATGTCGGAGGACAGCTGAGTCATCCCCGAAGTAGTGAGCAGGGTGGTTGCAGACTTGTTTGAGCTTAGTGAGCGCAGCAAGCACGGAACCTTTCCGCTGCAGGCCTTTTGCCTGGTTGATCTTCTCAAGCATGTCATCGACCACGGCTTGGTAGAGGCCGGCTTGTTCTGTTGTCAAGGTGGCGTGGACGACCATCTCATTCTTCTCAGGCAGATCGCGGATAACAGCAGGGTCGCTTTTTAGTCGGCGGAGCAAGAATGGGGCTGTCAAGGTGCGCAGTTGCGCGGCCATGGTGTCGTCATGGTCACGTTCAATGGGAAGCGCGTAGTGGTGACGGAAGCCGTGCTGCGTTCCGAGGTAGCCTGGGTTTACCAGGTCCATAAGAGCGCGAAACTCCTCCAGGTTGTTTTCCATGGGGGTTCCGGTGAGTGCTAGGCGATGTGTTGCGGAGATCGCCCGTGCTGCCCGAGATTGCTGCGTTGCAACGTTTTTTAAGTGCTGTGCTTCATCGAAGACGACTCGCCACCAGGTCACTGTGGTGAGCTCAGCCCGGTCTCGATGCAGCAGGTTGTAGGTGGTAATGATGACATCGTGCTGTACAACCACATCCTGGAATGCTGCCCCACTTGGCCGATCTGCACCATGATGAATGGCGACAGATAATTGTGGAGCAAACTTCTGCGCTTCGTGGTACCAGTTGGCTGCCAAGGACATAGGGCAGACGACGAGCACTGCCGAGTCTGCGGGCACTGCTCCACGCGCTTTGTCATGGGCCAGGACGGTGAGCACCTGGAGAGTCTTCCCCAGACCCATATCATCAGCCAGAAGACCACCCTGCCCAAGTGCATCGAGACTGGCTATCCAGTCCACACCGCGCTGCTGATAGGGGCGCAGCTGGGCGGCGACAAGATCGTCAGTGGGGACATGCACCGGTTCGGCGCGATGCGCTAGTAAGTCATCCACCAGAGTTGACCCAGCAGCACCCGTCACCGGTACTGGTGCGTCAGCACTAATAAGTTCCTGCAGTACATCCCCCGCAGTTCCCTCTTGGGTAGCGGCGAGATCGGCTTGAGACAGCGCTTTCCGACGCTGTTTCCCACCTTTTGCAGCAATGAATTCTGCTGCCCGGCGCAACAGTATGGGGTCTGCCTGCACCCACCCATCACGAAGGTGAACTAACCCAGACTGTTCTTGCACAATGTCGAAGAGCTCTGCAGGTGTCAGGACAACGTCTCCCAACGCCACTTGCCATTGGTAGTCCAAGATGGCGTCGAGCCCTACTTTCGCCCCAGTAGCGGCTGAACGCGCTGCTTGTTCGCCTTCCCCCGGAGTCACATGCAACCGCATGGACACCGGGGCAGCAGCCCAGGCCCGGGGAAGCATGACAACGATGCCTTGTGCCCGCACGACGTTCACCCCTTGGGTGACAAAGTTGGTGGCCTGTGCGGTCGTCAGGAGACGATCTTCCCCATACCCTGCTGCCACGCTGTCGAGCAGAGCTGGGTAGGCTTCCGTCGCCCGCGACCACAACGTGGTAGCGGTAGTGTATGAGGCAGCGTCGAGGACACTGGGAATGAGAGGTTGCGGGGCACTGCCCAAGACACGTACGGAAACTTCCAGACCCCACCATTCCGGGGTGTCGGGTAGTGGTTCGTGGAGACGAAGCACCACTTCGGTATCGGTGTCTGCTGCTCCGTTTTGCCATTCGCGGAGCCGTTCTGCAAACCCGAGTGTCCCCTCGATAAAAGGCTCTCCAGTGATCAGTGATTCTACGAAAGCCTGCCGCGGACGGTGGGGGAGATCCCGCAGGCGTTGTCGGCATAGTTCAGCTGTCATAGCATCGACAAAACTCTCCACCGCGGAGAAACCACCGTTATGGGCAAGCACTGGCGGTAACGTGTGAAGGAGCTCGGTGAGCCATACCCGTTGCGCGCCACCACCCAAAAGCTGCCAGTGGGCATACCAGGTGGGGCCATGCCGATAAAGGCGAGGTGTTACTCGACCAGCCTCTACCCACCGTGTAACCCCTGCTACGGCATGTGCGAGGAAGCGCAAGTCTTCCCCGAGGCCGGGGATAGGGGTCGCAGACGCTGCACAGTCGGCCAGAAAAGTAAAAGCAGCCCCTGCACTAATGACAAGGCACGGAACAATCCGAGAACGAGGATAGCCACCCTCACCAATGACAGTGAAAGGCAGGGTGTAACGGAACACCGGGACCCGCTGGATAAGGTCACTAATAATGGACGGGAAGGCACCCGCAGGCAGGTCTGCGACCCGTCCGGGGGCTTCTCCCCCGGCACAATCTCGAATCCACAGCATCAACCCACGATCCGGTATCCACCGGCCATGGAGTTCATAGGAGGATGTGCTGGGACTCGTCATACTTCTATCCAACCAGTCTCCTGTGACAATTTCTGATGCGGCATTGCCGCCGGCGGCAAAATAGTGGAGCTTTCGCTACCAGCAGCACCCCCTTCACTCCTTCACAGGCCTGCTTACTGCTGCACACATACGCACTCATCTGCTCGTCCTCGCGCGGCGCACGTCAAGTAGCTCACCCGTCCCGCTTGCATATGTGATTAACTGCCAAGTCCCCCTCACCACTGAAGTCCCCACTATGCCGCTACCACATCATCACACTGCAGTTCCCGCCGCCCACGCGTGCACCGACACCACCAGCCCGGTGCAAGCCAACAACTCTGCTCTCCAGTCCGGTACGACCCAGCACGCCTTCTCCACTACACCGGTCCACCTCTGGAGCCTCCGGGGACGTCGATGGCTACTCTGGGGAGGATGGGTGGTGTTCCCCACCCTGGTGGCTCTCGTCGTCACGGCAGCCCAATGGATTCCACCTACGCACCAGTGGCCAGGCAGTCCGAGCCGCGCGGAGATACGTGCACTGCTCAACCGTGTGCACATCATCCCCCGACGCCAACATATTCTGGGTTACGAACGTGCCTGCACCGGCTCATCCAGCTGCAGTTTCGGCACTGCATGGACTGATGACTCGGATGCCCCTGGCAGCCACAACGGTATCGATACTCGTTCGGAGATGCTGCGCCTCCTCTCTACCAGTATTGATCCCTACACCGGGCGTCACCTTCCCAACCAGCGGCAGCAACGTCATATCGACCACCTCTTCCCACTTGCCGCGGCATGGGATATGGGTGCTGCACAGTGGCCTCAACGAAAGCGAGTGAGCTTCGCTAATGACATCTCCCGCAACCTGGTGGTGGTTGCGGGAGACATCAATATTGAAAAAGCAGACAGCACCCCCAGCGAGTGGCTTCCACCATGGAAAGGTAGCCGCTGCTGGTACGCGGCCCGCTACCTTACCGTTGCGGTCCACTACGACTTGTCCATCAGCCAAGCCGATTGGCGGGCACTCTCCGCGGCGAGCAGACTCTGCCCACGGCGTTCGGCTTAGTAATTTTTGCTCTGCTTGTGGTTGGAAAAACCGCGGTTCTTCGAATAGCCCTTTACAGCAGGTTGGTAGCTCTTCCGGGAACGGGTCTTCCAAGCAGGACGATCTTTACGTTCAAAATGGTCATTCTTGGTGGACCGGTCGGAAGAGGAACGCTCGTTCCACGCACCGCGACCGTGGTCCGCAGAGTTCTTCCACTCCTTGCGGCTCTTCCGGTCGTTCCACTCGGTGCGGTCGTTGCGGTACTTACGGGAGTGCTTGTCAGAGCGCATATAGCTGCTCTGCTGTTTTTTCTCCCACTTGGCCTGTTTGAGAGCCCCTGGACGGTTAGCCGGTGGGCCCGGATCCACTTCAAGGTGGATCAGTTGGCCGGAGATCCGCGTCTTCTCCAGATTGTCGAAAACCTCTTGGGGAAGGTCAGCGGGCATATCGATGAGGGAGTAGTCCCCGCGAATGGAGATATGGCCAATATCAGCGCTACTGATTCCGCCTTCATTCGCAATAGCTCCCACGATGCTCGACGGCGTGGCCTTGTGACGCTTTCCGACGGCAATACGGTAGGAGACCAAATCTTTGCCGCTCCGGGATTGCTGCCGCCCTTCTTTGCGCTCCCCGCCATGAGAGAAGGAACGCTGGTGGCCGCGATAATCATCTACCTCAAGTTCCTCGGTCAACAGGAAGCCTTCGGTCTCATCGACAGTGCGGACTGCTAGCGCAGCTGCAATATCGACTATATCCACTCCCGTATCTGCCGCGTAGAGCTGCACGAATCCACGGAAAAGGTCGAGGTGCTCATCTTCCAGAGCTTCGGTGATGGATTCGTTGAAGCGGCGAACGCGAGTGTCGTTAACATCGTCCACGCTGGGCAGCTTGACCTCTTTGAGGGGCTGGCCGGTGACACGCTCAATCTGCTTAATCATGCGGCGTTCTCGCGGCGTCACGAACAGGAGTGCCTGTCCGGTCCGCCCAGCGCGCCCGGTGCGACCGATTCGGTGCACGTAGGACTCCGGGTCGTGGGGCATGTCGTAGTTGAGGACATAGCTGATGCGGTCGACGTCTAGGCCACGCGCCGCCACGTCGGTTGCGACAAGGATATCGAGGGTGCCCTCTTTGAGCTGATTAATGGTACGTTCACGTTGGGCTTGCACCATGTCACCGTTAATTGCAGCCGCACCGTAGCCACGTGCACGGAGCTTATCAGCCATCTCCTCTGTCTGCTGCTTGGTGCGGACGAAAAGGATCATTGCTTCAAAGGTATCCACTTCCAGGATGCGGGTGAGGGCATCAATCTTAGATCGCTGGTTAACGACCACATATCGCTGCTCAATATTGGCATTCGTGGTGGTGGGGGTTTCGATTTCGATCTGCTGCGGATCAGACAGATAGTTCTCAGAGATACGGCGGATCGCCGGCGGGATGGTGGCGGAGAAAAGTGCTGCCTGACGGTGCTCAGGAGCTTTGGAAAGGATCTCCTCGACGTCTTCTTGGAAGCCCATCTTCAGCATTTCATCGGCTTCGTCAAGAACCAGGTAGCGCAGTTCGGAAAGATCGAGCTTACCTTTGGAAAGGTGGTCGATGATGCGTCCAGGGGTACCGACAATGATCTGGGCACCGCGCTTCAAACCCGCAATTTGGACACCATAGGACTGTCCACCGTAGATGGGGAGCACTTTCACCCCTGGAAGATGCCGCGCGAAGCTCGATACGGCATCGGCGACCTGCAGGGCTAGTTCACGAGTAGGGGCAAGCACCAAGGCTTGCGGAGCTTTCAGCTCGGGGTCAATGGCGGCCACCATGGGGAGGCCGAACGCTGCAGTCTTACCGGTACCGGTTTGGGCCATGCCCACAACGTCTTTCCCGGAGAGCAGCAGGGGGATAGTAGCAGCCTGAATCTGGCTGGGGGACTCGAAACCTAGGTCACTGATTGCTTGCAGAATCGGAACGGGCAGGTCGAAGTCAGAAAATGTTTCGACAGTAGTCATCGCGTCTTATACTACCCGCTACTACCTGGGGAAACCTAAAGGGAGGAAGGTGCTGGTCGGCTGCGGGCGGCAGATGGAAGAGTTTCTCGGGCCGGCACCCATGCCAACGAACTTACCGCCAAGATGATGCCTGTGATTCCAAAGGCCCAACTGTAACCCAAGGCATCCACAATGGCCCCGGCTGCCAGCGTTCCGACGATTGAACCGAAGTCAGCAGCCATTTGCACCGAAGCCAAGACCGTTCCTCCCCGGTAGCCGGCCACCACATCTCCGATGGCTGCCTGCTGTGCTGGGTTGATGACACCACCGCCGAGACCAGCAAAGAGTGACAGAACGTAGACCATCCCCACGCTTGTCCCTTGACCCAGTAACGCCGTCATGGCTCCACAAAGCAGGAGTCCCCCAATGATGAGGGGACGACGACCCCAGCGATCGGACCAATGCCGGGTGACGTACAGGGCAATTGCATTACCGATGGCAAAGATCGCCATTGCGATTCCCGCCTGGGCTGCTCCGTTTGTACGAAGCAACGCGGAGACGAAAAGAGGCAGCAGGGCGACACGGACCCCGAAGTTGCCCCATCCGTTGGAGAAGTTGGTGGCGAGGCAGGCCCAGAACGCACTGTCTTTCATGACGTCGCGCAATTTCAGCTCGGGAGCTTGTACCGATTGTTCCGTGTCCAGGTCCGATGAAGCAGCAGGCGTATCGGGTTCCGTTTCGGAGATAGTGCCGGTGTTGACGGCTAAACTCCCCGTTTCCGCGTTGGCAAGGGCGGTAGTTGAGGGGGTAAGGAGCCGTGCCGGGAGCATCCACCATACTACGATAATCGCCAGGATGAGGGAGACCGTGTACACGTAGAACGGAAGCCGGATGTCGATATGCCCCAGCATTCCCCCTGCCACTGGGCCGGCGATGTTTCCAATGAGGAATGCCCCACCATAGGCGGAGGCTGCACGTCCACGCATGTAGCCAGGTGCCATTCTCACGATCATGGCGGTTGCGGACACAGTGAAGAGGGTCGAGCCGATTCCGCCTAATCCGCGGTAGACGAGGAGTTCCCAGTATCCCTGGGCGAAGGTGGTGGCCAGGGTGGAGAGAGCGACGATGAAGAGCCCTGCCACGTACATCGGACGTTCACCCAGTAAATTGATGAGTTTTCCGGAGGCTGGCGCAAACACGAGGCGCGTCATGCCGAAAACGCTAACAATGGCGGCTGCCGCCATCACACTTACGTTAAAACTGTGGGCATATTGCGGAAGGACCGGGGTGATGAGTCCGTAGCCGATCGCTATGAGAAAGGCGGCCCCCACCAGAATCCAGATACCCCGAGGTAGGGGTTCTCGAGGTTCCTGTGTTGAGCTCGCCATAGGCTCAGCCTACGCATTTTGGGTGAGGTGAGCCAGTACCTGTGCCCCGCTATGGACTGCACTGACAGGAACTCGCTCATTTTTTGCGTGGAAATGCCCGAAGCAGTCATAGGTGCTGGGGAGTTGCAGCGGCACGAAGCCAAAGCATTCGATATCCAGCCGCTGGAGAAACTTATTGTCGGTACCGGCCGGGAGAAGATAGGGCGCTACGACTCCCGCAGGGTCGATGGTAGCGAGGGCATCGCGGACGGTGTCGACCAAGGGAGACTGCGGGTCGCTGGAGACTGCATTGGGCTCCTCCCAGTCGATGGTGAGGGCGTCGTAGTCCTCACCCAGCTCGTCTCTCAGCAGTTCCTCCACCGTGTCGAAAAATTCTGTTTCGTGGCCCGGAAGCACGCGGCAATCGATAGTGGCACTGGCGTCGGCGGGGATAACGTTCACCGCATAGCCGGCGTGAAGCTGGGTGGGAGCTGCCGTATTGCGGAGGCCAGCACGGACTACTGGCCCGAGAAAGCCCCACTTGTGGGTGGCAGCATCAAGTTCGTCGTCTTGGTACCGTTTGCCTGTTACCTCGGCTATGGTGTCCAGGAAGGCGTCCAGCGCGGGGGTATGGATGATGGGAAAATCGTGGCGGGCGATCGCTGCGACAGCACGGGCGATGACGGACACTGCATTCGTTCCGGAGGGGCGTGAACCGTGCCCGGCGCGCCCTTTCACGCTGAAACGTGCCCACGCAACGCCTTTTTCGGCTACTGCTAAGGGATAGATTCGTGTATCGGGGTGGTCGGGGAGGGTGACGGAGAAGCCGCCTACTTCGCTGAGTGCCTGGGTTACGCCGGCGAACCACTCAGGATGGTGGTCAACGAGCCAGTGGGAGCCCCACACACCATCGTGTTCTTCGTCGGAGAACCACACCATCATGAGACTGCGGGCTGGGCGCACTCCGGTGAGTGCGTAATGGCGTGCGACGGCGAGCATCATGCCGGCAAAGTCTTTCATGTCGACGGCACCACGGCCCCAGATCCATCCGTCAATAATGTCACCACTGAAGGGTGGATAGTCCCAGTCGTCAGCGTTAACCGGGACGACGTCGACGTGGCTGTGAATCAGGAGAGCATGGGGGTCGTCCCCGGGAATGATGATGCGGTAGTTTCCGCGGCCGGGGCGAGATGCCAGGTAGTCTCCCTCAATGCCAACATCGGCGAGTTTGCGTGCGATGTAGTGGATGCACTGGTCTTCTCCATCTCCTACGTCGGGTTTTCCGGTGTTGACGGAAGGGATACGGATGAGGTCCTGGGTGAAGGCCACTGCTTCCTGGCCGAGGGCATCCCAGTCGTTCCATTCGCGGGTGGGGCGGGAAAGATCTGCGCTAGTGCTTGTCATGGTTACTAGTCTAGACACTCGGCTCTACAGAATCGCCTCTCTAGCTCGTTGACCGGGGGTTATGCTCACTCCGAGAAAGACTGTCCGAACTATGGCATGGCCGGGGAAGAACATCTTCTCCGGCCATGCCATAAAGGCGTGATTATGCTGCAGTTTCCTCTTCGACGTTCCGCACTATGGTTCGAACAACCATCTCCAGGGACTCCATCACAATCTTCATTCCGTCGGCGTTGCTGGCCAGCGCAGGGTTTTGTGGGGTGCGGAGGCTCAAGTGGCGCAATAGGCACCCATGCACCAGGTCGAGGATGACGGGGACCAGTTGGTTGAGATCCATGGACCATGTAACGCCGTATCGGCGTGCCGCAGAGTCGAGGTAACTGTAGGCAAGGTGCGCCAGGGCGTCGTAATACGTGGTGATGAGTTGTTGGAACCGGAAGTCAGAGGTATGGAACGCATACGAAATGACCTCATATATCAGTGGCGAGTTTTCGGCTTGTGCGAAGGTCTCGTTGAGGACAGTCACAGCGTCCTGAAACATTGACTCTTCTAGTCCAGCGATTCCGGTCTTGTTAGAGAGGGAGACGGTGGCAAGCACGCTCTTCGTAATAGTGTGAATGACTTCATCGACAGTGTGAGCAGCCATTTCATAGAGCAGCTCTTCTTTGTCGTTAAAGCAGTAGTGCACTACACCGAGGGAGATATCAGCTTCTTGGGCTACGGCGCGAGTGGTCACTTGTGCAAAACCTTCTCGCCGAGCGACGACCATGGCAGCTTTTATGAGGTGTGCCCGGCGGTCTTCTCTATTCATACGCATTGTTGTTGGGCTTTCCAAGAGATATAGCGATTGACGCGGAGGGGAGCAATTGTATTTAAAGACCATCCTAATCACGATGACCTGTAGAATACTCATCGCACACAAATAATTCTCTTCTTCTTTTAAGCATTCGTGTAACACAGATCACCACACCCCCTTTCTGAGTACCATTAGAGGTACACAACCAACCGGACCAGAATGAGGGTTATCAGTGACGACGCATCCAGATTCTTTCGGACAGAACCAGTGGCTGGTTGACGAAATGTATCGGAAGTTCCGCGACAATCCCCACAGTGTGGATGATGCTTGGCGGGCCTACTTCACCGATCAGAAGCTGATCCCCTCCCCTGCCGCCTCCCCCAGCACGGATAGCGGACAAGTGGTGTCCGAACCTTTCGGCCCCACTAATCCCACTGCTTTCCTCACCGATTACAACTACTCTGAGACCGCTGCAGACCCAGTGCATGTGCAACGTGCCTCCACCGAACGTGTGCGCTCTGCCGCTAAAGATGCCCTCACCACCATGTACACGGTTGAGACGATGACGGGCCCCAACTACCCCGAGCTGACGGAGGAAGAGAAAACCTCACTACGAGGTACTGCCCGGGCAATTGCACGCAACATGAACGCCTCCCGCGATATCCCCATGGCGACCTCGGTGCGCTCCATTCCGGTGAAGTTGATGTTTGAGAACCGTGCCCTCATCAACAGCTACCTCGCGAAGACGCGTGGTGGGAAAGTCTCCTTCACACATCTCATTGGCTACGCCATGATTCAGGCAGTGAAAGCCTACCCAGTCATGAACTGCCGGCTAGAGGAGAAGGACGGCCTCTTCACTCGTATTCAACCTGACCACATTAACTTGGGCCTGGCTGTCGACCTGCGGGGCAAAGACGGCAGCCGCTCCCTGGTGGTCGCCGCAATTAAAGAGACGGAATCGATGAACTTCCCCCAGTTCGTCGCCGCTTATGAAGATATTGTCACCCGCGCCCGCAACGGCAAGCTGACCACCGCCGACTTTGCCGGTGTCACCATCTCCCTCACTAATCCTGGTGGCATTGGCACAATTCACTCGGTGCCGCGTCTTATGCCTGGTCAAGGTTGCATTTTGGGTGTTGGTGCACTCCAATATCCGGCAGAATACACCGGGATGAGCGATGAAGCGCTGGCGGATCTCGGTGTTGGCAAGGCGATGACTATCACCTCCACTTACGACCACCGGATCATCCAGGGTGCGGAGTCCGGCGAATGGCTCGGTACGATCCACAAACTGCTCTTGTCCGACGAATTCTACGATGAGATCTTTACCGGGCTCAAGCTTCCCTTCGAACCCTGGCGCTGGCGCCGCGATGTCGCTTCACAGGGGGTAAATAAAGATGCGCGTGTGCTCCAACTTATCGAGGCATACCGCGACCGTGGTCATCTCATCGCCGACACGAACCCTCTTAACTTCATTGAACCCGGCAGGAAGCGGGAAACCTACCCGGACCTCGACATTGCGCATTACGGGCTCACCATTTGGGACCTGGATAGGGAGTTCGCCGTGGGCGGCCTTGCCGGCCAGGAGCGCATGAAGCTGCGCGATATTATGGCGGTGCTGCGCAATGCCTACTGCGAGAAGATCAGCGTCGAGTACACCTACATTCTCGACAATGAGCAGCGCGAATGGATCCGCCATTATGTGGAGAGCAAAGGCGCTCCGCTCTCCACCAAGGACCAAAAACTCACTCTCACCACACTTATCGCGGCCGAAGCATTCGAGTCCTTCCTACAAACAAAGTATGTGGGGCAGAAACGCTTCTCCTTGGAGGGCTCAGAGTCCCTTATTCCCATGATGGACCGTGTCATCGATGTGGCAGCCGATCACCATGTCCAGGAGGTCGTCATTGGCATGCCCCACCGTGGGCGTCTCAATGTGCTTGCCAATATCGTCGGCAAACCCTACAACCAGATCTTCAACGAGTTCGAAGGCAACATGCGTGCCAATGAGCAACAAGGTTCTGGTGACGTGAAGTACCACCTCGGTGCCGAGGGTACGCACTATCAGATGTATGGCGACAACGAGATTAAGGTGACGCTCACTGCCAACCCCTCCCATCTGGAAGCCGTCGACCCCGTCCTTATCGGTATCGTCAAGGCTAAGCAGGACCTACTTGCTCGTAATGCCGAACAGCCGCACCAGGAGACTCAACCGCGCTACCCGGTTATTCCGCTCATGCTGCACGGCGATGCCGCTTTCTCGGGTCAAGGAGTAGTCTACGAGACACTCAATATGGCGCTACTCGAGGGTTACAACGTCGGCGGTACCGTTCATATCGTCGTTAATAACCAGATCGGTTTCACTACCGCGCCCTCACAAGGACGCTCCAGCGAATACTGTACTGACGTCGCTAAGGCCTTTGGGGTACCGGTCTTCCACGTTAATGGGGACGACCCGGAAGCGTGTGTTCGTGTGGCCCACGCTGCCGTCGAGTTCAACCAGAAGTTCGCTAAAGACGTTGTTATTGACCTTGTCTCCTACCGTCGGCGGGGCCACAATGAGGCGGATGATCCGTCCATGACCCAGCCTGCCATGTACGACATCATCGACAATAAGCGTTCCGTGCGGCAGTCCTATCTGGAGACGTTGGTGGGACGCGGCGATATCACTCCGCAAGAAGCAGAAACCGCCTTGCAGGACTACCAGGGTGAACTCGAAAGCGTCTTCAAACAGGTGAAGGATGCAGAGAAAGCTTCCACTCCCCCGTCACAATCGGTGGCTACGAAGCAGCGCGTTCCCTACAACCTGCAGACCGCTATCTCGGCCGAACGGTTGGAAGAGATCGGCGATGCTTTCGCGAATGTTCCGGACAACTTCTCTGTCCACAAGCGTGTCAAGCCTATTCTCGAGGCTCGCCACCGCATGACCCATGAAGGGCACGTGGACTGGGCGATGGCTGAACTGTTGGCGTGGGGTTCACTGGTCCAAGAAGGACGAGATGTGCGCATTGCCGGTGAGGACAGCTGCCGCGGAACATTTACCCAACGTCACGCCATCGTAGTGGACCGCGAGAACAGCAACGAGTACAGCCCGCTGCGCGCCATTGCGAACACCCACGGCGGGCACTTCGACATCTTTAACTCCTCCCTCTCCGAGTTCGCAGGTTTGGG
Organism: Lawsonella clevelandensis; assembly: GCF_001293125.1. Lineage (NCBI taxonomy): Bacteria > Bacillati > Actinomycetota > Actinomycetes > Mycobacteriales > Lawsonellaceae > Lawsonella > Lawsonella clevelandensis. Next base: position 381,237 of record NZ_CP009312.1, read on the forward strand.
TGTGGAGTACGGCTACAGTGTGACTCACCCGGATGCACTGGTGTGTTGGGAGGCTCAATTCGGCGACTTTGCTAACGGTGGGCAGACCATTGTTGATGAGTACATTTCCTCGGCTGAAGCGAAGTGGAGCCAGCGTTCGGGGCTCGTCATGCTTCTCCCCCATGGGCAGGAGGGTGCGGGGCCTGACCATTCTTCTGCCCGTATCGAGCGTTACCTCCAGTTGTGTGCAGAGTCCAACATGACGATAGCCCAACCGTCTACCCCGGCGAACTACTTCCACCTGATTCGCCGGCATACTCTCTCCAGCATTGTGCGGCCGCTCATTGTGGCGACGCCGAAGTCAATGTTGCGGATGAAGGCGGCAACCAGCCCGTTGGAAGACTTCACCCAGCGAAAGTTCCGCTCGGTCATTGATGATCCCTATTTCTACGATCATGAGCAGTTGCACGACCCATCATCAGTAAAGACGCTGCTGCTGTGCTCTGGGAAGGTGTATTACGAGCTGGCACGGCGGCGCGACAAGGAGGAACGGTTCGACCTGGCTATTGCTCGGTTGGAGCAGATCTACCCGGTGCCGTTCCGCCGGATCTACGAACTTGTTGCCCGCTACCCCCAGGTGGAGAGAATCATGTGGGTGCAGGAAGAACCGTCGAACCAGGGAGCTTGGCCATTCCTCAAGGTCAAGCTGCCTACCGTGGTCGGTAACCTACCTCCATTCGACCGTTTCTCGCGCCGGAGTATGTCTGCCCCGGCAACCGGCGTCTCCAGTGTGAACCGGGCGGAGCAGACACTGCTTATGGATACTGTCTTTAACTCCACTCTGCCCGAATAAGGCAGGTTACAACCCGGACAGCGGAAGATTCCACCGGATGACCGGTCTGCTGTCATCGCCACGCAAAAGCCCGCCCCCGATGCTCATCGGGAGCGGGCTTTTACCTGTGGAGAAGTAGCAGGCGAGAGACACCCGACATCATGTGCGGGTACTCTTGCGACAGCGCGTTACTGAGCAAGTTGTGCGCGGAGGTTCTTCGTCGCCGTCACCATGGCTTCCAGTGAGGGAACGCATTCTTCTGCGCGACGGGTTTTTAGGCCACAGTCTGGATTAACCCAAAGACGCTCTGCTGGAACAGCTTTCAGGGCAAGCTGCAGGGCAGCAGAGATCTCTTCAACGTGCGGCACACGCGGTGAGTGAATGTCGTACACACCTGGTCCAATAGCCTGACGGTACCCGTGCTCTTCCAAATCAGACACGATTTCCATCTGGGAGCGGGCTGACTCGACGGAAGTGACGTCGGCATCCAATTCACCAATTACCCCCACCATTTCGCCAAACTCGGAGTAGCACATGTGGGTGTGAATCTGCGTCGCGGGAGCTACCCCGGCTGTCGCCAGCCGGAAGGCAGCAGCTGCCCACTCAGCGTAGTGCGCTTTATCCTCGTCACGCAGCGGCAGCAGCTCACGCAGTGCCGGCTCGTCCACCTGAATAATGCGAATACCGGCATTTTCCAGATCCACGCACTCGTCACGAATCGCCAACGCCACTTGTACCGCGGTAGCCTCCAACGCCTGGTCATCGCGGACGAACGACCACGATAGCATCGTGATGGGGCCGGTCAGCATACCTTTCATCGGACGGTCGGTAAGGCTCGCTGCGTAGGCCGACCATGTGACGGACATGGCGGAAGGCCGCTGCACATCACCATAGACCACCGGTGGGCGCACGCAGCGAGTGCCATAGGACTGCACCCAGCCGTTGCGGGACGCCCAGTAGCCCTCGAGCTGCTCAGCGAAGTACTGCACCATGTCGTTGCGTTCCGGCTCACCATGAACCAGCACATCAATATCCAGGTCTTCCTGAAGTTTGATGACGTCCTGGATTTCCCGTCGCATTGCCTCGTCGTACTGCTCTTCCGTCAGCTCACCACGCACAAAGCGCTGACGGGCAGAACGAATTTCGGCAGTCTGCGGGAAGGATCCGATGGTGGTAGTCGGCAGCAGCGGGAGGTTAAGTTCATCACGCTGGAGAACAGCCCGTTCAGCGTAGTCCGGGCGGTGGTAGTCGGCATAGGTGAGTGCCGCGATACGTTTCCGCAGTGTCGGGTTGTTAGTGACAGCACTTCCCCGCCGGTGCGCCGTAATGTCACGAGCGGTCTGAGCCTCAGGGGCATTGGGGTCTTTCTCGCCACGCTGGATTTGTGCCAGCAGGGAGATCTCCGCGACCTTTTCCGTGCCAAAAGCTAGCCACTCTCGACACAATCCATCGGTGCCAGAGGCAGCTCGCTCTTCGATAGTGGGGAGATCTTCTCCGGCGAGCGTATAGGGTACGTGTAGCAGAGAACACGAGGTAGAGACGGCGACGTGGGCAGCCCGCTCAGACGCACGGACAAGTTGTTCTACTGCACCATCGATCGCTGTTGCCCATACGTTTCGACCATCGACAACACCTGCTACCAGAAGCTTCTCCGATAGCCCCGGAATATCCTGCGGAGGCAGGTCACCGGCGACGAAGTCGAGGGCGAGCCCGTCAATGGGCGTGCCGGCGAGCACCGGTAGTGCGTCTTTGGTGTCACCAAAGTAGGTGGCAACGAGAATCTGGGGGCGTTGTGCGAGCCCGCCGAGGCGGTCGTACACCTTCCCCAACAGCTCGAGCTCAGCAGAGCTGAGAGTGGTGACCGCGCTCGGTTCATCGAGTTGTACCCACTCCACGCCTTCTGCAGCAAGCAGCTGTAGCAGTTCTTCGTACACCGGAAGGAGGTCGTGAAGCCGACTGAGTGCGCCGCCCAGACCTGGGGTAGCAGCACGGTCCGCTTCCTTTGCCAACCGCAGATAAGTAAAGGGACCAATGATAACCGGGCGGGCAGGAATACCAGCCGCCTGTGCGGCGTGAAGATCCTCCAGTAGCGCCTCGGGATGGAGAGTGAAGTGAGTCTCTGCGGAGAACTCGGGAACCAGGTAATGGTAGTTGGTATCGAACCACTTCGTCATCTCCAGCGGGGGGACGGCTGCGGTACCGCGTGCCGCCGCGAAATACCGGTCGAGGTCTGTCTCCGCTGCCGCGAGATAACGTTGCGGGAGTGCCCCGACCAGCACGGTGGTGTCGAGCATTTGGTCGTAGAGAGAGAAAACATTGGTGGGGATGGAATCCAGGCCAGCGTCCACCAGCTGTGCCCACGTGTGGGCACGTAGCTCTGTGGCAACAGAACGCAGCTCAGCTTCGCTGTGCTCGCCTCTCCAATAGCGTTCGATGGCAAACTTCAGCTCACGCTGGGGGCCGATACGTGGGGTACCTAATACGGTTGCAGAAAAAATAGACATGGGTGTCTCCAATAAATGAACGTCAACATTCACCTTTGGATTACGAGCACCATGCCACAACACCTCCAGCTCTTCCTGAGCATCCAGAAAGAGGTGCTTTCTTTTCTAAGAAGAGTGGTGATGCGTCGCCTCTGTCACAAAGGCGAGTTATCCCGGCAAGCGTTTGCCCACCAATTTCCTCGTCCGTTCCGTACAGGCAGCTCCTGCAGGCTATACAGGGCGACGTGTGCCTAACTACCGCTGTCGCCGACTCTCTACCATCTCGTGGTAGAGGTATATCTCTGTGGGGTACTGCGGAACAGTGAACTAAGTATATCCATACCTTTTCTGATGGGGCTAGACATGCGCGAGGTTCTGTGCAGCGTGCACAAAAGTCTATTTCTCGCGCCCCGAGAAGCCCTTGGCACGTAGCCAGTTAGTAATGAACTGGTCCAGCTGATCCGGAGTACGGTACTCCACGCGTAGAAGTTCAGCCACATCCGTCGTCGTGAGTTTCTCACTCAGCTCATCGAAGATGAGCTGACGGGGGCGGTCTACAGCGCTTTTCGCGACTAACGGGAAAATATAGGCGGCGGCTACGGAATGGAGATCATCCGTGAGCAAACGCCAGTCCCCGCTGAGCAGCAATGGGTCTGATGCAAACGTAAGAACCACATCGTCACCAGACGTCACAGTCGTCTCTGTGAGGAGGGATTTCGGAGTACAGCGATAGTGGCGATTGACGAGTTCTGCCCAGTGCTCCATTTCTAGAACATCGGCCGGATATGCGTGAATAAGGATAGAGAATCGTTCACAACGGTCGGCCAGCTGTGAGTAGGTACGAATACCGTCTATGTGCGGATCCTTATTTCGGACTGCTATCACCATTGTGCGCTCGGCACGGGAGGGTCGTAATGAGCGGGTCTCCTGTGGAAGGGAGCGTGTCATCTCGGCAAAAACCGGGTCGAACTCTGCATCGGGGTTGGCGGAATCACGTCGGACTGTCGCACGCAGAATGGGAGCATCCGGGTTTATCGCAAACAACAGCTGGCTGGTGTACTCGGGGACGGCATCTACCAACCCGGTACTAATGGCGTGAAGTTTTGCCCGATGCCCAATAGAGGAGGTTTGGGTAACGCCAGGGCCAACATTACGCACACCGTCTGCGGCTCGCCGACTTTCAATACGGTCAAGACGGGCCGGGACACCCCTCAACTGCAGGGCAGCGACGTAGAGTTTGGCGAGGACATAGTCGGGGGCCATAGCGGAATAACCCACTCGCACAATAGGTGCGACGGGATCTGGGACTAGAGCTTTGTCTGTACGCCCACATCCCGTCGCCACTAGGAGCAGGGCACACGCTAGTGCGCTTAATTTCCGATGACCTCGCATGCCAACAATGCTACTTGTTGGCTTCAGCAACCGCCTTGACTGCGGCGGTAACTGCCGGGCAGACGCGTGGATCGAGTGGCGACGGAATGATGTAGTCGGGAGACAGATCCTTCGAGTCGATAACGTCGGCGATGGCCTCTGCTGCGGCCTGCAGCATCTCATCTGTAATCGCGGTAGAGCGGGCATCGAGCGCGCCGCGGAAAATACCGGGGAAAGCCAGTACATTGTTGAGCTGGTTCGGGTAGTCCGAGCGGCCAGTCGCCACGATAGAGGCATGGCGGTGTGCAACATCAACAGGGATTTCGGGATCCGGGTTGGAGAGGGAGAAGATCATGGCATCAGGTGCCATCTCCGCTACAATGTCTTCCGCCACATGTCCAGCGGAGACACCCACGAAGACGTCCGCGCCTTCGAAGGCTTCTGCCTGGCCACCCACAATATTGTCGGGGTTGGTGATCTCTGCCAGAGCTTCCTTAACAGGGTTCAGACCTTCTCTGCCGCGGGACACAATACCTTGGGAGTCAAGCACGATGACGTTCTTGACACCAGCGTTAAGAATAATCTTGGTGCAGGCAACACCGGCAGCACCGGCGCCTGACACGACGACCTTGAGGTCCTCGGGCTTACGGCCAGTGAGTCGGCAGGCGTTGATCATGCCGGCCAGTACCACTACTGCGGTACCGTGCTGATCGTCGTGCATCACCGGAATATCAAGAGCTTCCTTTAACCGATCTTCGATTTCGAAGCAACGGGGAGCGGAAATATCTTCGAGGTTGATGGCGCCAAAGCTTGGCTGCAGACGGATGCAGGTCTCGACAATCTCGTCCGGATCCGTGGTGTCGAGCACAATCGGAATGGCGTTGAGGCCGGAGAACTGCTTAAAGAGGGCACACTTGCCTTCCATTACCGGAAGCGCTGCGGACGGTCCGATATTCCCGAGTCCGAGCACGGCAGTTCCATCACTGACCACCGCTACGAGGCGGCCAGCCCAGGTGTAGAGCTTGGCATCTTCTGGCTTGTCATAAATATCGTTGCAGGCAAGTGCAACACCGGGAGTGTAAGCAACAGAGAGATCGTGCTGCGAATCGAGGGGCGAGTGCAGGGCGACGTCGAGTTTGCCGTTGATGTGATACTGAAGAACCTCTTCTTCTGTCACCACGTCTTCGTTAACTGCGGCGGTAAACAGTTCGTCATTAACGTTCTCCACGCCATCGCGCGGATCAATAGTCTGGGTCAACTGCGTCCCCTTCAGGTCACATTATTTCTAACTAGTGATGCAGGAGACAAAACTCCCACGCGTCTCATCCTAGCGACCGGTAAACTTCCATTCCATGCGGGTATTACAACTTCCACTCCCTTACTGCTATGCCTTCGAGGCACCTACTTTTCCAGATGATCGGGGCTTCTTTTCCGCCCCATTTCACGCCCCTACCTTTATCGATAACGTGGGCTACCAGCTCTCGGTTCGCCAAACGAATCTCAGCCCCACCCGCCGCGGAGCGGTTCGCGGAATTCACTTCGCAGATGTTCCACCCGGCCAAGCAAAATATATTTACGCAGCTCACGGTCGTTTATTGGATGTACTCGTCGACCTCAGAGTGGGATCCCCCACATTTTCCCAGTATGTTGCCATCGAATTGTCCCCAGAAAGCGGGACCGCAGTCTTCCTACCAGAGGGAATGGGCCATCTTGTGATTGGCTTCACAGATGACGCTGCATTGAGCTATCTCTGTTCGGAGGCCTACAACCCACCGGCAGAACACGGCATTAACCCTCTCGACCCCGCCCTGGGATTACCTTTCCACGACTGGTGCGCAACGTATCACCTGGGGGAGCCAGACGCGCTCATTCTCTCCCCTAAAGATAAAAATGCCCCCACGCTGGCAGCTGCACAAGAATCCGGACTCCTTCCCCGCTACGATGAATGTGTCGCCTTCTACCACGGCCTGCGCCACACTTCGTCTGAAAACTCCACTCGTTAGCCTCTCCCACTTCGTCAAAAGGAGCGCGCAATGGGTTTTACCTCCTTCTGGGACAAACTATTTAACCCCAAAAAATCTACTCAAGAAGAGCGCGACGATAACGTTCATATCCCCACCGCCCAAGCCACCATCGGGTGCGATGTCTACGACGAAAACGGGCAACACATTGATCGCGCATTCGACTACCGAAGCGGCTTTCACTGGGTAGAAGAACACCCTGACCATTTCGTCTGGCTCCAACTCCGCGACCCCAATCGTCGCCAAATGGTACATGTAGGACGTGTCTACGACTTACACGAACTACTCGTCGAAGACTGCTCTACCGACCATCAACGCCCCAAGCTAGAAGCCTTCGATGACTGCCTCACCCTCGTCGCACGTACTCTCCGCTATGTCGACCATGAAGTGATCGACAATCCTGCCGACGCTGTTGAGACTGGCGAAGTCGTCCTTGTTGCCGGGAAGAATTACTTCATTTCTATCCAACATGGGAAAGGCCACAGCCTCGACCACGTCCACAAACGCCTCTCTCATAACCCAGAAGACCTCGCCCAAGGCCCCATGATGTGCTTCTATAGAGCCGTCGACCATGTCGTCGACTCCTATCTCAAAGTTGCTGCACTCATGGACAACGACATCGACGACCTAGAAGAGGAAGTCTTCGACCCTTCCACAGATATCGACATTGATGAAATCTATGCGGTTAAACGAGAAGTCCTAGAGATCAAACACTTGATCTCGCCCCTTCGCACGCCATTACACGAACTCTGCAATAGCGATCAGATCTACGTCAACGAAGACATCCGCAGTTACTTCCGCGACGTCGAAGACCACCTGCTACGTGCTATCTCCGATGTACACGGGTTCGACGAAGTTCTCAGCTCCCTCGTTGACGCTGCAGCAGCGAAGGTCGGCGTGCAACAAAACATTATCAGCCGTGCACTATCCGCCTGGGCCGCAATTATTGCTGTCCCTACGCTCATCGCCAGTATCTACGGCATGAACTTCAACTTCATGCCGCTTCTGCAATTTGATGGAGCCTACTACGCAATACTTGCTCTCATGGCAATCTGGGCCATCACCATGTACATCGTATTCAGACGAAAGAAATGGCTTTAGCCACTACTGCATTTGGCGGCGCCACGCCGGAGAGGTGATCTCCCGGAAAGCGCCGTCTTCTTTCACAATCATGATGCAAGCCAGATTAAGCTTTGTCGCCTGCTTCATGCCTTCCTCCGGGCCCAACACATCCAGACCAGTCGCCAACCCGTCAGCTGTCATACACGATGCATCCATGACGGTGACAGACGCAAGATTGTGCGTAATCGGTCGCCCCGTCTGCGGGTCGATAGTGTGCGAGAAGCGGTGGCCGTTTTCCTCAAAGTAGTTGCGATAGTCGCCAGAGGTAGCCACTGAAGTATTGACCAGGTGGATTACTCGATCCAGAGAGGCATCACCATGGGGAACCGGACGTTCTACCGCCACCCGCCACGGACCTCCTCGTGTTCCGGCTCCCTGTCCACGTACTTCCCCACCGACATCGATGAGGTAGCGCTCTACCCCTAGCGCCTCCAACTCCCAAGCAATAGAGTCCACCCCATACCCTTTGGCAATCGACGACAGATCGACATAAAGCTCGGGAATCTTCTTCACAAGTGCGTTATCCAGTACTTCGAGGTGCTCAATACCGCACTTCGCTTTAGTCTCGTCAATCTGCGCATCATTGGGGATCTTATTGGGACGGCCCTCTGGCCCAAACCCCCACAGGTTCACCAACGGCCCCACGGTGACATCCAGTTTGCCCTCGGCAACCTTGTTCAACCGCACCGCTTCACGCATAACAGTGATGACTTCCGGGGACACCGGGAAAGGAGTATCGACTTTGCGGAATTGGTTAAAGCGAGAAAGCTCCGATTCGGGGATGAACGTCGACATTTGGTGGTTGATGGCGGCGAAACGAGCTTCCACCTTATCCCGCACCTCTGCCTGCGGAGGCGTCTTAGCTGTCGCCAAATAGGTGATGGCGTAGTAAGTCCCCATAGTAGTTCCCCGCAGCACCGTCTTCTGTGGATTCTCCTCAAAGCTGCACCCTGCTGTGGACCCTACACCAAGCAGCCCAGCCACTCCGGCCAGGCTCAAAAAGCCGCGTCGAGAAAGCCAACGGCTCTCCCTACGCTCCCGACGGGCAGACGGCGGCGTATTCGTCATGGCACCCCTCTCCTCACAGACGTGCAACAGTGCGTCTGTACAGTATAGTGCCCCTGCCCGTGTATAATCCCGTTGATTCTCACAACCGGAGCGTCACCCACTCTTTCGGACGTACTAGACTAAAGTCATGAGCTCACCCAACCGTGTTTTCGTGGGACGGCTAGACAATCTTGTCGTGCTTGGCCCAGATGGTGAATCCGTCGGTCGTGTCCGAGACGTCGTCCTTACCCTGCAAGACCCCACCTCCTTCCCCCGCGCTGTCGGACTCGTCATCCAGCTCCTCAACCGCCGCCGTATCTTCCTCCCCATGTTGCGTGTAGCCAGTTTCTCCGGCTCTGCCGTCACGCTTGTCACCGGTAATGTCACGGTACGCTCGTTCAAACAACAGCCCACCGAAATTCAAGTACTGGGCGAAATGGTCGATTCACTCGTACAGGTGCGAGACCCCGAAATCGAAGAACTCGACGGAAAACAAGCTGTCGTGACGGATGTGGAAATCGAGCAGACTCGCAGTCGCGACTGGGTAGTGTCACGACTGGCGGTGCGCCGCAGAACCGGCCCCTTCTCTCGCCGCGGTGCCGTTTACCTGGTCGAATGGGAGTTCATCCGCGGTTTTTCCAATGCCAGCGTCCTCAATAATAGGCAAGACGCCACTGTCCTCGCACATCGCTACGAAGACATGCGTCCGGCCGATGCGGCCTCCGCCATCCTCAATCTGCCGCAGAAGCGGCGTCTCGAACTCGCCACCGTCCTCGATGATGAGCGCCTTGCCGACATCGTGCAGGAACTCCCCGACGATGACCAGACCGACCTCCTCACCGCCCTCCCTCTGCCCCGCGCCGCGGACGTTCTGGAAGCCATGGACCCAGATGACGCGGCCGACGTACTTGGCGAAATGCCAGACCAGGAAGCAGAACGGCTACTTAACCTCATGAACAAACAGGACGCCGGCACGGTACGCCGACTCCTCACCTTCAGCCCTGATACCGCCGGTGGCATCATGACCCCGGAACCCATCATCCTGAACGCACAAACCACCGTGGCAGAAGCCCTCGCCCATGTGCGCAACCCGGAACTCTCACCTGCCCTATCCTCATTGGTGTACGTCGTGCGTCCCCCTACGCAAACACCAACCGGCAAATATTTGGGTGTTGTACATACGCAGCGGCTTCTCCGCGAACCCCCGTCCACACTCATCGGCGACTACGTTGACACCAACCTCACCGCCCTCACCCCGGACGCTTCCACAGAAGCCGTCGCCCGTTACCTCGCTACGTACAACCTGGTCTGCGGCCCGGTTATTGACAACACCGGACATCTGCTCGGTGCCGTTAGCGTGGACGATCTCTTGGACCACCTTCTTCCCGAAGACTGGCGCGAAGAGGAGATGGCAGTAAGGGAGGTCAATGATGGCCGATAACCGCACCCGCCTCGACATCCCCCAGCTCAGTGGACGCCGTCGACGGATCTTCGACACAGAGGCCGTGGGCCGTGGTGCCGAGGTGGTCGCCCGGTTTCTGGGCACCGGCAAATATCTGGCCTATCAAACCGTTTTCGTAGTGGGATGGATTGTTCTCAACATTGTGCTTGCCCGCCACGCCTTTGACCCCTATCCTTTCATCCTCCTCAACCTCGCTTTCTCCACTCAAGCAGCCTATGCCGCACCGCTCATTCTGTTGGCACAAAACCGCCAGGAGAACCGGGACCGGGTAAGTCTGCAAGAAGACCGCGAACGTACCGCCCAGACGAAGGCTGATACCGAGTTTCTGGCTCGCGAGTTGGCTGGCGTCCGTATTGCCGTCGGCGAGACAGCGACTCGCGACTATATGCGCCACGAACTTGATGAGATGCGAGAAATGTTGGAGCAGATGAGTTCTCGTTTGGAGAAAATTGCTGCTACACAAGTGACGGCAACGCCCGCAACCGCCATTACAGGGCCGGAAACTGCGGATGCAACCCAGCTCACGGACAGCACCCCAGACCGTCTGCATCCCCCTGCTGACGCCACTAACGCCCACAGCGAGCCCACTCGATAACTCTTCCCTCGGCTCGCTACACTAGAGCCTATGACCGCTGTAACTCTCGACGCAGTACAAGCTGCCCTTGCCACTGTTCACGATCCGGAGATTCACCGCCCCATTACCGATTTGGGCATGGTCGACAATGTTGACATTGCCGACAACGGGCGCGTCTCCGTAAAAATCCTTCTCACTATTGCAGGCTGTCCCATGCAGTCTGCCATCCGCGAAGGCGTCACCACCGCAGTGTCACACGTTGCAGGCGTGACCGGAGTAGACGTCACTATCGGGGTGATGACAGACGAACAGCGACGAGAGATGCGGCACAAGCTCCAAGGCCCCGGCGCGCAAAAAGAGATCCCCTTCAATAAGCCGGGCAACCGTACCACCATCTATGCTGTCACCTCGGGCAAAGGTGGCGTCGGAAAATCCTCCACAACCGTCAATCTGGCCGTCACCCTAGCACAGCGCGGTTTCAAGGTGGGCATTCTCGATGCCGATATCTACGGTCACTCCGTCCCCCCTATGCTGGGCTCGACACAGTCCCCCACCAAAGTTGATGACATGATGATGCCGCCAGAAGCACATGGCGTAAAGTGCATCTCCATTGCCCAGTTCACAGCTGGCAACGCTCCCGTAGTATGGCGAGGCCCAATGCTGCACCGTGCGCTCCAGCAATTCCTTACCGATGTGTACTGGGGAGACCTCGACTTCCTTCTCCTCGATCTTCCTCCCGGAACTGGCGATATTGCACTCTCCATCCCGTCCCTACTGCCAAATTCACAGCTGCTTATTGTGACCACGCCGCAAACTGCTGCCGCAGAAGTCGCTGAGCGCTCAGGCATGATGGCCAAGCAGACTCGTCAGAACGTTGCTGGCGTTATCGAGAATATGTCCTGGATGGAACTGCCCGACGGCTCGAAAGTGGAAATGTTTGGCAGCGGCGGCGGCATGACTGTCGCCATGGATCTCACTCGCATCCTCGGATACCGGGTCAATGTCTTGGGCCAGGTACCCATGGACGTCCGCCTGCGGGAGGGCGGCGATGAGGGCACGCCTATCGTCCTCACCCATCCAGAGAGTACCGTGGCCCAGACTTTCACTTCCATCGTAGACCAGCTCCTACAGCAGCGGCAGAGCCTGGTAGGCCAGTCCCTCGGGATCAATCCGAATTAGAACTTTAGATACACCGCGACGGGGTAGCAGAGAGACCTTCTCTGCTACCCCGTTAGTCTTCGTCGTCGAAAGAGATTTCCACCTCGTCGGCGCCTGCTTCCTCCCAGCTATCGCCGACGGTCAACGGTACTCCCGGCGCAACAGTTCCACTCGTGCTCTGCTGTGGACGATAGTGCGCTAGGCTGTCTGAGCTAAACGCAGCCTGCTGTGGAGTCGATACCGGCCCGCTCCAGCCTGCTGTCGGTGCGGAAGCAGGGTCGGCATGAACGTGCGTCGTCGCCCCTGAGGAGGCATCAATAGCAGACTCGTGGGGGCCGCGTACCGGCTGCTCGGGCGCGGCTTGGAAGGGAGACTCGTCGAGTTCATTAAGACCCGTCAGTTCTTTCAAATCGAACGTGAGGTCTTTAACTCCGAGATCAACATCCAAAATGGAGTCATCATCGTCGAGAAGGTAGTGAACTGCAGCTGCTTTGGGACCCATCGCTTTGATACGTGCGATCTCCTTGACGGGTTTTTGGAGGTCTTTAAGGTCTCCAAAATCTTCATCAACATTCTCTTTGAGCTGGCCTTGTGCGTTATTTGCCCAGTCGCGCAGTTTACGAAGTCCTTTGGCAAGGTGACGGGTCGCTTCCGGCAGCCGGTCCGGCCCCAAAATAACCACTGCCACAACCAGGATGACAAGAATTTCACCCCACCCAACATTGCTAAACATAACGCTCTTCTACCGCTCTCACTCATTCCTAAAGCCGCGCTGCCACTTCGCTGAAAGACAGTGGGTGACATTGCGAATATGCACACGAATATACGCGCCTAACGCCCGCCATTCTGCACGGATCTCTCCCTGTTGAGCGATTGTGTGTAGGGAGCTCACCATATCGTTCTCAACGGCATACTGGGTAGCGGCAGCATAACCCTGAGTAGCAGCAATATTGCGGAGAACAGCATCGTTAGCGGGGATGGCATTGAGTTTACGCAGCAGTGTTCCCGGAGTACCCAATGGTTCGTTGGCGTGCCGGAGCTGTTCACGCGCTTGCCGCTGCTCTTCGACAAGTGCTCGGCATTCTGAGCACTCACACAGGTGACGCTCTGTCCTAATACGAACATAGCTAGGCATGGCATCATCGACATAGGCGGTGATAGCTTCTTCAGAAAGATGCTCGGTGGAACCGAATGATGCGGTCATATGGCCCCAAACCCACCTTTCGCCAGCAGCCTCGAGAAGATCCTCGGGGAGATTTTGTGCGTACATGTCGAGTATACGGAGCTTGACGCAAGCTAGCAGCGAAGGCGTCTTCCAGAATTCTTAGCCGAGTACGGGGCGAACATTCCCTAATTGTGCGCGCAACTGTGCACGTCCACGGTGGATGCGGGAACGCACTGTGCCAATCTTGACCCCAAGAAGGTCAGCTATCTCTTCGTAGCGGAGCCCTTCGATATCACAAAGGACGACAGCAACACGGTAATCCGGGGAGAGGGTGTCGAGCGCCCGCTGTAGGTCGGGATGAAGCAGTTTGTCATCCATGAGAGCTGCGGGTCCGACAGAATTGGAGCCAACCCGCTCGGTGTCCTCCGGCAGCGCCTCCATGCGGACTACGGAACGGTGCCGAACCTGGTCCAGGAAGAGATTAGTGGTGATGCGGTGCAGCCAGCCTTCGAAGGTGCCGGGACGGTAGCGGTCCAGCGAGCGGAACACTCGGATGAACGTTTCTTGGGTGAGATCCTCCGCGTCCTGAACGTTGCCACTCAGCCGGTACGCAAGCCGGTAAACAGAATCGGCGTATGTGCGCACAATGTCATCCCACCGTTCCAAGGAAGGAGCAGCAGAGCTGGCAGAAGCGTTGGCGATGGGGGGAGCAGAGGCGGTGGCAGTCCGTCGCTTATCCTCTGCACTCGTCGATGCCAGAGCGCGGGTTTTTACCGCGGATCGCTTGGGCATCGTGATCATCGTTATGTGTCCTTTCCGGTGTCCTCGCTCGGACCCCAACGGGATCGAAGCGGACACTATGAGTATCGGGATGAGCCTTGCGAGAGCACTGGAATTAGTCTGTGTTTTCTCTGTGAGTTCTAAAACCGCTCGTCACACTGTATTTATTTGCACAAACTAGAGCGTGCTGGGTGTTTTACCCTCCCCTGTAGAAGTAATCTCGTTAAGCTGAAAACGTGACTGAGCTCGTAGATTCCATTGTGTCCAGCATTATTGAAACTCCCACTCTTAGCGAAGCACGGCATGACTGCCTGGAGATGGCACTGACACCGCTCTCTCCTATTGCTTCCGAAGCGGTCACAATGGTGACCTTACTAACTGGTGTAAAAACGGCCGCCGTGGTCTCCTACTCGGGAGCGGTAGCAGCTCTCAGCATCGCCCACGGTATGCCCGGTGGTGGCGTAGTCACGCTCGTCAATCCACAACCTGAACTCGTCGAACACGCACGGCAACGCTATGGGGAGGAAAAGCCTGCGGGAGTCCTGCTGCGTCCCATCACCGGGCTTCCTCTCGATGTGATGAGCCGTCTTGCCGATGGCGCATACGATCTCGTTTTCGTCGAAGATGTCGCCGATCAACTCGGTCTTTTTGTCGAGACCTCAGCCCGACTCCTCCGCTCTGGCGGAATTCTGCTCCTGCCTAATTCACTGGCAGGTGGTCGCTTCCTGGAATCGATGGACCCAGCAGAGGCAACGAACGCCGACGACGATGCGGCGGTTGCAGCCGCCACCTTGGCTGATATGTTGGCCGAAACAGAGGACTTTGATGCCTTCCGCATCCCGCTCGATGCGGGCATGACGGTGGCTCGCCGGAAATAAACGCATAGTGCACCCAAACGAACCAAGCGTTGTATCCATCAGCTGGTACGAGGCGCGGACATATCATAGAGAAGACTGACGGGGGGTGGGGAGCATTAGTGTGCTAACTACCCTCTGCTATGATCGGGGGTTCGTTGGCCGACGGATTGGCTAATCTCCTAAGGTGCCGATCGTTTCATTCTTACCGACGATAACCACTCCGCCGGCGGAAACATTAAAGCGCGCTTTGTCGCTTTCGCTATCCATACCAATAACCTCGCCCGGCGCAACCTGCACATTCTTGTCCAGAATGCAGTGCTTCACCACTGCCCCCTTGCCTACATGGACGCCGGGAAGTAGGACCGCGCCTTCCACCAGGGCACCTTCATCAACACGGACGTTGGTAGAGATCACCGAGTTACGTACGGTGGCTTGCGAGATGATCGACCCTGCTCCGACAATGGACTCCTGCGCGATACCGCCGTTGACAAACTTGGCGGGGGCCAGGCTCTCGCGCCCACAACGGATAGGCCAGCGCTCGTTGTAGAGGTTAAAGACGGGGTACACGGAGACGAGATCCATATGGGCCTCATAAAAGGCGTCGATGGTACCAACGTCTCGCCAGTAGCCTTTGTCACGTTTCGTCTCGCCCGGCACGTAGTTGTTGCTGAAGTCGTAGACGTATGCTTGCTGCTTTTCCACTAGGGCGGGGATGATGTCGCCGCCCATATCGTGGTTAGAGTCTTCGTTGACGTTGTCTTCCTTAATGGCGTCGAGCAGTACCTTGGTACTGAAGACATAGTTGCCCATCGAAGCAAAGGTAGCATCGGGGTCATCCGGGGTGCAGGGCGGTTCATCCGGCTTTTCAAGGAATTCCGTAATGCGGTTATTCTCATCAGCCTCAATGCAGCCGAACGCTGTCGCATCTTTGCGCGGAACGCGGATACCGGCCACTGTCACTCCAGCACCGGATTTGATGTGCTGCTCGACCATCTGCTGTGGGTCCATGCGGTACACGTGGTCAGCACCGAACACGATGATGTAGTCGGGCTCTTCGTCGTAGACGAGGTTCAACGATTGAGCGATGGCATCAGCCGAACCGGTGTACCAGCGGGGTCCGAGGCGCTGCTGGGCAGGCACCGGAGCAATGTATCCACCCGTAATACCAGTCATACGCCATGTTTGCGCAATGTGACGGTCAAGTGAATGTGACTTGTACTGTGTCAAAACGCAGATACGATTGTATCCCGCATTCACGAGGTTAGATAGCACGAAGTCCACCAATCGGTAGTTACCACCAAATGGAACTGCAGGCTTCGCCCGGTCAGCAGTAAGCGGGTAGAGCCGCTTACCTTCGCCACCGGCTAGGACAATACAAAGGACATGGGGCTGCTCAATCACATTTTCAAAATTACTGTACTTATCCGCAGAAGGAACCCCCTTTTTCTCTGGTTGCCAGGAATTTAGCCTATAGACAACATTAGTTGCTTTCTCGCTCGGGTTCTGTTGGTGCACCGGATGCCCTATAGATTGGGCAGCTGCTCTGCTTGTGAAAAACTCTGCGACGACAAAGAAAGAGTTTTCAAAATGGACAAAAGTGGTCGCTGCACCGCAGCTAGTCGAGTACCGTTTGAGCTATGCGAGTGTCATTGATGACCCGAGAGTATCCCCCCGAGGTTTATGGCGGTGCAGGCGTACACGTCACCGAGCTAGCCAAAAACCTCCGTAGTTTCTGTGATGTTGACGTGCACTGTATGGGCGCACCCCGTGAGGACGCCTACGTGTATGGTCCCGATCCCGAGTTGGCAGACGCCAACGCCTCTATCTCTATGCTGTCAACGCAGCTGCGTATGGCTCACCAGGCAGGCAACACCGACCCTGCGGTTGTCCACACCCACACGTGGTACACCGGCTTTGCTGGCCATCTTACCGCCCAGCTGAACGGTATTCCCCATGTGGTGACGGCGCACTCCTTGGAGCCCTCCCGCCCTTGGAAGGCAGAACAGCTCGGCGGCGGCTACCGTATCTCCTCGTGGTCGGAGAGGAACGCCATCGAATACGCCGATGCGATCATCGGTGTCAGTTCCAAGATGCGGGAGGAAATCCTCCGTACCTATCCGCGAGTTGATCCCGACAAAGTGCACGTCATCCTGAACGGCATTGATACCGAAGCCTGGCAGCCTTCCCCCACCTTTGAGGAAGCTGGGGAGGACTCACTACTCACCGCGCTCGGAGTAAACCCAGACCTTCCGATTGTCGCGTTCGTGGGCCGTATCACCCGGCAAAAGGGCGTAAAACATTTGCTTGCCGCAGCCCACGACTTTGCCCCCGACGTACAGCTCGTCCTCTGCGCGGGCGCCCCTGACACTCCGGAGATCAAAGCCGAGACAGAAGCTGCTGTCCAGGAGCTGCAGGAATCCCGCCCCGGCATCTTCTGGGCTCAAGATATGCTGCCCCACCACCAGGTGGTGGAGGTCCTCAGTGCCGCGTCTGTGTTCGTGTGCCCCTCTGTGTACGAGCCGCTCGGTATCGTCAACCTGGAAGCAATGGCTTGCAATACCGCTGTCGTTGCCTCCGATGTGGGCGGTATCCCGGAGGTGGTGGTGGATGGTTCCACCGGCACCTTGGTCCACTACGATGAGATGGATCCGCTTACGTTCCAACATGATCTTGCTGCGGCCGTGAACGCGGTGGTGTCTGATGCGACGCTAGCTACCAGTATGGGTACAGCTGGCCGTTTGCGGGCCGTCAATGACTTCTCCTGGCGGGCTATCGCCAAGCAAACGTGCGATCTTTACGAATCCTTGCGCCGATAGCAACGAATCTCTACTGAGCAGTGGACCTGGTGAGCGATGCTTGCCAGGTCCACTGCCATCGATGCCAGGTGTGCGGCGTCATTGTGGTAGCTCGATGGTCCCATCGTAATGATCTGCTCAATCTGTTGGGATGTTGGTGTCAGCACCCACTCGCACCGCTCACATGCCGTCTCCACAAAATCTGTTGCTAGCCCCCGCTGCAAACGGGCTATTTTCTGCTCATCAACGTGGACAGCGATCCCTGCGGCAACGAGTTCCTGCAGGTGTTCCTGGGTGGGGGTAGCGATGAGAAGTACCCCATCTGGTTGTAGGACACGTGCTGCTTCGGCAGGATGTCGTGGCGCGAAAATATGGGAAACCAGGTCTGCACACGCATCCTGCAACGGCCAACGCTGCCACACGTCAGCCACAAGGGCTCCTGTTTTTCCGGGCAGTTTGGCCAGCCGCTTCGCTGCCGGGGTGGAAATATCAGCAGCGATAGTAGCGGCTCCTTCCGGCAACGCCTTCTGTATCGCCTGTGTGTAATAGCCCGTCCCTGCCCCCATATCGACGAGCACTGGCTGCCCAGTAGTATCGGTAAGCTGCGTGGCGGCCACCGAGGCTATTCTTTTTGCCAGTGGCTCGTAGAGACCACTGGCAAGGAACGCAGCGCGGTTCATAACCATCTGAGCAGTATCCCCTGGGAAACTACGTCCACTGCCGAAGAGGGTGACGAACCCCTGTTTAGCGACGTCATAGCAGCGTCCAGAAGGGGTGGTAAGTGTACGCTGGTCGTCGCTGCTCCAGGACAGTGGTTCTCCCGTCAACGGATCAGCTAAATAGGTGACGACATCGTTTAGCATGCGATTCCTTCTCGATATGCCTCTTCAGAAACGACAATGTCCGCCGGATTTCCGACGGACATTGTGACAAGTCTGTGTTAGGCCTCGACGTTGCACAGCTCCTGGCCAAGTTCAGCTGCCTCATCAGGGGTCAGCTCGACAACGAGACGGCCACCTCCCTGCAGGGGGACACGCATAATGATCATGCGGCCTTCCTTGACAGCTTCCATGGGCCCATCGCCAGTGCGAGGTTTCATTGCCGCCATGCCGTGCTTCCTCCTATTTTCGAAATATGCTCGGCCTTTATTGTCTCTCATTTCAAGGGGAAATGCCAATGTTGTTGAGCTATTCTTGCTTGTCAGAGGGCGTGCTTCGGCTTTCGAGACGGGCAAACTCTGCGGCAACGCGGGCCAGTGCCCAGTCCACTTCACGGCGATCGTAACCCCGCTTTTCCGTGTGGAACCGAAGGTTCTCCACATCCACGGAACGAATATCGCGGGCGGGAAGAAATGTCTCTGCGGTGGGGGGCAGCTCCGGCAAACTCCGCTGTTTGGGAAGGAAGCCCCACGTGGTCAAGAGAAACGTCGCCACGGCACCAACTACACCGACGACAATACAGATCGCCACCCACGCACCTACGCCCACAAGCTCCTCCTCTGAATTCCCTCGCCAGCCGCAACGGACTGTTGAGCCACTACATACGAGGGTACCGTCACCAGCGGGGGACGGTCCTCTTCTAGCACCGCAATCTCCACTGGCTGGTACGTGGTATAGCTGATGGAATCCTGTCCCGCGGCAGCGAACTGTACCAAGGGTGCGTCTTCAGGCGTCATCCCAGCCTTGCGGAGGACTGTATCGGCGACCTCTCGCGACATGCGGCCAAGTTGGTGAAGGGGACGGTTACGGTGCTCTCGCACCCCCAAATTCACCTGGCAGATGCGGTCGGCACCCCACAGGGCCACCACATCCATAATGAGTCCGATCTCCACGCCGTAGCCGGCCGCAAACGGTAGACGTTCCGCCACATGTCGTCGCAGCGCGTATTCACCCCCCAGCGGCTGAATAAGAAAGCGTGCTTCAGGGCAGAGGGACGCCAGCAGGGGACGGGCAACCAATTCGGTGACCCGTCCTCCCCCATCCCGAGTGTCTCCCAACGGGCGGCGATAGAAACCTTTCACCATGTCGATGCGGGGTGTGACTCCGGTACCGTAGAGAGCCGTATCACCGGGTGGCAACGCAGCTCCATCAAGCAACAAGGGAGCCACCAACCACGGCACATAGCACGGATCGGGGCGTCGCAAATCACCATCGAGGAAGACGATGATGTCGCCACGACAGGCTGCCACACCTCGCCACAGCGATTCTCCCTTCCCCAGCCGCACAGGCACCTCGGGAAGTATCTCGGCGAGTTGCCGAACCGTCGCCCCCGCGGTACACGCTTGCTCCACCGTATCGTCAGTAGAAGCTGAGTCGATGACGATGATCTCATCCACGAGACCACCTACGTAGGGAACAACCGACTCCACGACGGCACCGATGTGGGCTCCCTCATTGAGAGTGGGGATCACTACGGAAACGCAATGCTCCCCTTTAGTCGCTATTAGCTCCTCTAATGTCCAGGTAGGACGCATAACGGTACGGTCATGCCACAAGCGCACGCCGGTACTGTCACTACCTACAGTTGGAGAGATGGAGTGAGAAGTTTCTGTCATTCCGATTCTGCTTCTTCAGCGCGTTCTTTTTCCAGCGTAGCTTCTAACACGCCGTCATCCTCATACGCCAAAGTGTTTTCGAAGTCATCAACCTGGTGCTGGTGAACCTCAATGATATGCCGAACCGCGTCCTCGGGAGAGTCAGTCAGGTACAGCAGATTCTCGTCACCCGCAGAAATCATGCCCTCCTCCAGCAGCGTGGAGGTAATCCAGTCCATCAGCGGTCCCCAGAACTCTGTTCCAAACAACACGATGGGGAAGCGCCAGATCTTCTTGGTCTGCACCAGAGTGAGGGCTTCGAAAAGCTCATCGAGGGTACCGAAGCCTCCAGGCATGCAGACGAAGGCCTGCGAATACTTGACGAACATCGTCTTCCGAATGAAGAAGTAGCGGAAGTTCATGCCGAGGTCGACCCAGTGGTTGAGCTTCTGCTCAAACGGTAGTTCAATACCCAGACCGACGGAGAAGCCCTTTGCTTCCACCGCACCTTTATTTGCCGCTTCCATCTCCCCCGGGCCTCCACCGGTGATGACAGCATAGCCTGCCTTTGACAGTTCGCCTGACACCGCATGAGCGGCCTGGTACCACTTGCTTTCTTCCGTCGTCCGGGCGGATCCGAACACACTGACGGCGGGGGGCATCTCCGCGAGGGCACCGAAGCCATCCACGAACTCCGACTGGATACGCATGACACGCCAGGGGTCGGTGTGCAGCCAATCCACGTCAGGTTGGGGCTGCAGCAATCGCGAGTCGGTAGTCGACCCACCCTGTTGCACCTGAGTACGCCGCCGCAACACTGGACCTCGCATGTAGGAGGCAGCAGACTGGTACATGGCGTTGTGGTTGGAGTTCGTGCTTTTCACGGTTATTCCTTTTCTGGAGGGGTGGTGAGGTAGGTCCGCATAATCTCGGTGACCTCGGTAATGTGCTCCACCGGGCAATGTTCGTCACGTTTGTGTGCTAAGGAGGGGTCCCCCGGCCCCAGATTCACTGATGGCATCCCCATCGCAGCGAAGCGAAAAACGTCCGTCCACCCGAATTTGGCACGAACCTTACCACCTGCTGCCGCAACGAGCGGGGCTACTGCGGGTGCTGACAGACCAGGCAGGGCACCACCCGACATATCAAGGATTTCCCAGGTAAGAGCGTTGGTGACGGTGTCTTGGCGAGTTCCTGCTGTAGTGTCGGTAATACCGTCTAGAGACAGCCCGAGAGTATCACACACGTAGGCTAAGGCCTCGTGTTCATTGCGGTCGGGGGCGAAACGGAAGTTGACTTCCACCCAGGCTTCATCGGGAATGACGTTTCCGGCAACGCCGCCAGCCATCCGCACGGTATTGAGTCCCTCCCGGTAGACGCATCCGTCGATCTCGACTTCCCGCATTTCATAGGCGGCAAGTTTGGCAAGTACGGGACTAAGGGCATGAATAGCGTTCTCTCCCCTCCAGGCACGGGCAGAGTGCGCTCGAACCCCGTGTCCTTCGATGCGGATACGCATAGTTCCTTGGCAGCCTGCTTCAATCCACCCACCGGACGGCTCTCCGAGGATAGACATATCTCCTTTAATGAGCTCTGGGTACTCGCGTTGGAGGGTTCCCAACCCATTAAAGCGGGCGGCGATTTCCTCACAGTCGTAGTAGACGAGAGTCATGTCCTGTTGCAACGCTGGGTCGTCGGCTAGCGCATAGAAGAGGTGATAGAAAACAGCATCGCCCGACTTCATGTCGACGCTGCCGCACCCGTGGATACAGTCTGGTCCTTGGTCTCCTGGCGCGCGCCGGCTGGGGACGTTCTCGGCGATCGGTACCGTATCCAGGTGTCCGGCGAGCACTACGCGGGTGGGGAGTCCCCGGTGCGTTCGGGCGACTACACAATTGCCAATACGATCGACAGTCACCGTAGGGTGCTCGGTCTGCACAATAGTGCGGAGACCTCGCTCAACCGCATCAGCAATAGCAGCCTCATCCTGGGACTCGGAGGGAATATCGACGAAGTCCTGTGTCAGGGAGATCGGGTCGCGGCGGGGGTCAAGCATCATGGGGATTTCCATTGTCACTCTCTCAGTCTACGGCCACCAAGAGTGTTTAAGGAGTGTCCGGCGAGTGTTCACTTTATCGTTAACGACGCCGTAACTTGTGGACTAGCACACATTTCACCAGTACAGTAGGCTAAATTCTATGACCACACACGGAGCGTTTGCGCGCGGAATCGCGACCGTCACCACCGACGGAATAGTTTTGGATACCTGGTACATCGACCCGGTTCTGCAAGAGTCCACCGGCGGCGAAGGCTACACCCACAAGCTCACTCCCGACGACCTCAACCCCAGCTGGGAACATCTACTGGGTTACGACTCAGCCCGCAACGTAGAGCGCATCGCCGTGGAAACAGTCATCAGCGACCTCTCCGCCGCGCCGATCGACGCCTATGACGCTTACCTCCGGCTGCACCTCCTCTCCCATCGCCTGGTAAAACCCAATACCATCAACCTCAAAACTCTCTACCGGGTTCTACAGAATGTGGTGTGGACCAACTTTGGCCCTTGCACAGTAGATGACTTCGACATCACCCGCTTGAAACTCGCCCAGCGTGGCCCCGTCACCGTCTACAGCGTCGACCGCTTCCCCCGCATGGTCGATTACGTCATCCCCTCCGGCGTTCGTATTGCTGATGCCGACCGTGTCCGCCTGGGCGCCTACCTATCCGAAGGTACCACGGTGATGCACGAAGGCTTCGTCAACTTCAACGCCGGCACTCTCGGTGTTTCTATGGTGGAAGGCCGCATCTCTCAGGGCGTCACAGTTGGTGACGGCTCAGATATCGGCGGTGGCGCCAGCATTATGGGCACGCTGTCCGGTGGCGGCACCCAGCACATCACCATCGGCGAACGGTGTCTGCTAGGCGCCAACTCCGGCCTAGGTATCCCGCTCGGTAACGACTGCGTGGTGGAAGCCGGCCTCTACATCACTGCCGGTGCCAAAGTTGTGAGCCACCTCGATGGCGAACCTATCGAGGTCAAAGGGGTAGAATTGGCCGGACGCAACAATGTCCTGTTCCGTCGAAATTCACTCACGGGTGCCATTGAAGCCGTGAAATATGGCAAAGTTGGGAGCGAGCTGAACGACAGCCTCCATAGCAACTAGCCCCTAAGAAGGTCTCATGGCTGAGTCCACCCCTGTGTCTCCCCACAACTCCACTTCTGCGTCGCAGGCAGCAGCATCCAGCACTTCTGCGAGTGGAACTGGACTACAGCAAGGTCTCCGGGTTCGACACCTCACCATGATGGGGTTGGGTTCCGCCATTGGCGCTGGTCTCTTTTTAGGTACCGGCCAAGGCATCCATGCCGCAGGCCCCGCTATTCTCATCTCCTATGTCGCAGCAGGCATCATCGTGGTGCTCACCATGCAGATGCTGGGTGAACTCAGCGCCGCTCGCCCCGCCAGTGGCTCCTTCTCCACCTATGTGGAGATGGCATTCGGACGGACCGGGGGCTTCGTCACTGGCTGGCTCTACTGGTTCATGCTCATTCTCGTACTGGGTGCGGAAATGACGGGGGCAGCAAGCATTATAGGGCAGTGGTTCCACTGCTCGCCTTGGATTCCCGCACTCGTCTGCATGATCTTCTTTACCATCGTGAATCTTGCGCAGGTGCGGGGCTTTGGCGAATTTGAGTTCTGGTTTGCGGCCATCAAAGTCACCGTCATCGTGCTCTTCCTCATCATTGGTGTACTGCTGATATTCGGTCTGCTACCAGGAACCGAACCCGTGGGATTCACCAACTTCCTTGGCCGCGGTGGTTTCATGCCGAAGGGCTGGAGCGGTATCGCCGCCGGTCTGCTAGCTGTCGCCTTTGCCTTTGGCGGTATCGAAATTGTCACAATTGCTGCTGCTGAGTGTGACAACCCCAGCCTCTCCATTGCGAAGGCAGTGCGCTCCGTCATCTTCCGCATCTCCGTGTTCTACCTAGGCTCAGTCCTCGTCATCACCTTCCTGCTACCCTGGGATCAACTGCAGGGTGCGGAAAACGCCGCAGAGAGCCCCTTCACGGCAGTGCTCCAGCAGGCCAACCTGCCGGGAGTCGTTATATTCATGGAAGCGATCATCGTGCTCTCGTTGCTGAGTGCATTTAACGCCCAAATCTACGCCAGCTCCCGGATGATGTTCTCCCTTGCCAAGCGTGGTCACGGACCGCAGGCTCTCACCAAGATCTCACGTACCGGTGTTCCCATCAATGCGCTGCTCATCAGCGTCTTCTTCGGATTCGTTTCGGTGGGATTGAACTATCTTGAACTACCCGGGCTGCTCGTCTTCCTCCTCAATTCTGTGGGCGCAATCCTCCTGGTGGTATGGGCCTCCATTGCCATCTCCGAGCTGAAGCTGCGGCCTGAGCTCGAAAAGGAGGGTTCTCTAAGCGTCAGAATGTGGGCCTACCCTTACCTCACTTGGCTTGCTCTCGCTTTGATGGCTGGTCTCACCGTCCTCATGTTCACAGATGAGACCACTCGCAATCAGCTCTTCGCCACCATTGTCGTCGTCATTTTGCTGACGGTGCTCGGGGCAATTAACCATGCTTGGCGGAAGCGACACCCAGTGGAAGTCCCTTCAGTCCCTAGCGCATCAATCAATAAAACGACCTCCTAGGCCGCTAAACAATCTCTAAGACAGGTAGACTAAAGGCCGGCTTACCCTGCTTATGGGGGTAAGCCGGCCTTTTCTGTGGTGTCGTCTGCAAGAGTCTGCACGCAATACACCATGCGGCAGGCGTGTACTCAGTTCGGCTCAGTTCGAGCGATTCGGCTCAGTTCGAGCGATGTGGCGACCGTCCCGCACTACTAGACCGTCTCGGCACGCAGGCGGCTACAGGCTGCGGCAATACGCTCATCAGAGGCGGTGAGAGCAATACGCACATGCTCACCACCACGCGGACCATAAAACTCACCGGGGGCTACCAAGATACCGCGCTCTGCAAACCAGTGGGTCAGCTCCCGACAAGGAGTGCCATTTGTGGCCCACAGGTAAAGCCCCGCAGCGGACTCATCAATCTGTATACCGGCCGATTCGAGTGCCGTCTTCAGCATGTCGCGGCGGTGTCGGTACCGGTCATACTGCTCAGCAGCGTGGCGGTCATCTCGGAGCGCTGCGGCACTGGCGTGCTGTACCACCGTCGGCATCATCAGTCCGGCATGCTTCCGCACTGCGAGGAGCTCGCCGACAAGTTCAGGGTCACCCACCACAAATCCGGATCGATAGCTTGCCATATTGGAGGTCTTCGACAGCGAGTGAATAGCAAGCAGATTACGGGTGTCGCCACCGCATACTTCCGGATCGAGGATGGAGGGAGCTGTCCCCTCCCAGCAAAGACCCAGGTAGCACTCATCTGAAGCAATAATCACGCCGCGTTCACGCGCCCAATCAACCACCTTCCGCAAATGTTCGACGGGAAGCACCTTACCGGTGGGGTTTGAGGGGGAATTGAGGTACATCAGGGTTGGGGTCAGCGGCCCCACCTGTGCAGTCCCGTCAGCTCGCACGACGGAACAGCCCGCCAAAAGCGCACCAACTTCATACGTTGGGTAGGCGATCTCCGGGATCACCACAGTGTGCTTCTCCCCCAAACCCAAGAGGGTGGGCAGCCAGGCAATAAGTTCCTTCGTCCCAATGACGGGAAGCACCTGGGTAGCTGGATCGAGGTCGATTGTGCCGTAACGGCGGGTCAGCGCATCTGCACAGGCCTGACGAACATCTTCAGTACCGATAGTCTGTGGGTAGCCGGCGACCTCTGCGGACTCTTCTAGAGCACTCTGGATAAGGGGATCGACATTGTCGACCGGGGTACCAACCGAGAGATCGATGATTCCATCTGGATGATGGTCCGCGAGGTCACGCACCTCGGCTAGCGTGTCCCAGGGAAAGACGGGGAGACCCGCAGCGACAGGGGTCCGTGTGCGGGGTACGTTGGGCATAGACGTTACTCGCCTTCGTTTTGTGGGGGCAGAGAGGAAACGAAGTCGGTGTCGGTACCGGTGCGGCCAACACTGGCAGCTCCACCCGGGGAACCCAATTCCTCGAAGAAGTCGATGTTAGTCTGGGTGTACTCAGACCATTCGTCCGGAACGTCATCCTCATAGAAGATGGCTTCCACAGGGCAGGCGGGCTCGCAGGCACCGCAGTCAACGCACTCATCGGGGTGGATGTAGAGCATGCGGTCACCTTCGTAGATGCAGTCCACCGGGCACTCTTCCACACAACCGCGGTCGAGAACATCAACACAAGGTTGCGCGATAACGTATGCCACGATGTCTTTCCTTTCCGGATCAGTACGCTAGGGCTAGCGTGTTTGGGGTGGGCGTAGTGAAACACCCGATTCGTCACAAGGCTGCCACTCGGCAGAGTCGGTATCCAGTTTAATAGCTGCTAGCCCAGCTGCAATATCGGTGGAGTCGGCGACGTCAACATGGCGAGATTGCCGCACCAGCCGGAACTCTTCTGTCTGTAGCAGAGGCTGTGCAATGTTATTCGACATGGCGAAGGACACTGGCCCCTGGGGTGCTTGATAAACCGTCACCTGTGTTGCATGTGCCTGCAAGGCAGCTATTTTGGCGGCATAGGCCGCACTATCCAGGGTGACGTTATGTGTGGCAGCAGCATCGTCAGTAGCAAAAATATCGCGGGCAGCAGGCAGCGTCCACTGTGCGGGAATAGCGCCGGCAATGTCTGCCAAGCCTACAGTCACCCGCTGTTCAGACTGCATCATCCAGTAGACCAGTGGAACATCCCAGGCCGCTGACAGCGCATCATCCCCTACATCCAGTAACTCACCAGGAGCGAGAACTATGTGATGATGCGTCTGGTAGTCCGCACACCACTGTGGGTCCGCTAGCAGACCTGCCTCGCTCAGCTGAGCCACGCTGGTGTCACCCTGCTGGGCGGCTTTGTCCACGGCACGAACGCCGCATTGGTGAGCACGAATATGGTCGGGGTGTCCGTAAGTACCCGCATCGTCATAGACCAGCACAATGTGCGGCCTCATCCACCGGATCCAACAGGCCATCAACTCTGCGACGTACTCCGGGTCTGCACCGAGGAATGCCCGCGGGTGGTCATTAGCGGGAGTGCCTAACATTCCAGAATCGCGAAAGTGGCCTGCTCCCCCCAGGAAATGTGGAGTGCCGGCGCCCAGCGCCTGGAGCGCCCCAGTCAGTTCATGGATGCGGTAACCACCTAATTGGTCAGCTCCGCCTGCCGCGACAACTAACTGTGCATAGGTCGGCCCGATAACTTCGCCTTCTTCACCTAGCGTGCACGTCAGTACTGCTGTCTCGGCACCGGCTGCACGGTAGGCGGCAAGAGTCCCCCCGGTGTAGAGGGTTTCGTCATCAGGATGGGCGTGGATAGCAAGGATACGCAGCGGCTCCTCCCCCACGTTTGCTGTCAAGGAGGATGATGCGGGCATTATTGGACTGCTTTCTCTTGTTCAGTGGGGGTGACGGTCCACTGGGAGACGTTGTAGAAGAATCCCAACGACGGCGTTTCCAGCGGCTCGGGGGTGGGGTTAGAGATGCGCGCACCGCGTGCTTCCAACAGTGTTTCCTGCCAAATGGGGAGGATAAGCCCGAGTTCCCAAAGCCGCTGCTCAATTTTGTGCAGGAATGGCTTAGCTAGCGCGACCTGTGCAGCTGGCGGCTGCGGGTCGGTCGCTCGTCGCATATCCCGAACGAGCGCTTGCAGCTCCGGATCGCAGGTACCCGACGCGTTGGCTCCACGACTGCCCTGTTGGACATGCTGAGTGCGCGGCTGGTCTGCATGCTTTCCAGCCTCTTTTGTTGGGGCAGCATCATATTCAGCTCGTAGCACCTGCAGGGTTTTGCCGGTCTGTGGATCGGACCCTTGGTGGTCTTTGGCCGCGGATATCTGTGCAGAGATCTCTTCGCGGCGATAGTCGTTTCCCATTGCAGAAGAGGCAAGTGGATCGAGTTGCGCGGACTGAATGCGGGCCGGAGCCGAACGTACTGTGTCCCCGGTGGCGCAGTGGAAACGACTCGACACGCTGGCAATAACCGACTGATCGGTGGTGTGCCACCCCAACACCAGGTCGACTTTGCCACGCGGTAACCAGAATCCGTAAAGGTCGGCAGCCGTAGTGTCCTGCACAATGGCGGGGAAACCAGCCTGGCTTAATTGATCAGCAATAGCGGTGGCGGCAGCCAACGCTTCTACATCGCCTCGCACAGTGCCGATAACAAGGGCACGATTGTGCCCTTGCGGAGTGGTAATGCGCCGTTCGTGCCGAATCCACCCTGCATCGCGTAGAACCTCTATTCCATGGTCTCCAGGTTCTCGTTCGTTGGGCGACACAGAGTAGACGCCGGTGCGTTGGGGCGGGACTGTGATGACATGGGGAACTGCGACCGCCGGAACATCACCGCTAACAACACTCCTGAGCCGATTTGAGGCCAGTTGTGCCACCAGTGGCACATCAATGAGGCTGAGGAGTGCGCGAGAGACGGCGGGTTGTCCCCCTACCAGGGAGGACGCTGCGTTAACTGAGACAACTAGCTGACGGGGCCGCCATACATAGGTGGCGCTGACGCCGGGAACAGCATTTAGCCGGGTGGGGGTAAGGGAGTCGCCCTGGACGTAGCCTGCTTGAACGATTTCTGAGCGCAGCCCCTCAGCGATCTGGTCCGAGGTGTTTTGGCGTTGGATCCGGATAGAGTCCGAGGCCATGCGGGCACCCGTCACGAACTTGTCATTCGGCATGAGGGTAATTTGGCCCCGTTCCAGGTCCACCGAGCGAACGGTGGCAGCACCTGCCGAGTACGGAATGGTCTGCTGGAGCTGGGATAGCCCGGGAATGTCGTTCAGGAATTGGGAGGGAAGCAAATGCTGAAAAAGCGTGCGCCACTGGGCATAGGGGCGTGTGAAGGTGACGACGACAGTTTTTCCGCCTCTCTTTCCCTCCACCGAGGTGATGAGGTCATAGCCGGCCGTGGTATCGATCTCCGGGGCGTTCATCATGACTCGCCAGAGGTAGCTAAAGTCGCGGGCCTCTACTGGAACCGGGGGGCTTCCACCCCACTGTGCGCCTGGCTGAATCTGGTAGGTGACCTGGAAAGGTTCCTTACTGGTGACCTTTGCAGAGCGTACTAGGGCCTTGTTAAGAATCCAGGTGGTGGAATCGAGATCCGTAGTCTGGCTGGTGGTTCCCTCGGTTGGACGTGGGAGGAACACACTGGGGAGAGTAAGACTCGCTACGATATCTGTTGTGAGGGTGCGGTCTCCCGCGGAATGTGGATTAAAACCCGCTTCTAACTGGTCGGTGACGAGTCCCAGAACATCGTTACCGCCCGGTTTGACACTCGGGGCGGGTTGCCCAATTTGTGCATTCGGTGCTTTGGCCATACAGCCGGCGAGAAGAGTCAGCGTGCTGCACAGGACAGCTGCTTGGGTAAGGCGCCGTCGCACTGTTCCTCCTGGTGTTACATGGTGTGTTTCAGATGCCCGCGGGCACGTCCGCGAGCAGCCGCGGAAAGAAGAACCTTGCGGACGCGAATGGCATTCGGGGCTACTTCCACGCACTCGTCGTTAGCGCAGAACTCCATTGCTTCTTCTAAGCTAAGCGTACGTGCCTTGGCGAGAGTTTCGGTCTGATCTGCGGTGGAAGAGCGCATATTCGTCAACTTCTTTTCCTTGGTGATGTTGACATCCATATCCTCCGGGCGGGGATTCTCCCCTACGACGACACCTTCGTAGACAGCATCGCCAGGGGTGACGAAGAAATCACCGCGGTCTGCTAACTGCAGCAGTGCGTAGGCCGTCACCTGACCAGCCCGGTCTGCCACCAGGGAACCGGAGTGACGAGCGCGAATTTCCCCCGCCCAGGGTGCGTAGCCTGCGGAAACGGAGTTAGCGATGCCGGTTCCGCGGGTTTCGGTGAGGAAGGCCGTGCGGAATCCGATGAGGCCACGGGCGGGAACTGTGAATTCCATGCGCACCCAGCCGGTGCCATGGTTGCTCATTTTGTCCATTTGGCCTTTGCGTGCCGCCATCAGCTGGGTGATCGCACCAAGGTGTTCTTCCGGCACGTCGATGGTGGTGTTTTCGAAGGGTTCGTAGATTTTGCCATCTACTTTCTTCGTCACCACATTGGGTTTACCCACGGTGAGCTCAAACCCTTCACGACGCATTGTTTCCACGAGTACTGAGAGCGCCATTTCGCCACGCCCATGCACTTCCCACTCATCGGGGCGTCCCGTGGGGAAGACACGCAGAGAGACGTTGCCCACCAGCTCGCGGTCCAGACGGTCCTTCACCATACGGGCGGTGAGCTTGGTTCCTCCATTGCGGCCAGCCATCGGCGAGGTATTGACGCCGAGAGTCATAGAGATTGCCGGCTCGTCGACAATGATCGTCGGGAGCGGTTCAGGGTTGTCGAGGTCTGCGAGAGTGTCACCAATCATGACCTCGGGGATGCCGGCGATAGCGACAATGTCGCCGGCCACGGCTTCGGCGGCGGGTTCCCGCTCTACACCGAAGGTCTTCAACAGTTCGGTAATTTTGGCAGTCTTGGTGATCTGCTCACCCTCGGGAGTGGTGTGAATCCAGGCGACCTGCTGGCCTTTCCGCAGAGTGCCGTTGTAGATGCGGACGAGACCAATACGGCCCAAGAAGCTGGAGGCATCCAGGTTGGTCACATGTGCTTGCAGTGGCGCGTCAGCGTCACCCGTGGGCTCTGGGATGATCTTGGTGATGAGGTCAAAGAGGCACTCGAGATTGTCGGAGTTGGGGAGAGCACCATTTTCCGGCATTTCCAGGGAGGCGACGCCGGCACGACCGGATGCGAAGACAGTGGGGGTATCGAGGAGCGCTTCCGCGGCGGCAATGGCCCTTTCGTCGGACAGGTCAGACGCCAGGTCAAGGAGGAGGTCCTGGCATTCGTCGACAACTTCAGCAATGCGGGCGTCAGGCCGGTCAGTTTTGTTGACGACGATGATGACAGGCAGGCAGGCTTCAAGTGCTTTTCGTAGCACGAAGCGGGTTTGTGGGAGGGGGCCTTCGGAGGCATCCACTAGCAGAATCACACCATCCACCATGCTGAGGCCGCGCTCAACTTCGCCACCGAAGTCGGCGTGTCCTGGGGTATCGATGATGTTAAGAACCAGGTCTCCCCCATCTTTCGCCTGCCCCGGGCGGTGCACAGCGGTGTTCTTGGCGAGAATGGTGATGCCTTTCTCTCGCTCAAGGTCCCCGGAGTCCATCACTCGTTCGGTGACTTCTTGGTGCGCGGAGAAGACACCGGATTGTTCCAGCATCGCATCGACCAGGGTGGTTTTCCCATGGTCAACGTGGGCGATGATGGCTACATTGCGGAATTCATGCTTCTGCGACAAGAGAGCTCCTAGCAGAGGGTCGTCACATCCAGCCTGATAAGGGAAGGCTGTGGTGGTGTGAGCTGTAAAAAGCACAGGGCCGACGACTCTGTAAGCGGCGACCCCTGTGGCAACTTTACACGGCACAGTTTGAAAACTGTTAGTCGAGACTCTAGGCCGTGGGGGTCTTATGCTGTACCTCTCCTGCAAACGACGTCCCCCGAAAATCTTTCCTCCGCGCCATCACCGGTAGAGTAAGCCCTTGGGTGTTGTACACCCACAGAATCGGCCGTTAGTGCCGAAGCTTGCGCCACCAACCTCAAGGATTCGTACGTGTCTTCCACCCTCTGGACTATTCTCGCCCTCGTTGTGTACTTCGTTGCGATGATCGCCATTGGTCTCTATGCTTTCCGGCGGACCACTAGCCACGAAGGGTACATGCTGGCTGATCGCCAGCTACACCCCTTTACCGCAGCGCTCTCTGCAGGGGCCTCCGATATGTCAGGCTGGCTTCTCATGGGGCTACCCGGCGCGATCTATATTTCCGGCCTCTGCGAAGCATGGATTGCCGTGGGACTGACAGTTGGTGCGTGGTTTAACTGGAAGATTGTCGCACCTCGGCTGCGCTCCTATTCCGTGCTGGCGCAGGACTCCATTACTCTCCCAACGTTCTTGGAAAACCGTCTGCATGATTCTTCGCATGTGCTGCGGATCTGCTCCGGGTTGGTCATCCTTTTCTTCTTCACTTTCTATGTCTCCTCGGGCATGGTGGCCGGTGGAACGTTCTTTCAGGCGACATTTGGCACCTCCTATCTCACTGGCATGCTTGTTGTGTCTGGTGTGGTGGTGCTCTATACCTTTGTGGGTGGGTTCCTCGCGGTTTCCTATACCGACGTGGTCCAGGGGCTTCTGATGATGACGGCTCTTATTGCCGTACCCATTGCGGCGGTGGTGTCGCTAGGTGGGATTCCTGAGACCATGCACATCATTGAGGCGGCGGATCCGCAGCATCTCAACATGGTTGAGGGGGTCGCTCCGGTGGCGATCATCTCGGCACTTGCGTGGGGCCTGGGATATGTGGGCCAACCGCATATCATTGTGCGTTTTATGGCGCTGCGGTCCGCGCGGGAAGCCACCTATGGGCGTCGCGTAGGGATCAGCTGGATGGCACTGTCTATTCTGGGTGCGGTCGCTACGGGGTTGGTGGGTGTTGCCTATTTGCAAGCCAACGGGCACGAGCTGACGAGTTCGAAGCAAGCGGCGGAGACCGTCTTTCTTGTGATGGGAAAGATGCTCTTCCACCCGTTCCTTGCCGGCGTGGTGTTAGCAGCGGTACTAGCGGCAATCATGTCGACGATTTCGTCGCAGCTTTTAGTGACGTCCTCTGTACTTGTGGAGGACCTTTACCGTGGCATTTTCAAAAAGGGTGTGTCGCAGCGGAAATTGGTTCTGCTGTCACGCTTTGCAGTTCTGATGGTCGCTATCATCGCAGCACTTCTGGCCATTCCCCGCTATAACACCATCCTGGAGCTCGTTGCTTTTGCGTGGGCCGGTTTTGGTGCCGCCTTTGGGCCAATTGTGGTGCTTTCTCTGTGGTGGAAGCGTCTAACCGCGAAGGGAGCCATTGCCGGTTTGGTGACGGGTGCTGTGGTTGTCGCAGTGTGGGGTTTCACCCCGGCTTTGTCGTCAATGCTCTACGAGATCGTCCCGGGGTTCTTCGCGAATCTGCTGGTCGCCATTATCGTGAGCTATCTCACCAAACCTCCGTCACTGCAGGTCATGGAGGAATTTGAGAAGGCAGTTGAAGGGTCTCGACAGTAGACAGCCACCCCCCTCACCATTGCTCTGTGAGGTAAGCCTATACTAATAAGGACGGGTCACGATACCCTTCCTGCCTCTCACACCTAGGCTGCCGCCCCGCTCACCACGCGTCACCCCGGCCCCGGAACACGCACTCACACAATGGAGAAGAGAATGTCTACTGATACCCAGGACTACCGCATCGAACATGACACCATGGGCGAGGTCAAGGTACCGAAAAACGCCCTCTACGCCGCGCAAACCCAACGGGCTGTAGAGAACTTCCCTATCAGTGGCATAACCATCACTCCACACCACATCGCCGCACTCGGGCAGATCAAACGAGCAGCCGCCCTCGCTAATCTCGAACTCGGCGTCATCGACGAGGCCACTAGCGCCTCCATCGTCGCCGCTGCCGACGAGGTCATCGCCGGACACCACAACAACGAATTCCCCATCGATATCTTCCAAACTGGCTCCGGTACCTCCTCCAACATGAATACCAATGAGGTCGTCGCCACACTTGCCACCCGCTACAAGAAAGCCGCCTGGGATGCCGCCGGGAAAGACCCCGCAGACTTCACCCCCGTCCACCCCAACGACCACGTCAATGCATCCCAATCCTCCAATGACGTGTTCCCCTCCTCCATTCACATCGCTGCCGTAGAGGCCGTCACCACCGTCCTGAAACCCGGTCTCGAAACCCTCGCCTTATCGTTGGAAAAGAAGGCAGAAGAATTCACAGACGTGGTGAAGTCTGGCCGTACCCACCTGATGGATGCCACCCCCATCATGCTAGGGCAGGAATTCTCCGGCTACGCACAGCAAATCCGCAATGGCCTTGCCCGCATTGATGCCTCCTTTGGGCGCCTCTGCGAACTTCCCTTAGGCGGTACCGCAGTAGGCACCGGTATCAACACCCCCGCCGGATTCTCACAACGTGTCATCGAGCTCATCGCCGAAAACACACAGCTGCCACTCGCGGAAGCCCCCAACCACTTCGAAGCACAGGCCGCACAGGACTCCCTAGTGGAGATGTCGGGAATGCTGCGCACCATTGCCGTCAGCGAAGTGAAAATTGCCAATGACCTTCGCTGGATGGGATCTGGCCCGCGTACCGGCATTGGCGAGATTGCCCTCCCCGACCTACAGCCCGGCTCCTCCATCATGCCAGGCAAGGTCAATCCAGTACTCCCGGAAGCCACCGTCCAAGTAGCAGCCCAAGTTATCGGTAACGATGCCGCCATTGCCTTCGCCGGCGCCCAAGGCAATTTCGACCTGCTGGTCATGCTGCCGGTCATGGCCGCCAACCTCCTCACCTCCATCACCATCCTCGGCAACGTGTCACGTGTCCTTGCCGAACGGTGCGTTGACGGGCTTGTCGCCAACGAGGAACGCTGCCTACAGCTTGCTGAATCCAGCCCGTCGATCGTCACCCCGCTCAACCGGGTGATCGGCTACGAAGCAGCAGCGAAGATCGCTAAGTATGCGGTAAAAAAGAACCTCACCATCCGCGAAGCCACTTTGGAACTTGGCTACGTGGAGCGAGGTGAGATCACCGAAGAAAAGCTGGCAGAAGCGCTCAATGTAGCAGCCATGACGCATCCGCGGAGCTAACAGCAGACTCCCCTCACCGGGTTCCCGTTGGAGGTTCTTTCTTTGACGGGAACCCAGTTGTTGTGTGCTGGAAGAGCTGGCGTGTGGCAGCACTGAGAGCTGTGATACAGCAGGGTGGCGGCATGTAATTTTTGACACATAAACATGTCTACAGCGCCTAACACTGCAGTTGAAGTGGCATTTTCTTAATATAGCTTAGGCTTACCTTGGCAGACGATATCTGAAAAGAACCTTAGGCTAAAAATGAGTATCACCCCACTCTGCCCAAGGAATGATGATGCCGGAATTCTTCTATGAAGACATGCTGCCCCTGCAATCCGATCCCACCGAATACCGCCTCCTCACCTCCGAGGGAGTGGAGACAGTAGAAGGACCGGACGGCTCGACCTTCCTCAAGGTGAGCGACGAAGCCCTCGCCTTACTGTCGGAAACCGCAATGCACGACATTGCCCACTACCTGCGCGCCAGCCACCTTGCCCAACTCCGGAAGATCTACGACGACCCGGAAGCCAGCGACAACGACAAGTTCGTGGCCTACAACCTGCTGCAGAATGCCGTCATCGCCGCCGAAGGCACCCTCCCCATGTGCCAGGACACCGGCACCGCCATTATCAAGGGTGAACGCGGCCAGTACGTCCTGACCAACGGCACTGATGAGCGCGCCCTCTCCCTCGGCGTCTACAACGCCTACACACAGGACAATCTGCGCTACTCCCAGAATGCGCCGCTCTCTATGTACGAGGAGAAGAACACCGGCTGCAACCTCCCCGCCCAGATCGAACTGTACGCCGATACCACACCAGAATCCGACCGCAACTACCACTTCCTTTTCATGGCAAAGGGTGGCGGCTCCGCAAACAAGAGCTACCTCTACCAAGAGACTAAAGCCATCCTCAATCCCGATTCCATGATGCACTTCCTGGAGGGCAAGATCCGCAGCCTCGGCACCGCCGCCTGCCCGCCCTACCACCTGGGCATCGTCATCGGTGGCACCTCTGCCGAATACGCACTCAAGACCGCCAAGTACGCAAGCGCCCGTTACCTCGACACTCTCCCCACTCACGGCGACGAAACCGGCCACGGCTTCCGCGACCTCGAGATGGAAGAAAAGGTTCTCGATATGACGCGCCACCTTGACATTGGCGCCCAGTTCGGCGGCAAGTACTTCTGCCATGACGTCCGCGTCATCAGACTCCCCCGCCACGGTGCCTCGCTGCCCGTCGCCATTGCTGTCTCCTGCTCGGCAGACCGCCAGGCCAAGGCGAAGATCACCCCCGAAGGC
The DNA here is from genome assembly GCF_001293125.1 of Lawsonella clevelandensis. NCBI lineage: Bacteria > Bacillati > Actinomycetota > Actinomycetes > Mycobacteriales > Lawsonellaceae > Lawsonella > Lawsonella clevelandensis. Next base: position 417,505 of record NZ_CP009312.1, read on the forward strand.
GTGTTCCTGGAAAAGCTCGAGACCAACCCCAGCCAGTACCTTCCCGAACTGTCCGATGCTGACATCGACCATGAGGGCGGCGACGAGACAGCCGTAAAGATCGACCTCGCCCAGCCGATGGAAAAGATCCTGGAGACCCTCTCCCAGTACCCCATCAAGACCCGCGTCTCGATGACCGGTACCATGATCGTGGCCCGCGACATCGCACACGCCAAGATCCGGGAGCGTATTGAAGCTGGCGAACCGATGCCCGACTACATGAAGAACCACCCGGTCTACTACGCCGGCCCAGCCAAGACCCCTGATGGAATGGCCTCTGGTTCCTTCGGCCCCACCACCGCCGGACGTATGGATCCCTACGTTGGACCATTCCAAGCACAAGGCGGCTCGATGGTGATGGTTGCCAAGGGCAACCGCTCCAAACAGGTAACCGATGCATGCCGGCAGTACGGCGGCTTTTACCTTGGCTCCATCGGTGGCCCCGCCGCTGTATTGGCAAAGGACTGCATCAAGAAGGTGGAAGTACTGGAATACCCCGAACTCGGTATGGAGGCCGTGTGGAAGATCGAGGTAGAAGACTTTCCCGCCTTCATTGTGGTCGATGACAAGGGCAATGACTTCTTCGCCCACACCCAAGAGTGCACGCTGACCATTGGCAAGCGCCCTGGGCTGTAGAAATGTTCGGTCGTGCCCTGGCACTTACCATTATCAGGCAGAAGTAACCCCCCGCGAGAATCGCTCTCACAGGGGGGTTACTTCCTTTTTTTGCGAGGAACGCTGGTGACCAGACAGAGCCTTAATAGACGTCCATTCCGTAGGAGCGGAACTGTTCGCGGACCCGTTCCACCAGCTCCGGGCTGGGCGGTTGGGTTGCTGCGAGTTTGTACTCAAGGCCGAGTTCGTTCCACTTGTCGGCACCCATATTGTGGAAAGGCAGCACCTCTACCCGCTGGACGTTGGGCCAGCCAGAGACCAGTTGGGCAACCGCGTCAACGTTCTCCACGGAGTCGGTGAGACCGGGAACGAGGACGAAGCGGACCCAAACGGGCTTCAGGGCGATAGCCAGGCGATCGCCAAATTCGATGGTCGGAGTGAGCTTCCGCTCGGTGACCTGTTGGTAGATATCGGGCAATCCGCTCTTCACATCCAGGAGGACGAGGTCGATGTCGTTCAACATGTCGTCGTCGCACTTAGCTCCGAGAAAGCCGGAAGTGTCAATGCAGGTGTGGATGCCGAGTTCTTTGGCGGCGCGGAGCACACGGCGGGTAAACTCCGGCTGGAAGAGGGGTTCACCACCGGAGATGGTGATTCCTCCACCAGTTGCCTGGAAGACCTTCCGATACCGGTTGAGCCGTTCGACCACTGCGTCGACAGTCTGCCATTGGCCGTCTTTAATTTTGAGAGTATCGGGGTTGTGGCAGTACTGGCAGCGTAGCGGGCACCCATTGAGGAAGAGTGTCATGCGTGTGCCTGGTCCGTCGACTGCTGTGACCAGTTCCCACGAATGAACGGATCCGAGGAAACCGGCGCGGCGGTCGGCCAACTGTCGACGTTGTGCGGTGGTGATCTCGGAGGCGTCTGCGGTGGGGCAGGAGCTTCCCTGCACCATCAGGGGGATAGCAGTGCCCACGCCAGCAGCGGTTCCCCGCCGCCGGCTTACCCCTACCTGGGGTTGGACAACTACTGCTCCGGAGACACCATCTGCCATGGTCTTAGACTCCCTGGTGGAAGGTGCGGCTGATGACGTCGAGCTGCTGTTCACGCGTCAGTCGGACGAAGTTCACAGCGTAGCCGGAAACACGGATGGTGAGCTGGGGGTAGTTTTCCGGGTGCTCCATGGCGTCTTCCAGAGTGTCGCGGTTCAACACGTTGATGTTGACATGGTAGCCATCGGACAGGTTGTAGGCGTCTAGCAGACCAACAAGGTTAGTGACCTGTTCGTCCTTAGTACGACCGAGGCCAGCGGGGACGACGGTGTTGGTGAGTGAGATGCCATCCTGTGCTTCCTCGAAGGGGAGCTTGGCGACGGAGAGTGCGGACGCCAGCATACCGTGGGTGTCGCGGCCGTTCATGGGGTTAGCGCCCGGTGCGAACGGTGCGCCCTTGCGGCGGCCATCGGGGGTATTACCGGTGTGCTTGCCGTACACCACGTTTGAGGTGATGGTAAGAACGGACTGGGTGTGGATGGAGTTGCGGTAGGTGGGGTGCTGGCGAACCATGCCCATGAAGGTTTCGACAATCATGGAGGCGATGGCGTCAACGCGGTCGTCGTCGTTACCAAAGGTCGGGAACTCCCCTTCTACTTCGTAGTCGTAGGCGAGACCGGTTTCGTCGCGGAGCGGGCGAACCTTGGCAAACTTGATGGCGGAGAGGGAGTCTGCGGCGACAGACAGGCCGGCAATACCGCAGGCCATAGTGCGCTTCACCACGGAGTCGTGGAGAGCCATTTCGAGTCGCTCATAGGCGTACTTGTCGTGCATGAAGTGGATGCAGTTGAGAGCTTCAACGTAGGTCTGGGCGAGCCAACCGAGGAAGTGCTTGTAGGCCTCCCAAGTCTCGTCGAAGTCAAGGTATTCGCCGTCGAGAGAGGGACTTTCGGGGCCAACCTGGTGCCCGGACATTTCGTCGCGGCCGCCGTTGATGGCGTAGAGGAGCGCCTTGGCGACGTTCACACGGGCACCGAAGAACTGCATTTGCTTGCCTACTGTCATGGGGGACACGCAGCAGGCGATGGCGCCGTCGTCACCGCAGTTATTGCGGATAAGTTCGTCGGATTCGTATTGGATTGCGGAGGTGTCGATGGAGACCTGAGCGCAGAAGCGCTTGAAGCCTTCCGGCAGCTGGTGGGACCAGAGAACGGTGAGGTTTGGCTCGGGGGCAGGCCCAATGTTGTAGAGGGTCTGCAGGTAGCGGAAGGAGTTCTTGGTGACTAGCGGACGGCCATCTTCACCGATGCCGGCGATGGATTCGGTGACCCAGGTGGGGTCGCCAGAGAACAGTTCATCGTATTCGGGGGTACGCAGGAAGCGGACGATGCGGAGCTTAATGACGAGGTCGTCGATGAGCTCCTGGGCTTCGGATTCGGTGAGGGTACCTTCGGCGAGGTCACGCTCAATGTAAATGTCCAGGAAGGTGGCATTGCGGCCGATGGACATAGCGGCACCGTTCTGTTCCTTGACGGCACCGAGGTAGGCGAAGTAGAGCCACTGGATAGCTTCGCGTGCATTGCGGGCAGGCTGGGAAATGTCGTAGCCGTAGGAGGCGGCCATTTCCTTGAGCTCCATAAGGGCACGGATCTGTTCAGCGTTTTCTTCGCGATCGCGGATGACGTCTTCGCTGGCCCATTCCATGTCGAGGGACATGCGGTCGCGTTTCTTCGCTTCGATGAGGGCATCCACACCATAGAGGGCAACACGGCGGTAGTCGCCGATGATGCGGCCGCGGCCGTAGGCGTCGGGAAGACCGGTGATGATGTGGCTGTGACGGGCGGCGCGGACGGATGCGGGGTACACGTCGAAGACACCATCGTTGTGGGTCTTGCGGTACTTGGAGAAGACGTTCTGTAGGTTTTCATCAACGGGGTAGCCGTAAGTCTTGAGCGACTTGACGACCATACGCCAACCACCGTAGGGCATGATGGCACGCTTGAGGGGGGCGTCGGTCTGCAGACCAACGATGAGTTCGTTGTCCTTGTCGATGTAGCCAGGTGCGTGGGAAGTGATGCTTGAGGGGGTATCCCAGGAGACGTCGTACACACCCTTTTCACGTTCTTCGGGGAACATCTTGAGGAGGGTGTTCCAGATGTGGGTGGTGCGTTCGGTGGCACCGGCGAGGAAGGAGGCGTCTCCCTCGTAAGGGGTGTAGTTGTGCTGAATGAAATCGCGGAGGTCGATTTCATCAGACCAGTTGCCGGGTTCGAAACCGTGCCAAGCGTCCTGCTGGGATTCGGTGAGCACAGGGGTGGTCGTCGTCATGTTGTGATACCTCAAGCTGAAAACTGTGGTGAGTGGCGGTTAGTCACTCAGAAAATGCTGCCAAAAAGGGTGTTATTTAGGCGTGACTCAGTTTATCGGTTAAGTGAAATTCGGGAAAGTCGCCTATTACTCGAATAATTACTGGTCAACGTGAGGTTTTGGCGAATTTTCCGCGTTTCGAATAGCGCTATCCGTCTAGCGGTAATTAGCTAAAAAAGAGGCCCGCAAACTGAGATTTTTCATTTTTGAGGTGACGAATATCACAATTTTGGAGAACTGACATTGTCCACTACATGAGAATTTTCTCCAAAAGACGGTTGGATCCCCCTTTGCTGCTCCCGGGACGCAGTCGCAGTGCGGTCACCTGTTTCCTTGGCCAGCACTTCTACGCCCTCCATCGCGAATGTCACAACCTCCCCCCCATAGCGCATCTATTGATACACGAACCCCTCCCACTGGCCGAAACTCACAAGATGCACGGCAGACACTCGCTAGACTGCTCCCACTACATCCACGTCAGTGGCAGTTACACAACGACAGTGCACCCGATTCCGCTGTAAGCGCTCGTTTACCAGACACCGGACATTCAAGGCTGTCAAAGACGAAGAACACCAGATGTGGTTCCCAGATCCGATGAGGTCGTCACCGTGAGTCCACAGTGACCGACAAGGCACTTTCCGTAACCGGCACGAGCATGCGTTGTGGTCAGCGCACGGGACGTAGTGTTCGTATCCTAGAGTAACGATTGTTGCGGGACGCACACATAAAGCAGATTATGAGCCGATCAGACTGCCAGGTAAAGGTACAACTGGTGGGCCCCTCTTGGGGCCCACCAGTTGTACTAATCCGCAAGTGAATGTAGCGGGCGGGTTCTATTGATGAGCTGCGCCATCTACTTCTTTACGCTCTGCCGTATCGCTCTTAATGACATGGTTGACGGTAATCTTCCGAGGCTTGGCTTCCTCTGCCACTGGCAAGGTGAGCTTCAAGACACCGTCTTCGTAGGCTGCCTCAATACGGTCGGTGGCAAGACCGCGCCCCAGCGTGAGCTGACGCGCAAACGTGCCGTTACGTCGTTCGCGGGTGAGCCACTCAATGTCCTCTCCGGACACCGAAGAACGCTCGGCACGCACAGTAAGGGTACGGTCGTCAATATCAATATCAATCGAAGCAGGGTCAACGCCCGGCATATCGATCTCTGCGACGAACACGTCACCCTTCTTGTAAAGGTCCATCGAGAGGTTGGAACTCTGCGGGGTGGAGACGCCGGTAAAGAGACGCTCAAACTCGCGGAACGGATCGAATGTTGCAGTAGCCATAGTGGCCACCTCCTTTGTGGTGGTGTCAGTAGAGGCGTTCGTTGTTTTCGTGATCTAAGTTGAGCCGATCAAGATCAACTATGACAGTAATGACTATAACTCTTGATACGAATAGACTCAAGTATATATTTTCGCCCCCAGCGAAGATTTCTGTTCTAGCATGAGAACTATGACTGACCAGCAAGTTCTCCTCCAAGAAGCACAGCGCCTCTGCGCTGATGCCGCTCACGTCGCCATCCTTTCTGGTGCAGGAATATCCGCCGAATCAGGGATTCCCACATATCGCACCTCCCAAAGTGGCCTCTGGGAACAGTTCGACCCACAAACTCTTGCCACCCCAGAGGCATGGGCACAGGACCACCAGATGGTGTGGGCCTGGTACCTGTGGCGAAACTCGCTTGTCCGCGACGTCCAACCTAACGCCGCCCACCAGGCCCTTGCCCGCTGGGAACACTATGCCGACGTCCGTATCTGCACCCAGAATGTAGATGACCTCCACGAACGAGCAGGGTCTACGCAAGTTGAGCACGTCCACGGCACACTTTTCCATTTCATCTGCTCGGAATGTCGATCCGACTACCCCCACCCCGTCGATATTCCCAGCGAGGAAGTGCTACGCGCAGAACCACCTGTCTGCCCCTACTGCGGTGCACCCATCCGCCCGGACATTGTGTGGTTTGGAGAAATGCTCCCCCACATTCCTTGGGAACGCAGCGTCGCTGCCGCAGAACATTGTGATGTGTACCTCACAGTAGGAACATCAGCGGTAGTCCAGCCAGCCGCAACACTTCCTCGCATCGCCGCCCACGCAGAAAAACCCGTCATCGAGATCAACCCTGCTCGCACGCCAGAATCCTCTCTCTGCGATGTCAGCCTCCGGATGAGTGCCAGCGAAGCCCTCCCCCTCCTCCTCGCCGCGCGGAAAGCTGCCGCGTAGGCTAGCGCTATGACTGAAACTGCCGCCACCTTGTGGCCATGTCCCTCTTCCTTCCCCACTGAGCTATGGCCAGTTGAGGAGCTGTCGTCTATCGACCCTGCTCCTTCCGAATGGGTGACGGTATACGACCTGAGCTTGGGTGCGGGGCGAGTACGGTCCCGGCAATGTGGGGTCACCGACAATGCATCGAAGTCGACCTCTATCCCCGAGCTGTTTGCCAGCATGGGCGCATCCCCCGGATGTAAGGAACCCCAAGTGAATGTTCTCATGCCATTCCTCTGGTTCTGGGATGCTTACCCTCTCCCCCATGAAGGATGGAATTATCGTGACGACAGTGGCACCGACCGGCCTCTTCTCCGCTATTCCTGCACGCCAGTATCTGACGAGTGGAATAACTGGTGTATCGAGGTGAGGGGCGACGAGCTTCGTCATTATCTAGCTATTCAGGGAAAAATTGCTATTTTCCACTGTGCATTTCGGCAAGTTTCCATGCGAGAAGTTGCCTTAGAGTTTTCGGATAGTTTTCACAAAGAATGGGCTGACCTGCTATTACAGGTTCAACCATGTGTCATCGACGGAGTTCACTCCACAGAGGTAGGGCTTTCAGGCACGTATTTCGTGCGCTAGCACAGATTCCGATCATGATTCTAGACATATCTATGCGCATATGTGATTATGCTCATATTTAGGAGCGTCGATACAGAAACCGACGCACAAACAAGGGATCCATGATGACCGAAACTATGCTCGCAGAGCGTTTTCACGCAGCGGATCGCTCGATCTCCCTTGAGGAAATCCCGATCCCGCACCCCGGCCCCGGCGAAGTACTCATCAAAGTTGCGTACTGCGGTATCTGCCACTCCGACCTCAGCCTTATTAGCGGTGCATTCCCCGCTAGAGTCCCTGTCGTCACACAAGGCCACGAAGCCTCCGGCACCATTGTCGAACTTGGCCCTGGTGTCACTGGATGGAAGGAAGGAGACCGAGTTATTCCCTCTGCCGGCCGCCCCTGCGGTAAATGCCGCAAGTGCCGCCGTGGAGCCTACACCGACTGCCTCGACCTCCACCTCATGTCTTTTGCCTACGACGGAGCCTGGGCAGAGTACCACGTGGCCCAGTCTGCGGGCCTAACAAAGATACCCGACAATGTTCCCATGGATCAGGCTGCTCTCCTCGCAGATGCCGTATCTACCCCCTACGCAGCAGTAGTGCGTACCGGCCATGTCCACATGGGTAATTCAGTGGCAGTCTGGGGCGTTGGTGGTGTCGGCGCACACCTCGTCCAACTCTCCAAGCTGGCCGGTGGTGTGCCTGTTATCGCCATCGACCTCAACGACACTGTCCTGGAACGTGCAAAGCGGCTCGGCGCGGACTACACCCTCCGCAGCGATGATCCTGACCTGATGCAGAAGATCGAGGATATTACCGATGGACGCATGATCGATGTCGCCTTTGACGCCGTTGGCATCACTCCTACCCTGCGCGCCTGCGTGGCGTCTCTCGATGTTGACGGACGCGCAGTCTCGGTTGGCCTCTCCGCCCAAGAAATTGACGGTGGCCCCTTCCTCGACTTTAACCTGCACCGCAAGCAGATCCGTGGCCACCTCGGTTACAAGAGCCAGGACATCGCCATGCTCGCAGAGATGCTGTCCTATGGACGGCTGGATCTTACTGAGTCGGTCACTAAGGTCATTCCACTGACTGACATTAAGCAAGGTATCGACGACCTGAAGAACCACCGCGGTAATCCCATCCGCATCCTCGTCAAGCCCGGAGAGGATTAATTATGCCGAAGTGGATCTCCCACCCGCTCATCCCCCCTGAGGCATAACTCCCTCGCAAACATTGTCTGCCGTACGCACAGCTGGGGTGCTGCCACTTCACGCGTGGCAGCACCCCAGCTGCTTTCTATAACTGTTCGCCGTGCGCTAGGCCGTGCAGCTGCTACACATTGAAACGGAACTCGACGACGTCGCCTTCCTGCATGACGTAGTCCTTACCTTCCATGCGAACCTTGCCGGCAGCCCGGCAGTCATTGATGGAGCCATGCTCAATGAGGTCGTCGTAGGAGACAATTTCGGCTTTAATGAAGCCCTTCTCGAAGTCACTATGGATGACGCCAGCCGCCTTCGGAGCAGTATCGCCCTGGTGAATCGTCCACGCTCGGACTTCCTTCTCCCCGGCAGTGAGATAGGTCTGGAGACCGAGCGTGTGGAAGCCAGCCCGCGCCAGCTGTGCCAAACCGGGTTCATCCTGGCCAATGGACTCCAAGAGTTCAAGGGCATCCTCGTCATCCAGCTCCACCAGCTCCGCCTCCACTTTGGCGTCCAGGAAAATGGCCTCTGCCGGCGCTACCTGCTCGCGCAGTTCCTGCTTACGAGCCTCGTCCGTGAGGATGGACTCGTCCGCATTGAAAACATAAAGGAAGGGTTTGGTGGTTAGCAGGTGCAGTTCGTAGAGGAGATCCCCCTCAACCTCATCTGCACGGGAAAAGATCGTGTCCCCGTTTTCCAGGATCGCCTGCGCCTTCTCCACTTCCGCTACCTGCTTCTTCAGGGACTTGTCCTGCTTTGCCTGCTTGGCGAGACGCGGCAGCGCCTTCTCGATGGTCTGCAGATCCGCAATGATGAGCTCGGTTTCAATCACCTGAATATCATCAAGCGGGTCTACCTTGCCTGCCACGTGCACCACGTCGGGGTCACCGAAAACGCGCACCACCTGGCAGATGGCATCCGAATCGCGGATATTAGCAAGGAACCTATTGCCCAGGCCTTCGCCCTCCGAGGCGCCCTTCACAATGCCGGCAATGTCGACGAAGGACACCGTGGCCGGCACGATGCGCTTAGCGTTAAACATCTCCTGCAGTTTGGGAAGACGAGCATCCGGCAACTCCACCACACCGACATTGGGTTCGATAGTGGCGAAGGGGTAGTTCGCAGCCAGCACATCGTTTTTGGTTAAGGCATTAAAAAGGGTCGACTTGCCTACGTTGGGCAGACCGACAATTCCAAGAGTAAGGCTCACGATTCTTCACTTTACCTGGTACCCACGCAATCGCCTCTACCGCTATTGTTACAAGAGTGACTGCAGTAAACACAGACCACTCAACGCCTGCTTCCCGCGAGACGTTCTCCCGTCGTTCAGTGTTCATTATGGCGGCTATTGGATCTGCCGTAGGCCTTGGCAACATCTGGCGCTTCCCCTACGTCGCATACCAAAACGGAGGCGGTGCCTTCCTCATCCCCTATCTGTGCGCACTGCTCACTGCCGGCATCCCGCTGCTCATCCTGGAATACTCCTTGGGGCATCGCTACCGTGGCTCCGGACCGCTAGCTTTCCGTCGTATCAGCAAATGGGGTGAATTCGCCGGCTGGTTCCAGGTATTTATTGCTTTTCTCATTGCCCTTTACTACCCAATCATCATCGCCTGGGCAGTCCGCTATATGGGCTACAGCTTCCGCCAAGAATGGGGTAACGACCCGGCACGCTTCTTCAACGAATCCTTCCTCCATAAAGCAGCAGACGGCTTTGGACTCCACATGGTGCCGAACCTCCTCATTCCCCTCCTGCTGGTGTGGGCTGTCATCGTCATCGTCATGGCTCTCGGGGTAGAGAACGGCATCGGCCGCCTTAACCGCGTATTCGTGCCTGTCCTCGTTATCCTTTTCGCTTCCCTCGTTATTCGCGCGCTCTTCCTGCCCGGCGCAGCTGAAGGCCTCAATGTGTTTTTCACCCCGAAATGGGAGTCTCTCCTACATCCAACAGTATGGATTGCCGCCTACGGACAGATTTTCTTCTCGTTGAACGTCGGCTTCGCTGTCATGATTACCTACAGTTCCTACCTCAAGCGCAAAACGAACCTGGTGGGCACAGGGTACGTGGTGGCTTTCGCCAACTCGTCCTTCGAGGCGTTGGCGGGTATCGGTGTCTTCGCTACCCTGGGCTTCCTCGCAGTGAGTTCTGGGCAGCAGGTGGGTGACGTCGCGGAAGGCGGCATCGGTCTAGCCTTCATCGCCTTCCCCACCATCATTTCGCAAATGCCCGGCGGCACCGTGTTTGGCGTGGTGTTCTTCGGATGCCTCGCCATCGCTGGTCTGACCTCGCAAATCTCTGTGGTGGAGGTGTGCATTGCCGCCATTCGGGATAAATTCGGCTTGGCCCGCTGGGCTGCCACTACCGCCGTCATTCTGCCCCTCCTCATTGCCTCAATCCTTCTCTTCCCCACCACCACTGGTTCCAGTACGCTCGATATCTTCGACAAGTTCGTGTGCTCCATCGGTATTGTCAGTGCCGCCATTGTCGCTATGCTCACCATCAGTTGGGGACTCCACCACCTCCCCATCCTGCAAACGCACCTCAATGCCCTCTCTTCCCGTCACGTAGGGTGGCCATGGCGGTTCTGCGTTTCGCTACTCACCCCCGCCGTTTTGCTCATCATTCTGGCTACTGAAGTCCACTCCATCGTCACAGAGGGATATGGGAACTACCACCAGTGGGCACTGCTCGCCTTCGGTTGGCTGCCCATTCTGTGTTTCTTCATCATCGCCCTCCTCCTGCCGCTTCTCCCCTGGCCAGCTGCCGCTGAAGTAGACAAAGGTGCGGTTCGCCGACCCGAAGAGGACTGCGCACAGAGACGCCACAGTGAAACTCACGATGAAGGAAATGCTGTCACCCAGGATCCCCCGGCATAAGATAGAGCGGGGTTTTCCTCTTTTACAGGAGCGGCCTGCCTAACCCACTTAGGCTCCCCTGCTCGTGTAAAGGTCTTTTGTCCGCCACCATACGTTGAGAGAACGCACTCGTGACGAACCCCGTGTTCTCCCGACCCGTCAGGATATGCATGAGTAGTAAAGCACCAGCCCAGCGCGAGACTTTCTCCAAGCGCTCAGTCTTCATTCTGGCGGCCATCGGCTCGGCCATTGGCCTTGGTAGTATTTGGCGTTTCCCCTACGTTGCGTACCAAAACGGGGGCGGCGCTTTCCTCATCCCCTTCCTGGTAGCGTTGCTCACCGCAGGTATCCCTATGCTCTTCTTAGACTACGCATTGGGGCATCGTTACCGCGGTGGCGCACCCCTTACCTTCCGCCGCTTCACCAAACGAACTGAAGCATTAGGATGGTTCCAGGTCGGCATCTGTTTTGTCATCGCCTGCTACTACTCCGTTATCATTGCGTGGTCCTGCGCCTACATGGTGTACTCCGTGAAGGAAGCATGGGGAAGCGACCCCGCTACCTTCTTTAACCAGGATTTCCTCCAAGCTCAAAGCTCTCTGAGCGTAGATTTTGTCCCGGCCGTCCTGATCCCCCTCATCATCGTCTGGGTCATTACCGTCGGAACTCTCGCCTTCGGTGTGCAGAACGGCGTGGGCAATATGTCCAAGTTCTTCGTCCCGTTGCTCGCTGTACTCTTCCTCATCCTGGTCGTCCGCTCTCTCTTCCTGGCAGGTGCTGCTGACGGCCTGGAGGTGTTCTTCCACGCAAACTGGAACTTGCTGACGGACGGCAAAGTGTGGATCGCCGCCTACAGCCAGATCTTCTTCTCACTCTCCGTGGGCTACGGCATCATGATCACCTACAGCTCCTACCTGAAGCGGCGCACCGACCTTGCGGGCTCTAGCTTGGTTGTTGCTTTCGCTACCACGTCCTTCCAGGTTCTCGCTGGCATCTGCGTTTTTGCCGCACTTGGCTTCCTCGCTCATCAGCAAGGCACGAGCGTAGACAACGTGGCAGCCAACGGTATCGGCCTGGCGTTCATCGCCTTCCCCTCGGTCATCTCCCAAATGCCGGGTGGCCCGATCTTCGGTGTTCTCTTCTTCCTTAGCCTGGTGCTGGCTGGACTTACCTCCTCCATCAGTCTTGTGGAAGTGGTTGCCGCTGCCTTCCAGGACAAGTTCGGCCTGCGACGTGTTCCGGCGGTTCTCATCACTGGTATCCCCATGACCATTATTTCCGTTGTCCTCTTTGCCACCACTTCAGGCGTCAACGTTCTTTCGGTGGTGGACAAGTTCATTAACAACGGCATTGCTCTCAACGCACTCGTTACCTTGATTCTTATTGCCTGGGTCTACCGGCGCGTCGAAGAGCTCCACAAACACCTCATCTCGGTGTCCTCCCTGCCAGTTGGTAAATGGTGGAATGTGTGCATCTCCATCATCACGCCGGTTGCACTGGCCTGGATGCTCTTCGTCGAGTTCTCCAACATCATCCGGCACGGCTACGACAATTACCCCACCTGGTTCCTCGCTGTTTTCGGCTGGGGCAGTATTCTCTTCGCACTGGTGTTTGCCGTTGTCCTGACCGCTTTCAAGTGGAATGACCGGGTGGTGCATCTGGATGGGCCACTCTTTACTCCCGAATTGACCACTGAATATCAGCATCCCTACTACCGGCAATGGCTAGCAAAGCATCACCCCGAGCAACTGAATGTTGCTCCCGCAGCCGCTGCTGACATTGAGGAGGAAAAGAAATGAGCGCAGGATCCATCGTCATGATGGTATTGTTCCTCGTCATCATTTGGGGCGGTTTGCTCGCTAGCAGCATCCATTTGGTCCGCCATCCAGACACTACGGCTGACAATGACGAATAGATCACACGTACAATAGAAAAGATTGTCCACAGTACCCACTACTGATCAGTCTCTCTTATCGGAGGCCGACGGTAGTGGGTCTCACTAGAGAGTCCCGAATGTCTGATAAATCCAGCAAACCAGAACTGGCGGAGAAGGCCATCTCTGTTTTCGCCACTGACGACGGCAAGAAGACGGACTCGTCCTCTGCTGACAGAAAAACCGAGAAAAAAGAAAAAAAGGACGAGCGTGAGCATCCCTCGTCAAGGCGCATGCATGCCACCAGCCGTTCCGCTGTCATCGGACAGGACCTCCGTTCCTTGGCCATGTGGTGCCTACGGTTTATCCTGGTCGTCGCGGCCGGCTACATCCTCTACAAACTATGCCAGTTTGTGTGGGTAGGTCTGCTGCCCACCATCCTCGCACTCATCATTTGCTCCGCTCTCTGGCCGCCCGTCCGCTGGCTTATTAACCATAAAGTCCCCAGCTGGCTGGCATCCCTCGGAGCACTTCTAGTCGTACTCGGTATCGTCACCGGTATTCTTTCCGCCATTGCCCCGAGCGTCGCTTCCCAGGTAGGACCGCTATCACAAAAAACCGTAAAAGGTGTCCGCAGCCTGCAGGAATGGTTACTCGGTCCGCCCTTCAACGTCAACCAGGCACAACTCGACCGAGTTGTGGCGACCGTGACAGAGAAGATTCAGTCCTCCGCTAGCCAGATCGCCTCTGCCGCCATTAATGGAGTGTCTGCCGCCTCCACCGTCCTCGTGACTTTGGTCATCACATTGATGCTGTGCTTCTTCTTCCTGAAGGATGGATCGAAGGTTCTGCCGTGGGTGAAACGAGTCGTTGGTATGCCTGCCTCCGCTCATATCGAAGAGCTCTCCCTCCGCTGCTGGAGCACCCTCGGCGGCTTTATCCGCACCCAGGGCATTGTGTCTGCTATCGACGCCACGTTCATCGGAATTGGCATGGTGGTATTGGGTGTGCCACTCGCTGGACCATTGGCACTCATCACCTTCATGGGCGGTTTTATCCCCATCGTTGGCGCCTTCGTCTCCGGCTTTTTGGCGGTCGTCGTAGCCTCGGTGGGTGTATCCCTCAAGGCTGGCATTATTATGCTTGTCATCATTCTGGTTGTGCAGCAACTGGAAGGTAACGTCCTCTCCCCTATCCTGCAGTCCAACGCGATGAACCTTCACCCCGTGATTGTGCTCCTCGTGGTCTCCGCTGGTGGCACCCTCTACGGTATTATCGGTGCTTTCCTGGCTGTGCCCTGTGCCGCCATTATCGCCGTTATCATTCGCTACATCGTGGAGTCGTGGGATGAACGGGCGAAGATCGTGGTGAAGAAACAGCCTGCTACGCAACCCGAAACAAAGATGGCTCGCTGGCTGCGTCAGCGCTCCGGCAGTCTCCGTAACTTTGTGCAGGATGGACGTACCACCTCCCCGGCAGGGGATGGCTCCACTGCCGCTACTTTTGAAGCAGGTGCCCTGGTGCGTACTGCCACAGAGACAGCAAATGGCACAGCTCACACCAGTGACGACGACCTCATCGACACGATGATGCAGGATGACGCTACCGGCGAAATCGTGGGGCACATCAGTACCCGCAAGCCTCCGCTGCAAACCGGCATTGTCGACACCGATAAAGACGATGGGGAGAAGAAGGACGACTAGCCCTGTCTGAGCCCACACTGGAGAACGGTACTGCGGTCACTTCACCGCGCATGCCCTCCTCAGCCGCTAAAGCCTGGCTGACATCTACTGTCAGCCAGGCTTTTTGTTACACCCTTTTGGTACAACGGCACCATGAACGTTTTTGCCATCGTCGCGCTTGTGGCTGCCGGTTTACTCCTCGGGATCATCATTGGTTGGTTAGCCCGCGGAAATTCCTGGGCGAATCGCCGTGATATCACCCAGCAGGCTGTGCTCTCCCAAGAGCTACTGCAACAGCAGTCAGATTCTGTCTCTGACATCGTGCTTCCCGTCATCGCCCCCCTTGAGCAGTCCCTCAACGGTTTTAACCAACATATGGAACAACTCGAGCGACAGCGCATACACGAGTATTCTCAGCTCACCGAGTCCGTCCTCGCAATGCAACGAAGTTCACGGGCACTTACCGAAGAGACCACCCGGCTCTCCTCCGCCCTCCGCTCCCCTAATGTTCGTGGTCGCTGGGGGGAGATCCAGCTTGAACGAGTCGTTGAGCTTTCTGGCATGGCAAAGCACTGTGACTTCTCCACACAACATCAGGTGCACGGTGAGAATGGCGCACAACGTCCAGACCTCGTCGTTCACCTCTCTGGTCAACGCAGCATCATCGTCGATGCAAAGGTTCCCTTCGATTCTTATCTCACTGCCGTCAACGCCACTGACCTCACCACCCAGCAGAATGCCCGCCAAGCGTGTGTACGCGCCGTCCGTTCCCACATCGATGCGCTGGCAAAGAAGAGCTATTGGGAGGCATTCCTCTCTTCTCCAGAATTTGTGGTGATGTTTCTCCCCAGCGAACCTTTTCTGGACACAGTTCTCCAGGAGGATCCCACCCTCTTGGACTACGCGTTCTCGCGCAATGTGCTGCTCAGTACCCCCACCACGCTCATCGCACTGCTCCGTACAGTTGCACTGACGTGGCAGCATGAGACCATCACTAAGGAAGCTCACGAAATCCAAAAACTAGGCCATGAGCTGTATCAACGTATCGGAGCCGTCACCCAGCATCTCAACGCCCTGGGTATGCAATTGGGCAAAGCAGTAGACTCCTATAACTCTGCTGTGGGGTCAGCAGAATCTCGTCTGATTGTCACAGCTCGAAAGCTGGAAGGGTACGGAATTTCCGGTTCACATACCGTTACAAGTCCAAGAGAAATCGACGCTTGCCCGCGTGCAGTTTCCGATAAGTAGGTATCTTCCCGGTAAAGTTGATCTGTGCTCATCAACTACCGCGCGGATGCTTCCACGCCGGAGAGGAAACGCTCCCTTATCCGGCCGATTCGTGGTGTCCCGTGGTGGGGAGTCTTGGCAATCTATGCTGTCGCTATCATCGTGGGAATGCTGCTCAGCCTTTTCACCAAAGACTTGGGCGTTCCTTTCGCCGTCGTTTTCGTGATCTGTGCGGTAGCCTGCACAGTCTTTGCAGAATTCGACGCCCTCTTTACCGCCACAGTCATGCCGGTGTTGGGCTATACCATCGCCTACCCACTGTTCTATTTCCTGAGCATGGTGGCGTCCGGTCAAAAAGGCTCCAAAGTAGCCATCATCAAAATCGGTATCCCGTTCGTAACCGATGTCCCAGTCATGCTCACCGCACTGGGCCTTGCCGCGGCCGTTGCTATCGTCCGGATCGCCTTCATGGTGGTCAACCACGGATGGAGCTCTCTCTGGATTGTCTCCCTCTTCATGAAGAAGGAGTCCACTAGGACATCCCACCAGGACGCTTCCGGCGCGACTGGCACTGATAAACCCAAGCGCACACAGTCCGACACCTCACCCTCCCGCGCTGGCCATACCCCCGCCAATGGCTCCGCGGCAAAGAGGACAAACGAAAGCCGCGTACGGGACGTAGAAAGCACCCAACGTTCTACCTCAGGCACCCAGCGGCGCCCGCTGGCAGCATCCGGAGCATCGGTGTCCTCCGTCTCAGCGTCCTCCGAACGACGTACCAATACACCCCGGCCCCGCCCAATGGCCCATTCTCAGGGAGCAACCATTCCGCGAATTGCTCATCCTGCGGGGGAGGCTTCCGGCACTCGGCAGTTCCACAACTACCCCGGCTCAAATGGTGGCCCACAGCGCCGCCGTCGTGGCCCCCTTACCCCGGAAGAGCGCCAACGCCTCGCCGCCATTGTGGCGGCACGCCGGCAGGGCCTCGACCCTCGTGATCCCCGTGTCCAACAGGAGATGGCTCGCCGGCGTGCCGCCTTCCGCAATGCTGCGGACGGTGTTCCGGGCCCCCGGCGCCCTTACCGGCCGGAAAACGGCACTTCTCGTGATGAGCGCGCAGGTGCCTGGCCCTACCCACAACGTGGAAACCGTCCCCCATATGTAGGAAACGGAAGTGTTGAAGCAGACGACCCACGCATGCTACGGCGTCGCCCCGGCCCCGGCTCTGTCGCTGGACGACCCCCCTACGGGCCCACCGGAGCAACGGCTGATGGACGTGGTTACGCCCCACAAGGCCGGGCACGACGCACTGCCGACCGCCCCTACCCCGATCCTCGTATGGATGGCACGCAACGGACACCGTACGGGAATGCCAGTGGCTACGAGCGGAGCGCAGCTGGTGGCCCCTACCGTCCTTACGGAGATCCACGCCAGCACGGCGACACAACGCGTGGGCGTTCCACCCGCTAGCGCCCTTTCTTATCGCGCCTGTTCCATTCCTGTTAGACGTTTGTCGGACTCTCTGAACGCGGGCTAGCACAAGTCGACTAGGCGTTTTCTGCCCAGCTCGTCTCGTTTCGGATCAGGCCGTCAGCAGCCAGCGGCTTTGCGGATTTCCGGGGGAAGCTGGAAACTCATGTCTTCCCGCACCGTCTCAACTTCTTCAACATGGTCGAAGCCCTGCCCAGAAAGGTAGGCGACCACTTCTTCAACGAGCACCTCGGGTACAGATGCACCCGAGGTGACTCCGACTGTCTCCGCATCTTCCAGCCAAGCATCATCGATTTCATGGGCATAATCCACCAGATAGGACTTCTTTACCCCAGCTTGCTCTGCGACTTCCCGCAGACGCACTGAATTAGAGGAGTTCCGGGAACCCACCACAATGACGACATCGCATTGCTCCGCCATCGCTTTCACCGCACCTTGACGGTTCTGTGTGGCGTAACAAATATCGTCGGACGGAGGATCGCTAATTTCAGGGAAACGATCATGAAGAACCTTCACCGTGTCTTTCGTCTCGTCCACACTCAGCGTGGTCTGCGAGAGCCACACTAGGCTACTGGGATCCTTCACCTGGAGTGCAGCCACATCCTCCGGCCCTTCCACTACATACGTTTGCTCCGGTGCTTCACCAGCCGTGCCCTCTACCTCTTCATGGCCACGGTGACCGATGAGGATGATCTCCTTACCGTGCTTGGCAAACCGACGGGCCTCGCCATGGACTTTCTTCACCAGCGGGCAAGTGGCATTAATCGTAGTGAGATTGCGTGTCTTCGCTTCTTCCATCACAGAGGGTGCGATACCGTGCGCAGAAAACACCAGCACAGACCCTTCGGGAACCTCATCCACCTCATTGACGAAGATGGCTCCAGCCTCCGTCAACGTATCGACAACGTGCCGATTGTGCACGATCTCTTTACGAACATAAACGGGCGCTCCATAGTGTTCCAGGGAAAGTTCAACGGTTTGAACAGCGCGGTCAACACCGGCGCAGTAGCCACGGGGTGAAGCAAGCAGAACCTTACGCATTCTTCTAGCCTACGGGTTGATCCCCCGCTTTGGCACGTCTGCTCTCTACAATCGAGAGGAGACCACGAAGAAATCCGCTTTTACAGAGCGCGCACTACGAGGACCCTACGGAGGTGACGGATGAATCCACGCTTCACCGCGCATAGCTCCACTGAACGGAGCTTTACCGAACAGAGTTCCACCGCGCAGCACGCGGCCACGTCCGCCTCCAGCGGCCGTACGCCAGCGATGTCCGCAGATCACCCATACCCGGTGCGCGAGGTGTCCTCGCTCGTCGCATCCTGGATTGATCGACTGGGCGACGCCTGGGTGGAAGGCGAAATTACGCAGTTGAAACTTCGCCGTCAGTCCTACTACTCCTACTTTTCGCTAAGGGATCTGGCAGAGACAATCTCTCTGCAGGTGACCTGCCCGTCTCGTCTACTTACTGATGGCCTCATTGGAGAAGGCAGCCGTGTTATTGTGCACGGAAGTTTCACTCTCTACAAAGGGAATGGTTCTCTCTCCCTTATGGCAAAGGGCCTACGGCAAGCAGGCATGGGAGAGCTGTTAGCGCGTCTAGAGCGTCTCCGGCAACAGCTCGCCGCAGAGGGGCTATTTTCCAACGAGCTCAAACGCCCTCTGCCCTATCTCCCCCGGACAATTGGACTCATCACCGGCCGGAATTCTGCAGCTGAACGAGATGTCCTGTCCGTCGCACACACCCGCTGGCCCGAGGTTCAGTTTGCGGTACGCTATGCGACGGTACAAGGTGCCCGCTGTGTGCCAGAAGTAGTGGAACAATTGCGTCTCCTTGATGCGGATCCCGCTGTAGATGTCATCATCATTGCGCGTGGCGGCGGTTCGATAGAGGATCTTCTTCCCTTCTCCGATGAAACACTCGTGCGGGCAGTTTCGTGCGCTACGACACCGGTGGTGTCCGCTATCGGCCATGAACCAGATGTTCCGCTTCTTGACTATGTGGCTGACCTGCGAGCCGCGACCCCCACTGATGCTGCGAAAAAGGTGGTTCCCGATGTGGTAACTGAGCGTGCTCTGGTACGGGAATTACAGGCTCGGAATGCCCAGGCCCTCCGCCAGTGGGTGAGGAGGGAACGTGCGTTGGTCGATAGTCTGACCTCGCGCCCGGTAATAGCCCTTCCCGCAACTCTCATCGAGCCTCGTCTCCAGGAAAGTGAGCGAGCACGACAGGAGTTACAGAGACAGATGACGCTTATTCTCGCTAACGAGGAGAACCGCATCGCCACCGCCACAACTCAGTTGACTGCTTTGGGGCCCCTTCATACTTTGGCCCGTGGCTATTCCATTGTGCAGGTACAGCGACCCACCGGCGAGACTGCTGTGTTGCGCTCGATTGATGATGCTCCCCCCGGCGCGCAGTTGCGAGTTCGCGCCAGTGACGGTGTGGTGTCTGCTGCGGTATTGGGAACGCAGGCCAGCCCCCGTTTATCCACAGTAAAGGAGGCCAGTGATGGCTCAGAAGAATGACGGCCCCCAGCCTGTTGCAGAGCTCAGCTATGAAGAGGCGCGGGAGGAGTTAGTGAGTACTGTCCGGCAACTCGAGCAGGGAGGTCTCAGCCTGGATGATTCCCTGGCGTTATGGGAACGTGGGGAAGAGCTGGGGCAGCGCTGCGAGGAATTACTGGCCGGTGCGCACAAACGCATTGCGGATGCGCTGGCTGCACGTGCGACAAGCGATGACGATGATGACGCGGCGGGCAGCGCTGATAAGAGTGCTAGTACGTAACTAAGCCAGTGTACTGCCCCTGTGACGGAGCATACGGCTGTCTAGAGGGAACCCTCCCATGTTTTTAGAAGCGTTCGTGTAACCAGTTGATGAGGTCGCCTATCACTTCATCTTTGTTGATCTCGTTATAGACCTCGTGCCGTGCCCCGGGATACCGAATCAACGTCACATCTGCCAGCTCTGCAATGGAGCGGTAGCCCTCTGCCAGAATTTCTACTGCGCAGATACCGAAAGACATGGGGTCGTCCTCCCCACTCTGAATGAGCAGAGAGAAGGGATACTCGATGGGGTTGGGAAGGGGGGTGAAGAGTTTGAAGGCTTCCTCTGGCCGCTCGTACATGAAGTTCTGCAAGATGTCGACCATGTAGGGGTCGTCCCGCGCAGCTTTACGGACGTCCGGGTCACGCGTGAGCCATTCATTGGATTCGCAGTCCGGGTTATTCCGCCATTTACGGTTGAAGTCGAAGAAATCCGGTGGCACTTCGATAGGGAGGAAACTCGTTCCGGTCAATACAAGGCCTTGGACTGTACCGTTGGCGCGGAGACAATACTGCTGGGCAAGGAAGCTACCCCAGGAATGACCGATAATGATGAGGGGCAGACCGGGGTGCCGCTGTTGGATGAGGCGCCTCATTGCTTCAACGCTCTGAATCACCTTGTCATGGGCATTAGTGGGGAACCTTCCGAAGTCCCCATGCATTTTTCCTGTCACACCATGGCCGATATGGTCGGGAGCGTAAACACTGTATCCCGCTTCTGCGAGTTTGGTTGCTAGTGTGCTGTAACGCTGAGCATGGTCTCCCAAACCGTGGACGATCTGAATAACACCACGGGGTTCCTCGGCTTCCCACCGGAAATAGCACAACGGTTGGACAGATGTGGGACACACTCCCACAGCCATACTCACCATTACTATTCCTTTTGCTCTCGTTCAGATGTCTCGGACTCTAGCTTATATCGCTTCATTATTTTATCTGGATTCTTAACACGACAAAACTCCCAGGATGTTGCCGAAAAGACAAGCTATGAAGCTGAATTAGCTCAGGACCAGAAATCTCAAATAACGAGAACAATGATGATATTTTCTCATCAAAAACCCGTTCTTTATCGTTATTATTTTAATAATATTCTTTATATTCTCAACCAATTCTCGTTTTTTAGTGGCCAGAGTGAAACAATAGCTGTACACATAGTTTTCGCTCGTTTCGCTCCCTGGAGATCTCCACAGTCGTTGATTCCACGAACGAGCCTTCACACGAAGAAAGAGAGTCTCATGACCTCCCCATCCATGTTCGATGCAAATTCCCTCGACCGGAATCTCGGAATGGAACTCGTCCGCGTCACCGAATCTGCCGCCCTCGCCGGCGGCCTCTGGGCCGGCCGCGGCGACAAGATCGGAGTTGACGGAGCTGCCGTTCGCGCCATGCGGGACACCCTTAACACCGTTAATCTCCGCGGTACTGTCATCATCGGCGAAGGGGAGAAGGACGAAGCCCCGATGCTGGCCAACGGCGAAAAAGTCGGTAATGGGTGGGGACCCGAAGTCGATGTTGCCGTCGATCCAGTCGATGGCACCCGCCTCTGCGCAGAAGGCCGCCCCAATGCCATTTCCGTTATGGCAATTGCCGCAGCAGGAAGCATGTACGACCCCAGCGCCTTCTACTATATGAAGAAAATCTCTACCGGCCCGGAAGCAGCCGATGCTATTGACGTCGACGCGTCTGTCGAGGAGAACATTAAGAACGTCGCCAAAGCAAAGAACAAGAGTGTCCGCGACATCACCGTCGTCGTCCTCGATCGCCCCCGCCACGACGACCTCCAAGCCGCCATTCGGGAAGCCGGCGCCAAGGTACGCCTCATCGCCGACGGTGACGTGGCCGGCGCTGTCGCCGCCGCCAAGCACGGAAACTCCGTCGATTTGATGATGGGTATTGGTGGCACCCCCGAAGGCATCATCACCGCTGCGGCCATGCGCTGCATGGGAGGCGCCATTCAAGGCCGCCTTTGGCCCAAGACCGACGAAGAAATCGCCCGAGCCGAGTCCGGACAATACGACACCGACAAGGTTCTGCACACCAACGACCTCTGCTCCACGGACGATTGTTTCTTCTGCACCACCGGTGTCACCAACGGCGACATGGTGGGCGGCGTATCCTTCCGTTCCCATGGCGCCTACACTCGCTCTCTCGTGATGCGTGGCACCTCAGGAACTATCCGATTTATTGAAGGCTTCCATCGTCTGGAGAAGCTACAGGCACTCTCTAACGAGTATGCACGCGGTCTCCCCCAGATCGGTTCCCTCTAAAGCCCCATCACCACTACTCGCAGAAGCGGGGGACGTATCTTTAACGGCGCTTCCCCCGTTTTTGTGCAGCTCGTTTGGCGGCATGGCGGGCCGCAATGCGTTGACGACGCTGCTCCTGGCTATGTACACGATTGGACTTGATCTTCTCCCTGCGTACTTGTTTACGAGCAGCCGCTGCCGCATCAGCAGAAGTCCCACCGGTACGTGAGGACTGCGCCCGGCGCCCCCGCAACATACCGATAAACTCCTGGATGAGCTCTTCTGGGCAGTCAGCTGGACGATCTTTGAGCCACACGGCACACACCCTGGTTGCTGCATCCATTACCAACGGGCGTATGGTGCCCTCAAAGTGGCCCGCTACCTTGGCGAGCGTTTCCGGGAGAATCGCAATGCCCGTGCCCGACGCCGCATAGGTTAAGGCCAATTGTGGCTCCCCCACGGGAATAACCAGCTCGCCTCTGCCGATACGCTTATCCGGCAAGTCTGCTAGGTCGGCAAGAGTAACCTCGGAGACCAGCCCAATGTCGTGTTTCTTTCTCCCCAACACAGCCCAGCGTTCTGGGTAGAGCTCCACCACATGGGTACGCTCCACCAGGTCAGCTGGGAAACGTAGATCTGCTGCCCCGTACGAGAGGAGTTCCAGGGGTAACGGCACCTCCGCATCTTCGGCGCCATCCGTACTGCGATCTACGTTTGTCCGCACGAGTACAATGGACCAGCGTCCTGTCCGTAATCCTTCCCATTGCACGGCAGAATCTACGAACTCCCAGGACGTCGGCACGTCGGGTCGATTTTCCTGCCAGCGACGTTGCCATTTGTCCGGCTGTACCCCCATAACACAACCAATGCGCAGAAGCGCCGGGGAAACCTCAGCTTCCGCCGGCGCTTCTGTCAGCGTGGTGACGACGGTGGGGAGAGCCTCTGTAGCGGTCTCCCCAGCGCCGGTCAGTTCCACATCAGTCAAGCATCTTCCAATCTTCCAGGCCGTCGTACAGCGGAACCTGTTCGCACAGCTTGGCGACACGGGCACGCAGAGCCTCCACATCGGCATCCTTACCCTGTGCCAGAGCAGTACCAATGATGTCAGCCACCTCTTCGAATTCGGCATCGTCGAAACCGCGAGTCGCCAGAGCAGGGGTGCCGATACGCAGACCGGAGGTGACCATCGGCGGACGGGGATCGAACGGCACGGCATTACGGTTAACGGTAATACCTGCCTCGTGCAGCAGGTCTTCAGCGACCTGTCCGTCCATGTCGGAATTCCGCAGATCCACCAGCACCAAGTGGACATCGGTCCCGCCGGTCAGTACGGTAACGCCATTCTTCTGAACATCGTCGGAGAGCAGACGCTCAGCGAGGATCTTAGCGCCGCGGAGGGTGCGCTCCTGGCGTTCCTTAAACTGCGCCGACGCAGCGATCTTGAGGGCAGCGGCCTTGGCAGCGACGGCGTGCATCAGCGGGCCACCTTGCTGACCGGGGAACACGTTGGAGTTGATCCGCTTGGCGTACTCTTGCTTGGCAAGAATCATACCGGAGCGGGGACCCGCCAGGGTCTTATGCACAGTGGTTGAGACTACATCGGCGTGCGGAACCGGGGACGGGTGCAGCCCGGCTGCGACCAGACCGGCGAAGTGTGCCATATCAACCCACAGCTTGGCGCCAACCTCGTCAGCGATGGAGCGGAAGGCGGCAAAGTCCTCATGACGCGGGTAAGCAGACCAGCCAGCCACAATAACCTGCGGCTGGCACTCAAGTGCTTTCTCCCGCACCTTGTCCATGTCGATCGTCATGGTGTCCTCTTCGACACCATAGGCGTGCACCTCATAGAGCTTGCCGGAGAAGTTGAGCTTCATACCGTGGGTGAGGTGACCACCGTGCGCAAGGTTGAGGCCGAGAAGCCGCTCGCCCGGCTGCATAAGGGTAGAGAGCACAGCGGCGTTAGCTTGAGCACCGGAGTGGGGCTGCACATTGGCGAATTCGGCGCCAAAGAGAGACTTGGCACGTTCCCGGGCCAGATCCTCGATGATATCGACGTTTTCGCAACCACCGTAGTAGCGGCGACCGGGGTAGCCTTCAGCGTACTTGTTGGTGAGAACGGAACCCTGCAGTTGCAGTACGGCACGCGGGACGAAGTTCTCTGAGGCGATCATTTCCAAGGTGTCACGCTGGCGGGATAGTTCGCCTTCCACAGCCTCCAACAGCTCTGGGTCCAGCTCACCCAGAGAGAGGTAGCGCAGGTCCTTGCCCTCAAGATTCTGGTCACTCATTCGGTGGTTCACACTCCAAAAAGGTGGTTCAGGTGCAGTCTCATTCTTTGCACATCTCAGTTCCCTAGTTTAGTGCGTTCACCGGTCTATAGTTAATAACGATGCTTCAAGATCAGGTACCCAGTCCCTTCCATTGCTTCCCCCGAGAAGACTGGCACAAACTTCGCAAGTCCTGGCCGATGGTTCTCACTGAAGATGAGCTCGAGTCCATCCGCGGCTTAGGCGACCAAGTGGACCTTGAGGAGATCGCCAAGATCTATCTCCCGCTCTCGCGTTTGCTCTACTTCCAGATGCGAAATAAGAGCCTCCTGTACAACACCTCGCAGGAGTTCTTTGGCGGCATCTACGAGCAAAAGGAGTCTCCTTTTGTTATCGCAATTGCCGGCTCAGTCGCGGTAGGAAAGTCCACAACCGCCCGTGTGCTACAGATCCTCCTGTCTCGCTGGGAAACACACCCCCGTGTGGACCTGGTGACGACGGACGGGTTCCTCTACCCCACTGCGGTATTGGAAGAACGCGGCATTATGGAGCGCAAAGGCTTCCCAGAATCCTACGATCGCCGTGCCCTGTTGGATTTCCTCTCCGCTGTGAAGAACGGCGAAGAAGTCGCCTGCGCACCGGTGTACGACCACGGAATTTATGACATCATTCCGGGAGAAATGCAGGAAGTGCGCCAACCGGACATCCTCATCATTGAAGGGCTGAACGTTCTCCAAACTGGCCCGTCCATGATGGTGTCCGATTTCTTCGATTTTTCGATTTATGTGGATGCAGACACGGAAGACATTGAAAAGTGGTTCCTCAACCGCATTTTCATGCTGCGGGACACCGCCTTCCAAGATCCTACGAGCTATTACAACCAGTTTATCCGCATGTCGGATGCGGAGCTCTATGCTTTCGCACACGGGGTTTGGCAAAGCACAAATCAGAAGAATCTCGAAGAGAATATTCTTCCGACCAAACTACGTGCCGACCTTATCCTGCGTAAGGACGTCAACCACAAGATCCAGCAGGTCATGCTGCGAAAAATCTGACCCTGCGGACGTCCAGGTAAGCGTTCGGTGCTACCCCGCAGATGACGGCTGCGCCCACACCAAAGTTGTATGGTCGGTAGTGCGGTAACACCAGTGCTCGCCTCGTTACGCCAGTGTTATTTGCCGTAGCGGCGGTGACGGGACGCGAAGTCTCGCAATGCACGCAAAAAGTCGACGCGTCGAAACTCCGGCCAATAGGCATCGGTGAACCAGATTTCCGAGTAGGCCGTCTGCCAGAGCAGAAAGCCCGAGAGTCGCTGCTCCCCCGAGGTACGGATAACAAGATCGGGATCCGGTTGGCCCGAAGTGTAGAGGTGCTGACCGATAGCGTCCACCGTCACCGATTCGACCAACTCGCCGGCCGGTACACCGCGGGCGATCTCATCGGTAAGGAGCTCCTGCACCGCATCACAAATTTCTTGCCGTCCGCCATAGCCGACTGCCACGTTGACGGTGATACCTGTGCGGTGTGCGGTATTCGCCTCAGCTCCGCACAGCGCCGCCGCGATGGAGTCGGGGAGTAGGTCGATATGGCCCATCAGGTGGATGCGCCAGTCGTGGCCCGGTGCAGCAATCTCCTCGACAACATCGCGAATAATAGCGAGGAGCTCGTTGAGTTCGTCAGCGGCTCTCCCCAGATTCTCTGCAGAGAGCAGGTAGAGGGTGACGCAGTAGATACCATCAATCTCGCTGCACCATTCCAGCATCTCCACGATTTTGAGAGCACCCGCTCGGTGCCCGCTGGCCACATCGGTAAATCCAGCTTCCCGTGCCCAGCGGCGATTGCCGTCACACATCACCGCGATGTGGGCGGGTTTCGGCAAAGGCGCGATCGTGCAGAGCAAACGCTGCTCGTACAGGGGGTACAACACCGCCCGTGCCGTGTTGGCAAGAGGGTGCCGTAACCAACGCCGAAAGGCTTTGGTTCTCACCTCTCCAGGTTAACCAACTTCCGGCCTGCCGTCCCCCTCTGCGGAGCGGAAACTCTGAGTTCGGTTAGTGAGAAAGAGCACCCGCTTCTCATGGTTCTGCCACGACACTCGCGTCGACGTCGGGGTTGTCGGGGAGTTGGCCAAAAAGGCCTTCTTCTGGGAGGGTGACGGAGACACGAGTACCTGCCAATTCAAAATGCTCCCACGGCCAGGCTGCCCGTTGAATATCGAGCGGAGCAAAGAAAAACACGCTGGCGGGATCAATCTGGGTGGCGTGCGCTTGGAGAGCTTTTTCGCGGTGCCCAAAATAGTGTCCGCACGCCACTCGAGTGGTCACCCGGTCGAACCCTTTACCCTTATCCTTGCCCCAGCCTTCGAGCAATGCTGCGTACGGGCTGGGGAGGCCACGGCGTTCATATTCATCATTGATGGCGATGAAGCGTTCTCTCGTGAGGTTGCGATCGTAGTAGATCTTAAAGGGGGCCCAGGCCGTCCCGGATTGGGGAAATGCCGCTGGGTTTGCCGCCTCCCGCCAGGCAATCATGGACACCAGGTGAGTCTGGATGTGATCGGGATGCGGGTATCCGCCGTTTTCGTCATAGGTAATGATGACGTGGGGCCGGAATTCGCGAATGAGTCGCACCAGCGGTTCAGCTGCCTTGTAGGGGTCAAGAGTCGCGAAGGAGCCTTCGGGGAGCTCGGGCAGGGGATCTCCCTGAGGGAGACCCGAGTCCACAAATCCCATCCAGCGGTGCTGGACACCTAGTACGGCGGCGGAGGTCGCCATCTCTGCGATACGCACTTCGTGAAGATTCTCGAAAATTGCAGGATCTTTAATGGTCGGATTGAGCACGTCTCCTCGTTCGCCACCGGTGAGGGTAGCGACCATCACGTCATGTCCTTCATCGGCATAACGAGCGAGGGTAGCTGCCCCTTTAGACGCTTCATCGTCAGGGTGTGCATGTACGGCGAGAAGCCGATACTTTGCCATTGAGTCCTCCTTCACTGTTAATAAGTCCACACTAAATCGTAAGCGGAAGAATTGCCTATTTTGCATCTACCAGAGAAAAACTGCTGCTTGCGTGGTAGACTCAGACCGATGCGCGGCCTCTGTTAGGGCCGTGCTTGCGTATTTTTTGGAGATGGAGGACCGATTATGACGGAACCCCAAGAAACCTGGCTGACGCAGAAGGCCTACGACCGCCTGAAGAGTGAGCTCGATAGTTTGATTGAGAATCGCCCCGTTCTTGCTACCGAGATCAATGAACGGCGCGAAGAAGGCGACCTGAAGGAAAACGGGGGCTACCATGCTGCTCGCGAACAACAGGGCCAAGAAGAGGCGCGTATTCGTCAGCTCCAAGAACTCCTCGCTAATGTCACCATTGGCGAAGCCCCGGCCGAATCAGGCGTAGCTAGCCTCGGCTCCGTCGTCAAGGTGTACTACGACGGGGATGAGGACGACGATGAGACCTTCCTGATCGCTACCCGCGAAGAAGGCGGTCGAGATCCCAACCTGGAGACCTACTCCCCCGAGTCTCCCCTCGGCAAAGCACTGCTGGGCGCCAAAGTTGGCGAGACTCGCAGCTACGACCTGCCCAATGGGAAGACTGCAGAGGTCACTCTGGTCTCTGCCGAGCCCTACCACGAGGACTAGTTCGAGCTTTCTACACCACAGAAGAGTCTCGTAATGAGACTGAAGAATACTCAATAATCCGCGATAGCGGGGAAGGCCATATGACGGCTTTCCCCGCTATCGCGTTACTATTGACCTCATGGCAAACCGACCACAGTCAGCGCGACTGCGCCGCGTACCCGGTATCGACGGGCTGCGTGGTCTTGCTGTGATAGCTGTGGTCCTCTACCACTTCTTTAAACCCGCTTTTCACGGCGGTTTTCTGGGCGTGGATGTATTCTTCGTCCTGTCTGGTTTCCTCATTACGTCGCTGCTTATTCGTGAACGCGCCAGCACGGGACGCATCTCCCTGAAGTACTTCTGGACGCGACGAATCCGCCGTATTTTGCCGGCTGCCTTCACCGTCATGGCGACAGTAGCCGCTATCACCCTAGTCATTGCTGGAGACTCCCAGGTGGGTATGGGCTGGCAGATGCTGAGCATCCTCACCTTCTCCAATAACTGGGTGCAGATCGCGCAATCGCACAGCTATTTCGCGGACACCGTTCCGCAGGTGTTTTCTCACTATTGGTCGCTGTCCGTAGAAGAGCAGTTCTATGTCATTTGGCCGCTACTGTTTGTGGTGCTGTGTGCCTTGGGCTTGCGTCGGAAGCATTGGTTGGTGGTGACGAGTTTCCTCGGTATCACCTCAGCTGTGCTCATGGGTGTGCTCTACCAGCCTGGGGTCGACCCCACCCGGGTGTATTACGGTACGGATACGCATGCCTTTGGGCTTCTTGTGGGCGCATTCATGGCCTTCTGGATGTCGTCACGGAATGCCTCACTGTTGGCAGATTCTTGGCCGAAGTATCAGACCTTTGCGCGTTTCCCCAAAGTGGTGGGCTTTAACTCGGTCGTAGCGCTCATCGGGCTCTGTGCTCTCTTTGTTGTGCTCCCCGATACTGGTACCTGGACCTACCGCGGAGGTATCGCGCTGGCCTCTGTGCTTAGTGGCATTGTCCTGTATGTCATTGTCCAGGAGATCGGTCCGGTCAGTTGGCTCTTCAACAGTCGCATCCTGCGATGGCTGGGAGAGCGGTCGTTCAGTCTGTACCTCTGGCATTGGCCGCTGATCGTCATTATTTCGGAGCCCTTCCGGGCACACGGGCAAAAGCATTCCCTAATCGCCGGGTTCATCGCACTCGCAATCACTGTGCCTCTTTCGGCCTTCTGGTACCGCTACATCGAAACCCCGTTCCGTCGCCACGGGGTGGGCGCTACCTTCCGCACGTTCTTCTACCCCATGCGCCACCCTCGCAAGGCTAGCCGAAAGATTCCCCAGCATCTCACTGCCTTTCTAACCATTGTGGGCATTGCGGCGATGGCTGTGGTGTCCGGGATAACGGCACCGAAAGAGTCGGAGATTCAACGAGATCTGGAGGCTATGCGTGCTGCGGGTACTGAATTGCGACCGGGCCTGGCTCGACTGTGGGAGCCGCAGTTAGAGAAAGAGAAGCGCACAACGCCCACCGGTGATGACATTACTGCGCTGGGCGACTCGGTCATGCTGGCAAGTCTGCCGGGCCTGCAACAGGCCTTCCCGGGGATCTACGTGAATGCTGATGTGTCCCGCGCCTGGGCCTGGGCTCCTGACCATATTGCACAAATGAAACGCGATGGCACACTCGACCACTTTGTCGTGCTGGGGTTGGGAACCAACGGTAACGCGGCTCCTGGTGAAATCGACGATGTTATTCAGGAAATTGGCCCGAACCACGTCATCATTCTCGTCAGTCCCTATGGGGATCGACCGTGGATGGAAAAATCTCGCGAGCAGATCTATGCTGCGGTGAAAAAGTACGACAATATTTATCTGGCACGCTGGTTCCAGGCTGTCACAAAGAACCCAACTGTGGTGCGGGCAGACGGTATTCACCCCGGTCAAGAAGGTGGCCGCCTCTATGCACAGGCCATCCAGGACGCACTGCAGCGCTGGGTTGAGCACGGCTCACGGATGTAACGAAGACACAGGACCGTAGGATGTGCGCAAGGACAGGTGCGCAGCACAACGAATCTCACACACTAACAGGCATGTGACACAACGCTGCACAATGCCGGCTGCACCACACAACGCTGCACACAGCACTGCACAGTGCCGTAGTCTCCACTACTCTCACAGCACACAACGATGGGGGCGGCACTCGGGTGAGTGCCGCCCCCACGTCTCATAGTATGTGGACGAGTGCCTAAACAGTGCTAGAGATAGTCGTGTGGCCGGTTTCTACCGTCGGTGTTCCAGCCCCGCAGTGTGCTTCTCCGCAGTTCTAATCGCGGAAATAGGACAGAAGGCGCAGAATCTCGGTGTAAAGCCACACCAGCGTCACGGCCAGGCCAAGTGCCAGACCCCAAGCGTAGCCGGCGGGTACACCGGCACGAACAGCATGATCCACCGAGTCGAAGTCACTCAGGAAGGACAGTGCTGCTAGCACAATGCAGACGAGGGAGAAGACGATAGCGATCGGGCCACCGCTATAGAGGCCAAAAAAGTCGGGGCGACCTGCAATCAGGCTGGCCAGAAGATTGACGACGACCACTGCAAGAATGCCAAAGATGCAGCCAATGAGGATGCGGGTGAATTTGGGAGTTACCCGGATAGCGCCTGTACGGTAGACCACCAACATGCCGACGAAGACACCAATGGTACCTGCTAACGCACCGAAGATGATGCCCATAGCGGGTGAACCGGCGACATCAACGCCTGCCACGATCTGGGAAAATGCACCCACCCACAGGCCTTCGAAAACGGCATAGGAGATGGTGATCGGGGCCGACTGCATCTTCTTGCCGAAGGTTGCGATGAGCACGATAATGAGGGACGCAATTGCGCCGACGAGGAGGAGCCCCATTCCAGCGACAGGACTACGCAGGGCCACGATAAAGCTAATAATCGCGGACACAATAATGACACCCAAGGTGATGCCAGTCTTCGTGACGACATCGTCGATGGTGATGGCACGCACAGTAGTCTGCAATGGCATCTGGCCGGGCGCCTGCGCATACTGCTGGAATTCCTGCTGGACTTGCTGTTGGCCAAAGTAGCTAGCGCCCTGGGCAAAACCTGCCTGAGCCTGTCCGAATTGTGCGTAGGGATTCTGTCCCTGCTGCTGTTCGTACTGTTGTTGGCCGTAGTGCTGCTGGTAACCTCCAGCAGTATTACCTTGGCGGTTGAGCGCACCCAGTACTGGATTGCTACTGCGGAAAGCCATCGTCTGGAGTCCTTTCTAGGCGTCCATGTACTCGTTATTTACTATAACGTGCGAGGCTCTCAAAATAGTTCCCACAAGATTAAAGAAGCAGATCAAACGCGCTTTTTGAGCAGAAAAATGAGTGCCCCCAGTGGGACTCGAACCCACACTGGGCCGGTTTTAAGCCGGCTGCCTCTGCCTATTGGGCTATGGGGGCGAGAGGGAGCAACCACTCATGGTTCACTCCCCCGCAACTAGGCGTTACGGTGCAGCAGATCGTGCACAAGACCGTCCAGGATGTCGTGTTCGCTCACCACAACCTCGGTCACCCCACACTCGTCGTGTAGGCGTGATGCCAGTTCCTGCACCACAATAGCACCACCACCGATGACATCGGCACGACCAGGGTGCATCGGGCCGAGTTCCATCCTCTGCCCAGGAGCCATAGCGATGAGGTCATCGGTCACCTGCTGAAGCTGGTCAAGAGAAATACGCGATTGGTGAATCTTCACTGCGTCGTAGTCCTCCAGGCCCAAGGCCAATGCAGCAATAGTGGTAAAGGTACCGGCAAGGCCCACCCAGGTACGAACCGTGTCAATCGCCAGATTATGGAACGCAATGTCGAGTTGTTCCCGTACATAGCTGCGTGCTGCCACGATTTCCTCCGTCGTAGGCGGCTGAGTATGCAGATAGCGTTCGGTAAGGCGCACACATCCAATATTGAGAGAGATGGCACCATTCACGCGGGATACCGCACCGTCGGCGGCATTCTGCTCGCCGAGAGCAAATTCCGTGGAGCCACCACCGAGATCAATAACAAGGAAGGGAGCATCGGCACCAAGGAGATCTGCCACCGATCCCCCGAAGGACAGGCGAGCCTCTTCCTGGCCAGTAATAACCTCGGCTTGTGCACCGGGGACAGCACGGCCCAATTCCTGCCGTGCCATGGCGAAGAAGTCCTCTTGGTTGCCGGCGTCACGAGTTGCTGAAGTGGCGACCATCCGAACACGCTTCACTCCATGCTCAACCATGGTATCGACGTACTCGGACAATACGTGCTGTGTCCGCTCGATTGCCGCCGGGGTGAAGTTTCCGGTGTCGTCGACGCCTTCACCCAGTCGTACAATTTCCATCCGCCTGGTTATTTCATGAATAGTGTTCTCCTCGTCACGCTTCACGATGAGGAGACGAATAGCGTTGGTACCGCAGTCTACAGCAGCTACCACAGACATCATGAGTTCCTTTCTGCAGGCGCCACACCCAGCTCGGCGAGGGTCGGCCAGGACGCCGGAATGGCTATCCCCCGTAGGCCACCGTCATCCGCGGCACGGGCCACAGCTTCATCGCCGAGACGCACCACGCCAGGTCCTTCAGAGAGCGCATATGCCATCAATACGTGCAGGCACTTCACTCGGTCTGGCATGCCACCACCGGAAAAATCTGTGCCTAGGTCTTCCATGCTATTGCGCTTCTGCAAGTAATGCAGATGCGCTGCCTGATAATTCGCTTGCAATTCTGGGCTAACCTGCAACCGTTCCGTCATTTCTTTCATGACGTGAGTCGCTTCCATACGCGACGCTTCCGCTACCAGGCGAGGTTCCGTGAGGTAGTAGAGGGTGGGGAATGGAGTCCCGTCGGGCAGGCGAGGAGCGGTCATCACCACACCCGGTTCTCCGTCCGGGGTGTGATAAGAAATGGCGACGACGCCGCGCGGAGCGCGGCCTAACTGTTCAGCTACGCGCTGCAGCTCCGCCTCACTCGGCGGTTGGGGAAGGTTCGTCACGGTCTGCCTTACTGTGTGGTCTTTTGGTTGGGGTCGGGGACGGATATGCTGCGCCACAGGTCACGGTACCAAGGTCCACCACCGTTGAGGCTGAGACTCGGCACATTGTCGACGTGTTGTTGGACATTGTCATCCTGCTTTTTACCCGGCAGAATGACTCGGAAGCCGGTTTCTCCACGGGGAATAAGGAGAAGCCGTTGACGCGCTTGCTCCTCAATCATTTTTGGATCGTTTTGTACCGCAAGCTGTTCTTCTTTGCGTTTGATCTCTTTGACGAGCTGCGCGTTCTCCGCTTGTAGCGCCTCTTTTTCCGTGCGTTGTTGGTAGTAGGTGCGCAACGGTGTCGCCAGGGAAATCGCTAGCACGATCGCCACAACGATGACGACGATGCTGCGTGCTGGGTTCAGACGAGAATTGCGCCATTTCTGAAGATAGGCATCGTACCGGGCATTGCTGCCGGTCACTGGGCGGGGACGGCGAGAGCCACCAGTGGGGCTGGTATGGGATTCACGCACCACGGGTCCTCCCTTCGGTTGAGCGTCTCCCTATATAGTACGCGGGCATCACCTACGCTTAGGTGATGCCCGCGTCTCTTGTCTTGTCTTCCGCGCTTCGCTAGCTCCTTGCGAAGCGTATCACTACCGGGAGATTAGGCCTGGAAGCGGGGGAAGGCAGCAGCGCCAGCGTACTTGGCGGAGGCGCCCAGGCGCTCTTCGATACGGAGGAGCTGGTTGTACTTAGCAACGCGCTCGGAGCGAGCCGGAGCACCGCTCTTGATCTGGCCGCAGGACAGTGCGACGGCGAGGTCAGCGATGGTGGTGTCCTCAGTCTCACCGGAGCGGTGGGACATCATGGAGGCGTACTTGGCGTGGTGGGCCATCTGCACAGCGTCGATGGTCTCGGTGAGGGAGCCAATCTGGTTCACCTTCACGAGGAGGGCGTTGGCAACGTTCTTCTCGATGCCCTGGGCCAGGCGAGCCGGGTTGGTGACGAAGAGGTCGTCACCCACGAACTGCACCTTGTCACCGAGTTCAGCGGTGAGCTCGGCCCAGTTATCCCAGTCGTTCTCATCCAGCGGATCCTCGATGGAGACGATCGGGTAGTTGGCGATGAGGTCAGCGTAGACCTTGGTCATCTCGGCGGCGGTGTGTACGCCACCCTCGAAGTGGTAGCCATCATCTTCGCAGAACTCGGAGGAGGCAACGTCCATGGCGAGGGCGATGTCCTTGCCCACGGTGAATCCGGCCTTCTCGATCGCGGAGACGATGAGGTCAAGAGCAGCCTTGGTGGAAGCGCAGTCGGGGGCGAAGCCACCCTCATCGCCGAGACCGGTGGACAGGCCCTGGGCCTTAATGGTGGCCTTGAGGGCGTGGTACACCTCGGCACCCCACTGGAGGGATTCCTTGAAGGTGGCAGCGCCGATCGGGGCGATCATGAATTCCTGGACGTCAACGCCAGTATCGGCGTGGGCGCCACCGTTGAGGATGTTCATCATCGGGACGGGCAGCAGGTTAGCGGTGGGGCCACCAATGTACTGGAAGAGTTCCAGGTCAGCAGACTGGGCAGCAGCCTTGGCAACAGCCAAGGACACACCGAGGATGGCGTTGGCACCAACGCGACCCTTGTTGGGGGTGCCATCAAGCTCGATCATAGCAGCGTCAACGGCACGCTGGTCAGAGGCATCCAGGGAGAGGACAGCCGGAGCCAGCTCAGAGTTCACAGCGTCGCAAGCCTTCTGGACACCGGCGCCGTTGTAGCGTTCGCCACCGTCACGCAGCTCCACAGCTTCGTGCTCACCGGTGGAGGCACCGGAAGGAACACCGGCGCGGCCGAAGGCGCCGTCTTCAAGAACGACTTCAGCTTCAACGGTGGGGTTACCACGGGAGTCGAGAATCTCGCGAGCAATTACTTCAACAATAGCCGCCATTACGGAGGCCCTCCTTTGGGTTATGTCTTGGTCAGCCCGCTGGACTTCTGTGAATGTTCTTCTGCGTTGTGCGGGCATCATTGCCCATTCTTTCATGAACAGGCGAATATTACGCTACCCGGAAAATGAATGATGAGGGAAAACCTGCCCCTTGTGTAATCTATATCACTCTATGTTTGGGCTGCTGCCGCACCTACGTCAGCACCGACACGCCCCCACAGCTAAAACTGCGCCGCCAGATAATCCCAACGCGGCTGCCGCCCCTCCCCATAGGCATAGGCGGACCGGTATACCGCCTTCACATACGTCATCGCCCGGTTATAGCTCAGAATAGCCCGCTGCCACTCCCGCGGAACCAACAAATCCCTTCCGTTAAAGCACAAATAGCGCCCCGCGGCCACCGCTGCATCATCGATATTGTCCGGGCTCACCCGCCCGTCGCCATTCGCGTCCACCCCAAAATGTCGCCATGTCTCCGGAATGAACTGGAACGGCCCCATCGCCACGTCATAATGACTATTCCCATCCAGCACACCCCGATCAGTATCCTGGATGCGCTGCGTATTATTCGTCCCATCCAACTGCACCCCACGAATCTTCTGTGAGGTCGTACCGTCAGCAAAAACCTCCGCACCCCCATACGTCCCATGCTGACTCTCAATAAAAGCGATGCCCGCCAGCGTCGTCCACCGCAAATGGCATG
The DNA here is from genome assembly GCF_001293125.1 of Lawsonella clevelandensis. Lineage (NCBI taxonomy): Bacteria > Bacillati > Actinomycetota > Actinomycetes > Mycobacteriales > Lawsonellaceae > Lawsonella > Lawsonella clevelandensis. The sequence goes on from NZ_CP009312.1 coordinate 453,274, forward strand.
CCGGCATTGTCTGCTTCAACGTCTGCTCAGCATTTCCATAAGCCCGTAAAGCACGTGCCGAAAAACCCAACTGCGGCGCCCACCGCTGCGACCACTCCATGAGCTGGTCCGATGTCTGCCCAGGGGCATTCGTCGCCACTCCTGGTGCTGGCGCGAACTCTCCCGGCACCTGCTCATCCATGTACTTCGTGGTATCCCAATCCTGGAACACCCAGGCCGCAAAGCCCACTCCCACCGCACACATGAGAACGAGCAAGGCCACAACAAGCCGACGCACAATTTTCACGCAACGAGCCTTTGCAAAGAGTAGGAAATCAAACGGACATCCGCGACACCAGCCAACGGCGGGATGACGGCAGTTGACGAGACACAGTGCCTACAGGGTAACCAATAAAAACAAACGTGCCTACTTGCCGCGCACCCGACTAAGGAAGTCGAGCGAAACCTTTCTCAGTTTCTCCTCCGCCGACCCCTTACCGTCTTCGGCAGCATCCGCAACTCTGCGAAGAATGGGCGGGATATCAGAGTCTGCCACCCCGGCGCGACGCGCTCGGTGTACCACCTGTGCGGCAAGGGAGAGAGCCGGCTGCGAGCGGACAATACCGTCCAACGGAGAACGATTTTCGCGACGCTTCGACGCCTGCCAGAACTCATCTTGCTCAGCCGCCGTAGCAGGAAACCGCCCGCCATTAAAAGCGTACGGCATCCTCCTTTTCAGCTTGTTCAGCAACGAATCCGCCACATCATCGTAGGTAAAGTGTGCCTCCCCCGATGAGCTCTCCCCCACTGCAGCGTGGAAAAGTACCTCCAAGAACACGTCACCTAACTCCGAAACAATCTCAGTAGTCCCCGCAGATGCATCACGAATGGCATCCACCAGCTCATAGGTCTCTTCCAGCAGATATGGCACCAAACTCTCGTGCGTCTGCTCACTCTCCCAGGGCCCCTGCTGGCGCACCTCCGTCATCACCTGAGCCGCTTCCACCATGCTCATCCCGGCCGGCAGCTCAATCCGTCGCCAAACCCACTCGTCGACGTCACCATCACACTGCGGGTAAGCGGCATCCCAGTCCGCCCGCCCCAGAGAAGTAAGAATGTAGCGGGTATCGGCTGGAACATGCGGCGCCGTCTCGGGAGTCCACTCCTCATCAGTCCGCTTCAGCTCCCCCCACGACTGCAGAGTCGGATAATGCTCCGCGATCTCGGACGTCACCACACACCCACGGGATGATTGCAGGGCAGGAACCAACTCTGCCGTCAACAACGTGGGAAAACGACTATCGAGCTGCCAAACAGTAACAATCTCAGCCACGGGAACGCCCCTTTCGACGCGGGGTAGCGGAAGAAGTAGGCAGAGAAGCGGGCTCCTGCGCCAAAGTGCCCTGAGGAGAGTCCTCTGGGCGCGGAGCATCGAGGGAAATCCGCGGAAGCCCCTTCACACCGGTAATAAGATCTGCTACCCACTGTAGAAGGTCATCGTCCCGAATTCTCTCCGCCGCCAAATTCTTTCCACCCACCTGCGGTAACGGCACTGCAATCTGCTGCACTGCCGCCCGATAACGAGCCTGCGGATAGAGCCGTCGCAACCGCACCTGCTGGGAGTCGGGCAATGGGAAGGGAGAGATACGAAGTGTTGTCCCAGTAAGCCCAATATCCGCGATGCCATGCTGCTGTGCCAGCTGGCGAAGCAATGCCACCGAGAACAGCCGGCGCGTCACTTCCGGAATCTCGCCATAGCGATCCTCCAACTCCGCCGTCACCGCCGCCAAACGGCTACGATCCCCGGCCTGTGCGATCTTGCGATACGCCTCCAGACGGAGCCGCTCCCCCTCGATGTAACTAGCCGGGATATGTGCATCCACCGGCAGCTCCACTCGCACCTCGCGCGTCACGGGCTGCTCCAGCGGCTTTCCATCGGCAGCTGCCCGGAAGGCCTCCACTGCTTCCCCCACCAGACGTACATAGAGATCGAAGCCCACGCCAGCGATATGACCAGATTGTTCCGCTCCCAGCACATTGCCGGCACCACGCAACTCCAGGTCCTTCATCGCCACCGCCATGCCAGCACCTAGTTCATTATTCTGAGCAATGGTCTTGAGCCGGTCATACGCGACAGTAGTGAGCGGCTTACCCGCCGGATAAAGGAAATAGGCGTAGCCACGTTCGCGGGAGCGCCCCACCCGACCACGCAACTGGTGCATCTGGGAAAGCCCCAAACGATCCGCGTGGTCCACGATCAAAGTATTGGCATTAGAGATATCCAGGCCCGTCTCCACAATGGTGGTACAGACAAGCACATCCCATTCGTGGTTCCAGAAGCCGTCAACTGTTTGCTCCAACAGCTGCTCGGACATCTGCCCGTGCGCCACCGCAATACGCGCTTCTGGCACCAGCTCACCCAATTGTGTCGCGACCGCATCAATGTCGGACACCTTGTTATGGACGAAAAATACCTGTCCATCGCGCAACAGCTCACGGCGAATAGCCGCGGCAACCTGTTTGGGATCATAGGCTCCCACATAGGTGAGAATAGGCTGCCGGTCTTCCGGTGGGGTGAGGATCGTGGACATCTCCCGGATACCCGCCAAGCTCATCTCCAAGGTGCGCGGAATAGGCGTGGCGGAGAGCGTCAACACATCCACGTGCGTCCGCAGAGCCTTGATATGCTCCTTGTGCTCCACCCCAAAGCGCTGTTCCTCATCGACGATAACGAGCCCCAGGTTCTTCCACTGCACGCCCGCCTGCAGCAGCCGGTGAGTGCCAATCACGATGTCGACGGTACCGTCACGGAGCCCGGCGAGGATCTCCCGAGACTCTGCGTGGGAGGTAAAGCGGGAGAGCCCCTTCACGGTAACGGGGAACCCTGCCATGCGCTCACTAAACGTCTCCAGATGCTGTTGCGCCAACAACGTCGTTGGCACCAATACCACCACCTGCTTACCATCTTGGACAGCCTTGAAAGCCGCCCGCATTGCCACTTCGGTCTTGCCGTAGCCCACGTCACCCACGACTACTCGGTCCATGGGGACAGGCTTTTCCATATCCTCCTTCACCTCATCGATGGCACGCAGCTGGTCTTCCGTCTCCACATAGGGGAAAGTGTCTTCCATCTCCTGCTGCCAGGGCGTGTCCGGGGCGAAAGGATGGCCTGGTGCTGCCTGCCGCGCCGCATACAGTTGCACCAGCTCGCCGGCAATCTCCCGGACCGCTTTCCGTGCTTTACGTTTAGTGTTTTTCCAGTCGGAGCCGCCCATCTTACTGAGAGCCGGCTGTTCCCCACCCACATAACGGCTAAGCTGGTCCAGCTGTTCCATAGGGACATAGAGGCGGTCCCCACTCTGACCCCGTTTAGAGGCGGCGTATTCAATCACCAGATATTCACGCCGGCTCGTGCCCTCCCCCGTTTTAATAGTCCGCTCCGTCATCTCCACAAAACGGCCAATCCCATGCTGGTCGTGCACCACCAGGTCACCTGCCTTAAGTGCCAACGGGTCAACGGCGTTCCGGCGCTTCGCCGTGCGGGAGCGGCGGTTGCTCACTGTTCCCACTCGCGAGCCCGTCAGATCAGGTTCGGACAGGATGAGGAGTTCCGGAAGTGCAATGCCGTTTCGACACTGTCCTGCCAGAAAGTTGAGAGCCCCCGCTTGCGGAGATGCGCCCGGCGCAAGCTGGTGCATCACCACGTTGCGGTCACGGAACTGCTGGTGTAGGCGCCGGTAGGTGGTAGCGGGACCAATAACGAACACTGGCGTGCCGTCTTTCCCCAGACGATGCTGCAGCCCCTCAACTAGTTCTTCAACCGCTGCTAGGTCGCCGCGCGGCGCTGGTGCCGCTGACCACGGGATATCCCGGGTGGGAGTATCTGCATCCGCTTCGACGTTTAACATGCCCGGCGGGTTGAGGACCCACCAGCGGCCGTCCTTCTCGAGTGTTTCCCGCTGGACGTCCCGGAGGGTACGGTAGGCACCTTGTCCTAGGCGGAGAAGGTCAATGGGGGCCTGTCCGCCCTCGGCTGCACTCTCCCACGAGGCTGCAAGGAATTCCGCGCAGGTGCGGGTGAGGTCTGCGGTACGCGTCCGGATTTTCTCCTGGTCACACACCACCGTAAGGGCTCGTGTGGGGAGAAAGCTGGGCAGCAGGCAGAGTTCTTCGGACGCTAGCGCCGGGATAAAGGCCTCACGCCCCGCTACCGGCACCCCTTGGGCGAGTTTGTCGAGCATGTCAGCAATGGCCGCATGACCGGCTAGCTCTTGGTAGAGCTCGGCAGCCCGATACTCCACCTGTGCTGTCATGAGGAGTTCCGAGCAGGGGTACATGGCGACCCAGGTAAGGTCGGCGTCCGGAATAGTGCGCTGGTCTGCCACTGAGAAGGTACGAATATCGGAGATTTCATCTCCCCAGAATTCAATACGCACGGGGTGTTCAGCGGTGGCGGGGAAAATGTCAATGATTCCGCCTCGGACCGCGAAGTCACCACGGCGAGACACCAAATCCACACGCTCGTAGGCGAGCTGAGCGAGCAGAGTCGGCACCTCAGAAAACTCTATTTCTTGATCGACGTGCAGGATCAGTGGTGGTGTCTGGGCCAGCGAAGCTTGGATGGGTTGGATCAGCGAGCGGGTGGCAGCAACCACCACACGAAGTGGCGCTACCGGACTATGTGGATCAGGATGAGCCGCAAGGTGGAGCCGATGTAACACTTCCAGACGCCGCCCCACCGTATCGATGGAGGGAGAAAGACGTTCATGCGGAAGGGTCTCCCAACTGGGGAAGAACGCGACGTCATCGCCCAGATAAGTGGCGAGTTCCGCTGTCAGTTCCTCCCCTTCGTGGCCGGTGGCCGTCACCACGAGGAGGGGGGTGCGGGTGGCAAGTGCGGAGAGTAGAAGCGGCCGAGCTGCATCGCTGCTGTTGATGGTAAGAGAGTGTGTTGTGCCTGACGCATCCGCGAGTAACTCCTGTATAGCAGGGTTCGGGAGGGCCAGAGCAAGCGGAGCCTGGCCCGGGGGGATGTCGCAATGTGTACCTTGCAGGGTCGGAACAGAAGGGTTGGTCACGCTTCTAGCGTAAACTAGAAGTATGCGTGGCATAATTTTGGCGGGCGGCACGGGGTCGCGTCTTTTTCCAATGACGACGGCAGTCAGCAAGCAGTTGCTCCCCGTCTATGACAAGCCCATGATCTACTACCCGCTCTCCACCCTCATGCTGGCGGGTATAGAGGACATCCTCATCATCACCACCCCCGTAGATCGACCGCAATTCGAGCGTTTATTAGGTGACGGTAGCCATCTGGGTGTGCGGCTCCAGTACTTGTCACAAGATGCTCCTGAGGGGCTCGCGCAAGCCTTTGTGTTGGGTGCAGATTTCATTGGGGAGGAACGAGTTGCCCTGATTTTGGGCGACAATATTTTCTACGGCCCGCGGCTCGGTACCCAGCTGCGACGTTTCTCCGACGTTGATGGTGGGGCGATCTTTGCGTACCAAGTGCGTGAGCCGCAAGCCTATGGTGTGGTGGATTTTGATGCCACCGGCACCGCCTTGTCGATTGAAGAGAAACCTGCACATCCTCGCTCGCCCTTCGCTATCCCCGGTCTGTACTTCTACGACAATTCGGTGATTGAGGTAGCGCGGACTCTAAAGAAGTCCCCCCGCGGCGAATACGAGATCACTGACGTCAACCGCCACTATTTGGATGCAGGAAAACTGCACGTCGAGGTACTTCCCCGCGGTACCTGTTGGATGGACACGGGCACTGTTGATGACCTGATGAGTGCAGGCGACTATGTGCGCGCAGTCGAGCAACGCCAGGGGCAGAAGATCGGTGCTCCCGAAGAGGTGGCGTGGCGTCTAGGGCTGATTGATAACGCCCAATTACGGTCCGCGGCAGCCCGACACACCTCATCTGGCTATGGCGATTACCTATTAGCCCTGCTCGATGGGTTACACTAAGAAAGCTTCGGAGGCCTGCCTCTGATGTTCGCCGCACAACTGTGCAGACGATCTCCCGTGGTGTAATCGGCAACACTACTGGTTTTGGTCCAGTCATTCTAGGTTCGAGTCCTGGCGGGAGAGCTACTTTTCCTCCGTCCGGTATCCGCCCTACGGGTACCGCAACAGTCACCATAACTACGCCCCACTTGCAGAATGGCAGGTGGGGCATAGTTAATGTGTGGGATGGTTGTGGGAAAACGTGGTCCTTAGATATAGATCGCCGGATCAATGTATTCAGCGGGATCCACCAAGAGCTCCGTCTGGTCTGCCCCACGCTGGCGCACCTCTGCGGGGATGCCAATAAGGATCGAGTGCGGCGGGGCGTCATGGACGACTACCGCATTGGCACCAATGGCACAGTCATCTCCGATGACGACCGGGCCAAGTACTTTGGCGCCGCAGCCCACCTGGACACGATTTCCCACAGTGGGGTGGCGCTTGCCGGTGGCGAGGGAACGCCCGCCGAGAGTGACACCGTGGTAAAGCATGACATCGTCTCCTACCTCGGCTGTCTCACCAATGACGACGCCCATGCCGTGGTCAATGAAGAACCGACGCCCAATAGTGGCACCGGGATGAATCTCGATACCGGTGAAGGAACGGACGATTTGGGAACCCAGCCGGGCGAACGGCCGAAGAGGTTGAATCTGCCACATGGCATGGAAAACACGGTACGCCCAGATGGCATGGAGACCGGAGTACACCAAAGCATTTTCGAGATCTCCGCGGGAGGCGGGGTCATGCGCACGCGCATTCTGCAGATCTTCGCGGATGAGCGCGAGAATATTCACGTCAAGTTCCTCTTATAAACATCAGAGAAGTCCCGCGCGAACGCGCGGAACTTCTCTGATCCTATCGTTTTCGATGAGGGGAAAGAAAGGAAACGACTAGTCGCGAATGTCGTCGAAGAGGATGGTGGAAACATAGCGCTCACCAAAGTCCGGGACGATGACAACGATGTTCTTGCCCTCATTCTCCGGCCGTTCAGCTACTTGCAGGGCAGCATAGAGAGCAGCACCTGCCGAGATACCACCAAGGATGCCTTCGTCACGCCCCGCTTTGCGGGCTGTCGCCACCGCGTCCTCGTCCGTGACGTCGATAACTTCGCTGTAGACCTCGCGATCCAACACGTCGGGGACGAAGTTAGCGCCCAAACCCTGAATCTTGTGCGGGCCGGCGTGCCCTTCGGAGAGAAGCGGGGAACCAGCCGGCTCAACCAGCACAATCTGCACAGCCGGATTGGCCTTCTTGAGTTCCTGGCCGACACCGGTCAGGGTGCCACCGGTACCAACACCGGCCACAAAAATATCCACCTTGCCGTCAGTGTCGCGGAGGATTTCCTGCGCGGTGGTCTGGCGGTGGATTTCGGGGTTAGCGGGGTTAGCAAACTGGCTAGCCAAGATGGAGTTGGGGGTGGAGGACACAATTTCCTTGGCCCGATCAACCGCACCTTGCATTCCGTCGGCTCCCGGTGTGAGTTCAATTTCGGCACCGAAAGCCTTGAGCATCACCTGCCGCTCTTTCGACATGGTCTCCGGCATGGTGAGAATAACCTTGTAGCCGCGGGCTGCACCGACCATAGCGAGGGCGATGCCGGTGTTTCCGGAAGTGCCTTCCACGATGGTGCCGCCAGCCTTCAGCTCGCCGGACTTCTCGGCAGCGTCAATAATGGCGCGCCCAATCCGGTCTTTTACAGAGTTGGCGGGGTTGAAGTACTCGAGTTTAGCGAGCACGGTGGCGCCAGCGTTGGCGGTCAGCCGGTTGAGCCGCACGAGCGGAGTGTTGCCGATGGTTTCGGTGACGTCGTTGTAAATAGCCATGAGGGGCTCCTCTTTTGTAGTGCTCATTAACGCTCCAACGGGCAGACCGTTGGTTCTGATATTTCCATACTGCTCGGTTGAATGCGAGCATGACGAGTTTCGTTCACCATGATGAAAAGAACGTAAGATGGAAGAGATCATCTTTCCGAGCGCAGAGGGATTTATGTCTAAAACTGCTGCATCGCCCATTGCCGTTATCGTTCTGGCGGCTGGTCTGGGCACGCGAATGAAATCCTCCACCCCCAAGATGCTCCATGAACTGTGTGGCCGTTCCATGCTCTCGCATGCGGTCCATGCGGCCGCTGGCGTATCTCCGGACCATATTGTGGTGGTGACGGGTCACCAGCGGGAACGTGTGCAGCAGGCGGTGGCAGGCATTGCGGAGGAGCTCAACCGCCCTGTTCTCACTGCCGTGCAGGAAGAACAGAATGGCACCGGCCATGCTGTGATGTGCGGTTTATCCGCTCTGCCGGAGGATTTCACCGGGACCATTCTGGTGACAACCTCCGATGTGCCAATGTTGGACTCCGCCACTTTGCATGACCTGCTGGATGTCCACGACCAGCACCCGCGCCCGGCAGTCACAGTATTGACGGCCACCGTCCCCGACCCCACTGGCTATGGTCGTATCGTCCGTAACTCTAACGGCGAGGTCCTTTCCATCGTCGAGCAGGCGGATGCCAGCGAGGATGAGAAGGTCATCAACGAGGTGAACTCGGGCGTGTACGCTTTTGACGCAACCCAGCTGCGGCGCTCCCTGGAACTCCTAGATACAAATAATGAGCAGGGCGAACTCTATCTCACCGATGTTATTTCTATCGCTCGCCAGGCCGACCGTCCGGTGCGTGCACACCGTCTTGACGACGCCTTCGTTGTCGCCGGCGTCAACAACCGTGTGCAGATGGCGGAAGTCGCCGCGGAAATGAACCGCCGTATTCTCACCCATTGGATGACGGAGGGCGTCACTATTGTTGATCCTCTTAACACCTGGATCGACGTGGATGTGGAACTTTCCCGCGACGTCACGATCTTGCCTGGCTGCCAGCTTCATGGCACCACAACAGTAGCTGAAGCCGCCACCATTGGCCCCGACTGTTCTCTCACCAATATCACAGTGGGACGAGACGCTGAAGTGGTCCGCGCCCATGGATCCGATGCGGTGATCGGTGACGGCGCCACAGTGGGCCCCTGGGCGTACCTGCGTCCTGGTACCAATCTGGGCCCCGAATCGAAGATGGGTACTTTCACAGAGATGAAGAACGCCACCATTGGTCGCGGTACCAAAGTGCCGCACCTCAGCTATGTGGGCGATGCCACTGTGGGCGAGTACTCCAATATTGGGGCAGCCAGCGTCTTTGTTAACTACGACGGAGTACACAAACACCACACCACTATCGGTTCTCATGTACGGATGGGGTCCGACACTATGTATGTTGCCCCCGTGACAGTGGGTGACGGCGTCTACTCCGGGGCTGGCACTATCATTCGCCGCGATGTTCCACCCGGAGCTCTCACCTACAGTGATGCTCCCCAACGCATCGTCGAAAACTGGGTGCTCAACCACCGTGCTGGCACCGCGGCGGCCACTGCTGCCTCACAAGCTCAGGCAGAAGCCACAGCCGCGGAGCCCGGCAACGACTCTGTCGAGGACTCTGCACAGTAGCTTCTGGGAAGAGGCTTCCGGTGGAGAAAATTTATCGAGAAGGCCTCTCATCCACTAACGTTGAAACTACCCACCGATACCACAATTGAGGATAGCGATTCCCTTTGTCCAGTAAATGCAGCCCTCAGGAAAAGAACCTTATTCTCATCTCCGGGCGTGCACACCCGGAGCTCGCCGAAGAAGTAGCACAAGAGCTTGGTGTCACCCTCACGAAGACCACGATGCGAAGCTTCGCCAATGGGGAACTCTTCGTCCGCTATGAAGAGTCCGTACGTGGTACGGATGCGTTCGTCATCCAGAGTTTCCCGGCTCCACTCAATGAGTGGCTGGTGGAACTGCTCATCATGATTGATGCTTTGAAGCGCGGTTCCGCTAACCACATCACCGCGATTCTGCCCTTCTACCCCTACGCTCGTCAGGATAAGAAGCATCTGGGTCGTGAACCCGTGTCTGCTCGCCTTATTGCTGACCTTCTGAAGACTGCCGGTGCCGACCGCATTGTGTCAGTCGACCTACACACCGACCAGATCCAAGGCTTCTTCGACGGTCCGGTCGACCACATGCATGCCATGGGGCAACTCGCCCAGTATGTGAAGGACAACTACGGCACTAAAAACATGGTGGTCGTGTCCCCCGATGCTGGCCGTGTGAAGGCTGCCGAAAAGTGGGCCAATATTCTCGATGGTGCACCGCTGGCCTTCGTCCACAAGACGCGCGATCCACGTGTCGCCAACCAGATCGTTGCTCACCGCGTCATCGGTGACGTGAAAGGCCGCACCTGTGTCCTCATCGACGACATGATTGACACCGGTGGCACCATTGCTGGCGCCGTGAAGATCCTCAAAGAAGCAGGCGCGGGCGACGTTATTATTGCCTGCACGCACGGCGTTTTTTCCGACCCGGCTGCGGAGCGCCTTGCTAACTGTGGCGCTAAGGAAGTCATCACCACGAACACGCTGCCCATCCCGGAGGAGCACCAGTTCGATAACCTCACGGTGCTGTCGATGGCCCCGCTGCTAGCTGCTACCATCAGCGAGATCTTCAACAATGGTTCAGTTACTGCCCTCTTTGGAGGAGCTTAAGGCTTTCTCCCCGAACTCTCTCACAGAAGTGGCTATCGACAGGTCGATAGCCACTTCTTTTTCTGCGCGTGACGGATGTGGAGCCGCCGTACCCGCGGTAGTGTTCTGGCGGCGGAGTCTATTTCCCTACTAGTAGTGCGATGTAGGCGCTGGTGAGCAACACCATGCCGAACACCACCACAGCGATAAAAATGCCTGCTGCAACCTCTGCAAAACGACCTTGGCCCAATGGATACTCCCGCATAATAAGGACGCCAGCAACGATACCCAGCACAATTGCGATGAGTGGGATAACGATTCCCGGACCGACTACCATCACAGACCTCCCTTAATATCCCCTGTGGCAAACATCAGAATCGTGGTGAGTAACAGCCACACTGCTAAGGCAAGAATGCAGGCGATAGCAATATCGCCAGGCTTCCGATGACCAGTCCACACCCACACCGTCCCCAGTGCGATACCCGCTATGGCAAAGACCACCAGAAGGGCAATCATCCAACCCATCGTCATGTGCTTTTCCACTTTCTCTTCGCAGACATTGCCAAAATCCTACCCGGTTCCTGGCCATCGTGGCAGCTGTCCTTCGTCCTCGCGAGTTGGGGGCAGCTACGCTTGTCCGGTACACTTATTTCGTTATCTCGGCGAGGGCTAAAATAGCCGTTATCGGCGCGATTGTCTCGGGTTCTCCGATCCCGCGGCCGTGTTGGGTGCCTTGCCGCGATGAAAGAACTTAGTGCAGCGCTTTCCGCGCGCACCTATAACACCACAGCTAGAGGAGAACATTACTATGGTGCAGAAGACTCTCGCCGCCCCCACCCGCACCGAATTCGGCAAGGGTGCCGCTCGTCGTACCCGTCGCGCCGGCAACATTCCCGCCGTTGTGTACGGCCACGGCGCTGACCCCATCCATGTAGCCGTCGACAACCTGAACTTCCTCTCCATCGTGCGTGAAGAGGGCGTCAACGCTGTTATCGCTCTCGACATCGATGGCAAAAAGACCACCGCACTGGTGAAGTCCATCACCCAGAACCCCCTCACCCGCGAAATCGAGCACATCGACTTCCTTATCGTCAAGAAGGGTGAAAAGGTTGAGGTCGAGGTTCCGCTGCTCGTGGAAGGCGAAGTTGCCCCCGGTGCCACCCTCTTGGTGGGAATCGACGTCCTTAAGGTCAACGCCGACGCCCTCAACATTCCGGAAGATCTCGTCATCTCCGTGGAGGGCCTGGAGGCCGGTAGCACCATCACCGCTGCCGACGTGAAGCTGCCCGAAGACGTCGAACTCGTCGACGACCCTGAACTGCTCCTCGTCAGCGTCACCTTCGAAGAAGAATCGGACACCGAGTCCACCGCTGCTGAAGAAGCTGACGGCGAGGCTGCCGCAGAAGAGTAAACACTCCTTCCCCCTCCCTGACCTTTCCGGAAGCCCCACTGGCTCATGCCAGCTGGGGCTTCCGTTCTGTCTCCTTCCTGAAACCGCACCACAAATAGCTCTAGCTGCCGGGAACGTGCGAGAATAGAGGCACTATGAGTCCCAGCCCACAAATTCCCGACATCAACACTGTTCCCGGCCCCATACTTCTGGTAGGCCTCGGAAACCCCGGTGCACAGTATGAGCTCACTCGCCACAACGTAGGCTATATGGCACTTGACGAACTATGCGCACGCACCAGCTTCCCGGTGTCCCTCTCCCCTAATAAGCGCACCAACGCCTTAGTGGGACGCGGTACTCTCAATGGCACACCCGTCATCCTCATGAAATCTGGGACCTTCATGAATGACTCCGGACGAGCTGTGGCTGCCACCGCAAAGTTCTACAACATCCCTGCCACTAACATCATCGTCCTCCACGATGATCTGGACCTCGCCGAGAACATCCTGCGCGTGAAGCGTGGAGGTGGCGAAGGCGGTCACAACGGGCTCAAATCCATGACCCAACATCTAGGCACAAAAGACTATGTGCGCGTCCGTATTGGCATTGGACGTCCCCCTGGACGCATGGACCCGGCTACTTACGTACTGAAGCAGCTTTCCGCTCGCGACTGTGAAGAGGTAGGAGTGACCGTTCAGGAAGCCGCCGACGCCGTCGAACTCCTCCTTCGGGATGGCGTAGCCGCCACCCAAAACCAGGTACACGCCCGCCACTAACCTGACATCGGCGCCACCTCCAGCTGTCACTGCTACTGAGACACCGCCACTCTGACACCACACCTCAAGGACCACCTCGTGAATGCTCTTTCCCCCGCCGTCGAAGCACGCCGTCGCCGCACCTTCGCCATCATTTCGCACCCAGATGCTGGTAAATCGACGCTGACGGAAGCACTCGCTCTGCACGCACACGTCATCAGTGAAGCCGGCGCTGTCCACGGTAAAGCCGGCCGCAAAGCGACGGTGTCAGACTGGATGGAGATGGAACAGGCCCGCGGTATCTCTGTCTCCTCCACCGCTCTCCAATTCGAATATCTCCCTGCAGGGTCACAAGGAGCTACGGGAGATGGCCAGCCCTACGTCATCAACCTCGTTGACACTCCCGGCCACTCTGACTTTTCAGAAGATACCTACCGCGTCCTCACCGCAGTCGATGGTGCTCTCATGCTCATTGACGCTGCGAAAGGTTTGGAACCGCAAACTCTCAAGCTCTTCCGCGTGTGTAAATCGCGCAACATTCCCATCATCACCGTCGTCAACAAGTGGGACCGCCCCGGAAAAAGCCCGCTCGAACTGCTAGACGAAATCGCGGCAGAAATCGACCTCACCCCTACCCCGATCTTCTGGCCAGTCGGTATCGCCGGAGATTTCCACGGGCTCGCCCGCCTCGACGCCACTGGAAACCCCAGCACATACATTGAGTTCACGCGTACCGCCGGTGGTTCCACCATTGCTCCGGAAGAGCACTTCAGCCCGGCTGACGCCGCAGCGCACCGGGGGGAGGACTGGACTACCGCCGTAGAAGAATCCACTTTGCTGGCTGAAATGGGGCAAGTCCACGATGAAGAACTTTTCTTAGCAGGGGAAACCTCCCCCGTCATCTTCGCGTCGGCCAAACTTAACTTTGGCGTGCACCAGATCCTCGACAGCATTGTGGGCCTTGCTCCACACCCGGCCGGCCGCGACGATGTTTCCGGCACCTACCACGACCTTGAGGACGACTTTTCCGCCGTCATCTTTAAAGTCCAGGCCGGCATGGACTCGGCGCACCGTGACCGTCTCGCCTTCATGCGCGTCGTCAGTGGAGAATTCGAGCGGGGCATGGTCGTCACCCACGCACAGACCAACAAGCCCTTCGCCACGAAATACGCCCTAACTGTCTTTGGCCGCGATCGTGAAACTGTAGAGACTGCCTACCCCGGCGATGTGGTGGGTCTCGTCAACGCCCTCGGGTTGGCGCCCGGAGATACCCTTTACAAGGGAAAGAAAGCACAGTACCCACCTATCCCCGCCTTCGCCCCAGAGCACTTCGCCACCTTGCGGGCCTCATCCCTTTCTAAATACAAGCAGTTCCGTAAGGCGGTTGACGAGCTTGGCGCAGAAGGCGTCGTCCAGATCCTCACCAACGATCTGCGCGGCGAGTCCAACCCGGTTATGGCCGCCGTCGGCGTACTGCAGTTTGAGGTTGTCCAGGCCCGTATGCGCGCCGAGTATAACGTAGAGACAGTGGTAGAGAACATCCCCTATACGGTGGCCCGACGCACTGATGCTGCTTCCTCCCCAGAACTAGGACGCCAACGCGGGGTGGAGATCTTCACGCGCCAGGATGGCGAACTCATTGCCCTTATTAGCGACAAGTGGCGCCTCAACTATCTGCAAAAAGAGCTACCCGACCTGACGTTAGACACCCTCATCGCTGACTAATCCCTCCCCTTTGCCAACCGCCGCATCCCAGTGAGGGATGCGGCGGTTGGCGTAGGAAGGTCATCCGAGCAGAATTAGTGGATTCCCACCATCTTCTTGTCGATCCAGCGACGCAACAGAAAAAACACCAAGCTCAAGACCATCGTGGCGATCCCCAGAATGAGGAAGTAAGGGCCAGTAGAGCCCGGATCATCCACAACTGCCAGCTGCGCCAACGAGCCGGACGCTGCCGAGCCGATAGCGACCGAAAGCAGAAAGAGCGCCACCATCTGGGTGTGGAAAGCCTGGGGGGCTAGACGGGTCGCCAAGGCGTTACCGATAGGCGAGAGGAAAAGTTCGCCTACCGTTGCCACCAGCAGCAAGATGACCACGGACACGAAGGGTGCTTCCTCCATACGGGCGAAGGGAACAAACAAGAGGAAGGAGAGACCACAGAAAAACACACCCAGTGCGAATTTGGTGGAACTATGCGGCTGCCGCTCCCCCATGCGCTGCCACAGAGCGGCAAACACCGGGGCAAGCACAATGATGAAAATGGGGTTGACGGACTGCACCACGCTCGGCGGCATTTCGTGGCCCATGACAGTGAGATCCAACCGCCGATCCGCGAAGGCCGGCAGAATGGTGAACTGCTGCTGGTAGAGGGACCAGAAGAGAGCAGACGCCAAGAAGAGAGGAATGAAGGCGATCACTCGAGAACGCTCCACCGAAGTGACCTTTTTGCTGGTGAGCATGACGGCGAAGAGCCCCACTGCACAGATGGAGGTAAGGATAACCACCACAGTGGAGAGATTGTCGAGGTTTACCCAGCCGAGGGCGAAAACTCCCCATACCACCAGCACAATCGCTACCACACCGCCGAGAGACATCCACTTCTGCTTACTGGGCAGGGGGTTAGGAACTGCACGCCCAGCAGTGCCAATAGTGCTCTTGGCGAGGATGAGATACTGCATGAGACCAATGAACATGCCGATGGCAGCCAGCGCGAACGCCCAGTGGAAGCCACCCGCACGCTGTACAAAGCCCGTCAAAATGGGGCCGATGAAGGCACCGATGTTAATGCCCATGTAGTAGACGGAGAAACCGGCGTCTTGCCGCACATCATTCTCGTCGTAGAGATCACCCAGCACCGTCAACGAGGACGCCTTCAAGGTACCTGCACCGAACGCAATAAACACCAGGCCAACGATGAGCCCCACCAAACCAGGAAGGACCGCCAGGGAGAGGTGCCCCAGTACAATGATGAACCCAGCACCGATCAAGCTACGCGCGGGCCCAAACCACCGGTCCGAAATCCACGAGCCAATAATGGACGCAAGGTACACCATGCCACCATAGGCACCGACGATGGAGTAGGCGATCTCCTTAGAACAGCCCAGGCCACCAGCCGTCACCGAATAGTAGATGTAGAAGGTGAGGACGGCCTGCATGCCGTAGAAGCTGAAGCGCTCCCACATCTCCACCCCGAAGAGATTGGCCAAACCTAGTGGGTGGCCAAAGAAGGTACGGGGACGCCATCGACCGGCCGTCGGAGATACGGCTGCATCGTTGGGATCCACACTGGTCGTGGCAGAGGCGTCTGCTGCCGTCACCGGTGTGGGTGCGGAGCGATCTGCAGACGACGATGTGTGGGAGTGGGAATCAGCGGACATATGGAAAACCTAGTAGCGGGTTAGAGGAAATGGGCGCGCAGTTCGTCGGCGTCGATCGGCACGTAGAGAGCCGGGGCGATATCGAGTACGGTGCGGCAGCCGCGTTCACCGGCGGCGGCTAGGCGGGCAGCCGCACGGGCGGTTGCGACCAGCATGGAACCGGTGAATTCGGGGTTAGAGTCGAGGGCTAGCGTAAAACCGTACACCTGGTTGGTGTTGGCGCTGGTTTCGCCGGCACGAATCACCTGACCACCGTGCGGCATGGCTGAGTGGTCGCGGAGGAGCTCTTCTTCGCTAATGAAAGTGACGGTGGTGTCGTAGTCGGCGAAGTAGTTTTCCATGGTGACGATGGCTTCTTCAATCGCTGCCTTGTCGGCGCCCTCTTCTGCCACGACGTAGCATTCGCGGAGGTGCTTGTCGCGGGTGGTAAGTTCGGGACGCTCACCAGCCTGGATGCGATCCACCACCTCTTGGACTGGCACGGTGTACTGCTTGGCGTCCTTCACTCCGGGAATGCGCCGGATGGCATCGGAGTGCCCCTGGGAAACCCCGCGGCCCCAGAAGGTGTAGGTGCTGCCTTCGGGAAGAACAGCTTCGGCAATAACGCGATTGATGGAGAAGAGACCTGGATCCCAGCCGGAGGAGATGACGGCAATGTGGTCATTGTCCTTGGCGACACTATCCATAGTGGCGTAGTGCTCAGGAATCTTGGCGTGGGTGTCGAAGGAGTCCACAGTGTTGAAGTACTGGGTGACGGCTGGGCCTTGTTCGATAAGGTCGGTGGCGGAACCGCCACAGTTCACGCAGACGTCAACTTTGCCCTGATAGTCCGCCATGTCGTCGATGGAGACGGCTTTCCCAGAGAGGGTGTCGAGGCTGGCGGGATCGCGGCGGGTAAAGATGGCGACGAGTTCCATATCCGGGGCGGCGAGGATGGATTTTTCCACGCCACGGCCGAGGTTACCGTAGCCGTTGACGGCGACGCGGATGGGGTTGGCGGTCACTGTGTTCTCCTAGCGGGTGCGAAGGGTCTCCATGTCCACTTCGTCCAAAGTGGGGGGTTCCCAGTTTTTGTAGGGTTTCTTGTCAATAAGCTTGGCTCGCACACCATTCTGAAAATCGGGACGATGGCACAGGTACTGTGCCCCCAGACGGTGTTCGTGCTGAACTGCGGTGCGGACATCGGGGCAGTTGTTGCCCCATTCGATGGCCAGGAAGGTTCCTTGCAGAGCGGTGGGGCTACACCCACGCAACGCGGAGAGGGCTTCTTTTGCCCACATTCCGTAACGACGAGTATCCAGCCCCAGCTGCAGACGAGTCATCATCTCCGACACTGAAGGTGCCGAGAACACTTCGTCAACCTGCAAAATAATCTCTGCCAGGCTGGATTCCTCGGTGGGGAGCTGGGTGTACTGAGAGAGATACGTTGTGATGGCAGTACGAGCACAGCCGGGTTCATACGAGAGGGTGAGGAGTCCTTCGGCGAGAGCGGGGAACTCGCTGGAGGGCAGGTAGTAGCCGGCCAAACCGCACCATATCGCATCGGCGGCACTGAGCCAGCGTCCAGTGAGAGCCAGGTACATCCCGAGGGCTTTGTCAGCTTGTCCGCCATCACCCCAGAGACGTGGAAGCACCCAGCTCATGCCGGCATCCGTGCAAAATCCGAGGCCGGCTTCTGGCATGGACATGAGGGCTTTTTCGCTGACGACCATATAGCGACCATTGGCACTGATACCCAGGCCTCCCCCAATGCAGTACCCGTTTACTAGGGTGATGTAGGGTTTGGGGAATTCAGAGATGAGTGCACAGAGATCGTATTCGACGGCAAAAAATTCTTCCGCACGAGCGGTATCTCCGGCCGCGTAGAACTGAGCCAACTGACGAACATTGCCCCCGGAACAGAACGATTTCTCGCTCAGTGAGGTGACGAGCACATAGTCGACGGTCTCATCGGTGGCAGCCTGGCGCAGATGGTAGCGCATGGCACGGGAGAGGGACTCATCGAAAGCATTGAGGGTGGTGGTGTTATTGAGCTGTAGGTGCAGGCAGCGGCCCGTGAGTGTAGCGATCAGCCGTGGGTCAGGTTGATCGACTGGCTGTTCCGTGGAATGTCCGTCCTGAGCTGCGGTCATCCTCGTCCTTTACACCGTTGTGGATGCGCCGAGAGCTGGCGCAGAAGTTCTTGTTAGCAGTTTACTCCGTGGAGTTGCCGGAAACCGCACTGATCGCCGACGCTCGCGTAGTCAACTCGCCCACATTTGTGCGGGCTGCTGCAACGATACCGAGCACACTGTAGAGAAAAGGAACCGTCGTGAAAGCCAAGATGGCATGCAGCATACTACTGCCCACCAGTGCTCCGAAGAGTACGCCTCCCAAGGCCAGTGAGGTGGATGTGCCGAGCTGTTCCGCCATGGAAAGGGAGGAAGAATTGTTCCCGATCTCCCCAGGTTGAGACAGCGCCAGCACCATCACCCCGGCCAGTGGGTAAGCAATGCCAATACCGAAACCGGCGATACCCCAGCCGATAACCGCAATAGCAAGGGGAATACTGGCAGAGGTGAGTGTCAGGGTGGCGAGGATACCTACTGTGCCGCAGGCCATCCCAAAAGTCAGCACCTTGGTGCGGTTGAGATTGTCGGGGAGCCGCGCCTGCAGGAAGGAGGCGATACCCCAGGTGACGGATCCCGACGCCACGAGGAGACCAGATTGGGTGGGGCTCAGCCCGCGGAAAGATTGCCCCATCAGAGGAATGTAGGATTCCATCGCGAAGTAGCATCCGGCCAAGAAAAGGCGGGAGGCTATCACTGCGGGAAGTCCTTCTCCCAGCGTGAGAGTGCGCGGCGGTACCAGCCGGCGGGCCGCCACCACAAGCACCGCCATAATAGCGATGACACCGATGACAACGAGGACTAGTTTGCCCTCTTGCACTAGCTCTCCCGCCGGCTGGAGGGCACCGATACAGACGGCAATAATGAGGGCCCGGATGACCCTTCCTCGCCATTCACTAGCGGTGAGGTTCTGCTCTGCGGCTCCCCCACGGGAACGCATCCCGATGAGTGTGATGATAGTGGCGATGAGGAAAATGGGGGCAACTCCCCAGAAGGCCCAGCGCCAACCCACCGAGTCGACGAGCAGACCAGCTACTGCTGGCCCTAGCAAAGCTGGCAGAATCCACGCCACTGCGTTCAGGGAGAACATGCGGGCGTGGAGATGCTGAGGCAGTTCCCGGCCGATAATCACATAGGCACTCACATTGACGAGGCCCACGCCGAGCCCCTGAATGGCTCGCCCCAGCAGGAACAGCACCATCGTGTGTGCAAAACCCGCAATGAGGAGGCCCGTCACCATGGAGAGGGCACCCACAATTATGGGGCCGCGAGGGCCTTTCTGGTCTGCCCACGGTCCCGCCAGCAAGATGCCAACAATGGCGCAGGCGACGGTAATGGCAATAGCGGAGGAGTAGGAACTCATAGCGTTCAGCTCGTGGGCCACAGTTGGCATAACAACCACTACAGCGACCACTTCGAACCCGGCTGCCACCATGTACAGTACGAGTCCCGGGACGAGCCATTTGAAATGTCCGCTGAACAGACCGGCAGATTTCTCCCCCGGACGAGTGTGCTGAGAGTTCGTCGCGTCTGCCCTGGTCGGTTCTATCATTCGAGAGTTTCCGCTTTCTCCAGCCACTCTATCTCCACTTCGCTAATCTCCTCGAGCACGGCTTTGAGGGTGCGATCAAGCTCGGCCAGGTGTTGGGTATCCACAGGCGTAGCACTTGCTGCTGCCGCCAACTTATCGTGCAATGTTTTCTCGTTATTACGCAATTTCTGCAGTGTGCGCTCTAAGCGAACGAGCTCCTTTTTCACAACTCGTTCCTCTGCAGAACCACGTACCAAACCTCCGGCAGTAAGCTGTGCGGTCTGTGCGGTACTGGCATCCGCAGCTTCTGCGCCAAGCTGTGCCGCCTGCTGATGGGTGGCGTCCTTCGCGAGGGCTGCTCTCGTCTCCAAATACTGTTCAATACCGCGGGGGAGGTTCGTGAGTTTTTCATCCCCGAACAGCGCCCAGGTGGAGTCACAGATCCGCTCAATAAGGTAGCGGTCGTGCGAGACGACGACAAGGGTTCCCGCCCACTGGTCGAGCAGGTCCTCCAATTGTTGCAGCGTGTCAATGTCGAGGTCATTTGTGGGCTCGTCAAGCAGCAGAACGTTCGGCTCATCCATGAGAATGCGGGTGAGCTGGAGACGGCGCCGCTCCCCACCCGACAGATCCTTGACGGGGGTGCGGTGTCGGGCGGGCCGGAACCCAAGCCGTTCGAGCAGTTGGGAGGCAGTGAGCTCGTTTTTACCGATGGTGACACGCCCCGCCACATCCTCGACTGCCTGGAGAACAGTGCGGTCGGTGGGGAGATCGTCTAGTTCCTGCTTGAGCCATCCGATGTGTACGGTAGGCCCCTGAACCCTCTTTCCACCGGCCAGTGGGTAGTCACCAGCAAGCGCACGAAGCAGCGTTGTCTTCCCAGAACCATTGACTCCCACCAGGCCAATGCGTTCACCCGGTGCCAGCATCCAGTTGAGGTGTTCAATAAGGACATCCCCCGCCACACTCACAAGCTGACCATCGAAGAAGTCGATAACCGTCTTCCCGAGGCGTTTGGAGGAGAATTTCAATAGTTCAGCACTATTCCGAGGTTCGGGTACATCGGCGATGAGCGCTTCCGCGGCTTCAATACGATAGCGCGGTTTGGACGTGCGGGCGGGGGCACCGCGGCGTAGCCATGCCAGTTCTTTCCGCATGAGGTTTTGGCGCCGCTGTTCTGCGGCAGCGGCCTGGCGAGCTCGTTCGGCACGTGCGAAAACCCAGTCGTTATAACCACCGTCATACATGTCGACCTGTCCGTCATGAACTTCCCAGGTACGGGTGGCGATGGTGTCTAAGAACCAGCGGTCGTGGGTGACAACCACAACCGCGCAGCGGCGCGAGAGAAGATGGTCGGCTAACCATTGCACACCTTCTACATCAAGGTGGTTGGTCGGCTCATCCAGAATAATGAGATCGAGTTCCTGAACGAGGGCAGCGGCCAGCGCCACCCGGCGTTTTTCTCCACCGGACAGGTTATCGACCGACGTATTCAATCCGAGGTTGCCAATACCGAGACCTGCCATCGTGCTGCGAATACGCGCATCGGAGGCCCACTCGTAGGAATCCAAGCCCATTCCTGCCAGGATGGACTCCCCCACTGTCGCTCCGGGGGGCAACGGTGACCGTTGCGTGACAACAGCAAAGCGCAGATCGCTGCGCCGGGAGACACGCCCGCTATCGGGTTGTTGGAGGCCGGTGAGCACTTCAAGTAGTGTCGTTTTTCCTCCCCCATTGAGGCCGACGATGCCGATGCGGTCGGTTTCGCTAATACCTAGTGATACGTGGTCCAGGAGCGATTTTAGGCCATAGCTGAGGGACACATCCTCACAGTTAATGAGGTTGAGGGGGACAGTGGGCACGTTAGTTTGCCTGTTCTTCTACGGTAACTCCGGGGACGGGCCCGGATGCGGTACGGACAGCTCGGCAGACCCCTCCGCCAGCGAGTTCAGCGGAAACTGCCAGCGCACTATCGGCATCTTCACAGAGAAAAGCACAGGTGGGGCCAGAGCCGGATACCAGGCCAGCCAGTGCACCAGCGTCTTTCCCCGCACGCAGCGTATACCGCAATTCGGGGTAGAGGCTAAGGGCTGCAGCCTGTAGGTCATTCCCTAGATGGTTGGCGATGGCGTGGAGATCTCCCCCCGCCAATGCTTGGAGGAGGGCATCAGGTGAACCAATGGAGGTAGAGATTCCCTCCGCGCGATTGCGCGCAACCAGTCGGTCGTATTCACGAAATACCGCAGGTGTGGATAGTCCCTCTTTGGCGATCGCTAGCACCCAGTGGAGGGTGGTGCGGTGCAGAACCGGCAGGAGCTGTTCACCTCGTCCTGTACCGATAGCACTCCCTCCCATCACGCAAAAGGGTACGTCGGAGCCTAACTCCAAGGCCATATCGAGCAGGGTTTGCCGTTCCAGCCCCGCATGGAAGTACTCGTTACAAGCGATGAGAGCGGCGGCACCGTCAGCGGAGCCGCCTGCCATCCCGCCGGCGACGGGAATGTTCTTGTCGATGTGCAGTGAAACAGCCGGGTACGCTCCACACGCTTCAGCGACCAACTCTGCAGCTTTCCACACCAGGTTGGTGTGGTCGGTGGGGACGCGGTCTGCGCCTTCACCCGATACCGTCACCTGCAGATGGTCGGCGGTGGAAACAGTGACCGTATCTCGGAGGGAAAGTGCACAAAAGACCGTGGTGAGCTCGTGATATCCATCGTCCCGCAAGTCAGCAACCCCTAGGTGCAGGTTGACTTTACCGGGGGCCGAGGCGGCGACAGGGGGCTTTACAACGGTGAGCACACCCTTAGACTACTACGCGGGCTGGTGAAAATAGAGGTTCTACTGCAGTCCCGCATGCTGTGCAAGGTGAACATAGTCTGCTGTCGTGAGGCGCTCTCCCCTCAGAGTCGGATCGATTCCGGCTGCCGCAAGCGCGGCAGTAGCAGCTTCCCCGCTGCCTGCCCACTTCTTCAGCGCAGCTCGGAGAGTTTTGCGGCGTTGCGCGAATGCAGCATCAGTAACCGCCCACACTGCATCGTGGAGGGACTCGTCATAGGGATCCCAGGGTGCGTTCTCGGGTGTAAAGGCGCTGATGCGCACAAGCCCAGAATCAACATTAGGAGCAGGCCAGAACACGGTACGACCAATAGCACCCGCGCGGGCCACCTCCCCATAGAAGCTAGCCTTCACACTAGGTACCCCATAGATGCGACTACCGGGTTCAGCGGCCAGCCGGTCGGCAACTTCCGCCTGTACCATCACCAAGGTGGTCCGCAGGGAAGGCAGAATCTCCAACATGTGGAGGAGAACGGGGACGGCGACATTGTAGGGCAGGTTTGCCACCAGTGCGGTGGGGGCTGGATGCCCAGCGGCCAGAATCTCCTCCGCTGTCACCTGCATGGCATCTTTCGTGATGACGCGGAGCGAGGAATCCGGGGCATGCGTAGCAAAGGTGGTGGGCAGCTTCACCGCGAGAGTGGGGTCAATTTCAACAGCTGTCACCTGCGCACCGGCCTCGGCCAGGGCTAAAGTCAACGATCCCAGCCCCGGTCCGATCTCAAGAACCGTATCCCCTGGCGCCAAATGGGCTGCGGCGACGATACGCCGCACAGTATTGGGGTCGATGACAAAGTTCTGCCCCAGTGTCTTGGTGGGACGGATACCGAGTTCATCGGCGAGAGCGCGGATTTCTGGAGCCGTCAGGAGGCTGACGGTGGAGGTAGATGCAGCCATGGAGAGTATCTCCTAACGCAGTCCCATGCTGGAGGTACAGGCAGGCCAGGCGCCCCACCCCTGCGAGGCCTGTACACGTTTCGCGACGGTGATCTGCTCTTCACGAGTCGCCAGGTCCGCGCGGGGAGCATAGGCACGGCCGCCATGAGCTTCCCAGGTTCCCTGCGTGAACTGGAGACCACCGAAGAAGCCATTACCAGTGTTAATTGCCCAGTTACCGCCCGCTTCACACTGCGCAAGACGATCCCACACAGCATCCACCGGCTGGGACCCCACTTTGACTGTAGAGCGGCCAGGTTTAACCGTCACCACACGCTTGATGAGGATACGCTTGACGATCCGGCCTTTCTTATCGAAGACCAGACGCTCCGTAAGTACGGCCTGCCCAGGCTTCCCACGTTTCACAATGGTACGGATGCCGGCCAACTGGCTGGGGTCTTTGAGGATCTTCTCGAATGGTTTGAGCGTGATAACACGGTCTTTCATCATATCGCCATGTCGCACAACCTTGATCTTCATATTGGGAAGAAGATCCGCATCCGGATCGGGGGTGACGTCATCGGTCGACCGGAGGGGAGTTCCCAACTTTGCGAGAGCATCCCGCACGGTGAAGGCGCCAACGCGAATCCTGACTGGTTTCTTGCCGAAATCGGTCAGCCAGATGGTGCGGGGTACGATCGCTTCAATACTGAGACCATTCGTGGGGATGCGTTTATCCGGTGCCACGTTGATGCCGTAGCTGGGGCGTACTGCTTTTACCTCTTTGAGCGCCTCTTCGACGGTGTAGGCGGTGGTGATGATGGAGACGCGCTCGACTTTGGCACGTTTTCCATAACCGGAGTGGATTTCCACCGTAAATGGGCGTTTCTGTTGGTAGGTAATGGTGGTGTTGGCACCCAGCTGAGTTTCTAGGGAGGGCTCGACACGGTCGCCTGTAGCCGCCTTGTAGCCGAGGGATTCGAGGGCCTCTCCCACTGTTTGGCTGTAAGTACCGACCTGCTTTTTCTCACCATCGACGACAAGGGTGACCGTGCGGTGATACACCATGCTGATGCTGGCCATGACGGTGACTGCCACCAGCGCAACGGCGAGCAGAATACGCCAGGCCGGATGGATGCGGCGGTGCGTATCTGTCTTCTGCTGAGCTTCTTCAGCCACGGGCGGGTCTCCTCGCAGGTGTCAGCGCTGTGGTAGTCGCACTGGTTGTCTCGGCTGTGGTAGCGGGTTGCTGGTCTCCACGTTCTGCACTATGTCCGGAGTGTGAAAGGGTACCGTCACCCCACTTGATAACGATAATGTAACGTTACCAGTATTGCGAGGTCAGATACTACTTCTCCGGGAAAGGAATCCCATAGACACGGCACGCGTTGCGCGTCGTCAACTCCGCAAACTCCGCGGCCGAAAGACCTGTCACCTCAGCCAGCCGGTAGGCAGTGTATGCCACAAACTGCGGCTCATTTTTGGAGCCCCGGAACGGTTCTGGGGTGAGGTACGGGGCATCAGTTTCCACCATTATGCGATTACGTGGGAAGATGCGCACTACCTCCCGTAGTTCCTCATTTGCCTTGAACGTGGTGGCACCGCCGAACGTGGCATAAAATCCACGGTCGATGCACTGATGTGCCATGTCCAGGCCACTGGAGAAACAGTGAATAATAGTCTTTTCGGGAGCACCCGCCTCATCAATAATGCGGATGAGGTCCTCATCGGCGTCGCGAGTATGAATCATCAGCGGCTTGTCGACCTCTTTCGCGAGCTCAATATGCCACCGGAACAGCTCCTCCTGTTGCTCCTGCGTCGCCGTATTCTCCGGGTCGTGCTGAAGCCAGTAATAGTCGAGGCCACACTCCCCCACTGCTACGACCCGCGGATGCCGCACCAAGTCCGCTAGCCGTTCTCGGCCCGCATCATCAATTTCGTGTGCATCCATCGGGTGCTGTGCCACGGCAGCCCACACCCGGTTGTCTGTCTCTGCCGCCATCACAGCGGCATCAAGCGTGCAGACATGACAACCCACCGTCACCACTGCAGCTACCCCCACTGCCTCCGCCCGATCCATTACGGCATGGACACCATCCGGATCAGTCCCGCCGCACGAATCCAGGTGAGTATGGCCGTCGATGAGGGGAAAAAGAGGATCCGCAGGAACCGGCTCACGACGTTTCTTACCCATACGAACTCCTAGTGCTGGACTGGGGCCCACTCCGGGCCTGTCTCGCCCAATTCCGGATCAAGCTTGTGGAAGATCGGCTGCGGCTTGGACAACGGCGTACCAGGGGTAATGTCATGGCGTTCCCAGGACGCCAGTTCGCTGGCGTAGTCGCCCATAATGACCGGGTATTCGCGGCCCGCTGCAGGTACACCGGCACCCACCGGTGCCACTGGCATGTCGTCCACAACCTCATGAATAACCGGCTGGGCAGCCCACACGCCGTCACCACCCAGCTGCTCAAAGATCTTCTGCGAAGCATTCGGTATGAAGGGGGTCATGAGCGTATTGGCATCCTGCACTGCTTGTAGAGCCGTATGGAGAACAGTAGCGAGACGGTCCTCCGCTTCCGGGGCAGCCGCCCCTCCAGCCTTCACTTCTTTAGCAATCTTCCACGGTTCCTGTGCCGCAATGTAACGGTTAGCATCTGCAACATAGCGCATCGCTTCCGTGATACCAGCCTTGAAGTGGGAGCGTGCCAGATTGGCGCCCACCACCTGGAATGCCTCGTCAGCACGCCTGTGTAGCTCCATATCCGCCTCAGTCAGCGTGCCCGGGGTGGGGATCTGCCCAAAGTTCTTATACGCCATGGAGACCGTACGGTTCACCAAATTTCCCCACTCGTTAGCAAGCTCGCTATTGGTACGACGCACATACTCATCCCACGTGAAGTCGGTGTCCTGGTTTTCGGGGCCGGCCACTGCAATGAAGTAGCGCAAAGCATCCGGGCCGAATTCCTTGAGGAAGTCCTTGACGTAGATCACCACGCCGCGTGACGAGGAGAACTTCGATCCAGACATCGTCAGGTACTCAGAGGAGACAACCTCGGTGGGGAGATTAAGCTCACCCAGCATCCCACGGTCGCCACCCTTGCTACCCTGCCCGTTGTAGGCGAGTAGCTCAGCTGGCCAAATTTGGCTATGGAAGGTGATGTTGTCTTTCCCCATGAAGTAGTAGCTGAGCGCCTCCGGGTTATTCCACCACTTGCGCCAAGCATCCGGGTCCCCAATCCGGTAGGCCCATTCGATGGAGGCAGACAGATAACCCACCACGGCGTCGAACCACACATAGAGGCGCTTATCGTTGCGTTCCTGCCACCCCTCGATAGGGATGGGAATACCCCAGTCGATGTCGCGGCTCATGGCCCGCGGTTTGATGTCATCAAGCAGATTGAGGGAGAACTTTAACACATTGGGACGCCAGTCTTTGCGTTCACGCAGCCAATCCCCCAGCGTGTCGGCAAGTGCGGGAAGGTCGAGGAACCAATGCTCCGTTTCCACGAACTTCGGAGTCTCACCATTGATCTTCGACACCGGGTTAATGAGGTCTGCCGGGTCGAGCTGATTACCGCAGTTGTCACACTGGTCGCCGCGGGCCCCGTCGTAACCGCAAATGGGGCAGGTGCCCTCAATGTAGCGGTCGGGCAGAGTACGCCCGGTGGAGGGGCTAATTGCGCCGGTGGTTTTCTTCGTCACCAAGTAGCCGTTCTTCGCCACGTTGCGGAACATCTCCTGTACGACGGCGTAGTGGTTTCGGGTTGTGGTCCGCGTAAACAGGTCGTAGGAGAGCCCCAAACCGGCCAGGTCGTTAACGATGACACGGTTGTAGCGGTCGGCAAGGTCGTGGACGTTCATGCCCTCTTTATCCGCCTGCACCAGCAGCGGGGTGCCGTGTTCGTCGGTGCCGGAGACCATCAACACATCGTTTCCGACCATGCGCTGGTAGCGGGAAAAGACGTCTGAGGGGACGCCGAATCCGGAAACGTGACCAATATGGCGCGGTCCGTTGGCGTACGGCCAGGCAACAGCGGTAAGAACAGGCGTAGTCATAAGTCCCATTCTAGGCAGTGAGCGGGGCTAAAGCCTAGTTAGCCCGGGGAGTTCGTACCCTCTTAGGCTTCCTCACGAGCAGCCACAACCGCCTGGTAGAGGTCCCGCTTACGCCGCCCGTGGCTCTTCGCCACGGCGCCGCAGGCGTCGTTGAGGCGAATTCCCTCCGCGACAAGTTCCTCCACCTGCCGGATGAGGGTGGCATTGCTGGTGTCATCGCCGGCTGGGCTACCCGGTGCCACCACCACCGTTATTTCCCCTCTCACTCCCGCGCGTGCCCAGTCCGCCAATTCCATGAGGGTACCGCGACGGCATTCCTCATAGGTTTTCGTGAGTTCTCGGCATACTGCTGCCGGCCGATCTCCCAGTACCTCCGCCCCCAAAGCAAGGGTATCGGCAAGACGATGGGGGGATTCAAAGAAGATGACGGTGCGCGGTTCCGTTTTCAGGCTCTCCCACCACGCACGCTGGGGGCCAGCTTTGCGGGGGAGGAATCCGTCAAAAGCGAATCTATCGGTCCCGATACCGGAGAGCGCCAGGGCAGTCAGTGGGGCACTCGCCCCCGGCAGGCACGTCACGGGGATACCCTCCGCAACGGCCAGTGACACCACCCGATAGCCGGGGTCAGACACGGTAGGCATACCCGCATCGGACACCACCAACACTGTCAACCCCTGTTGGAGAAACTCAATGAGTTGGGGAGCTCGATCCCTCTCATTGTGGTCATAGTGGGAGAGCACCCGTCCGCTGATCGTCACATCGAGGTCACGCGCCAGCTGGTACGTGCGGCGCGTATCTTCCGCTGCCACCACATCGGCTGTCGCCAACGCCGCTCTTAGTCGCGGAGTGGCGTCCCCCAGGTTTCCTAGTGGGGTGGCCCCCAGAATAAGCGTGCCGGTGGGCGCGACAGGGGAAAAAGTATTCTCACTAGGTGGAGTTGTCATCGATGTGGCCGTTCAGTCGTGTTAGTACTGCGTGCGGTGTGCCGCCGCGGTGCTTACCTTCTCAGTGTAACGCGGCAACGAGACGTCACCGGGTATGGGCACTGCTTGCCGTCAGGAATAGGAGAGGTTCGGTAGGATCGAACCGTGGCTACCTCCGCAACGAAACGTCTCCCAAGTGAGGCTTCCTCCACGCGTGTCTACTACGCACGCCATCAAGTAGGTATGCGGACGCCACGCGCCACTCCCCCGGCCGGTGCCACCGCCCCCCGCACACTCTGGCCTACCCCAGTGCGCGCCACCGACACTCTCCGCGGGTGGATCGTGACTGCTGTGCTTGCTGTCATCGCGGCACTCACTCGTTTTATGGGCTTGGGCGCATTATCCGACAAGGGCACCCCTCTCTTCGATGAGAAGCATTATGTGCCGCAAGCCTGGCAGATGCTGCACAACCACGCCATGGAGTTCAACCCTGGCTACGGGCTCGTCGTCCACCCGCCACTCGGCAAACAGCTCATTGCCCTTTCCGAAGCAGTGCTCGGATACAACCCGTGGGGTTGGCGCGTCAGCAGCGCTATCGCGGGCGTCATCTGCGTCATCCTCATTGTGCGTATTGGGCGACGGCTCTCTGGCTCCACCTATGTGGGTGCCCTGGCAGGCACGCTGCTGATCTGTGATGGCATGTTCACCGTTGTTTCGCGAACCGGGCTACTCGACGTTTTCCTCATCATGTTTGTCCTGGCCGCACTGCTCTGCCTGCTGCTCGATCGAGATCAGATGGAAGACCGAATGTGGGCAACCTTACGGGCGGGAACAACTTTTACCAGTGAGTTCGGCCCCCGCTGGGGATTCCGCTGGTGGCGCTTCACCGCAGGCGTCTTTCTTGGCCTCACCATGGCGGTCAAGTGGTCCGGCCTCTACTTTGTGGCTGTCTTCGGCGTCCTGAGTGTCATGTGGGATGTCGCCCTACGGCGCCGCTACCATGTCTCCCGCCCCTGGGTGGGAACACTTCGCCGCGACACTTTCCCTGCTATTGCTTCCCTCGCACTACTCCCCGTCGGCCTCTACATCGCCAGCTGGTGGGGGTGGCTCCGCGCCGAGAATGCGGTCTACCGCCATGCCGGCATCTCGGATGCCTGGTGGTCCACTTTCGTCCCCCGCTCGTTGCAATCACTCTGGTACTACCACCAGCAGATGTTCGATTTTCACTCGAGCCTCACGAATTCCCACGGCTATCACCACCCATGGGAATCCAAACCATGGCAGTGGATCGCCAGTATTCGCCCCCTGCTCTACTACTACGAGTCAGGTGTCGAGCCGACTAACGGCCCGCATAGTTGCGACCCAGAAGGCTGCGTCCAGGCGGTCCTTCTGCTGGGCACCTCCCTCATCTGGTGGGTGGGAATTATTATGCTGCTCTGGGCACTCTATCGTGTCATCACCCGGCATGACCCGCGCTATGTCGTCGTCCTCTGCGGCTATTTGGCGGCTTGGATCCCTTGGCTGCTGAACTGGGACCGGCAGATGTATTTCTTCTATGCCTCATCGCTGCTCCCCTTTATCTGCTTGGGGCTCGCTCTCATGCTGTCAGAGCTCGACGGATGGGTACCAGAAACCCCCTCGCCAGAGGCACAACCCTGGCGTCACAAGTGGGCTGCCTGGGGACAAAGCGTCCTGCTTGGCCGTGTGATCGTGTGTGTCTTCATGGGACTCGTCATCGCTAACTACGTGTGGATTCTGCCCATTCTGTACGGTGTACCCATCAGCCCCGATCTGTGGAGGCTCCAGCACTGGCTACCAACCTGGTAGCCCGGTGGCTCCATTAGTACTGGGCGACGTCCTATTCCGCATGCGTATTGAGAACAGCGTCAGTGGACACCCGGCCCGCCCCCAACACCATTAATGCCAGCAACGACACCACCACCAAACACGTCATTTGCGCACTTGAGGTGGTGAAGCCGTAGTGACCGCCCGTCATCAGGAAGTAGCCGTAGCCGGCTTCCGCGACCGCTCCAATAATGGCGAAAAGTGGGGTAAGGAACCCCAGCAGAATACCGACCGCACAGAGCACTAACGCGAGCCCCAAGACCACCGTGAACGGATACGCATTCGGCATCCCCCACTTTGCGAGCACGCGGGAGCTTTCCTTCACTCCATGCCCGAAGAAGATTTGGTAGCCCTGTGCACCGACGACCAGGGTGAGAGTGAGCCTAAGGAGAAGAAGCACAAAATCGTGCAGCCACGGGCGGTCAAGCATGAAGACAATTGTAGTGGCGGCAGCACGGAACATAACGCTTCCACGCCCGCCGTCACCTTCTCTCCACCAGAGCAGACCGGTTATATTCAAACAAGATGTAGCAGGCGGTTGTAAGACCTAGGCTCCAGCAGGAAAGCAGAATATCTCCCTGGTTCGTCCATGCACCCTCCCCACATCGGCAGCGCCGTGGGTAAAGTCCCTAAAGACGGATGTTTTTTCAGGCCTGATGTGTAATGTTGCTGTTAAATACTCCCCTGCTGAGAGACGGAGTTGGTGGCCGAGGCCGGTTGCTTCACCCACAGATGCTGGTAGATGCCGCTATGTTTGAGCAATTCGTCATGTGTGCCGCGTTCTGCAATGTGCCCGTTCTGTAGCACCAAAATTTGGTCAGCTGAACGCACAGTCGTCAGATGGTGTGCGACAACCAGGACAGTGCGGTTGCGGGCAAGTTCTGTGATGGCCTGCTGCATTTTGGTTTCGTTGACGGGGTCAACGTTGGCGGTGACTTCATCCATGATGAGGATGGGTGCATCTTTGAGGAATGCTCTGGCTACAGCGATACGTTGGCGTTGACCGCCTGACAGTCCGACACCGTTTTCGCCGACCATAGTGCCATAGCCGTCTGGCAAGGTGGTAATGAAGTCGTGGATGCGGGCGAGTTTGGCAGCAGCTATAACTTCTGCACGGCTAGCCTTAGTGTTTCCGATTCGAATATTGCCTTCAATGGTGTCGGCGAACAGTTGAACGTTTTGCATCACAATAGATATGCGGGACAGCAGATCGTCGTAATCCATGTCGCGCACGTCGACGCCACCTACGGTGATACTGCCCTCATCAGTGTCCCAGAAACGTAGCAGCAGGTTCGTGATGGTCGTTTTCCCTGATCCGGACTCACCTACCAGGGCTGTTAGCGTGCCCTCTGGGACGGTGAAACTTACCTTGTTTAGGGCATTTCGTCCCGGTTCGTATGCGAAAGTAACTTGCTCAAAGCAAATGCTACTGCCATGGCTGATAGCAGGATGACGTGGTTGTGGCACGGCGGGAGCTTGCATCACCTTTTGGATACGCATATAGGAATCGCTGACTTTCACATAGTTCATCCAGTGCGTTTCTAGCGCGGTGAATGGTTTGTAGAACTCGCGCCCGATCACCACGAAGATCAGGTAGGACAACACAGGCAACCAGCCACCAAGCGTCATGAAAAGACCGACACTTACTACCACCCAAAACGCTAAGTCGACCAGGAATGAGTAGATGGTGAGGGTGAATGCCTTGTTTTTGGTTGCTACGGTGGACGCTGCCTGAAAGGCCGTGATCGCAAGACCCAGCCTAGTTTCCAGCTTGTCGCTAGCAGTGAAAGCTTTAAGTACCGGCATACCGCGGATGAATTCGACGAATAATGCTGTCATGTCTGCCGCCCGGTCTCCGGCTTGTTTTTCCAGATGGTTGGCCTTCTTCACCCCGATGGTTAGCCAAGCGATCGCGAATGGAAGTGTTGACATCATCAACAAGGCCATCCGCCAGTCATAGACCACTAGGGCGATAAACAAAGTGAGTGAAACTATAAAGTCAGCGATCATCCTGGTCCACAGGTGTGCGACAACCATCTCCATAGCGTCCACATCGTTATGGATGATTTCCGAGATTTCGCCTAACCGTTCCTTGGTGTAGTAGCCGAGGGACAAGGCACGAAGGCGTCTAATGACTCTGGCACGCAGCTGGTGGATTAAGTCGAAGCCAGCCAAATGTTTTTGTTTGTCCGCCAGGATGCCACTGAGTGCCTTGACGACCAGCAGCGCAACCAAGACGACGCCAGTCTGCAACAGGTTGGCCTGGTGGTTCATTACTGCTTCAACGGTTGTTATGGCGATCAGCATCATAGCCGTACCGCACAGCGCGTAGACAACGAAGCCTATTACCGCACCAACCAACAGGCGCCGACCGCGCGGGGTAAGTACCCAAAGAATCGAGCGAATCATGCTGTTTGACCTGCCTTGATATCCCAGCTGTCTACCAGGTGCTGAGCACGCACCAGGCGTTGATAGGTTTCACAGCGCGACAGTAACTGTTGGTGCGTTCCAGCATCAACGACGCTGCCTTCATCTAGCACGATAATCTGATCGGCGCTGACGATCGTGTCCAAGTGATGGGCAATAGTAATGACCGTCTTATCTTTGGTCAGTTCATCAATAGCTGTCTGAACCAGCTCCTCATTCCCAGAATCAAGGGCGCTGGTTGCTTCCCAACACGACGATCTCAGCATTTTTCAGCATTGCCCTGGCAATGGATATTCGCTGTTTTTCCCCTCCCGAAAACTTCACCCCAACCTCTCCAGCCATCGTTTGATAGCCCAGCGGTAAAGCCTCAATGAACTGGTGGATCTGAGCACGCTTAGCCGCATCGACCACTTGCGAATGGCTAGCATTGGGGTTTCCCACCTTAATGTTGTCCTCTAACGTCAAGTTGAATAAGAACACGTCCTGTGCGACCAGACCAAAGCTTCGCCTCCAGTCATGCTCTGACACATCGGCAAGACTGCGCCCACCCACAGTGATTCTCCCCCGGTCGGGTGTCCAAAAACCCATCAGCAGGTGCGCTAACGTCGTTTTTCCACAACCAGAAGAACCAACCAGAGCGTTGACGCTGCCGCGTTTAAAGGTCAGGTTTACGTCTTTCAATGCAGGCACCTGTTTATTGGGGTAAGTGAACGAAACGCTGTCTAGAACGAGATCACCCTCAACCGACAATTCAGTAGCGTCTCGCTGAGCGGGTGCGGGCTGCCCTAGGATAGAGCTAATCCCCGTCATGGCCTGGTTAAACATGAATCGGTAATGCTTTAAAGTCGCAATCTTTGCCACCGCAGCGCTAAACGTCCCAGACAAAACCATGGCAAGGATCAGTCTTTCCACGCTTATTTGGCCGTCTTGCAGTAGCAGCAAACCTACAATCACTGTGCCCACCATGCCTGATTCCATGAAGAGAGTGATCAACCCCATCGGTACGGCGATATCGTTCATCGACGTAGAAACCCATCGCACATACTCCTCTGAGGCATCAATGGCCTTAGCAGTTTTGTCTTCGCTCTTTCCAAAAGCCTTTATCACAGCAATATTGGCCACGTACTCAACGAGACGTTCTTGCATGGCAGTCATATAACGAGCGACGGTAGCAAACCCGGTAACCCACTTCGGGCTCGCTAGTCTGCGCACCACCCACATCAGTGGCAAACCGATCACCATCACTAAAGCCAACCGCCAATCCACTGCAAGCATCACTACGAATACCACTAGTGGTAGCCCTGTGGCTGACATCGTCTCTGGCAACCCGTGAGCCAAAAATACCTCTACTTGTTCCACATCATTTTTCATCACGCTAACGAGATCACCGGTACGGCGAACGTGGAAGAATCCCAGCGGCAACGCCTTCAAGTGCTTAAGGATGTGTAATCGCAAGTCAGCTAGGCTGCCGTAGGCAGCCCGATGCGCCAACCAGGTTGCACAGAATACGCAGCCAGATTTAACTAGCAAGACCACCAGCAGCACAGTCGTCCACACCCACACCATCCGGGCGGTCAAATCATCGACGAAATACCGCGCCACTAGATGAATCACCACTATCGGCACCAGCAAATCTAAGGAGACCGACATCACGTTCATTATGTTCGCCAAGCGGCTTGAACGCTTCGTCTGCTTAACTAACTCTTTTTGCGTGTTCACTACTCAACCGCCAATAAAACAGAATTATCATTCGATTTTGAATGTAAAAAATAAACGCTACGTGTCGACCACTCTCTCATAGAGAGTTCACCCCTTCGTAGTAGCACTGCATAATGAGGTCAAGGAGTTTCATGGCTTGAGCCTCGTTCTCAAAATGACGGGCCACTTCCAACAAGCCTTCAACAAAGTTGTTGGCCAACACATGGGGCAAAAGTGCGGGCAAATTCTCAGCAGCGCACCTAGCCATCGACCGACCAATATGCGCCTCAACAGCGGAAATCAGCTTGCTTTTAGCCCCTTCATGGATGCTGCCTTGACTCTTGTCCATCAAGATGACGAAAGCCCGGTGATGGGTCAATAAAACCTGTAGATAACCGTGTGTCACTGCCAAATAACGCCCCAGAGGGTCAGCTGCATCTGCCTGTTCCTCCGCTATCGCAATCTGCTCAAAGTCAGTTGGAACGTCAGCGATCACTGCATCAAACAGCTCGCTCTTATTCTTGAAATACGAATATAACAAGCTGGTTGATACCTCTGCTTGGGCGGCAATATCAGCCATCCGCGCCTCGCGAAAACCCTTATCATAAAAGACGTGCATGGCAGCAACAAGCATGCGATCACGAATCTCCGGTTTCAAGACCTGAACCATAACAACCTTCTCAATAGCGAACCATCGTTCGTTATTGAAGTTAGTATTACCTAAACAATTTGTCAATTGTACGGACACTCCCACTGCCCCACCTCCTCGCTCCCACTTCACAGAGGTAAGAACACAAAAATTGATAATCCCCGTTAATCACGTATCTATCCTGTACACCAAAAGTTTTAGGGAATAACCGAAGTATCTCCGTAGGCACTCTTCGTGTGGGATAATCACTGCTATGAACACTGATAGTGAACCTTCTACTCTGCCGGTGTTCGGCGTCGGACCAGCTTATGTAGCAGGGATTTTCACCCTCACGATTCTGGCGGGACTTGCCACCTACCTTGGGTGGATAGCGAAGGCAGCCGTCACCCCACGTTGGTTGCGGATCGTATTCATCACCGCCGGAGTGCTGACTGCCATTGCAGGAATCACGATATGGTGCCTAGCCGTGATCGGCGCCCGGTCGGTAGAAAAAATAAAAAACAACCAGTTGATGACAGACGGCATCTACGCCTGGGTGCGACACCCTGTGTATGCAGCGTTCCTCTTCATCAATACAGGTATTCTCCTCACACTGGGGAACTACTGGCTGCTTATCCTTCCATTTGTCTACTGGATTTCGTTGAGTGTGTTGATGAAATACACGGAGGAACGGTGGCTCACTCGCCACTACGGACAGCGTTACCTCGACTACGCCCAACACGTCAACCGCGTCATCCCCTGGCCTCCTACCTAGCTCACTCAGACACAGAACGTAGGGTGGCTACCCGCTTTCCCCGTCGACCTACACGCATACCGGACTGACACCTAGCTTGATCCCAATTGCAGCCCAATTCGTGCCAAAATTGTGCCAAAATCGTGCCGCATTGTATGTTCCGTGCCAGAATTATGGCTCTACAACAGCTACATCCACTCGACATTTTCGAAGACGTTCGCTTCAAAAATACGCTTTGAACAGCGGTAATAAAGAAAGACCCCCTGGTCACATATGACCAGGGGTTTTCTCTTGTGGAGCTAAGGGGAATCGAACCCCTGACCTTCTCGATGCGAACGAGACGCGCTACCAACTGCGCTATAGCCCCAGACCTCCCCCACTGTACCAGCGAGGGAGGGAAGGTTAGAAATCACTAGCCGACATCCCGGTAGCCACCGCGGCGAGAGAGGTCAAAGCGAACAACATTGTCTGCTGCCTCACACGCATTCCAGTAGTCCACGCTGCGGCCACCGGTGTAGTCGCCCACGGCGTAGGGGTCGTCATACTGGTAGGCGGCCTCTGCCTCGTCGTACGCATAGTCCGGTTCGCGGCGGACAGCGGCGTCGGGGTAACGGGAGGCATTAATACGCACTCGGCCGAAGCGATCCCGCAGGTAGCCGCCATCATCGTAGGAGAACTCTGCCGCGTGGGCCGCCATGTACTCCTTCATGAACGGACGGGTCTCAAGATTGTCAAAGAGGGGGTCTCCATCATCCACATCAACCAGCGAGTACTGGCCGTGGAAACTTAGTGCGGGGGTTTCTTCTTCCTCCCGGTAGCCATATTCGGCCCGCTGTGCTCGCGCCCGGCGCATCTGGGTAAGGCGCCGCTGCCGGAGTTCCTTCTCCAGCCGGACTTGGCTACGGAGGGCGGCCAGGTAGAACGCAATAACACCGCACCAGGCTGCCGGGGCGATCCATACCAGGCCTCCCAGTACCGCTGCTGCCGCAATCATCGGGATAAGGAGAACGGCGAGCACAAGGAAGATAACTCGGCGTCGCTTGTAGCGTTTTTGCGCTGCAGCTTCCGCTGCTACGGGGTCATATCCGCCACGGCCGCGCCGGTGTTCTACCTCCGCGATGTCGTCGGCTGTCAGGGTAAGCTGTGGGGCAGGCTCAGGGATATTGCGGTCCTTCTTAGTGAAGCCGGAAATCTTGGCGGCGAGAGTGCCGCTGAGACACGAGACGGGAGATGTGCCGCTCGCAGCAGAGTCGACGTCATCACTGTTGTCGTCTGCAAATTCCGTTTCGGCAATGTCGGCGTCGAGGTCGTCCTCACGCTCGTCTGTGTAGTCGTCGACCACATCGTCTACACCGTCCTCGGTGTCCGCAATCTCCTTGATGGCTGCAGTTTCCTCGGTAGCTGTGCTGTCCGCAGCGTTCTCATCCTCTTCTGCATCGCCGTCAACAGGATCAGTGGCCACTGCGGCTTCAGACTGGGTCTCGTCCTCTTCAGCGTCAACAGAAGTATCGCTATCGGCGTTGGTATTCGCAGCGAGGTCAGTTTTCTCCGTGTCTGAGTTCTCCGTCTCCACAATCTTTGTTGCCGCAGCATCGGGGACAATTTCGGCGTCCATCACGGTGGTCGTATCGATCTCCGCTTCATAGTTGTCGAGGCTTTCCTGCAGAAGCTCCGGGGTGATGACGATTTCCTCGGTAGGCGCGTCCGATACGACAGCGTGCGCGTCCGGGCCAAAGATATCGTCGGCAAAGGGCAGTGTTGCTTGGATTACCTCAGGGGAGGTCTTAGCTGCCATCGTGCTGGTCCTTTCGGAGGACTCCACAGGGTCGTTGGTTGGGGTGGAATCGGCAGAGATTACGGCAGGGTCGACCGTTAGCCGCTTAGCGTGCTTCCGGGCACTGCGTCGACGTGTTTTTTCCACGGGTCCGAGAGTCTGTGCTGCGGCAGTCTCCTCATCGTCTATCGGGCGGGGGGTAATGCGCCGACGAGGTTTGAGCTGTCGATCGTCACCGCGGTGGAGGACACGAGTTGCGGAGAAGGCAGCGGAGGTGCGACGAATCGGCTCCTTGGTATTGACCACCATCGGGAGCAGTACCAAGAGCCATACGACTACCAGCAGAATAATAAGAAGTGAGCTGGCCACTGTTTCGTCACCTACTCCACATGTGTCTTGACGTTGGAGGTGTTCCCCATCAGAAGACGATGGTCTTCTGCTGGGTACCGCGAAAATTCACTGTATTTCTAGGCTAACCAGCATTTTTGCGCATTCATTTACGACACACCGGAGAGCCCATCATTAGCACAACGTTTCACTAATTGACTTAGTTCCCACTAGTAACATCGGCTTCTCTGGCACCTTCTGTTACGTCATTGGGGCTAACAACCCTGAGCCAACATCTCCCATACAAAACCCCACAATGCTAGAGGCGCTGCGCTTTCCCCGCCCCCACAAGACGACCAACTGCCCCCTGCGGCAACTCCTCCACCGTCACCGCCCACAGTTCATGCGTTAAATACCTCCCTTTAATGCGTAAATAGCGCTGCAGCACCCCCTCCTGGTGCATCCCCACCTTTTCCAACACACAACGGCTCGCCGCATTACTAGGATGCACCGTTGCCTGCACGCGATGAAGCCGCATTACCTCAAAGGCATAGTCCACAGCCAAAGCCGCAGCCGCCGTGGCCACCCCACCACCCGTCATTTGACTGTCCACCCAATAGCCCACAGTTACACCGCGCACCGCCCCATACTCCACATTATTGAGCAACACCTGCCCCGCAATCTGGCCGTTAAGTACGATGACGAAAGGGACCATCACCCCCATGCGACGCCCCTCCATGAACCACCGATAGGTATCCCGCCACTGCTGCGCCGGAGGCCGTTCCTTCCAATAGAGCGGGTCTTCAGGATCCGGTTCCCACTCAGCAATCTCCCGCTGCGAACGGGCACGCGACGACATCACCGCAGTTCCATCAGACCACCGCGGCAACCGCAAATACACGTCCCCCGCAGAGACGCGAATACGTTCAGTAAGGAGCTCTTCTTCCTTAACACTCCACAAACTAGCGGCGTTGCGCCAGGAACAGCACGTCCACTTCTTCACCAGTTCGAACCTCTGTGACATCCGGAGGGACAACAATGAGCGCATTGGCCTCGGAGAGAGATGCCAGCAGATGGGAGGTTGACGGGTTCGCGCCAGCCAACGCCTGCACCAAATACTCGCCCGTCGCCTCATCGCGCATGAGCTGGGCACGCAAGTACCCAGCGCGCCCCTTCATCGAGGTTACCGGAGTAATAGTACGAGCTCGGATAATACGGCGGAGTGGGTGCCGTTTACCCAGAGCAATACGAATCATGGGGCGCACCATCAGCTCAAACACCAACAATGCTGACACCGCATTAGACGGCACAAGGAAGGTCGGGATTTGGTCTGCACCGAGCAACCCGAAACCCTGCACAGAGCCCGGATGCATCGCCACCCGCTCAACTTCCACTTCGCCCAAATCAGTCAACACATTGCGAACATGCTCCGAGGCAATACCGCCCACAGCACCAGCAATAATGACAATCTCTGAACGCAACAGCTGCGTCTCAACCAACTCGCGGAACGCCCGCGGCTCAGTAGAGACGATGCCCACCCGGTGCACCTCCGCACCAGCGTCCAGGGCAGCAGCCGTCAACGCATAAGAAGCAACGTCGTACACCTGTCCCTGTCCAGGCGTACGATCCAGATCCACCAGCTCATTACCGACGCTGATGATGGCCACTCGAGGGCGCGGATGCACAAGCACCTTATCCCGACCCACTGCAGCCAATAGACCCACCTGGGCGGGGCCCACAATTGTGCCAGCATGGACAGCAATGTCGCCAGGGGTCACATCATCGCCTACCCGCCGAACGAAATCCCCCGGATTCACTCGTCGATTAATGGCGACCCGGGTTTCTCCGTTATCCGTCCACGCTAACGGCACCACCGCATCTGCCAAGGCGGGCATAGCAGCACCCGTAAATACACGGACGGTTTGGTCCGGTTGGAGGCGGGTATGCAAACGCGACCCTGCTGTCACGTCACCCACCACCGGAAGCACAACGCTGGAGCCCTGTGGATCCCCCGCCGCCGGAGCACACTTCACATCCACCGCACGCACTGCAAAACCATCGATCGCCGCCTGGTCAAAACCCGGCAAAGGCATCGTGGTTTCAACTTCCTCGGCACACATCAAGCCAAGAGCATCCTGAATGGACACCCGAACTGGATTAGGGGCAACCGCAGACGCAGTGACCAGCGCTTGCTGCTCCTCTACGGAACGCATTCATGTCCTCCCGAAAACAGAAAGTGATGACAGGGACGGGGAAGGGCGGGGAGACACCCAGCGAAGGACTAGTCGTCCTTCTCTTGGAGACGCTCCTCCAACCACCCACGGAGATCAGGACCGTAATTCTCATCCCGCAACGCGAAGTCCACGGAAGCACGGATGTAACCGCCCGGATTACCCAGATCATGGCGGGTACCGCGATGCACCACAATGTGCGTCGGCAGCCCCTCTGCAACGCATTGGGCAATAGCATCTGTCAGCTGCAATTCTCCACCAGCACCCGGCGTAATGGTGTGCAACGTATCAAAGATGGAACGGTCCAGGATATACCGGCCGACTGCCGCATAGTGGGAGGGAGCATCCTCGGGAGCCGGCTTCTCTACCATCCCTTTAACACGCATGACGCGTCCCTCATCGGACTCGTCACCAGTCGGCTCGACATCGAAAACGCCGTAGTTGGATATGTCGTCACCCGGCACCTCATAGGCGCACAGCACAGTGCCGCCGAAACGCTCACGCACTTCCGCCATCTGTTCCAGAACACCGGTTGGGGTTACCAGATCATCGGGCAGCAGAACCGCAATACACTCCTCGTCTTCATACAAGTGTGTTTCCGCCAGGCTCACTGCATGGCCCAAACCCAGCGGCTTTTCCTGCAGCGCAGACTCCACCTCAATGAGACCAGGGGCACGCCGCACCTTGTGCAGCATGACATTCTTGCCCTTCTTCTTCAGCTCATCCTCCAGCATGGAATCAGTGTTGAAGTACGTCATCACGCCCGTCTTGCGGTCCGAGGTGATAATGACGAGACGATCAGCGCCAGCATCGGAAGCCTCTTCCGCAATGAGTTCGATACTGGGGGTGGAGACGACTGGGAGTAGTTCTTTCGGCACCGTCTTCGTGACGGGAAGGAATCGGGTGCCCAAACCAGCGGCAGGGATTACAGCCGTGGAGAACACGCCACCACGCGTTTCATTAGTAGACATAGCTCTAGCCTAGTGGCATAAAGTGAGAAGAACCGTAAAAACACTGGGATTTGCTGAGGTCTGCCGCAAAAGTGGCGCCTGCAAGTCTTCCTCAACCAGTAGGTTTCTCTTAGCCGGGTAACTAACCAACTGCCCCACCCCACCACCAAGGAGGAGAAGCAATCGTGTCAAAAGCGAGCTTCCGCAGCGCCGCCCGCACCGCCCGCGCCACCGTGTACTCCCAGTGGTCACCATCCGAGCAGGCGGCAATCAATGCCGACCTCACCAACACCTGCTGCCGGCTCCTCTCGCTAACCCAGGCCCAACGAATCTGCGCCTATATTCCCCTTGGAGACGAACCCGGAAACCGGGACTGGGTAGAAACATTGGCAGCACATACCCACGAGCTCTACCTCCCCCGCAGTGAAGCAACAGGGGAACTCACCTGGGGACCCTTTACTACCTGGGAAGAGCTAGTAGAGGGACGGTTCCACATTTCCCAACCACGCACAGTTATCCCACATCTTCTCACCACTGCTCCCGGCGTAGACCTCATCTTTCTGCCTGCTACCAGTGTGGGACGAGATGGAACCCGGATGGGGCGTGGTGCCGGTTACTATGACCGCGCACTAGCCGCCATAACAGCCGCTGTTACCTCCGGCGCACTGGCTGCCTCTCCTGTTCTTGCCGCTGTCGTCTATAGCCACGAGCTTCGCAACACCGTCCCAACAGAGCCGCATGATGCGCACGTCGACTGGGCCGTCACCCCCACTGAATTGCACAATTGTGCTACTCCTAGCGCATAATTGGGAACATGCCCACCTACTCATACGCGTGCAAAGAGTGCGGATACGCCTTTGATATCCGCCAGAGCTTTAGCGATGACCCCTTGACCGTGTGCCCGCAATGCGGCGGCCCACTCAAAAAGGTGTACAACACTGTTGGCGTGACCTTTAAAGGCAGCGGCTTCTACCGCACCGACTCTCGCAGCTCAAACCTCAATAAGAAATAGCCTGCTGGCTGATGTAACGCTCGCGGCTTAACACCAGCACACCCACAAACACAGCCAGCGTCATAAAAACGTAGATGCCCTGCCAAAAGAGATAAGGATAGGAATACATCGTCACCAAAGGGACCCCTACAAGGGGGCCCATTTTGTGTGGCACGATCTCCGCCATCCATGTTGCGGTAGTCCCCACCACACCTGCAAAGGCACACACAATCCACGCTCGTTCCCAGCCCGAGTGCTGACCCCAATGGTTAACTAACGCATCGACCATGACGAGGAGGAGCGGAAAAATCCACACATAGTGATGGTGCCAGCTAAACGGCGAGAGAAGGCAGGCACCCAGCCCACCCAACGCCATCATCAGCGTGTTATTACGCAGGTAAGCGGCATACCACAAGGTCGCCACGATAAGGATCAGACCCACTAGCTCGACGGCAATCCACCATGGTGTTGGCCACCCGCCATACGATAAACAATCGCCTGGAGAGACTGGTCCGCCCGGTTAAGATAACTCCCCACACGATTGTTATGCAGCATCAAGTGCAGCCAGTATGTGCGCGAGTCCGCCGGCAATACCCAGAAACCACAGGCGATTGTCGTTCAAAGGCCAGTACAGACGTCGCTAATGTTTTCCAGCGCCGCTGGATCGCCAGCACGATAAAGAAGAAGCCCGGCGTCAAGCAAACGTCCGGCTAGCCAATAGACGCGCAGATCTACAAAAATTACTCCAGAGTCCAATAGGTTTCTTTGTTGGATCGATGACGGCGAGGTTGAAGACCATCGCACCTGCCATCAATAAGGTGCTAACTAAACACCACCAGGGGGCATGCGGGATACGCCAACGTACCGCAAGGGTGCCTGAGCTGCCTGATGCCATGGCCTTTACTGTCGTACTCGATGAGGCCTGTGAAAACGACGCCCCGCACTCTCCCGCTGTCGCCGTCTTCCCCTCCACATTTTTTCCTCCTGTGGATAGCTTCTCTCCTGGCAAGCTCACCCACCTTCCCCAGCCCCAGCTGAGATTACTGTTCAAGTATCTCCCTGCTGACGAAGAAAGGTTGACGCAATGCCGAGAAGATCCACCGCCCTAGGGTGGGAGTATGTCGCGACAGCTACGTCTCCACCACCGTCACCCGCTCCTCCCCAGCGGTGGGAAGATCAGTTTGGCACTGCCTGGCGTGACCCCTGGCCCGCCACGACAAAGGTAACCTCACCTGACGTCACAGCAGACGATTCCGCTACCGTTTCTCCGCCCGCCAACCCGCGCAAGGCACTCCGTGCACTCTGGTCTCGCTTGTCTCGCAAGACCACCCGCCCC
The DNA here is from genome assembly GCF_001293125.1 of Lawsonella clevelandensis. Taxonomy (NCBI): domain Bacteria; kingdom Bacillati; phylum Actinomycetota; class Actinomycetes; order Mycobacteriales; family Lawsonellaceae; genus Lawsonella; species Lawsonella clevelandensis. The sequence continues at coordinate 496,624 of NZ_CP009312.1, forward strand.
CAGCGCGTCATTCTCACGCTCGCTTGTGCCATCCTCCTCGGTACGATTGTCGCGTTACTTATTCCCCACGGTGCTCCCGCTCTCACTGTGGCCCAGCTCAACCACTCCCTACCGAGCGGACAGGAAGTCACTTCTGCAGACATCGAATGGGTGCACGTCCCTGCGGCACTCATCCCTGAGCATCCCATCACTTCAGCGGACCAGTTCACGGGACGCCGCGTGGTGGGAGATGTAGAACGCGGCGAGCTCCTGACCACGGCACGTCTCAGCACCCCACAACTCCCTACCGGATGGCGCGCCCTCGGCCTTCCCATCAGCGGTGCAACCTCCTGGCGCACTGGACAGCATGTGGACGTCGTCGCTTCAACCGAAGACAGCAGCTGGGTCTTATGTCACGATGCCGTCATCCATGACACTACTGCATCAAACAGTCCGGGGGCCGGCCACTCCACTAGCGTCATCGTGGCGCTTCCGGAAGAGAAAGCCTACGAGTTAGCGCAGCTCGATACGGACGCAGTGGTCACGCTCTTGCTGCGCTAAAACTCAGTTATCTAGTAGTCGTAGTGGGGTGGTTTCTGATCGTGGAGCCATCTTTCCCACTCTCTCCGGTCAGCTCGGCCTTCCGCCCGATCACCGCACTCATCACGGCTCAATGTGGACACTGACTCACCAAAGATGCGATTCAACGTGTCCCGAGAGAGCCGACGCCGACGGCCGCTGTCGGCTGCCCGTGATGCGGGATTGTCAGAATCAGCGTTGTCCACCGGCGAACCAGTATCCTCCGACATTAGAAAATGTCCAGCGAGGAAATCTCGTTAATGACGTACCGGGCCAGCGGAAGTAAGGTCGCCATACCATCACGCACTGCCGCACGAGAATTGGACAAATTAGCCACCAAGGTGGATCCGGAGATTCCCACCACACCACGGGATACACAGGCGTCCTGTGCCCCCGCGGATTGTCCAGAAGAGCGCAAGGCCTCAGCAATGCCGGGAAGTGCTCGGTCGATGAGGGGAAGAGTTGCTTCCGGAGTGTGGTGACGGGGGCTCAGCCCGACTCCACCGACGGTCAGGAGGAGATCGACACCACCTACTACGCCCGTTTCAATGGCTTTTCGGATCTCGTCCTCGTCGTTGGGAACCACTACTACGCCGTCAACGTAGAAACCATCTTCTTCGAGCAATTCGGTCACAATCTTGGCAAGTGCGCGAGATTCCTCATTGGCGTGGTCGGCAGTGATGACTGCCAGTGCGCGTCCGGCCGCACCAGGGTTTACGTCCACTTTTCTTTATCCTTTACTAGCTGACCGCTTAATTCAGAGATCCTACAGTGACTTCTACTGTACGCGTGTCGCCGCCGCCTTGTTTCTCGACAGTCACCTTGATGACATCCCCCGGGGCCTTCGACCGCACATACGCAACCAGACCGTCAACTGGGTCAAGCGGGCGACCATCAACCTTCGTGATCACTTCGCCCGTTCGTAGGCCAGCACGATCAGCGGGGCTGCCCGCGGTAACATCAGCGATCAGAGACCCAAGTGGATTAGTTGAAGGCGTGACCTTTACACCGATGACAGAGTGGCTAGCCTTGCCGGCCTTCACAAGTTCCGAAGCGATGCGACGGGCTTGGTTAACCGGAATGGCGAAGCCAAGTCCAATATTCCCGCCACTCACCTCACCCGTGTAGGGGTTCTCCCCACCCAGTGAGGCAATGGCAGAGTTCACACCAATAAGGCGGCCTGCCATGTCCACCAGCGCACCACCCGAATTACCCGGGTTAATAGCGGCATCCGTCTGAATAGCATTCATGACGGTATCTTGACCACCTGGGGAACGATCACGGGTACTGGTATGAACGGGGCGATTTAATGCCGAAATAATGCCGGAAGTCACAGTACCGGTGAGTCCGAGCGGGGCACCGACGGCGACAACCTCCTGACCCACCACCAAATTCTTTGAGTTTCCCATCTCAATCGGCTGCATGTCACGCACGCCCTCAGTCTTGATAACAGCAATATCGGAGAGGACATCAATACCGACGAGCTTTGCGGCATACATCCGGTTGTTATTCGTGACGACAGCCATCTCACGGGCGTTATTCACCACGTGCGCGCTGGTGAGGATGAGTCCATCCTTAGACAGCACCACACCCGATCCGGACCCGCCCGCATTCGAGGTGAAGGCGACCTGAATGGAAACCACGGAGGGAAGCACTTTCTCCGCCACGGCCTGCACTGAGCCTTCCGGGGCAGATGGCGCCTTCACATCTTTGTCAATAGGTTCTTCCAGCACATTGTCGCTGGGTACATAGCCCAGTGAGGTGCTCTTGTTATGTGCAAGGTTGGAGCCGAGGACACCGCCCAAGGCGCCCGCGACAAGAGCGATTACTGCGAAGAGGACGATGAGCAGTAAAAGACGGGACTTTTTCTTCTTTTCAGGCTCTGGAGGGACCATCGGGTAACCCTGGTATGGAGTTGAGGAGGGCGGCATTGAATAACTCATGCCCTAACTATCTACCGTAATCCTGGAAAACCGTATTTGGGCGGCTTGAAACTTGCTGTGAAAGCACCCGTAGGTGCTGTGCGGCGCACAGAGCGACAACATCTCGCTACAGCTCGTCGGTCTGATCCAGGCCAGCATGCAGACGCGGACCACCTGGCAGCTCCAGCACCATACGCGTACCGCCGCTTGGTGACGCTTCTGCCCGCACACTTCCTCCATGCAACTCCATGACCTGTTTCACGATGGCCAAACCGAGACCAGAACCCGGCATCGCCCGGGACTCCACCGCCCGGTAGAACCGTTCGAACACGAGTTCCCGCTCTTCTGGAGGGATACCAGGACCCTCGTCATCCACCGTCACCTCAACCAGTTCATCATCCACCTGCTGCATCACCATGGTGACGGTTCCCCCTTGCGGACTCCACTTTGCCGCATTATCAAGAACATTGAGAAACGCTCGGGAGAGGCCGCGCTGATCCCCCCTGAGATACCAGTCGATGAGGTGAAACCTGAAGTTAATATCCAAACGCCGTCGTTGCACCCGATCGATGACACCATCTAGCAGCTCACACAAATCGATGGGCTCGACCACTGAGTAGTGGGAGTCCTCGCGTGCCAAATCCACCAGGTCTGTGACCAAGTTAGTGAGCTCTTCCAGCTGGCTCATGACATCATGCTCAAGGTCTGCGATGTCCTCTTGGCTGATGGTGCCTGCGGGATTCTTTGACGCCATCATGAGCAACTCCATATTGGTGCGCATACTCGTCAAGGGAGTCTTTAGCTCGTGGCCGGCATCCGCAACCAATTGGCTTTGCCGAATCCGCGATTCCTGCAGGGATTTCAGCATCTTGTTGAAAGACTCAGTGAGGCGTGCCAGTTCGTCAGAACCGTAGACCGGCAACGGGGTAAGGTTGTCCGTGCGGGCAATACGCTCCGTACCATCAATAAGCAGCTGCACAGGCACAAGACTTGTCCGCGACACAGCCCACCCAGACAACATAGCAAGCAAAGTCCCCACACTGGCCATAATCGCAAAGACGGACGCCATATGGTTTGTCATCGTTCGGAGCGCGGAAAGATCCTGCACCAACACGAGTGTCCAATTATTGATGCCGGTATCCGTGGTGAGGATGAGGCGGTTATGCTCCTCTCTCTGGGAAAATGTGGCTTTCCCAGAGACGACATCGAGGTCTGATTGTGCGAGAGCAATATGGTCGGAACCGCGCCGAATCTCCAGAGCATCGTGCTCATTCTTGTCCGTCTGCGGTCGCACCACCATGAAGTACAGTCCTGGATTGCGGAGTCGGGACGTATTGAGGTCTCCCGATGCTCCATCGTGTTCGAGGCTCTCGATGAAGCTTTGCTCAGCGAGCAGTTCTGTCGCCTGGTCCTCCAGGGTCAATTCCGCACTGCGAAGAAGAGAGCTGGAGGCCACCCAATACCCCATAAAGGACGTTCCAACGATGGCGACAAATACCATCGCGGCAGAAAGCAGAGCGATAATCCAGCTCATCTTGATACGAAAGACAAGCGGCGGTTTATCCCCCTTCGTCCGCTGTGCGGAAACCGCCCTATCGATCTGCCTCTTTCTCCAGGTGGAGCGCTCTTTACTGGACATAGTTTGGCACTTTCAACGACGTGAAAGGAATAGCCGGGTCTCCCCGGCTATTCCGCTGTCGTCTTAACCTTTGTGGTCACGCATGACGTAACCAACCCCACGCACTGTGTGAATGAGACGCTCTTCGCCTTCTGACTCCGTCTTCCGCCGTAGGTAACCGATGTAAACCTCCAGGGCGTTACCCGATGTTGGGAAGGAGTACCCCCACACCTCCTCGAGAATACGGTTGCGGCTCAGCACCCGCCGGGGATTGGAAATAAGTAGTTCGAGCAGCGCAAACTCGGTACGAGTGAGGGAGATGGGACGATCCCCTCGATACACCTCACGCGTGACAGAGTTCAGCGAAAGATCAGCGAACACCAAGCTCTCAGCTTCTTCCGCTCCTCCGTCACGCCCCGTGCGACGCAAGAGAGCGCGGAGGCGAGCAAGGAGCTCTTCAAGAGCAAACGGCTTAGGAAGGTAATCATCGGCGCCGGCATCAAGACCAGCAACGCGCTCGGAAATAGCGTCGCGGGCGGTTAGCACCAAGATGGGCATATCGTCACCGCGGTTACGTAGCTCACGGCATACTTGCAGCCCATCCATCTGCGGCATCATGACGTCGAGAATCATGCCGTCAAGATGCTGGTGGCTAATAAGATCGAGAGCTTGCTCCCCGTTTTCTGCGAGAACTACTGTATAGCCATTAAATGTGAGCGAACGACGCAGTGATTCCCGCACCGCCTCATCGTCATCAACAACTAGGATCTTCATAAATTAATACTCTCTATCGAAAAGCACTCTTGCTTCACATCATTCCACATCTTCTATTCAGAGAGCAGAGCAGTTGAAGAGGGTGTCGCATTGCCTGGCATTTTCGTGGCAATAAAACTCACCGTGTTGGCACACAGCTCATTTCCGCGAGCAGAGACGGCCACACCTCACCCCACACAAAGCCGTGGCAGATAAATACCACAACAGAGGGCCACAGTAGAAAACTGTGGCCCTCTGTCTCAGGGATCGAATCAAGCTATCAGGTTGTCGCTATCGCTGAGTGCAATCACCGCTCAAGGGGCGGTGAATCACTATCAGTCGAGGTCAACCAGGCCGAGCTTGGCAGCCTTCACCAGACGACGCGGAACAGCGGTGGCCTGGCCATCGATCTTGACATTGTCCAGGGCGGCGTTGTCGGCCTTCCACTGGGAACGGCGCGAGTGGGTGTTCGCGCGAGACTTACGGAACTTAGGAGTTGCCATTGTTCAGGTCCTTAATCTTGGTAAAGAAGCGCGAACTACTTCTTAGACGACTTGGGGATACGCTTGCCGTAGCGACGCTGGAACTTCTCCACGCGGCCGGCGGTGTCCATGACTCGCTGTGCGCCGGTCCAGAACGGGTGAGACTCAGAGGTCACATCGACGACGAGCAACGGGTAGGTATTGCCGTCCTCCCACTCAATGGTGCGGTCGGAGGTCGCAGTGGAGCGGGTGATGAACTTGGTACCGGTGCTCGCATCCTGGAAAACCACCGGGTGGTAGTCGGGGTGAATATCCTTCTTCATTGATCGTCCCTTGTAGATGGTGTTTGTGGTCTAGTTGTGCTGCGAACCTAGCTCCAGCCTCACTGTCCACACAGTGGGGAGCTGGTGCAGCGGCTCGGCGGGCGGCTTCTACAACTCAAGCGTTGCGAGTGCCCCGCGGCGTATTTGCATTTCCACGGAGAAATCCGCAGAACGTGCGACTGCCCAATACTACTAGTGAAAGGCGCAGGAAAGAAATCCAGCTGGCATAGCAGTCACCCCTAGAGAGCCTTCCCGGGAAGCTTATAGCTGTGGTGACCAGCAGCATTGGTCTTCTTCAGCAACTCTACAAGTATAACGGTGGCCTGCAGCTTTCTCCAACCGAAGACGACCGGCGACACCACTACAGCAGACATAGGCAAAACGTCACGGTGTAAGCAAGGTCAAATTGCCAAAACGGAGGTTTTCCGGGTAACGTAGACGTCTGCTGTTGTCTATACGTATGTCAGCGCCCACCCCGGTTCTTCCGACCGTCCAATCGGATGCCGAATAAGGATGGGCGGAAGGAGAAAGAACGCCAATGTCGGCGCATTGCCAAGTAACGGGACGGAAGCCGAGTTTCGGCAAGTCCGTTTCGCACTCGCACCGGCGCACTAACCGTCGGTGGAACCCGAACATTCAACGGCGTCGTTACTACCTCCCTTCGGAGGACCGGTACGTCACCCTCTCGGTCTCCACTAAGGGCATTAAGACCATCGATCGCGATGGAATTGAGGCTGTTGTGGCTCGACTGCGCGCACAGGGAGAACGTATCTAATGGCACGTAACGAAATTCGCCCCATTATCAAACTGAAGTCCACGGCTGGTACTGGTTACACCTACGTGACCCGCAAGAACCGCCGTAACGATCCGGATCGTCTTGTCATGAAAAAGTACGATCCGGTTGTCCGTAAGCACGTTGATTTCCGCGAGGAGCGATAAGAATGGCTAAGAAGTCCAAGATCGCTAAGAACGAGCAGCGCAAAGCTATGGTTGCCCGCTACGCGGAACGCCGTCAGGAACTGAAGCGCATCATTTCCTCCCCGAACAGTTCTGATGAAGAGCGCATGGAGGCCCAGTCCAAGCTCAACAAGATGCCGCGTGATGCCAGCCCGATCCGCGTTCGTAACCGCGACGCCGCTGACGGTCGCCCCCGTGGCTACCTGCGTAAGTTTGGCGTATCCCGTGTCCGTCTCCGCAAGATGGCTCACGATGGTGAGCTGCCTGGTATCAGCAAGTCGAGTTGGTGAGGTAACCCATGGCTATGAAGCGCAACTACAACAAGAAGCACCGCGCTGAGCAGGGCCGTCGTCCTAAGAAGAACCCTCTCGTCGCCGCAGGTGTTGAGCACGTTGACTACAAGGATGTCAACCTGCTTCGTCAGTTCATCTCTGATCGCGGCAAGATCCGTAGCCGTCGCGTCACCGGTCTCACCCCGCAGCAGCAGCGCGAAGTTGCTGTCGCCGTGAAGAACGCCCGCGAAATGGCTCTTCTTCCGTTCACCAGCCGCTAAACCGGCGTGAACTGATACGTTCGAACAGCAGAAAGTGGCCGTACCACCAAGGTACGGCCACTTTCTTTTATCCTCCAGTGTCCGCTAAACCGGACTCATTTTTTCTTTGCTCCCCTGTTGCCTAGACTCAAAGGGAGCCCCCGCAGCACAATGCCGGTGACGGCACTCCCCCGAACCTTGCGAAACCGCTTCCCTGTCAAAAGGAGAAAACGCCTATGCTTGCTGTCTTCCACGGCTTCGGCGTTATCGCCATCATCATCTTTATCGGCTATCTACTAGCGCGGCTCGGTATCCTCTCCGAAGAAATGGCGCAAGGTCTTAACAACACCTGTTTCTGGATTGCCACACCAGCACTACTCTTCGACACCATCATCAAAGCCGATTTGAAAGTGGTGTTTTCTGCACACCTCAGCGTGGCTGTCTTTGCCAATGTTGCGGCATCCCTCATCTTCATTGTGATCGCACGGCTCTGGCTGAAGCGGAAGCCGGCAGAACTCGTTATCGGTGGTCTGTCCGCCGGCTACGTCAACTCTGCAAACTTGGGTATTCCTATTGCACTGTACGTCATCCACGACCCCACCGCATTTGTGCCGATCCTCCTTTTCCAGACCATCCTGCTCTGCCCCGTTGCGCTAGCTCTGCTCGACCATTTAGTGCTCGATCATTCCAAGCAGTCCACCTGGCAGAGGATTCTCCAGCCGCTCAAGAACCCAATGGTCATTTTCGGTTTCGCGGGCCTCATCTTTGCACTGGGGCACTGGTCTCCTCCCACTATTATCAGTGAGCCTCTTCACCTCATTGGTCAAGCTGCTGTCCCCTGTGGCCTGCTCGGATTCGGCCATTCCTTCTACGGAGTGAAGGTGATGGAGAAGGGGACTACGCCACGCCGTGATGTCGCTTTGGCCGTGGTACTGAAAACCGCTGTGATGCCATTAATTGCCTGGACGTTCGGCCATTGTGCACTAGGTCTTGACTCGAAGACACTGTTCGCAGTCACGGTCTGTGCCGCCCTCCCCACCGCCGTCAACGTGTATATTTTCGCGTCACGTTATAACACCGCCCGCTATCTTGCCCGAGACGCCGGCTTCATCTCAACACTTTTGGCGATCCCAGCGATTCTGGTGATCTCTGCGCTACTACTGCCGGTATAGCATGCCAGTTTTCTGACAAAAAGTACGCTCCCCACCGTGTTATATCACGGTGGGGAGCGTTTGATGGTGTGCTCAATAGGTCTCTGTGGACCCGTTGGGCCTAGTGCGCGAAGTGGCGGCAGCCAGTCAAGTACATGGTGACACCAGCAGCCTTTGCGGCTTCAATGACCTCGTTGTCGCGGATGGAACCGCCCGGCTGAACAACGGCCTTAACGCCAGCTTCGGCCAATACCTCGAAACCGTCAGCGAAGGGGAAGAAAGCGTCGGAAGCAGCCACGGAACCAACCACACGCTCACCTGCGCGCTCTACGGCTAGTTTGGCAGCATCAACGCGGTTCACCTGCCCCATACCAACACCGACTGTAGCTCCATCCTTCGCCACCAGAATGGCATTGGACTTGACGGAACGGCAGGTACGCCAGGCGAATTCGAGATCCTGCAGAGTGGCTTCATCGGCGGGTTCACCGGCGGCCAACTCCCAGTTCTTGGCATAGTCACCGTCAACATCGACACGGTCGCGTTCCATGAGGAGCACACCACCGGTCACCTGGCGGAAGTCGTAGAAGGGAGCCTCGCACTCAGGGACCTGCATAATGCGCAGATTCTTCTTCTGGGACAGGATCTCGACGGCGCCATCTTCGTAAGATGGTGCCAGGATGGCTTCGGTGAAGACGTTAACGACGTCCTTAGCCATCTCGCAGGACACCTCAGTGTTGGAGGCGATGATGCCGCCAAAGGCTGACACCGGGTCGCAGGCGTGGGCCTTACGGTAGGCGTCTGCAACGGACTCGGTGGAGATGGCAATACCGCAGGGGTTGGCATGTTTGATGACGGCGACGCAGATACCCTCATGGTCATGGGCGGAGCGCCAGGCGGCGTCGGCATCCATGTAGTTGTTGTAGCTCATGGCTTTACCATGCAGCTGCTTTGCCTGGGCAATTCCCGAGTGGGCGTTATCCAGGTACAGTGCAGCAGACTGGTGAGGGTTCTCACCATAGCGGAGCACATCGCCGCGTACGAAGGTGGCGCCTTCCCAGACAGGGAATTCAGCTTCACGCTTTTCATCCTCGGTTTCGGCAGCGGCAGCGGCCTTCTCTCCAAGCTGCTGGCCGAACCAGGAGGCTACGGCGACATCGTAGGAGGCGGTGTGGCGGAAGGCGTCGGCAGCCAGCTCGGTGCGCTGTGCGAGGGTGAATCCGCCTTCCTTCACCGCGGTGAGGATGTCACCATAGCGAGCCGGATCAACGACGACGGCAACGGACGGATGGTTCTTAGCGGCAGCACGCACCATAGAGGGGCCACCGATGTCGATCTGCTCGACGCAGGCGTCGAAGAGGGCACCGGATGCCACCGTGGCCTCGAAGGGGTAGAGGTTAACGATGACCAGCTGGAATGCTTCAACGCCGAGTTCGGCGAGCTGTGCCATGTGGTCGTCTTTACGCGTGTCTGCCAGGATGCCGGCGTGGACACGGGGGTGGAGGGTCTTAACGCGGCCTTCGAGGCACTCAGGGAAGCCAGTCAGTTCGTCGACGGGGGTGACGGGTACACCAGCGTCAGCGATGCGGCTTGCGGTGGAGCCGGTAGAGACAATCTCTACACCGGCCTCATGCAGTCCCTTGGCAAGTTCTTCGAGTCCGGTCTTGTCGTAGACGCTGACCAGAGCGCGCTTGATGGGCTTACGAGAATCAGACACTGATTTCCCTCTTCTACTGTGATTATTGTGTGCGGGTCACGCGGGCTGATGGGCCATTGGTGGCGATATCTGCGATGACGTCACAGAGCAGTCGCCGTTCCACAATTTTGATGCGGTCGTGGAGAGCCTCGACGGTGTCGTCGGGCAGAACGGGAACCGGCTCTTGGGCAAGCAGCGGGCCGGTATCGACACCTTCGTCAACAAGGTGAATAGAGGAACCGGTGTATTTCACACCGTAGGCGAGCGCGTCTTCCACTGCGTGTGCACCTTTAAACGCAGGCAAGAGAGCGGGATGGGTATTGATGAAACGTCCCCCAAATGCACTCAACACGTTCTTTCCGGTGATGCGCATAAAGCCGGCGGAGATAACGAGATCAGGCCGGTAGGCTCTGATGGCGTTAGCAAGTGCGGCATCCCAGTCGTCACGATTGTCATAGTCCGCGAAATTGACGAGGAAGGTGTCCAGCCCTACTGCTGCCGCGCGCTCCAGCCCTGCACAGGGACGATCCGCCCCTACTGCCACGATTTCTGCTGGATATGCTGGGTTGTGGGTAGCCTCCACCACCGAGTTCATGAGGGAACCTACGCCCGAGACGAGAACGACTAGACGAAGTTTGTGGGGAGAGGATGCTGGATCCACGGCAGACACTCCAAAACGCTCACTAAGTGCAATACCTGTAGTGTAGCCCGTTGCCCTCTGTTTTCCCTACCTGAGACGGTTACTGAGCTGCGTCATCGTTCTCAGATGCAGTTTTTTCTGGCTCTGCTGTGGCAACTGGGTCTTCTGTCGCGTTGGTGTCCGCATCGGTCTGCAAATCTGGGGTGACGGGGACGCTGTTCTCGATGCTGTCGTAGGTATCTTCCGTACCTGCGTTATCCTCGGTATTGTCCGCAGTACCATCGGCATCAGATGCTGCCAAGCCTTCCGATTCTGCTGTACCATCATGATCCGCTGCAGCATCTTCCATTGTTGCGTCTTCTACCGCAGCGTCAGTTTTTTCCTCCACTGCGGTGTCCTCGGCAGCAGCAGCCTGTGCGGCGCGTGCCGCCCGGCGTTCCGCTCGGGCAGCTGTCACACTCGCCATCCCTTCCCCACGCTGCAGGAATACCGTCACCGCACCAAGGATGCCTAACCAGGCTGCAAGTACTAGGCCGGTCAGAGCTTCCGACATGCGTACTGAACCCATCACACCAATCTGCCCGCCCGCGAACCATGCACCGACTGCGGAAAAAGCCGCAGTGGTGGGAACGGCGAAGGCGATGGCACGGAGCCTATCCCCTACCGTACGTCCAGGAGTACGACGGGCCACCGCTACTGTCGCAATGATCGGGACAACGAGAAAGATAAGCCACCATGGTTGTGCCTCATGTTGGGGTAATGCTGCAAAAAGGGGGAATGCCGGAAGCTGCTCTAGGTGAGTTGCGTAGAGGCTGGTCTGCGATCCCCCAATCTGGATTCCCCCACCCGCCACGATGATAGCTGCCGCAATCATCATATTCGGCAGATACAGGAGGCTGAAGAGCCCGAACCCGAGGATTCCTGCAGCAGAGTTCCCATAGAGCAGTACTTGGCCAATGAGCTTCCAGTGTGCCAGCAATGCAATTACACCGGCGACCGCACCGGTGGTGAGCATGGTGAGGAGGAACTGTCCGGCTACCTGAAAACCAGCTGTGCCCCAGGTGGGGAAAGAGTCGGTGGCATACGGGATGAGATGGAGGACGCGTTCCCGCAATCCCACGACCAGACCAACCAGTGTGGTGAGAAGGACGAGGGCAACCATCACTGCAGGATGGGGAGGCTGAATAAACACCAGGTGGCGCAATCCCCACATGCTCCCCCACCCGATGCCAGACATCACTAGTGGGGTAGCGATCGAGACAACGCTGAAAAGCTGTACATCGGCGGGGGAATCGTCAGTAGTGAAGTGCCGTGCGGTCCACGCTAAGGCGGCGATGTAGAGCAGAGTGGGCACTAATGGGAGAAACCCAAGCACCGTGACGAAGCCCGTGGGCCCAATACCCGTAAAGGGGACATGAAAGACCGTCATCCACAGGGAAAAGGTGAGGGGCCACCAGTGTACTGCATCCATATTTGCGAGAGCGACTACGACCCCGCAGACCACCATCAGGGTGCCAAAGAGCGCCACCGGGGGGAGAACGGCGGGGAGAACGGCGCCTTTACGTGTACCGGGGAGCACCGGCGCGCGCACCTGGCGGAGACGCCTGACGACGCCAGACTTCTTACTGGCCACAGACGTCTCCTCCCCAATACGCGGTTAAAGTCACCTACCCATTATGCAGGTTTGCGTAAGCTTCGCGTGCCAGACGGGCGGTCTCTGAGGGAGTTTTACCAACTTGTACGCCAGCAGCTTCGAGAGCATCCTTCTTAGCCTGCGCTGTACCGGAGGAGCCGGACACAATAGCTCCGGCGTGGCCCATGGTCTTTCCTTCGGGGGCGGTGAAGCCAGCCACGTAGCCGATAACCGGCTTCGTAATGTGTTCTTTGATGTACTCGGCAGCCTTCTCTTCAGCGTCACCGCCGATCTCACCGATCATCACGATGAGTTCTGTGTCGGGATCGTCTTGGAATGCTTGCAAGGCGTCAATGTGAGTCGTTCCGGGGATGGGATCGCCACCAATTCCCAAAGCGGTAGAAATACCGATTTCCGCTACTTCCGCCATCAGTTGGTAGGTCAATGTGCCCGACTTCGACACTAGGCCGATGGAGCCTGGGTTGGTAATACCATCTGGGGTAATACCAATGTTGGTCTCTCCGGGGGTAACAATGCCGGGGCAGTTGGGGCCGATCATGTGGGTCTTCTGGCCGTGGTCAACATTGTGTGCCCAGGCTGCAGCAGCGTCGTGGACAGGAATCCCTTCCGTGATGGTGACGAGAACGGGGATCTCTGCATCGATGGCTTCCACCATCGCGCCCTTGGCGTAGAGGGCTGGCACGAAGATGACGGACACGTTGGCACCCGTCGCCTCCATTGCTTCTCTCACTGTGCCAAACACAGGCACATCTTTGTCGACATTGTCGAAGTGGACGCTAGTTCCGGCTTTGCGGGGGTTGACGCCGGCGACAATGTTGGTGCCGGCAGCCAGCATACGGGTAGTGTGCTTCATACCTTCCCGCCCAGTCATACCCTGGACGACGATGCGGCTGTCTTTGTTGACGAAGATAGACATTGTGGCTCTTCTCCCCTACTTCTTTGCGTCGAGTTGGCCGAGGCGGCTGGCGGTAATGCGCGCTACAGTGGCGGCACCTTCATCCATGTCTCCAGCCGTGGTAATGAGAGGGTGCTGGGCATTGTCGAGGATCTCGCGAGCGGGTGCGACGTCGTTGCCGTCGAGTCGCACAACCAGAGGTTTAGTGAGGCTGTCTCCCAATTGTCCCAGCGCCTGGAGGATACCGTTGGCGACTTCGATGCAGGAGGTGATACCACCAAAGACGTTGACGAAGACGGCTTCTACCTGGGGGTCTTCCATGATGATACGAAGTCCCGCCTCCATCACGGCAGCGGATGCACCACCCCCAATGTCGAGGAAGTTCGCAGGTCGCACATTGTCGTAGGCTTCGCCTGCATATGCGACGACGTCTAGGGTCGACATAACGAGGCCGGCTCCATTACCGATAATGCCGACGGTTCCGTCGAGTTTGACGTAGTTAAGTCCCACCTCTTTGGCGGCTAGTTCATGGGGATCTGCAGTGGAGTTGTCCCGGTATTCAGCGAAGAGATCTTGCTGGCGGCCTTCAGAGTTGTCATCGAGGGTGACTTTTCCGTCGATGGCGAGGACCCGTCCGTCACCTGTCCGTACCATGGGGTTCACTTCTACTAAGCTAGCGTCTGCGCCGTCGAAGACCCGGTAGAGCTTTTCAATGGTGGCAGCAGCGGCGTCGAGAATGTCGGCGGGGAGGTGGCCTTGTGCGGCAATTTCACGGGCATGCGCGAGGTCGACACCTTCATCCGGGTCGATCGCTATCTTGGCAAGTGCCTCTGGCTGTTCTTTTGCAACAGTTTCTATATCCATACCGCCTGCTACAGAGCACATGGCGAGGTAGGAGCGGTTGGAGCGGTCGATGAGGAAGGACATGTAGTATTCCTCCGCGATATCGACGCCGGGATCGATAAGTACTTTGTGGACGGTGTGTCCTTTAATATCCATGCCGAGGATCGCTTCTGCATGGGCAACGACGTCCTCTTTTGTTCGGGCGAGCTTCACACCCCCAGCTTTGCCGCGCCCACCGACTTTCACTTGGGCTTTGACGACAACCGGGAGGTCCATAGATTCGGCCGCTGCAGCGGCTTCTTCGGGGGTGGTTACTACGGTGCCGCGGAGAGTAGGAACTCCGTATCGGTCAAAGAGTTCTTTGGCTTGATGCTCGTAAAGGTCCATCCGTCCATCGCTTCTCGCTCGAAGGTAGGCCAGGCCGATGCGGCAACTAGTCCGTACCTTAGTGATCGCAGCCGTTGCAAGGCGCTTGTCTAGAAGTCTACGAGGAATCTGAGCGAATAGCAGCATGCTTTGGCGAGGCATCCTCGAGCAGGCTGCAGCGACCAGGGGAAAAGCGCTAAGAATCTTTATAATTAAGAATCTCTCAGTTACATTCTTAGTTTTAATAACCGGAGAAAATCTCCAACGGCGACCACTGTGTCACATTAGTAACAATGGTCACTAATAGGTTTTATGCAGGTTGCCCTTTTAAATCACCCCCAAATAGGGGTATTTTAAAACTTTTTATTTAACAATTCTTTCTTATAAAAAATTCAAAAAAGCCTTTTTACCTGCACTTATATAACTTTTTCAACGGATTAGGTCATCCTAATACGTCTTATCTGTCCCCACATTTGCCCTATCCCGTCACAACCCGTCGGAAATACTCTTGTAACAAGTTTCGTTATCATCTAGTCTAATAACCATTAGGTAACGAAGCGGTCACGTCTGCTGGTTGCCGGACGTAATGCCCAAAGGAAGGACGCTCGTGAGCGGACAGCGAAAGAGTGAAGGTGTAGAAGCAACGAGGCTTCCCCGCCATCGCGCTTCGGTGAAGCCTATTTCTGGCGGCACTGTTGCTATTGCTCTCGCTGCGGGCGCTATGACGACCGCTGGTGTCACTTCCGCACTCGCCTCTGGCCACACCAGCATTCGTAGTGAATCCATCGAACTCGCCGGCAATGTTATTGGCCAGGATTCCTCCCTCACCCCCGTTATCGAGAACACCACCGACACTGACGCTCTCTCTGGCTTCGCAAGCCAGCTACAGGTAGCTGGTGCTGCACAGAATCGTCGTATGGCGGCAGAGCTAGCCTCCCGTCGCCCCACTGTGGTGCTTCCCGCCATCGGCATTATCACCTCCGGATTCGGTCCGCGTTGGGGCTCCTTCCATGGCGGCGTTGATATTGCCAATGCTGTTGGCACTCCCATCCACGCCATCGCCGACGGTGTTATCATCGATGCTGGCCCTGCCGCTGGTTACGGTAACTGGATTCGTGTTCGCCACAACAACGGTGCTATCTCCGTCTACGGCCACATGTACGACCTCTACGTTTCCAAAGGTCAGAAGGTGAAAGCAGGACAGAAGATCGCCGGAATGGGTTCCGCCGGTTTTTCCACCGGTACCCACCTCCACTTCGAGATTTGGCCCGACGGCAAGCGCAAGGTCGACCCTATCCCGTGGCTCGCCCGCTTCGGCCTCCACTTCTAAATCTTTTCCCCTAAAGTTCAGCCCCGCAGCATAGCGCTGCGGGGCTGTTGCTATCCCGTGGTTATAGCTTTTCAATCGGTGCGGCAATCAACATAAGGCGCACCACACCAGACGAGCCGAAATCCACCAATGCAGTGGCGCTGGCCCCAACGCCAGTCACTTCCAGGACTTTTCCCAAGCCATACTTGTCGTGCACAACGCGATCTCCCTTCTCTACACTGATGGCGGAGCTATGACGGGGGTTCGCAATCTGTGGCGCCATACGACGGGTCTCCACTGGGTTACCCCAGCGCTTGTGGACATCGCCGTAACGCCCGCTGCGAGAGATACCACTCCGCCCAACGTGATGCGCCGAGGACTTTCCTTCGCGGCTACCGGTGCCCCCACTGCGGCTACCCGCACCCCACGGGGAACCACCTCCAGTTCCCCACGAGTGACCGGACGAGCCGTAGCTCCAGTCATCATCATCGAACTCGGGAGCTTCCCTCAGCACGTTGAGCAGATGCGCAGGAATCTCGTCCAGGAAACGCGACTGTGGATTAGACTGCGGCTGCCCCCAACTGGAACGGACAACAGCACGGGTCACGTAGAGCTTCCTCTTGGCGCGGGTAATTCCGACATAGGCCAGACGACGTTCCTCAGACAGCTCATTCTCGTCGGCGAGCGCCCGCATATGCGGGAACATGCCGTCCTCCCACCCGGTGACGAAGACGACCGGGAATTCCAGGCCCTTGGCCGAGTGCAGTGTCATGAGGGTGATCATGCCGTCGTCTTCATCAGGAATCTGATCCGTATCCGAGGTGAGCGAAACGCGTTCCAAGAACGCAGCAAGCGATCCTGGGGCGGCCAGTCCCTCCGTGCCCTCCGCCACCGTCTCCGCACTAATGCCGTTGGTGTCATCCTGCGCGAAAGATTCTTCCAGCGCTCGCAACGACGCGGCATCGGCGGAAAACTCGTGTGCCACAGACACTAGTTCGTTGAGGTTGTCGAGACGAGCTTGGTCTTGGGGGTCGTTAGAACCTTCCAAACTTGCCCGGTACCCTGACCGATCAATCACCAACTCCACAAGTTCTCCCAGGTCGGGAAGCGAGCCGGCACCTGCGGTATGTTCTGCGCCAGCACTATGGTTTTGGATACCAGTGATGAGGGAGACAAACGCCGCAATGGCATTCTCCGCACGTGAGTTAAGGAAAGGGACGGTACCGTTCTGTGCACGGCAGCACGCCTCCCAGAGGGACACACCCTGCTGTTCGGCAAACATCGCCAGGCAGCTCATCGCGCGGTCGCCAATACCCCGTCGCGGAGTGTTGATGATACGGCGGAGGCTTACCGCATCCGCGGGGTTCTCCACCACCTTCAGGTAGGCGACGATGTCGCGGACTTCCATCCGCTCGTAGAAGCGGGTACCTCCCACTACCTTGTACGGTAACCCGGTGCGAATGAAGGCATCTTCCAGGGGACGCGATCCGTTGTTAGTTCGGTAGAACACCGCCATATCGCTGTAGGACATCCCCTCATCGTGGAGCTTGTCGATTTCACTACCAATGAAGCGGGCTTCATCATGCTCGTTATCTGCCACATAGAGGTCGATGAGGGGGCCATCACCTGCGGCAGTCCAGAGGTTCTTTTTTCGACGTCCTGCATTGTTGTCAATGACGGCATTAGCGGCTGACAAAATGTTCTGTGTCGAACGGTAGTTTTGTTCGAGCAAAATGGTGGTGGCGTTGGTGAAATCCCGCTCAAATTCCACGATGTTGCGGATAGTCGCTCCACGGAAGGCGTAAATGGATTGGTCGGCATCGCCCACTACACACAGTTCGGCGGGTTCCACCCCGTTGGAGCCATCTCCCACCAGTGCCCGCACCAGCATGTATTGGGCATGGTTCGTATCTTGGTACTCGTCAACCAGCACATGTCGGAAGCGACGCTGGTAGTACTGCGCGATCGCGGGATGGGATTCCAGGAGGGCGACGGTTTCCCCAATGAGGTCATCGAAATCGAAGGCATTGGCTGCCCGCAGACGAGCTTGGTAGATGCCGTACACCTCGGAGGCAACTTTGTCGAAGTGTCCTTCATGCGCGTCGGCAGCCGCCGTTTCCGCATCAATAAGCTCGTTTTTCCAGTTCGAAATACGGTTTGCCAAGGCCTTAGGAGCGTATTTCTTGGGGTCGAGGTTGAGGTCCTTGACGATCATGGTGAGGAGTCGCTTGGCGTCATCAGCATCGTAAATGGTGAAGTTGCTGTTGACGACCTCGAGCTGTGCCGCCTGGGCGCGCAGAATACGGACGCACATGGAGTGGAATGTGGAAACCCACATGTAGGTTGCTTCTGTCCCAACAATGTGTTGAACACGCTCCCGCATCTCGGCAGCGGCTTTGTTCGTAAAGGTAATCGCCAGAATCTGAGAAGCGCGCACCGGCTGCGTTTCGAGCACATAGGCGATACGCCGGGTGAGAACAGTCGTTTTACCGGAACCAGCTCCGGCCACGATGAGGAGCGGAGTGCCAGTATGCTGGACAGCTTGCTGCTGTTGGGGGTTGAGCCCCTCGAGTAGTTGTTCGGCTGCATGCGGATCCCGCCGGCGATGCCAGCCCGCACGGGCGGTACGTGAAGTGCTTGCTTTCCCAGATACTGGTATGGAGGTAGCGGTGTCGGAGACAGGGATGCCGTCAGTGGGCAGGCTAAAAAGCCCCAACGGCGCATCTGCTGTAGGCTCGGAGCTTACTTCTGTCTGTGCCGGGGAGGTGGGAGTAGTCCGGTCGGGGGAAAAAGGATCTGCAGTCATGTCACTCATATTGTCCTCCAATCTACTGGAATGTAGCTTGCTGCTGTGACACGGGCCCTTTGCCCTTTCCGTGGAATAATGGAGCTATGGCAGATTCCACTCATGAACCGCACGACCTGGCCTCTCCTGTTGATGAGTCAACAGACGAATGTCTTCATGGAGATCCCACTGGCGCTAGCGATGAGTTGAGTGCTACTGAGATCAATGAGCTGCGGAAAGAAATCGACCAGCTGGATCGCACTATTCTTGAGTCCATTCAACGTCGTACTGAGATTTCTAAGATGATCGGTCAGACTCGAAAGAAGAGTGGCGGTCCCAGGCTAGTGCACAATCGCGAACTTAAAGTTATCGAGCGTTTCAGCGCGCTGGGGAAAGAAGGTCATCAGTTAGCACTGTTGCTGCTCCGCCTTGGACGCGGCCCTCTGGGATAGTTACATTTATCCCTGTCACCACAATCTTTTTCGATTAAGTATCTAACCTCATCAGCAAACGTTCAGCACGTAATGGAGAGATAAGCAATGACTGGTGCAACCCCTGTCGACATCACTACCACTCCCGCGTGGAATGACCTGCTCGGGCATTTCGCCACTGTGAAAGACCTCCACCTACGCGACATCTTCCAAGCTGATCCACAGCGTGGTACTGAACTGACCTATCAGGTCGGTGACCTCACCTTCGACCTCTCGAAGAACCGCATTACCCGCGAGACTCTCGATAAACTCATCGCCGTTGCCGAAGCCGCCAACATTCCCGCCAAGCGCGAAGCAATGTTCTCCGGCGAGCACATCAACTGCACCGAAGATCGCGCTGTCCTACACACCGCGCTGCGCCTCCCCCGCGATGCGGAGCTCATCGTCGACGGCCACAACATCGTCGCTGACGTCCACAATGTTCTCGACCGCATGCATAGCTTCACCGATTCCCTCCGCAGCAAGGAATGGAAGG
Organism: Lawsonella clevelandensis; assembly: GCF_001293125.1. Classification (NCBI taxonomy): domain Bacteria; kingdom Bacillati; phylum Actinomycetota; class Actinomycetes; order Mycobacteriales; family Lawsonellaceae; genus Lawsonella; species Lawsonella clevelandensis. Next base: position 516,071 of record NZ_CP009312.1, read on the forward strand.
GCTACACCGGCAAAAACATCACCACCGTCGTCAACATTGGCATTGGCGGCTCGGACCTCGGCCCCGTCATGGTCGACCTAGCACTGCGCCATTACCAGGATGCCGGTATCTCCGCCCGCTACGTCTCCAACGTCGACCCGGCCGACCTGGTCGCCAAGACCTCTGACCTCAACCCCGCAGAGACCCTCTTCATCGTCGCCTCCAAGACCTTCACCACCCAGGAGACCATGACTAACGCTGCCGCTGCTCGCCGCTGGCTTGTCTCGGGTCTGCAGGAGATCACCGGCAGCGAGGTGGGGGACGACGCCATCGCTAAGCACTTCGTGGCTGTCTCCACCAACGCTGAAAAGGTCGCAGACTTCGGCATTGATACCGCCAACATGTTCGGATTTTGGGATTGGGTTGGCGGCCGGTACTCCGTCGATTCCGCCATTGGCCTGTCCGTCATGACTGTTGTCGGCTATGACAATTTCCTCCGCTTCCTCGACGGCTTCCACACCATGGACGAGCACTTCCGTACTGCTCCACTGGCCGAAAACGTCCCCGTGCTGATGGGTCTCCTGGGTGTCTGGTACTCCGACTCTCAGCTCTTTAACGCTGATTCAAAGGCCGTCCTCCCCTACGTACAGGACCTCAGCCGCTTCCCCGCTTACCTGCAGCAGCTCACCATGGAATCGAACGGCAAGTCTGTCCGCACAGACGGCAGTCCTGTCACCACATCCACCGGCGAAATCTACTGGGGTGAACCCGGCACCAATGGCCAGCATGCGTTCTACCAGCTGCTCCACCAAGGCACCCGGCTCGTCCCCACCGACTTCATCGCTGTCGCCCAGCCGCTGGACGATCTGACCACTGCAGATGGCACCGGTTCAATGCATGACCTGCTCATGAGCAACTTCTTCGCCCAGACGAAGGTCCTTGCCTTTGGAAAGACCGCTGCCGAGATCGTTGCAGAAGGAACGCCGGAAGAGCTCGTCAACCACAAGGTCATGCCGGGTAACCGCCCCTCCACCTCTATCCTCGCTGCACGCCTTACCCCCGAGGTCGTCGGCTCCCTCATCGCTCTCTACGAACACATCGTCTTCGTCCAGGGCATGATCTACGCCGTCAATCCTTATGACCAGTGGGGTGTTGAACTCGGCAAGAAGCAGGCTGGAGATCTGCTGCCTTTCCTCACCGGTGATGCTGCCCTCCCCAGCGAGGTGCTCGCCGACGCTGGCACCAGCCCCGCCGGTGTTGACTCCTCCACTGCCACTCTCATCTCCCGCTACCGTACGCTCCGTGCTGACGCACCGAAGTAACCTCGTCCACCCACTATTCTCACTACACTGGGAACCAAGCTACTGAAGGAATTAGCAATGAGTCTCAAACTTGACGACGTAACTCTCGCCCAGCGCATCGCCGCTGGTGCCGGAGCCATTCTCAAGGGCATCCGCTCCGGTGGCCTGCTGCGTGGACATGACCTTGGGGCAGCAGGCGATGAACTCGCCCAACGCTGGATCGCTTCCGTGCTAGCCAACCACCGTCCCGATGACGGCATGCTTTCAGAGGAGGCTCCCGATGAGGTCGAAGAGCGTCTGTCTAAGGACCGAGTGTGGATCATTGACCCGCTCGATGGCACTCGCGAGTTTTCCACTGGCCGCCTGGACTGGGCAGTACACATCTCCCTGGTTGAAAATGGCCTTCCAGTGGTAGCTGCCGTCGCAATGCCCGACCTTAACCGCGTCTGGCACACCGCTAACGTGCAGGCAGTAACCGGCCCCTACTCCAACAAGATTGTCATTTCCCGCACCCGTCCGCCGGCCTGCGCAGAGTACGTGGCAGAAGCTGTTGGCCGCGAACTGCACCCAATGGGTTCGGCAGGTGCCAAAGGCATGTCCGTGCTCCTTGGCGACGCAGATGCCTACATTCACTCCGGCGGACAGTACGAATGGGATTCCTGCGCTCCGGTGGGCGTGGCACTTGCTGCTGGCCTGCACTGCTCCCGTCTCGATGGCTCTCCGCTGGTCTACAACCAGGAAGATACTTACCTTCCGGATCTCTTGATCTGCCGTAAGGAGATCGCGGGAGACATTCTTAAAGCTGTCACTGAATTCGAGGCTAAGAACAAATGATCAATGCGCCCTATGAAGACCTCCTCCGTGAGGTGCTCACCCACGGCACGCCAAAAGCGGACCGTACTGGCACCGGTACGCGGAGTGTCTTCGGGGCGCAATTGCGCTACCACTTAGACGATGGCTTCCCGCTTATTACCACCAAGCGCGTTCATGTGAAATCCATTGTCTACGAGTTGTTGTGGTTCCTGCAGGGCAACACGAATGTCCGCTGGCTGCAAGAGCATGGCGTCTCCATCTGGGATGAGTGGGCGGACGAGAACGGCGACCTGGGACCAGTCTATGGTGCTCAGTGGCGTTCCTGGCCCACCCCCACCGGAGAGACTCTTGACCAGATTAGCGCTGCACTTGAGCTGCTGCGTACCGACCCGGATTCGCGCCGCAATATTGTGTCCGCGTGGAACGTCTCAGAGTTACCGAAGATGGCCCTCTACCCCTGTCACACGCTCTTCCAGTTCTATGTCGCAGACAATAAGCTCAGCTGCCAGCTTTACCAGCGCTCTGCTGACCTCTTTTTGGGTGTGCCATTTAACATCGCTAGTTACTCTCTGCTCACCCACATGATGGCGCAACAGGCAGGTCTGGGTGTGGGAGACTTCATCTGGACAGGCGGGGACTGCCACATCTACAACAACCATGTGGAGCAGGTAACGGAACAACTCTCCCGCGATCCCCTCCCTTACCCCACGCTAGAGCTGCGTCAAGCTGATAGTATTTTCGACTACCGGTACGAGGACATCCAGATTGTCGGCTACCAGCACCATCCTGCAATTAAAGCCCCGGTGGCGGTGTAGGCATGATTGGACTTATCTGGGCACAGTCCATTGACGGGTGGATTGGCCGTGACGGAACGATGCCCTGGCACGTTCCGGAAGATTTAGCGCATTTTAAACACATCACCAATGCGGATCCCGTTGTCATGGGGCGAGTAACCTGGGATTCTCTCAACCCCCGCTTCCGCCCGCTTCCTGGCCGCCCTAACATCGTGTTGACGCGTGACACAGAGTGGAGCGCCCCCGGCGCCCAGGTAGTGCACTCCCCGCTTGAAGCACTGGAAACTGCGGAAGAGTTAGCTAGTGAGGGCGACTTTTGGGTTATTGGGGGGTCGCATATCTACCGCGAGTTTATGCCGATTGCTCACCGCTGCGAAGTGACTGAACTCGATATCACCGTGGCGGGGGCGGACGCTGCCGCTCCACGGCTCGACCCTGAGATTTGGCAGGAGATTGCTACTACGCAATGGGAGCGTTCCACCAGTGGAGTTCGTTACCGATTCCTCACCTTCGACCGGATTTCCCTCAGTAAGTAGGTGTCCATGACCCAACCGTTGCGGTCATGCAGCTCTTTTTTTCAGTGCAGCGATCTCCACTCCCACGTCTGCGACATAGCCTTCCCGCAGAACTTCGTTCTCCGCACGCAGATACGCACCCCAGTAAATGTAGGTATCAGGCGTTGCAACCTCCAGATATGCGTCACGACCGACCAGCATGACAAAAACGTTCTCACGCTGCGTCGGTGTGAGCGAGGAAAGCTTCCTCCCAGTGGTAATAGTGATGGTTCCATCGATATCGTTGGCCAACAGACCAAATGCGGCGGTAAGCGCGTGGACTGCAGAAACTCCGGGAATCACTCTGATAGTCGTTTCATCGCCTATGGCACGCACGATGCGTAGTGTCGAGTCGTATAGACTGGGGTCCCCCCACACCAGAAAGCCCACTCTGCCACCTTCGGGGAGAGCCTGGTGGAGTGCTTCGCTGATAAGGTCTGCGCGTGCTTGGTGCCACCGTTTAACCTCTGCTTGATAGTCCACCGGATGGCGGTCGCGTGGGGGATCGTGAAGCTCGAGAACGGTGGCGGCAACCGCGTGACAGCGTAAAACAGAACGTCGAAATTCGCGCATATCTGTTGTAGCAGAACCCTTATCTAGAAAAACAACAGTGTCTAATTGCTGCATTTCACTGGTAGCCGAGAGAGTAATGTCCTCTGCTCCACCAGTTCCAATGCCGATTACACTCACGTGATACACACTTTGTGAGTAATCGAGGCAGTTCCGTCAAGGAAAAGTTAGTGTGTTAATTGTCACAAACTCGTTTTCAGGAAATTGTTCACACACGGATGACGAGATTTTGCACATACACGGGAATTACCCACACTCACATGACTCACTTCTCTTGATAAGCATCGGTATCTAATGTCAGCTATTCCATTTCGGTAAGTTTCTCAATAATTCTTAAATTCCAGAGTTATGTCAGGTTGAAATCATCATGCAGCAGAAATGCTCCGCAGAACAAAAAGTCGGATGATGACTATTTGGTAAATATTGAATGAATGACCAATACTCCTGCATTGCAAGGTTTTTATCGACTGAATCTAATGGAAACAGACATCATCACATAAGTTTTTTTATTCTAATTGCGACAGCCTTATTCCCATTTTGCAATCAACAAAGATGAGTGTTTACTAAGAACCAAACATTCGCTCCCCTACTCTTCTCCCCAAGGAGTATCCATGAAGCTTCGCCGTTTGACGGCCTCCACACTGGCCACCATGACCTTTTTCGGCGCATCCTTCTCCACAGCTAACGCCATCCCGATCCACAAGACTGGATCCAACTACACCACCACTACCGAAGACGGTCTCACCCTCAACGTAACGCGCTCCCACGAACAGTTTGAACTGCAGCTTCCCGACAATCTGTCGATCTTCTCTCACCAGACCTTCCTTGATACCAAGGGCGTAGCCACTATCAAGGGTGCCACCGGCAAGGCCCTTGATGCGCACATCATGATTGGCTACCAGCTCGGCTGCATGATTGACGTCTCCGACGGCGCCACCTTCGAATTCGGTGCTCCCAAGCTCACCACTGGTGTTGAACTTAAGCAGGCCCTTAATGGAATGCCCTCCATTAAGGGCGAAGGCAGCGCAGACGGCGGCGGAGCTGAAATCAGTGGTGTTGGCGCCACCACCACGCTCACCCCGAAGGCAGGCCTCGAAGTGCCGCTCGGCCCGGACGTTAAGTTCACCCTCAAGCCCGGCCAGATCATCACCTTCCTGGTGGCAGAGAAGGACGTCAAGGGCAGCAAGGGTGCGCTCCGCTATGTCGGTGAGCCCATCAACGTTGACGGCTGCCTAGGCTTCGCCTCCGTGCGATCCTTCATCACCCTGTGGACCAAGGCTCCCATCGAGGATTCCAAGATCACCACGTGGGGTAAGGTCACCCGCTTCTAAAAGCCAGCGGATACGGCCAGCTCAGTTGCTCCGTTCTCTCCCTATCAGTGTCCCGTTAAGGAGAGAACAGCTGGCCGTTTCCGCATCCCCCTCGCTTGATTGGACGACCATGCTGCAACGCTCCTCCATTTCTTTGCTCCTCGCTGCCAGTCTCCTCAGCGCTAGCGTGGCCACTACTCCTTTCGCCTTCGCCGCCCCTGCTGCACACGATCCTGGTACCACCCTCCGCCAAAAAGTAGACACCGCTCTGACGGAGTCCCGCACCAGCTACTCCGTCCCCGACGTGGAGCGCACTATCATCACCGAAGATGGCGAAAAGGTCACTCTCGCCAAGAATAACGAGCATATCTACCGCACCGCCCCCCTTAACCGGAACCTCCTCACCCACGAAGCCCGTGTAAGCCTGCAAGGGCTTGCCAAGGTGGCGGGTTCTTCTCAACGTTCTATCCATACGCTCACCGTGGGATATCTCATGGGCTGCCAGATCGATGCCTCTGAGCCAGCCAAACTTGAGGTCTCTTTCCCTATGCAAATCCAGCTACCGTCCCCGCGGATCGGCACTGAAGGCGACTTTAGTGCACCGGATTTCGAGCAGAACCGGAAATCTCTAGGCGTTACTCTACTGCGCCCCCAACTGTGGTTTGGCTATGTGGCAGGTGTTACCCTTTCTGACGAGATTTCGTACAACGTCAACGTCAAGCCTGGACGCATCGCGAAGGTTCCACTGGCGAGCTTCTCTTTCCGCGGAAATCGCACGAGTTGGGCGGATCTGCGTGATGTCCATATGTTCATTGACGGCTGCCCCGGCAACGTCTCCCTCCGCTCCTACGTGGAGTATCTCGACGGTGCTATTAGCCCACGACACTTCCCAACTCCCAGCTCCGAAACGAAAAACAGCGCGAAGCTGCTTAATTCCAAAAAAATGAAAAAGCCTAAGAGGGCCCGTTTCGCTCAGCAAACTGACTCACTGAAACAGGTCAAGCAGAGCAAAATTCGTCTGCCGCGTCTCAATCCCGACCAGTCCGTCAGCCTTCCCAAGAAGAAGAGTAAGCGCGGCTTCAAGGATAAGTACCCAGTTGCCCTTACCCCTCGGGAAAAGGCCCAACAGGAGGCGTACCGCGATCTCACCCGCAAGATGGCAGAGGTCGGTAACCCCTCTGGAGCATCGTTGGACCGCCCCTATGGGAAGCAGAATCCGGACACCGTGGAAGGCCTGAAATTTACGATTCATGGTGCAGTGCGCTGGATGTCGACCATCCTGCCACAAACGGATCTTGCCACCGATGCCCGCAATCGCGAAAAAGTGGTGCGTGAGATGTGGGAACCCGTCCAGGAGTACGCCAAGCGCTTCGTCAACACCCTTGCCAGCATCTTCATCCCCCTCGGCATTCCGTCCCCTAAAGGCCTGCTATGACCCTCTCATCTCACCCGCGACACACCATGCGGCACACCGCCCGCAGTGTCACGGCACTTGCAACCACCATTGGCGTTGTCCTCACGACGGTACCGGTCGCCGCTGCTGCACCAATCGCCCCCACCACAGGAGCCCTGACTGCCCGCAGCGCCAGCACCCCTGACCTCGAACCGCTTCTCCCCACCTTCCTGCAACGCCACATCAGCTTTGCTACTGAGCAGCGCACCTACGTCAACCCCGAAAAAGGCAAGGTCCAAACCGTGATCCGCCGGAGTGGACTCACCAATTCCTCGGCTCTCTTCGACCTCGACCGAAATGGTGACGTCACGCTCGAAGTACGTACCCGAGTGGATCCGTCCTATCGCGTCGCCTACTTCTATGCGGGTGTACAGTACGGCTGCTTCGGTGGTGTGGGTGACCCCAAGGTGGAAACCTCCATTGACACCAACACCACCATTAGTGTGAACGGCAAGTGGAAAACCCACGCCACCACCTACCCCATCACCCAGTTCCTACAACAATCGGCCCGTACCGCCGTTAAGGGCGCCATCGCCGGCGCAGAATGTGGTGCAAGCGAGGGGCCGGGCTGTGCAGAGATGGCGAAGTTCTTGGCCACAGAAGTACCGCGTGAAGTCTTTGCCACCCTCGAGCTGGCACGCATCATTACGAACACCGGTACCTCCGAAATGGGAGTTTCTGCTAAGCCAAAGATTGTCCCTACCTTCTCTGCCAGCGTCTATCCTGGTCAGACCAGTGTGGTACCGTTCTACTTCCTCCGCTACAGCCCCGGCTGGAACACCGTGCGAGTGACCAATATGAACCTCCAGGGCTCGGGTTGTATCGGCCCCGCCTACATCCGCCCCTTTGTCGTCACACTCGGCCGCACCAAAAGCGGAAACTACGTCAACTACCAGCTCATTGGTCAGTCCTACCCCTTCTACCCCAATAAGCTCTTCCGGATGAGCGAACGCTAGTTCCTTACCCGGACGGGGTGGGAAGTCCGTTCTCAAGACGCTCCACACTCCGCACCACTGTCCCGGTTACGCTACGATCGCTCGTGTAACCGGGACAGAATTCTTTCGTTAGCATATGCCCCCTGCTGCGGTGACAACGGTACTCGCAGCGCCTTAACAGCACGACAGGCGACCCCAGTCCGCGGGATCAATATCGAAACGCCGGAACAGCTTCTTCTCGAACTCCTGCCACCCCTCCGCCATAATGAACTTTTCCTCGCTCGGACCAATGGGGAAAAGCCACACCACCGCCACCGGGCCGTACTCTGTCTGGCAGGTGGGAAACTCGCCATCGAACATCCGCGGCAGCGATGCATACACAGCATGAACTCCCGCATCAGGCGGCAAAGGCCCAATCACTTGTCCCCGTAAGATCGGAGTGTTGGTGGTGTCAATAGCCTCCGCCACGGCTCCTATTACCCGCTCAGCCTCAAACCGATCCTGCGGATCACACAAGGTAAAAAGCTCCAACCGCAGTTTATGGCGAGTTTGTGGGGACACGAGTGGAACAAAACTCAACCCCACAGACCACACCGCAGAAAGACGCTGCGCTTTGAACGCCACTGGCATCCGGGACGCCAACCGCGCAGGAACTTCCGAGAACACGACAGTCCAATGCGCATGGCGAGATCCCGGCACGGAACCGCGAATACGGCCCAGCCGCTCTTCCATATGAGCGATGACTGCTGGCTCCAAACCTTTTACCTCTCGTCCTGGCGCGCCGGTACGGGACGTGTGCGTGCCCCAGATAGGATTCGAACCTACGACACCTTCTTTAGGAGAGAAGTGCTCTATCCCCTGAGCTACTGGGGCTCAGTTGATACCTACTTTAGTAGACGATGCAAGAAGTCTGGTATCGACGAGCCGAAGGTTAACTAGCTGACCGTTTCCGTGCCGCCTCCGCCATTTTGGCGTCCTGCTGCTCTACTTCGAAGCGCTCCCGGGTACGCGCCCACACGAAATGTTGCTCCCCCTTCACAGCTCCCGTCACCCACCACAGGATCTCTACCAGAACCGCACCGCAGAGGCCTGCCAACAAGCCCCACTCCATGAGAACACCATTGGTGGCATCAAGGAAGAACACCTTCGCCGTGAACGGCCACAAGAAGATCACCGGATACATGGCAGCCGACAGTACCACCAGCAGAATCTTCCACCAGCGCAACGGCCGCGCTACGACACACAACACCCACGTGGCTGTCACAATCAACGTCGCGAGCGTCGCTGTGGAGATCTGCGTCTGCAGGGTATCGGAAATGCTAGCCCCGCCCTCGCCATAGACATGCCGAAGCACCATATACGTCACGAACGACACCGCACTAATAATGACGCCAGAGGGAACAGCAAGTCGGAGAACCCGTTGCACAAAATGGTCTTTGGCACGCGCAGTATTCGGGGCCAACGACAACAAGAACGCCGGGATACCGATAGTGAACCAGCCCGTAATAGTCACGTGGATCGGCTGGAAGGGGAACGGCACCTGGGCAAACACCACAAGCAGCGCCAGCAGCACGGAATAGACCGTCTTTGTAAGGAAGAGATTAGCAACGCGTTCAATGTTGCCGATCACCCGACGGCCCTCTCCCACTACCGACGGCAACGTAGCAAAACGGTTATCCAACAGGACAATCTGGGCCACAGATCGGGCAGCAGACGATCCCGAACCCATCGCTACCCCAATATCGGCACGCTTCAAGGCCAAAACATCATTCACTCCGTCACCCGTCATCGCGACCGTGTGGCCGTTATGCTGCAACGCTCCCACCATGAAACGCTTCTGCTCCGGAGTTACCCGGCCAAACACCGTATGGTTCTCCACGTCGTCGGCAAACTCCGCTGCCGCAGTCGACACGGTACTCTCCTGGCGCCGAGAACGCTGTGCAAACGCATCCTCGGAAAGCTTCGGTAGCTTCCGGGCATCGAGCGGCGCGTCTGCCCCCACCATAGTGAGCTCACTGGCGACTGCTCCCACCGAGGTAGCATTGTCCCCAGACACCACCTTTACGTCCACCCCTTCGCCGTGGAAATACTCCAGAGTATCGGCAGCATCCGGTCGTACTGACTGCTGCAGCACGACCAGTGCCACTGGCGTTACAGTTCCCGCTTCCACAAACTCCTCGGCCGGAGTGTGCGCCAACTCGTCCACCGGAGTGTCCGACCGTGCCAGCAGCAACACACGCAAGCCAGTCGACCCGACCTCATCTGCGGTAGCGGCGGCAGAAGAATCCGGGGCTGCTAGCACATCCGGCGCCCCGAGCATCCACTCCCCATGCTTCCCAAAGCCCATCGCCGACCACTTTTTGTCGGAAGAGAAGGGGACAACAGCGGTTTGCTCCCAATCCTGCTCGCCGGCATAGGCATCGTCGTGGCCCGAAGTCGCCCACTCTGCAATGGCCTTCATAGAATCATTGGGGTGGTCATCATAGATCGCCATGGCTGCCAGCGCCTGCTGTGCCGCCTGTGCCAAAGTCTCATCCTCGGCGGCCTCCCCTAGCGGAGTTACCTCTTTCAACTCCATAGAGTTATTGGTCAACGTGCCGGTCTTGTCCGTACACACCACATCAACCCGAGCAAGCCCTTCAATGGCAGGAAGCTCCTGCACCAAACACTGCTTCTGCCCCAACCGAATGACACCCACGAAGAAGGCAATTGAGGCCATCAACACCAGGCCCTCCGGCACCATCGGAACGAGTGCCGCCGCCATCGAAAGAACGGCCTCATTCCACGGCTTTCCCGTTTGGAAAAGCTGTGTGTAGATCGTGGCGATGCCGGTGGGCACCAGCAACCACGTAATGACCCGCAGAATCTTATTAATACCCGTCATCAACTGGGAATTTGTCAAAGTGAACTGGGATGCCTCGGTGGCTAACTTAGCGGCATAGGCCTCCGTTCCCACTTTTGTCGCCTGATACACGCCGCTTCCAGCCACCACAAAACTGCCAGAAAGGACCACATCACCAGGCTCCTTATGGACAGGGTCATTCTCTCCCGTCAGGAGGGACTCATTAACGTCGAGTGCCTGCGCTGAAATCACTTCACCGTCAACGAGAATCTGCTCCCCAGCCGATAACACGATGAGATCTCCCTGCACCAGCTCCGTAGCAGGAATCTCGAAATCCTGTGAGCCACTCTCCTTCTGCCTCCGTACCATGGGCTTCGCTTGCCCCACGATGGAGAGCTTGTCCAGCATCCTCTTAGCACGAATCTCCTGGATAATACCGATACCCGAGTTAGCAATGATGAGCAGACCAAACGCCGCATTAATAATGGAACCGGTACTCAACACGATAATGAGCAGCACACCCAACATGGCATTGATACGAGTAAAGACGTTGGCGCGAATAATTTCGCCCACGCTCCGCCCGGCGCGGACCCGGTGGTCGTTACCGTTGCCAGCTGCCCGGATTTCGCTGACCTGGTCCTCCGTTAATCCTTCTGCGGGTGTGTAGTCAGCCTCATCAAGGACAGTGGAGAGGGCAGCAGCGGGAAGCTTCTCTTCAGCCACGCGGGGCTCCTTCCTTCCCAGCTATGCGGGGAGCTCTGCATGGGAGGGTTTGTCTCAGCGATTCACTAATGTTCTCAGCCTAATTGATTTCCACAGATGATGACGGGTCCCCATAATTCACTTTTAGCGTCCTAACAGTCATAATGGCTTAGTGACTAGTGATGATTCTGCGCAGAACAAGACTCCCGAAGACCTCCCCGAGACGTCCGCTGTTATCGCTGAAACAGTGCACAATGCTGTTGAAGATGCCGTAGCGGAGACCGTCACCGATCCGGTAAAAGAACGGCAAGAGATCGACGACCCCTCTACTCTGGCTGAACGCACCACTACTGTTATTCGCCTCGGTTCTCTCCTGCTCGCGGCAGGCACCGGCGGATACCGCGTCAAGCGCGCAATGCAGCGAGCCGCTTTTGCTTTGGGCATCGATCGTTTCGACGCATCGGTGACGCTCACCAATATTACGGCGACCGCCTACATCAAAGACGACTACCGGACATTGGTCAGTGAAGCCCCCGCCATCGGCGTAAACGCCTCCCGAATCGAGGCTCTCGAGAGTATCTCTCGAGACATCTCTCACGGCATCAGCAACGCAGATCTGAATGCTCGCATTGACCATGTTGTTAAGTGGGTGAAGCCTCGCTACGGGTTGTGGGTCAACGGCCTCGCCTCAGGTTTCGCGTGCGCAGCATTCGCGGTCCTCAACAAGTTCCCGCCGGAAGCGTTGCTCTTTGTCCTGTTGGGCGCAACCTTAGGCCAGATGACGCGCCGCGTCCTGGGACACCGTGGCTGGAACCAAATGGGTGTCGCTGCTCTGGCTGGCGTAGTCGCCTCCGTCATCTACCTCCTATGCGTCTCTATAACTGCCGAGATTGTTCCCGGCTTTATCTACAACTCCGCTAACGCTGGTTATGCCCCGGTGAGTGCCGGGTTCGTGGCCTCAGTGCTCTTCCTTATTCCCGGCTTCCCTATGTTCACCAGTCTCCTGGACCTGGCGAAACTCGATTTCAACTCCGGTATCCAGCGTTTCACCTACATGCTGACGCTACTGGCTGCCGCTACCAGTTCGGTGTGGATTGTTACCCTGGCAACCGGTCTGCAGCCGCTCCCCCAGATTGGTAACCCCTACCAGGTTCGCTTTGGTGCCGAGTGGTGGCCGCTCTACGTGTGGGTCGCTTCCTTCATCGGTATTGCCGGCTTCGCCGTACTCTTCAACTGCTCTCGCCGAATGGCACTGCTCTCCTCGGCGACAGGCGCTACCGCTAACCTACTGAAGTTCATCCTTATCGACCACAGTATCGTGGGTCTTCATCTACCCACCCAGACGGGTGCCTTCATCGCTGCTCTCTTCATTGGTCTGGTTGCCGCGATCATCGCCCCTACTATGCGAATTCCACGTATTACGATGTCCGTCCCCAGTGCCGTCATCATGATTCCGGGTGCGTCCATGTACCGGTTCATCTACTTCCTCAACATCGGTGACCTCGGCCTGGCAGCCCGCAATCTGTTGGATGCCGGCTTGGTGGTTATTGCTATTGGCGCGGGACTTGCTGTCGCTCGTATGGTGACGGACCCCGAGTGGTTGTACGACCGTCGTCACCCGCGATTCCACCGCCGTCACCTCATCGGACGCACGCAACGGGCCATCCTGGGTGTACAGGCCGCCCGCCGCGCCGCCAAGAAGGCCATTCGGGAAGCTGCCCGCCACGATGCGCACCGTATCGAGCGGGAAAAGACTGGCCCGACTCAGCACGCAGTATCAAAATTCCAGGATTAGCGCTCTTCTCCGACCAGTCGCCCTGCCCACTCTTTTCTATCACTGTTCTCTCGCCAGTTGCGTGTGAGAGAACGGCACAAGTGCGCCGATAAAGAAAGGAGCCACCTATTCAGGTGGCTCCTTTTGCTTACACAGCCATACTGCACAGAAGAGGTACGTCAGTGTGGACAGGCACTGACGATAGAGTGACGGACGCGCAGACACCCGGGCACGCCGGAGAGCATCCTAGATGCCGCGGAAGCGGGGACGCCGTCCTTCCGCGAAAGCACGGCGTGCTTCCTTCAAGTCTTCGCTAATCCATGCAGTCTTAGCAGCGGCCGCTTGCATCGGGGTGGGCTGCTGCTGGGCGAGGTCATTATTAAAAACAAGCTTGAGGTGGTGCAAGGTGAGCGGTGCGTAGGTGGCGATCTCCTGTGCCCAGGCGAGGGCATCATCGATATTGCCCACCTTGTTTACCAGACCGTGTGCGGCGGACTCCTTCACATGGAAGGGGTCGCCGGTGTAGAGGATGGTACGGGCAAAACCGCCACCCACCAGGGACTCCAACCGACGGACAGTCCAGTTATCAAGTGCAAAGCCCATCTTGGCCACAGGCAGCGCGAAGAATGCCTCATCACCAGCGACACGCAGGTCACAAGCCATGGCAAGCTGTGCACCGGCACCGATGGCCGCGCCATTCACATAAGCAATGATGATAAGTTTCGAGCGCTCAATCGTACGCAGCATGGCGACGTTCTGATTGGCGAATCCGGAGGAGAACACACCGCCAGTGAGGTCCGCGCCGGCGCAGAACACTTCGCCCGTACCCGTGATCACAAGGCTGCGGCAGCCTTCGTGCTCGACTCGCTCAACGGCCAGCTGAATACCGCGGCACAGTTCTGCATTGAGCGCGTTACGCCGTTCGGGGTTACGCAAGGTCATCTTGGCGATGCGGGCATTGCTAAAGATCTCGACCAGAATAGGTCGGTTTTCAGCATCGGGGTTCACGACTTCGCCGTCGATGCGGAACTCAACTGTAGTGTCCACGAGTGAGATACCTCTCTTCGTCCCACTCACTGGGCTCAGTCGCTGGGAAAGAGGCTGAACTCCGGGGCGGGATACAGTGCCATGTTGTCTTTACTTCAGTTTACAGATCCCCGTTAAACTCGTCTGGGTCCTTACTCATTCTGCCGTCAGCTCGATCCATATTCGTTATAGACGCGAGCTCTTCTTCTCCCATCCAGAAGTCCAGCACGTCGAAGTTCTCCTCCATACGCTCCCGGTGAGTGGTCTTCGGAATGACGAGAGTTCCCAGCTGCATGTGCCAGCGCAGCACAATCTGTGCCGGTGTCTTGCCATATTTCTCGGCAAGCGCGGTAATAGCATTGGCATCAAGGCCTTCACCACGTGCCAGAGGACTCCACGCTTGGGTCCGAACGCTGAAGTAGCTGTTGAACTTCCGCATGTCTGGCTGGGAGAAACCTGGGTGGAGTTCGATCTGGTTAAGGACCGGTACAACCCCCGTCTCAGAAATGATGCGTTTCAGTGTTGGCGCCGTGAAGTTGGAGACTCCGATACTACGGAGTTCGTCGGTGTCACGGAGGGCAATCATCTCTTCCCACGTTTCGACGTATTTATCGACAGCTGGCTGGGGCCAGTGGATGAGGTATAGATCGACATACGCAAGCCCCAAGCGATCGAGGGAGGCGTGGAAGGCGTCCACAGTCTCCTTTTTGCCGTGGTCGGTATTCCAGAGTTTGGTGGTCACGAAGATTTCGTCACGGGGAATCCCGGACTCACGAATTGCCCGGCCGACACCCTCTTCATTGCCGTAGAGAGCAGCAGTGTCAATGAGTCTATAACCAACTTCGAGAGCTTCCGACACGACTCGGTAGGCATCGTCTTCGGGAACTTTGTAGACACCAAAGCCAAGCTGGGGAATGCTGGTTTGGTCATTGAGAATGACCTGAGGGACTGGAGCAGAGTGATGAGGAGACATAGCTAAATCCTAGCGCTCTCAGTGCCTTTACTCTCGAAAAGAAACTCATTTTACGTATTCTAGAAACATGCAGTTGACGTCCACGCGGGCACCCCGTTCTAGCTGGTTAAGCCTGGCATTTATAGTCACTTCCGTGGTGGCGGTAGGAGCGATAATCGCTTCTTTGATCATTTCGTTCGCGCACAGCGAACAGACGCCACCAGGGGGTCTGGTACGGCAGAGTGTAGCGGCCCGTCAACACACCACGACCACTCCCCGCGAGCGCGCTTTTCGTGATGTTGGGCTACAAATGTTTCAGTGGCCGTGGAACGCCATTGCTGAGGAATGCCGCTCCTCGCTCGGCACGATGGGTATTCGCCGCGTTCTTATTAGTCCCCCGCATGAGAACCTCAATATCCCCACCTGGACGAGTTCCTACGCACCCATCAGCTACCGGCTAGACTCCAAACTAGGAACCAGGGACGAACTCCGCCGGATGGTGGAAACCTGCCATGCGCATGGGGTGGACATTATCGCTGACGCCGTTATGAACCACATGGCGCCGGCCATCCCACCCTTCCGTGGTATCGCCGGCAGCACGTTCCATCGCTACTCCTATCCGGGCATCTACTCTTCGGCGGACTTTCACCATTGCCATTTAACCCCCGACGGGGTACTTCACACCTATTTCGATCGTGGGCAAGTTCAGCAGTGTGACGCCCTCGGATTACCGGACCTCGACACCGGTTCTCCCCATGTCCAGAAGGTTCTTCACGCCTACCTCCGCGACCTGCTCAGCGTAGGGGTTGATGGATTCCGGATTGACGCAGCTAAACATATTTCTGCTGCAGATGTTGCGGGCATTCTTTCGGTCGTACCCGCTGACAAGTTTGTGGTGCAGGAAGTCATCATTGGTCTGCACGAGCCTATCCACCCGCAGGAGTATTTCCAGAATGGCCGTGTTTTCGACTTCGCCTTCGCTGGAGTAGTGAAAGACGCTCTCCAGTATGGGGACCTTTTCGGCTTGTTTTCGACCGGGGCTGAGCGGGGGTTGCTTCCCCTCTCCCAAGCGGTACCTATCGTCACTAACCACGATTTTGAGCGTGACGTTAACCTCCTCACCTACCGGGATGGCTGGGTCTACCATTTCGCTACTCTCCTGATGCTGGCTACTCAGCACGGTAGCCCCTTCCTTTACAGCGGCTATGCATTCGATTCCCGCGACCAGCCCGCACCTTCGACACCCGCAGGACTCGTCGACACTCCTCATTGCACTCCCCACCTCTTGCGGCCACGGGTGGGGCAGTTCCTCTGTGTTCAGCGTGATGCTGCTTATCGCACCATGGTGGAATGGCGCTATCGGGCTATGAATGGCACCCTTCAGCCGCGCCAGAACCACACCTCGGATATCCCGGTGTTGGCTCCCGCACGCATCGTCTGGTTCCAACCGGGGATCGTCGCGCTAATGCGCAATGGCCTCCTATTTGTGGCAAATTGGTCTGGGCATCCGGTGAAGATTCCTCTTGCCCCAGGTCAGACGGACTCTACGAGCCTAATCTCTCTCCATGCGGGTAGAGTGGAGCTAGATCATACCCTGCTAACAGTTCCGCAGGGAGACATTGTGGTGAGTATGCGAGCAGCTCACTAGCTGATGCTGATTCCGCTATCTCCCTCCGTGTTTTCGACGGCGCATCGTGGAAACACTGTTACTTTCACAGAAAGGTGCATTGCATGGCTTTTCCACGTGCAAACCACAAAGTTCTAAGTCTGGTGACGGGTACCGCACTAACAGCAGGTCTGCTGGCTTCTCCCTACGCTGCAGTAGCACAAGCTGCTGAACAACCTGGCGATACTCTACATTGGGGCCCCTGTCCGAAGGACGTCCTCAGCAATCCTGCTTACCACATGCAGTGCACCACCTTTAAGGTGCCGTTGGACTACCGCAAACCTCACGGCAAGAAGATCACCATCACGATGTCTCGTATCAAGGCCACCGGCCATTCTCGCGGCATCATCCTCAACAATCCGGGTGGACCAGGCGGTTCTGGTCTCAACTTGTGGAACTGGATGGTCTCCGCTGGCGCTGGCCCACTCCACAAGCATTTCGATCTCATCTCTGTGCAACCTCGTGGTTTGCAGCATGCAACTCCACTAAAGCCCTGTGTCGACCCAACCGTACCGGAGATTGATTCCCCGGAGAAGGACGAAGAACGGGACCTGCCGAAGAATCTTGCGGGTGCTAAGGAAAAGGTGACCAAGACCGTATCAGAGTTGCAACGGCTCGTCGGTGATGTTGACCCAAAGGACTCTGCCAGCAAAGCTAAGGAAAAAGCCCAGGCTGAGTATAAGCGCTGCGTAAAGGACTATGGCGCTCTCTTTGATCAGGTCACTACGGAAAACACGGCACGTGACTTTGATATGGCACGCCAGTACTTGGGCGAACAGAAGATCAATTTTTACGGTGCGTCCTACGGCACGTGGCTCGGTGCAGTGTACGCGACTATTTTCCCGGAGCACACGGGGCGCTTCGTCCTCGACTCTGCTGTCGACCCCTCCGAGATTTGGACCAATAACTTCGGTAACCAGGGTGACATGCAGCGGCGCCGTATGTACGAAATGTTTGACTTCATTGCCGCCCATGATGACCTTTACCATCTGGGAGACACCCCGCTGAAGGTCTACACCAAGTGGTACCGCATCGTTGAAAAAGAGACGCATGGACCCGGCACTCCGCGTCTCAGTGCGCCTCCCGCACAAATTGGCGACGTGCCCCCGGAGTTCAGCCACAACATCCAGCTCTACCTGGAAGGCTACAATCTGGCACGCCCCATTGCCGACCGTATTGAGCGCGCTATCCACGCCTGGCAGGTTCCCAGTACCGAGCAGGAACACAATCTGTGGGAGCTCACTGGTAGTGCCTTCACGGGCCGCTCTGCCTGGCCCAAAGTGGCTTCCTACATGCAGAGGCCTCGCCCGAAGCCGCTGACCAAGGCGGAGAAGGAAGAGCAAATTATCTCTGCTAATGTGTTCACCGCAGTCACCTGCAATGAGAATGCGGTTGCCCCGAGCCCGGTGAACTTGCCGGCAACTGCCGCTGCCTACTTCACGGGTGCGGACTTCTTCACGCTGAAGAATCTCATCGTCACATCTGGGGTAATGTGCCCGGGTATTGTCCCGACCACCAAGCCCGTCCAGGTGACGGGAGCGTATCTCAAGATTCGCCCAGTAGTGCTGCAGTCGGTGTACGACACGCAGACTCCTTACCCGGGTGGTGTGAAGATGGCCGATGCCATGAACGCCTACTTCGTGAAGACGGAGGGTGGCGACCATGGTGTGTATGTGCGCCACAACCCTGCCGCGTGGAAACTGGTCAATGACTATTACCTCAAAGATCCGGTGGTAACGCGGACGTCCCTTCCGTATGCAACTGTCGACAATTTGGTGGTGAAGCCAGACGAGAAGAAGTAGCCGCCTCAGGCACACTTCTATCCTCTAGATAGCACCTTCTTCGGTATATCGGGGTAGAGACCGTTTTCTCCCCTCTCAACGGACAAGACACCACAACAGTGCGAGGAGAACCTTCCTGGTTCGCCTCGCACTGTCTTGTTCATGTGGCGATGAGTTCACTCACTACGCCATGGAGTTATAACGCCCTACTTGTGGCAGTCGCAGGTGCAATCGGGGCCGCACTCGTTCTTACCACAGTGTCCTTCTGCGCAGCAGGTGCAGGTATCGGTGCAGGTGCAATCGGGGCTGCAGCCGCAATCAGCCATGTTCTTGTCCTTTGTTTGCCCTTACGCAACATATTGTTATGTGCGCATTTATTTATGCTACTTCGTGCAGAGTGGAAGTCAACCAGTAAGAAAAGGTAAACAGAAGAGGTCAGTCCAAGCGCCGACCTCTTCTCTCTTCAGTGTTATCTAACAGGACAAACGGGCCCCTACCGAGGGGACACCTGACATGCCATACGGCAGCTTCTGCACAAGTAGCCTTACTGGCGGTCTTCCAGCGGAACGAACGCGCGTTCCGTCTCGCCCTTGTACACTTGGCGCGGACGACCAATCTTGTTGCGGGGATCGCTATTCTGCTCGCGCCACTGGGCAATCCACCCAGGCAAGCGACCAAAGGCGAAGAGCGGCGTGAACATCTGGGTCGGAAATCCCATCGCCCGATAGATCAAACCAGTGTAGAAGTCGACATTCGGGTAGAGGCGACGCTCGACAAAGTAATCATCCGCTAGCGCCTTCTCTTCCAATGCCAGGGCAATATCGAGGAGCTCATCGCCACCCAACATATCGATCACACGGTGAGCGTGCTTCTTCACAATGGCTGCCCGCGGATCGTAGTTCTTGTAGACACGGTGGCCGAAGCCCATTAGACGAACGCCGTCTTCCTTGTTCTTCACCCGCTCCATGTAATCATGCGCGTCGCCGCCGTCATCGCGAATCTTCTCCAGCATCTCCAGCACAGCCTGGTTGGCGCCACCGTGCAGCGGGCCGTACAGCGCATTAATACCAGCAGCAATGGAGACAAAGAGGTTCGCCTGCGAGGACCCCACCATACGCACTGTCGACGTCGAGCAATTCTGCTCGTGGTCTGCGTGCAGGATGAGGAGCACTTCCATGGTGTGAACCAGCTCGGGATCCAGCTCGTATTCCTGGGAGGGAGATCCGAACATCATCCGCAGGAAGTTCTCGACAAGAGTGTACTCGTGGCGAGGGTACATCGGAGCCATGCCATGCAGGTGACGGTAGATGTCCGCCGTGAGCATCGGCACCTGCCCCATGAGGACGCGAGTGGCCTTCTCCACCTGCTCCGGATCGTGGGGATCCAAACAATCCTGGTTGTAGCAGGACAGCAGGTTGACGGCAGCGGACATGGACGGCATCGGATGACCCCACCGCGGAATTGCCTCATAGAGCTTACGGAAGTCCCAATCGAGTTCCGTGTTGTACTTGATGCTCATGCGAAAGTCTTCAAGTTCCGCAAAATCTGGGAGATGGCCATGAATAAGTAGGTAAGCCACTTCCATGAAGGTGGCCTTCTCTGCTAGCTCCTCGATGGGGTAACCACGGTATCGGAGGATGCCCTTGTCACCGTCGATGTAGGTGATACGCGACTCGCACGAACCGGTATTGACATAACCGTTGTCGAGGGTGATCATCCCCGTCTTGTTGAGAAGAGCTCCTAATTGGACGCCGTCGTAACCCTCGGTTGCGTGCACAATAGGCAGGTCGATATCGCCGTCCGGGAGGATCAACTTGGCCATATCGTTGGGGTTCTGCTCCTGACTCACACGCTTTCCTTTCGTTCTGCGGCTCGGGAGTCCGGCTCCCACTGTTGAGAGAGATCTCATACAGTCGTGAACCTAAGAATACCTTCTCGCTATTTTAAAAATAACCCGCAGCTTGTGCTTGCTCGACAATTTTGTAGACGACTAGAGGTGGTCAGAAACCTCCCCGTGCACGCGCCACTGCCCCGACCACTCAGCGAATGGCTCGAGCACGATGACATCTTGGCCGGTCACCATAGCATTAGGCGGACATGTCATGGGTTCTACCGCCAGTGCACGCCCTTCCTCGGTGTCCTTGCCGGGGAACATCACCGTTTTCTCGCCAGTAGTGAAAATCTGCAACCAAGTAAAACCAGAATCTGCATCCATCACCACGCTGACGTTCTGATCCTCTGCTACCGGGCCAGTCAGCCGCGCGAGTTCCCGCCAACCAACATCGACCGGCGTGTCTTGTGCAACCGTGAACGGAGTATCAAACCAGACATCCTCCATACTAGTCGGCTGGCGAAGTACCGGCACTCCTTCCCCAATTGGAAGGTGCTCGCCGGTCGGCAGGTTACGGTCATCCGTCACCCACCACTCGTCAACACTCGCCTGCAGCGTGCATGCATTCAAGGCCGCCCCACCCGCGGTGATATAGGGATGTGCACCATACCCCCACGGCATCGCTTGGCGGGACTCATTTTTTACTGACACTGCAACCGTCAAGCCAGCTGCCGAGACTTCATAACGCACCACTACGGAAAACTCCCAGGGCCATCCATTGCCCAGCGCTGGCCCCGAGCGAAAGCTCAAGGTCACGAAACTCCCATCGGAAGCTTTCTCAGACACATCCCACAGCGCCGCTGTCGCGAGCCCATGAATGGCATTATGGAGCGCCGGCTCGCTCATCTCCAACGCCACCGGCGTCTCCTGGAAAAGGAACCGCGCATCCGCGATGCGGTTAGGCCATGGGATGAGAGTTTGGCCACAGGTAAAGGGGGATTCCGCACCGTAGGGTTCCGCTAGCGGAACTTCCGTCGCCCCTTCAGATGGGGTCCACCAGAGACCTTGCACAGCCGCACCCTGTCGATCAATCAGTGCCCGATAAGGGCCAGACTCCAGCGCAATAGTGCGCCCAGAAACCAGTTGAGCTTCGATTTCTAGCGCGATCTTGTCTTCAAAACTCTCGTCCATCAGCTCTTCTCCTCGACAGTTACGGGTGGTAAAGAGGTCGGGAACATCTGGGAGATTCAGTCCGCCACACGCTCTATTGTCCCTAAGAATAGCCACTTGTAGCGAGCTATGAGGCAAGTCTAGGAAATCCGCTACGAGGAGTTGATGATGCACTGGTGACGGCATGGTGACAGCGACAAGAAGGAGATTCGCTAAGCACGGAGCCCAATTCCCTTACCCCATGAGAGCAGACTAGAATCGTAAGAGTCTGCCCCTGGTAGTTGTGCCAGACTGCCAGCCAAGACAATCTCCATATAGAGTCACGAAGGACAATAATGACCGACGCTATGATCACGATCCCTGCTGATCTTCTTCCCGCTGATGGCCGCTTTGGCTGCGGACCCTCCAAGGTCCGTGCAGCACAACTCGATTCGCTGCTCAATCCGGGTGCTTCCATCATGGGCACCAGCCACCGCCAGCCTGCTGTGAAGAATGTCGTCAAACGCATCCAAGAAGGACTGCTTGACCTCTTCCAAGCCCCCGAAGGATACGAAGTTGTGCTGGGCATCGGCGGCGCTACCGCTTTCTGGGATGCCGCAACGTTCGGTCTCATTCGGGAACGTTCTTTGAACCTGACCTTTGGTGAGTTCTCCTCCAAGTTCGCCACTGCCTCGAAGAAGGCTCCGTGGCTGCAGGACCCGGTCATTGTCGCAGCCGAACCCGGTTCTGCTCCCACCCCCGTCACCGACGATAGCTGCGACCTGATCGGCTGGGCACACAACGAGACCTCCACCGGTGTCATGCTGGGTGTCGAGCGTCCGGAAGGCTCCGACGGCGCCCTCATTGCTATCGATGCCACCTCCGGCTCCGGTGGGCTGCCCGTCAACATTGCAGATGCGGACTGCTACTACTTCTCCCCTCAGAAGTGCTACGCCTCTGACGGTGGGCTGTGGTTGGCAGTGATGAGCCCCGCCGCCATCGACCGAATTGAAGAAATCTCCACCAGCGGCCGCTTCATCCCGGGCTTCCTCGATCTCAAGACTGCGCTGGACAACTCCCGTAAGAACCAGACCTACAACACCCCGGCCGTCGCCACCCTCCTTATGCTGGCGAACCAGGTTGAATGGATGAATGAGAACGGTGGACTGGACTTCACCGTTGGTCGTACCACCGACTCCTCCAGCCGTCTCTACGAGTGGGCCGAGAAAAGCGAATTCGCCACCCCGTTCGTGACGGATCCGGCACTCCGTTCACTGGTAGTGGGCACCATCGACTTCAACGACGAGGTCGACGCTGCAGCTGTCGCCAAGGCACTGCGCGCCAACGGTGTGCTCGACACTGAGCCCTACCGCAAGCTTGGCCGTAACCAGCTGCGCATCGGTATGTTCCCGGCTATCGACCCCGAGGACGTCAGCCAGCTCACCAAGTGCATCGACTACGTTGTCGACCATCTCTAAGCACATTCGCTAGCCCGGTCCTCGGACTGTGAACTTTCACAAACCGTGGAAGATCCACCAAACTGTGGATCTTCCACGGTTTTTTGTACTGTCCTTTCCCAATAACGCAAGTGTCTTCCGCTAAAGTTGTTGTAAAGAACTCACAACCAGCGGAGGTGTCGTCTATGCGAGAGCTACACGTAGCTGGTTACAATGCGGACGAAAATAGCATCATCCTGCGCGATCCGACGACTGAAGAAGAGTTCTCCGTCATCGCTGATGAGCAGCTACGTGCTGCCGCACGAGGTGACGTACCGGGACTGCGCCAGGTTCGGGTAGAAAAATCTAACACCATGCGTCCCTCCGAGATCCAAGAACTCATCCGGGCTGGGGCATCCACCGATGAACTGGCCGACCGCGCCGGCATGCAACGTTCCCGCCTCGACAATCTAGCCCGCCCGATCCTCATGGAGAGGGCCAACATGGTGCGCCGCGCCCAGGAATCTCATCCGCTTCTGGCCGATGGCCCCTCCGACATTACCCTCGCTATGGCCGCACACACGGGGCTCAGTACACGAGGCATCGACTACCACGATGGAAGCTGGGACTCGTGGAAGACTGCGGATGGCCACTGGATCATTGAGCTTCGCTGGGAAGAAGGCCATGCGGACAACACCGCGCACTGGCGTTTTCAGCAGGATCGCTCCTACGCCATCACCAGCCCCATCGACGAGACAGCTAGCGAGCTGACCGATCCCTCCTTCGTCCCCAGCCGGCCGACGAGCGTTACCTCCATCTCCAACCTGGGGGCCGCACGCCTGCGTAATTCCCGTACAAGCCAAGAAACGCGCCACCAACTGGCTGTGGCGGCGCAACGCGACGCAGCCGGTCTGCCGGATGGTTCCCGCCCGGGAAGTGTGCGCCGCCGCACACCCGGATATGTGAAGTCGGTGACGGTAAGCATGGATGACCTCACCAACCCCACCACTCCTGGCCCCGTCCGTTCCCTCGAATCCGTGGAGGCTTCCCCACCCGCCACGGCTGCTAGTCCTGCCCCAGCAGAGACCACAAGGAGCACCGCGAAAAGCCGCGCCAGCAAGAGTACCAAGAACACCACCTCGACTCCCCCGACCGAGCAGCTAAGTCTGGACAACATTCGGCAGTTTGCCGCATACAAGAGCGGCACTGCCGCCGACATACCGGACTCCAGTGCCGACAAGAGTACCCCATCGGCCTCATCTCAACCGGAGGAAGACGAGGGGACTACTCCCCCCATTGCAAAATTCATTCCTCCAGTGAAGCCTCTCTCCGCTTCTCCTTCCGCACACAGCGCGGATGATGATCATTCACGTCGTGCTGCGCGGAAGAAGCAGAAGCACCCTACAATGCCCTCTTGGGAAGATGTCCTACTAGGTGTTCGAGGTCAACAAAATGACTAATTCTGCAGAGCACGCTGTTGTAACGCTGTGGTTTGTCTCCGCTCCTGATGCCCACGCACTGCTGGCCTCCAACCCGCAGCCCGATGCCGAGTACGGGCTACAGCTCGTCGCCGGTCTCTTCCCTGAGAAACCCGTCACTCCCCTGGGAACGTTCCCCCTCACCCGCTCCGCTCCTGCTGGACACACAGAAGTGTACGTAGGCACCTACCCAGGTGCCACTGTGCTGCAAACTGCAGCCATTCCACTCAACCGCATGCTCGACTTGGTACCCGAGTGGGTACAACCAGATGCGGCGGATGATATTTATGCCTTTGCACAGGGGCCGTCGGGAACCTTTGCCGGCTTTGCCCATTGGCGCCAGGGCAAACTGGAACGCGCATTTAGTGCGACAGCCTGTGAGATCCTTGAAGACAAGGGGCTTCCTCTTGGCGTGGAAGGTCCTTACTGGGCTGGGCAGTATCCGGTACCTAAGGAGATCGACCTCGGATCCGACTTCGCTATTCCACTCCCCTTCCTGCCGGGAGATATGCTGCTCACGCTCTACACGGCATGGCTAGGCTTTGAACCGCGCGCCCACCACCTCAATATTTTGGTGAATGGATTTGCCCTTGACGGCCGGCCTGAAGCTCGACCCATGGATCGCAACGTCCCTGATGACGATGCGCTACTTCGGTTTCCGGAGATGGGTACGGGTGTCTCTGCTGATGAACTCGCTGCAGCCGAGCTGGAAGAAGCAACTGGCGAAGTGGCAAATGCGGCCAAGGACGATGCTAGCGAAGGCCGCAAGCGCGGTGGTCGACGCGCGAATGCATTAGCGGGCAAAGAGGACAAAGCGCACAAGGATGGTCTATGGACTCGCTTTAAGCGGTGGTGGAATGGCGATCCTGTCGAGGAGGATGCTCTCGCTACTAGTGACGAGGATTTTTCCCCCTACGCCGACTATGCCCCTGATACCGCGACGGGTGACGGGTACTCTGCCGAAGATGCAGTGGGTGACGGATACAGCGATGCTGGCAACTACCAGGCCTATACTGCGGCTTATGGTGAGGACTACACCGACAAGTGTTAGTGATGGGTGCGGGCGCGCTCGTAGAAGGCCACCGCTGCTGAAGTAGCGACGTTGAGCGAGTCCACCCCAATCTGCATGGGTATTTGTACTCTTGCGTCGGCTAATCGCATTGTTTTCCGACGTAATCCGGGGCCTTCCGCACCTACGATAAAGGCAACTTTGCCGCCCTCCGCAACATCCGCAAGCACCTGTGCATCGTGGGCTGGGGTGAGGGCGAGGATGCGGTATCCGGCCGCGCGCAACTGTGCAAAGGTGGGTTCTTGCCAATCGTTCGGGCCACCGGTGCAGGGAGCAAAGGGAATGCGAAGGACATGTCCCATCGACACGCGTACTGATCGCCGATACAGCGGATCTGCACACCCGGCACCAGTAAGTACCCCGCCTACTCCTAACGCAGCTGCATTGCGGAAGATACTTCCGATGTTGGCGTGGTCGTTCAGTCCTTCCAATACAGCCAAAGTGCGCGGACTGTGCGCAAGGACATCCTCGACCGCACGGGGAGCGGGGCGCGGTGCCAGCGCAAAAATATGGCGATTGAAGTGGAAGCCCACGCATTCGGAGATGACATCTTCCGTTGCAAGATAGAAGGGGGTGGATGCGGCTAGTTCGCCATAATCCGGCATCGCAGTGAGGCGTGCTAGCCCTGCTTCTGTTCCCAGAAATTGGGTGGGCGGGCACCATGATGCGAGCATGCGGTCGGTCACCAGTGAGCCTTCTCCGATGACGACACCGTCTGATCCAGCATGATCACGTCGTTTCTCGGCATGGTTGAGATTCCGGAAGCCATCGATACGGGAGTCGAGGGGGTCGGCGATGGGGATCATGTGAACCATACTGGGTGTTCTCCCTGGGAACGTGGTGTGTTTTACAGTCTAGTTAGGCGGCAAACTGAATTGTTTTCGGTACTGTTGACGATAGTAACGATGACAAGGCGGTACCGAGAAAACATGAAGAAACGCTCTATCCCCGCTCTACCGGCTCGCCTTATTGACCCCCGGCCGGTGATCGCAGCAGGAACTGCGGCATGGCTGGTGTCGCTGGTGACGCTGCTTGTTGCGGGAGTACACGCCACAGCTATGTGGGTTGCGGTGTGCGGTGTTGGTGTCGGCGTCGGTATTTACGCCATTTTTGCCTGGCAAAGGAGTGCGGTTCGCCGTGGGGCTGCCACTGCGCAGACTTCACTGCCCGACGTGCAGCGCGAGGGGGACAAAGCTGTCGACCGCGTGATTGTCGAAATTCCGCACCAGCAGTAACGGTCTGTTACACATTTCCTGACGTCTTGTCGGCTGGAATGGTTGCCCCAACAGGTTTAGCGACGAGTTCAAATTCTGCATCATCGAAATACATGTCTGCTGGCCGGGCCGCAGAATGGTCTTCTTGAATGCTGGAATGGGCACCACACCCATAACGGACGTGGACCACATGACCATCGGCCGAGAGACGATTAGCGCACACGCCGAAGCTTGCTTTCAGTGCTCCTGCTAGTGGTAGGTAGAAACCACAGGTTTCACACCGGGCCGGGGCTTTCTTAGCCCGGGTGCTGTGGGGGCCGTACTCTCCCTTTGCCCAGCGAGTAGCTGCTTCGTCGCGTCCTTCAGGGCTCAGTACTCGCTCGCGTCCGTAGCCAATTGGCATAGCTGCATCATCGAGTTCATCGTCTCCAGAGTCCACATAGCCGGGAACGAGCCGGGGATCGTCCTCCGCGACCGGCAAAATATCACCATCGGAGAGATCTCCCGGCTGCAAACGGTCTTCCCACGGAACCCAAGCTGGGGCAAGCAGCGCATCGTTGCCCGGCATTAATGCCAGTTCGTCTAGTGTGGGATGGCTGTCCTCGCCGGAGAGAACCACTTGCCATTCCCATCCGCGGTAACCGGGTAGATCGGAGGAAAAGCGGTAAGTTGTGGAACCATTGTCTTCCGTTTGAGCCCCAAGTAGCTCGCCAGCCCCGCCGGAGTGTAGGTCAGCGACAGCCTGCCTGGCCAGCGCCTCCGCAGCAGAACTCCCCAACGGCGTGGGGTTGGCAGAGGGAGGTGTCTTTGCGATGTCGTCACTCACAGTTCTATTGTGCCACTTTTCATGTTGGGGAATGTCACAGCCCCTGGTGTGGCGCCAGAGGCGACATGCCGGTGGGGAGAAGACCCGGCCTAATGGTCGAGCTCGCGCGCTACCGCGCGGACAATTTCCGAGATGTGCTGTGCGGTTTTACGGTCGGGGTAGCGTCCCTTCCGAAGCTCCGGCTGCACGGCGGATTCCATGAGCGTGATCATGTCTTCGATCATGCCGTGTAGTTCGTCCGGGGTGTGCCGGTGTGCGCTCTGTCGACGTTGCTTCCGTTGGTTAGCGGATACGGAGGGGGCTGGTGCAAGGACTTCCAAACGAAGTGCTTGGGGACCGCGGCGCCCGGCAACAATATCCATATCGACACGCTGACCTGGTTTTAGCTCGGTCACGCCTTCAGGAAGAACAGAAGCACGAACGTAGACGTCTTCCCCCTCTTCTTGGGTAATGAAGCCGAACCCCTTCTCCGGGTCGTACCACTTCACTTTGCCGTGGGGCATAATCCGTGCATCTCCTTTCCTGGTATGTACACGGGTTTGTACTCAATACAGTCCCTACAGTGTACCGATTCCCAGTCACGTATATAAAGCAATAAGACAAGGGCGATTTCGTCACCATGCTCTCCTTATTCCTCCCACATTATGGGATTTTGTAATGATTTCTTGACCTTTAAGACAGGGCTATACGCAGGGACTTTGGAGAAAAGTGCAGCATTCCCACCACAGAAAGCCCTTCATCTTTATTTCGTTTAGGTGACGATTCGGATACGGAACTGTATTCTTATATCCATAGTTGCTTCAACTACTCCGATTGTCAGGATGCATATCCCATCCCCTGACCATCGAGAGCGCTGCCCCTTGAACAGCGAACAAGGATGGGAACGGTCATCATAACGGCCTACATAAAGGCCCACGTTTCTTCCACTACCCCGCAAGAACACCGATGAACGGCGCATTTGTTTGGAAAAGGAACCTCATGGGTGCACATTCTGCACAAGGACGTCAGTTTGGAATTGCCGACGTAAAGAAAGCGGTCTCCTCCATCGCCCTGTCCGGCGCTGCCGCCCTCGCAGTGGGTGTCATCTCATCCCCCCTCGCCTCTGCCGCCCCCAACTCCGATTGGGACCGGCTCGCACAGTGCGAATCCGGCGGCAACTGGCACATCAATACTGGTAATGGCTACTACGGTGGCCTCCAGTTCAGCCAAGGCACCTGGGCTGCCCATGGCGGCACCAACTACGCCCCCAGCGCAGATCTGGCAACCCGGGATCAGCAAATCGCAGTAGCAGAGCACGTGCTCGCTACTCAAGGCTGGGGCGCCTGGCCAGCCTGCTCCTCCTCTCTCGGGCTGAGCAGTGGACCCACCCCCCGTAATACCGTAACCCCCGGCGAACTCGCTAAGAAGAAGCGCCTCGCCGAGCAGAAGCGTCGCGAAGCGCAACGCCGTGAACGCGAAAACAACTTCATCCAGTACAAGACCACCGAAACTGCTGGTGTTGTCGTAGAGACTGCCGCTAACCTCGGCCTCCCCGTGGATGAAAAGAAGGCCGACAAGGCCATCGATAAGGCCAATAAGGGCTTCACCAATAAAGTCGTCAAGCCGGCCCGCAAAGCCAGCAAAGAGTCCGACAGCGCTGCTCTGCAGAAAGTTGACTCCACCTATACCAAGGTAAACCGCTCCGCCGCAAAGGTCGTTGAAGGCGACGGTGGCGTGGAAGAGAAGCTCTACGCTCCCTCCAGTAAACTCAATGCGGTAACCGATGGCGCCACCCCGGTAGTTGGCGCCAATACGGCAAAGACCGCCTCCACGGGCTCCGCTAAGGTCTCCGCGACGGGCACCAAGTCCACCAAGACTCTACCGCTGCAGACAGAGAAGAAGGTAGAGAAAAAAACCAATTCGCAGAACGCCAAGAAAGGCGAGAAAAATAAGAAGGATAAGAAGGATAGCCTCCTCACGATCCTTCCGCTTTCTGTCCTTTACGACTAAAGGACACCCTCCTCTCGCGCGAGCTACAACAGCTCCCGGCATCACCATCACAGTGTGGCCAGCTAGTTCGTTAGCTGGCCACACTGCTATGTCAACAGCCTCCCCTCTTTATCCACCACACTCGCCGTTATCCTCTTCGCGGTAAGCTGGAAGGATGGACTTGCGAACGCACACCAGCTGGGATGCGTGGCTCGGCTCACTCCCCACAGAAAGCCTCGCCACCCTCCTCCACCTGCGTCCTGATGTCGCCGTTCCCCCACCTACTAGCCTCGTCGTCCTCTCTACTCGGCTCACTCAGCAACGCTCCTACCGGCGCGCATTGAGTAGCCTCAACCGCCCACAGCTCGCCTTTCTCGCAGCAGTAGCGGCCGGAACCCTACGGGCGAATACTGACGATCACGCAGAACTCACCCCCACACTGCCCGGCGCAGCGGATTCCCTTCCGGGTGGTACTAGGGATCTCGTCACCTCTCTACAAAATTACGCACTACTCTATCCTGGTGACGATGGCGGCTATTCACTGCCCCCTGGGCTCTCTGACGTCTTTTCCCAGCTCCCCCTCGATCTGCTGGACAACCCTCCGTTGCGGGACTGTACTGAGTTACGCGCACGCATCGCCCTCCTCCCTCCAAAGCAACGTCAGGTACTGGAAACACTCGCAGAATCCGGTCGGAAAGGCCATGCCACTGCCATCGCACAGGCTCCACACGACCATCCCTTACAACAGCTGCTCGCTGCGGAGCTGCTGACCCTCGACAAGCACACAGCGGACACCATAGTTCTCCCCGAAGATGTCTACTCCGCACTGCATCACTCCGTCGCCGCAGCCCATGAGGAGCCGCTAGCCTGCCCTACCCCCACGCAACGGAGCTCCCCCACAGCAATCGCCCATTTGTTGGGAGGCACTACCGCCGGTTCCCCTGCGACAGGGTTAGACCATTTCGCATTGTTCCTGCACACGCTACGTGAGCTCATCACGGCTATCGATAACCAACCACTGCACGCCCTCGCTGATGGGGGTATTGGGCAACGCGAGCTACGCCGGCTCGCCACCAGTACCGGCCTCGCTACCGACCAGATCACCATCGGTCTAGAGGCGCTCGCTGCTCTCGGCATTATCGAGGAAGCTCTTCTCGAGGACGGTGCGTGGACCACCACCATCACCGCTGACGTATTCGTGACGGCTTCCCCCGCCGAACAATGGGAACTCCTCATCCGTACCTGGTGGCACAGTCCACGGTCATGGAGCGGAACACCCCACGAACGTGCATTAGCACTCAATCCGCATGCCGCGGATAGCCGTCTCGTAGCCATTCGCCACCAGCTGTTGGAGAGTCTCACCCTCTGGCCGGCCTCTCTTCATACAGCGGAAGCTCGTGACGTCGCCGCACTCACACACTGGAACTACCCACTCATTTCCACTCTCACCGGAGGTGATGCTTTCACGGATACGCTACAGGTGGCAGACGTCCTTGGCCTGCTACATTCCACCACCCTCACCCAGGTGGGCCGCTCCCTCTTCACAGGTAAGCTGGCGGAAGCTATCACTTCCCACATCCCTCCGGAAACCACGTCTATCCTGGTGCAGGACGACTACACCGTGCTTGTCCAAGGTTTTCTCGCCCCCACTCACACGGACACACTGAGGCGCATCGCACGAGTGGAATCCCCCGGAATGGCGACCCTCTACCGCATCACTGAAGACAGCATCCGGCACGCCTTGGACACCGGCCTTACCGCCACTGACATTCACACATTCCTTCATGATCTGTCCGTGAATGCAGTACCACAGGCGCTGGGTTATCTCATCGACGATGCCGCCCGCCGCCATGGAGCCCTACGGGTAGCTCCTGCCGTATCCGTGGTGCATTCTGACGATCCCACACTCATCCGTGCCGTCATGGCCGCACCGTCGATGCGCCATTGCGGGCTACGCTCTCTTGCTCCCACGGTGGCAGTTGCCGATGTCACACCGCGTGAACTTCACTCAGCGCTGCAACAGGCTGGTTTCAGCCCTATTCTGGAAGATCACCATGGTGGGGTACTGGCGCTCCGCCACCATCGGCCACGCCCTTCAGCAGATAATCCCTATTGCAACCCAGTTCCTACTAATACTCCCCTTACTACCCGCTCCTTGCACTCCCAGCTTTCCCCAAACCAGGTTCAGGAGATTGCGAGCCGCTTGCAGGCCGCAGAGGACAATAATCGGAACAGTGGACCAATGGTGACGGGCGAGAGCATCATTCCGGCTCTACAGGAGGCTATTGTCAGCCACCGGGAAGTGATCCTGGGGTTCATCAAGGGAACCGGGATAGAAGCGCAGATCCGCATACTCCCCCAGGGAATGTCAGGAGGCAGGTTGGATGCCATAGATATCACCACCCGCCAACCCTACCGTTTCGCATTGCACAAGATCCGTTCGGTCCGCATCGTCACAGACAAGTGACAGCAGATACTGCCAAGGAGTTTGAATGTCCGATGGTCCGCTGATCGTCCAGTCCGACAACACCATGTTGTTAGAAGTCGATCACCCGCTAGCTGACGAGGTGCGCCAGGCTATTGCCCCCTTCGCTGAGCTTGAACGAGCCCCCGAGCATATTCATACCTACCGCATCACTCCGCTCGCACTGTGGAACGCACGGGCAGCTGGACATGATGCAGAGCAGGTTGTGGACTCCTTAGTGCGGTATTCCCGCTATCCAGTGCCGCAACCTCTTCTCATCGCCATTGCGGAGACGATGGAGCGCTATGGCCGCCTCCACCTTGTCAACGACCCTGCCCACGGACTTGTGCTTGTCTCTACCGATCCTGCTGTACTGGCAGAAGTGATACGTCACAGGAAGATTCGTCCTCTTTTGGGGCAGTCGGTAGGTCCCGATACGGTGATAGTTCACCCTTCTGAACGAGGCCGCCTGAAGCAAGAGCTCATTAAAGTGGGGTGGCCGGCAGAGGATGTTGCGGGTTATGTCGACGGTGAAGCACATCCCATCGCACGCAGTCAAGAACACGTCACCTGGGAGGCCCGCGACTACCAGCGCTGGGCGGCAGAGGCTGCTTGGGCGGGTGGTTCCGGGGTAGTCGTACTACCTTGTGGCGCCGGGAAAACTGTGGTGGGTATCGAAACCATGGTGCGCGCCCAAAAGACCACTCTTATTCTGGTGAACTCGACGGTGGCAGGCCGGCAATGGAAGCGGGAACTGCTGCAGCGTACAACCCTTACTGTGGATGAGATTGGCGAGTACTCGGGGGAGCGGAAAGAAATCCGCCCAGTCACTATCGCCACCTACCAGGTGGTGACGCGGAAGACGAAGGGGGTTTACCGGTCAATGGAGTTGTTCGACTCACGGGACTGGGGGCTCATTATTTACGACGAAGTCCACCTGTTGCCCGCACCGGTGTTCCGCCTGACTGCTGATCTTCAATCCCGTCGACGGTTGGGCTTGACGGCCACCTTGATCCGTGAGGATGGCCGCGAAGAGGATGTTTTTACCCTCATCGGCCCAAAGCGTTTTGATATGCCGTGGAAGGATCTGGAATCCCAGGGTTGGATCGCTACAGCTGAATGTACTGAAGTGCGGGTGACGTTGACGGAAGAAGAACGTATGGCCTACGCGACGGCAGAGCGCGAGGAGATGTACCGTCGCTGTTGCACGGCAATTTCTAAGGATAGAGTAGTGGCTGATTTGGTCACCCGTCACCACTCTGAACCTACCCTGGTTATTGGTGCCTACCTGGATCAATTAGAGCGATTGTCGACCAAACTTGATGCTCCACTAGTACAGGGAACAACCCGTACCGCCGAAAGGGAACGTCTTTTCGATGCGTTTCGACGAGGTGAAATCAGTACCCTGGTAGTGAGTAAGGTTGCGAACTTCTCCATTGATCTACCGGAAGCATCGGTTGCAATCCAGGTGTCTGGAACGTACCGGAGCCGGCAGGAAGAGGCCCAACGATTGGGCCGACTGCTTCGCCCAAAGAGCGGTGGTCAGGAGGCTCACTTCTATACTGTTGTTGCCCGTGACACGATCGATGCGACCTATGCCGCGTACCGCCAGCGTTTTTTGGCGGAGCAGGGCTATGGATATCGCATTGTGAATGCGAACGAGCTGGATAGTTTGGGCTAACCAGCAGAACGTTACTGTTGAGAAATTAGCCATAATGTTTGAGAGAAAGTAGAAGGTTTGCGATGCCAGTGCGAATCTTTGAATTCCCCATCGATAAGGAACACGCCAAGAAACACAACGAGTTGGTGGGTGATCGCCGTCGCCTGCAGGTATCGTCTCTTATCTTGACGATCATTCTCGGTGTCGCTGCGTATTTTGCGTATGTAAAGGGCGCAAGCGTGTTTTGGGTGTCGGTATTGTGTGTCCTAGCCGCGGTGTCTGGCGTCGTGATGGTGTGGATTCCAACTGCTATCGGGTCGATTGATAAAACTTTTAAAAAGTCACCGTTGGTTCCTGCCATCGTTGCGGATACACGGGAGAGCGGGATGACGTTATTGGCCTTAGTCGATTTGTCGAAAAAGCCTGATGAGTCCACGAAGTGGGCGTTGGTTGCCCGCGATGTACACGACATTCCTGGACTGCGTAAGGTGATTGGCCAAAAGGTGCCGTGTGTGGCAGTGACGGGCTCGGAAAAGCTGGGGGGCGGCCACGACTATTGGGATTTGGCTACTCCCATGCCGATTGCCTGGGGTACGACGGATCGAACGGTGATTGCTGAGGCCCGACGGACTATTCCTACCATCGAATGGGATACGTTAGGCAAGCTACGCACACGGTTAAAGGAGGTACGGGAGCAGCGTAACGATGTGCTGCTGCTGGAGGAGAAGGATCTCATGGTCTAAGCACGAAGGTGACATGTGCTGTACGTCCACATACCACAGTGCATAAAGCGGCAAGGTTCGACATAGTCTCGGGCTTGGCCGCTTTTATGTTGCCCTTAAATGCTATAGACGCCTCAGTTAAATAGCGATAGAAACCCCGGCGAACCACCCGAGTAGGCGATGCGGAGCAGGGAAAGGAACCGTAGATTTCTGCATGGAAGTGTAGCTGATGATGTGTGCAGACTTGCTGTGGCCGCAGCACCGTATAACAAAGCGTACTGACTGACAGTTATGAACGGGGAATAAGGTGTGTACGGGAGATGTACGAGAGATATTTTATGTACGGGGTCCTGGGCCTAGGCAGGGGAAAACCTTGAACGGTACGCTTGGCTATGGGACGCGGGTCCGGTATGTATGCGGCAGAGACTAATTAATGTGGGAAGTACTTCATCAATCCCGTGTATATTACCGTGCAGTAGGTGTGTGGAGGTGTAGGGTGCTAAGCAACGGCGATTAAATCTGCTTGTGTTTGGAAATGGTGAAAGCCCCGAGGGGAGATTGTTCTCAACCCTCGGGGCTTCTCTATGTTAAGTTCGGCGGCGACCTACTCTCCCACACCCTCCCGAGTGCAGTACCATCGGCGCGTATGAGCTTAGCTTCCGGGTTCGGAATGGGACCGGGCATCTCCTCATAGCTATGACCACCGAAACACTATTCAGACGGCAAACCCCCAAAACAGGGAATCAGCGTGCCATCTCAGACACCATACAGTGAACGCGAAACACAAACTTAAAATGTTAAGCCCTCGGCCCATTAGTACCGGTCACCTCCACACATTACTGTGCTTCCAGATCCGGCCTATCAACCCAATCGTCTATTGGGGGCCTTACCCACGCAAAGGTGGTGAGAAACCTCATCTTGGAACAGACTTCCCGCTTAGATGCTTTCAGCGGTTATTCCTTCCGAACGTAGCCAACCAGCCATGCTCCTGGCGGAACAACTGGCACACCAGAGGTTCGTCCACCCCGGTCCTCTCGTACTAGGGGCAGCCTTCCACAAGTTTCTTACGCGCACGGCGGATAGAGACCGAACTGTCTCACGACGTTCTGAACCCAGCTCGCGTGCCGCTTTAATGGGCGAACAGCCCAACCCTTGGGACCGACTCCAGCCCCAGGATGCGACGAGCCGACATCGAGGTGCCAAACCATCCCGTCGATATGGACTCTTGGGGAAGATCAGCCTGTTATCCCCGGGGTACCTTTTATCCGTTGAGCGACACCGCTTCCACAAGCCGGTGCCGGATCACTAGTCCCGACTTTCGTCCCTGCTCGACCTGTCAGTCTCACAGTCAAGCTCCCTTGTGCACTTACACTCAACACCTGATTGCCAACCAGGCTGAGGGAACCTTTGGGCGCCTCCGTTACTCTTTGGGAGGCAACCGCCCCAGTTAAACTACCCACCAGGCACTGTCCCTAAACCAGATCATGGTCCGAGGTTAGAGGTCCAATTTCATCAGAGTGGTATTTCAACAACGACTCCGCCCAAACTGGCGTCTGAGCTTCACAGTCTCCCACCTATCCTACACAAACAAAACCGAACACCAATGCCAAGCTATAGTGAAGGTCCCGGGGTCTTTTCGTCCTGCCGCGCGTAACGAGCATCTTTACTCGTAATGCAATTTCGCCGAGTCTGTGGTTGAGACAGTAGAGAAGTCGTTACGCCATTCGTGCAGGTCGGAACTTACCCGACAAGGAATTTCGCTACCTTAGGATGGTTATAGTTACCACCGCCGTTTACTGGGGCTTAAATTCTCAGCTTCGCAGCCACAAAGGCCACTAACCAGTCCTCTTAACCTTCCAGCACCGGGCAGGCGTCAGTCCGTATACATCGACTTACGTCTTCGCACGGACCTGTGTTTTTGGTAAACAGTCGCTTCTCTCTGGTCTCTGCGACCGACATCAGCTCACACCGAAAAAGTGATCACCAACACCGGTCCCCCTTCTTCCAAAGTTACGGGGGCATTTTGCCGAATTCCTTAACCACAGTTCTCTCGAACTCCTTAGTATTCTCTACCTGACCACCTGTGTCGGTTTGGGGTACGGGCCGTATAAGAACTCACTAGAGGCTTTTCTCGGCAGCATAGGATCACTGACTTCACCACAATGGCTACGCATCACGTCTCAGGTACACAACAGGCGGATTTGCCAACCTGTCACCCTACACGCTTACACCAGGCAATCCACTACCTGGCACAGCTACCTTCCTGCGTCACCCCATCGCTTGGCTACTACCAGATCAGGTCCCGTGCATCCACCACCACCACCCCAAAAAGAGGAAGCAGCAGCTTCTGGACAGTTAGTATCACTGATTCACCATGGGCGCGCTTATACGGGTACGGGAATATCAACCCGTTATCCATCGACTACGCCTGTCGGCCTCGCCTTAGGACCCGACTCACCCTGGGAGGATTAGCCTAGCCCAGGAACCCTTGGTCATCCGGAGGACATGTTTCTCACATGTCATTCGCTACTCATGCCTGCATTCTCACTCGCATACCCTCCACCACTAGATCACTCTGCAGCTTCAACGGATACACGACGCTCCCCTACCCATCCCAAAAACTGGAATGCCGCGGCTTCGGCGGTGTACTTGAGCCCCACTACATTGTCGGCGCAGGACCACTTGACCAGTGAGCTATTACGCACTCTTTCAAGGGTGGCTGCTTCTGAGCCAACCTCCTGGTTGTCTAAGCGATCCCACATCCTTTTCCACTTAGTACACGCTTAGGGGCCTTAGCCGGCGATCTGGGCTGTTTCCCTCTCGACTATGAAGCTTATCCCCCACAGTCTCACTGCCGTGCTCTCACATCCTGGCATTTGGAGTTTGGCTGATGTCGGTAAGCGGATAAGCCCCCTCGACCATCCAGTAGCTCTACCTCCAAGATGAAACACACGACGCTGCACCTAAATGCATTTCGGGGAGAACCAGCTATCACGGAGTTTGATTGGCCTTTCACCCCTACCCACAGCTCATCCCCTCAGTTTTCAACCTAAGTGGGTTCGCGCCTCCACGACGTCTTACCGTCGCTTCACACTGGCCATGGGTAGATCACCCCGCTTCGGGTCTAGAGCATGCCACTCAACGCCCTCTTCGGACTCGCTTTCGCTCCGGCTACCCCACACGGGTTAACCTCGCGACATACCACTAACTCGCAGGCTCATTCTTCAAAAGGCACGCCATCAGCCCGAAAGCCTCTGACGGATTGTAAGCACACGGTTTCAGGTACTATTTCACTCCCCTCCCGGGGTACTTTTCACCTTTCCCTCACGGTACTGGTCCGCTATCGGTCATCAAGAAGTATTTAGGCTTATCGGGTGGTCCCGACAGATTCACACCAGATTTCACGGGCCCGGTGCTACTCGGGAAACAAGAACCATCAATAATTGCCACTTTCACGTACGGGACTCTCACCCACTACGGTGCGCCGTTCCAAACGACTTCCGCTAACGACAACATCAACAGCGTGCGACGGCAGCCACACACACTTGCTCCCACAACACCACACACGCAACGCCTGCCGGCTTGACACGCATATGGTTTAGCCTCATCCGCTTTCGCTCGCCACTACTCACGGAATCACGGTTGTTTTCTCTTCCTACGGGTACTGAGATGTTTCACTTCCCCGCGTTCCCTCCACACGCCCTATATATTCAGGCGCAGGTAACCACACATCACTGTGGCTAGGTTTCCCCATTCGGACATCCTAGGATCACCGCTCGGTTGACAACTCCCCTAGGCTTAACGCAGTCTCCCACGTCCTTCATCGGCTCTTGATGCCAAGGCATCCACCGTGTGCTCTTACACACTTAACAAAAAAGCATGAATTCGAAAATGTTCACAAAGAACAAAGAATAAGATGCTCGCGTCCACTGTATAGTTCTCAAACAACACGCCCCAGCAGCACCAACACCCACAAACAGGCATCGACACCACCAGCGCCAAAGAGGACACATTGCCTCAGACACCCAACAATGTACCAACCATCACCCCCACCCCGGGGAATGATCACACCAAACAAACGGTGCGCTATCGAATGATCCACCCAAAAGACACCCACACACACTCGGCGTGAGGCCTTCAAAAAACAAATCCTTAGAAAGGAGGTGATCCAGCCGCACCTTCCGGTACGGCTACCTTGTTACGACTTCGTCCCAATCGCCAATCCCACCTTCGACGGCTCCCTCCAAAAAGGTTAGGCCACCGGCTTCGGGTGTTACCGACTTTCATGACGTGACGGGCGGTGTGTACAAGGCCCGGGAACGTATTCACCGCAGCATTGCTGATCTGCGATTACTAGCGACTCCGACTTCATGGGGTCGAGTTGCAGACCCCAATCCGAACTGAGACCGGCTTTAAGAGATTCGCTCCGCTTTACAGCATCGCAGCCCTCTGTACCGGCCATTGTAGCATGTGTGAAGCCCTGGACATAAGGGGCATGATGATTTGACGTCATCCCCACCTTCCTCCGAGTTGACCCCGGCAGTCTCTCACGAGTCCCCACCATAACGTGCTGGCAACATAAGACAAGGGTTGCGCTCGTTGCGGGACTTAACCCAACATCTCACGACACGAGCTGACGACAACCATGCACCACCTGTATAGAAGCCACAAGGGAAACCACATCTCTGCAGCGATCCTCTATATGTCAAGCCCAGGTAAGGTTCTTCGCGTTGCATCGAATTAATCCACATGCTCCGCCGCTTGTGCGGGCCCCCGTCAATTTCTTTGAGTTTTAGCCTTGCGGCCGTACTCCCCAGGCGGGGCGCTTAATGCGTTAGCTACGGCACGGAGTCCGTGGAATGAACCCCACACCTAGCGCCCACCGTTTACGGCATGGACTACCAGGGTATCTAATCCTGTTCGCTACCCATGCTTTCGCTCCTCAGCGTCAGTTACTACCCAGAGACCTGCCTTCGCCATCGGTGTTCTTCCTGATATCTGTGCATTCCACCGCTACACCAGAAATTCCAGTCTCCCCTGTAGTACTCAAGTCAGCCCGTATCGCCTGCACGTCCAGGGTTAAGCCCTAGGATTTCACAGACGACGTGACAAACCGCCTACGAGCTCTTTACGCCCAGTAATTCCGGACAACGCTCGCACCCTACGTATTACCGCGGCTGCTGGCACGTAGTTAGCCGGTGCTTCTTCTGCAGGTACCGTCACTTACGCTTCGTCCCTACTGAAAGAGGTTTACAACCCGAA
Organism: Lawsonella clevelandensis; assembly: GCF_001293125.1. Classification (NCBI taxonomy): domain Bacteria; kingdom Bacillati; phylum Actinomycetota; class Actinomycetes; order Mycobacteriales; family Lawsonellaceae; genus Lawsonella; species Lawsonella clevelandensis. The sequence goes on from NZ_CP009312.1 coordinate 555,602, forward strand.
GGCCGTCATCCCTCACGCGGCGTCGCTGCATCAGGCTTCCGCCCATTGTGCAATATTCCCCACTGCTGCCTCCCGTAGGAGTCTGGGCCGTATCTCAGTCCCAATGTGGCCGATCACCCTCTCAGGCCGGCTACCCGTCGTCGCCTTGGTAGGCCATTACCCCACCAACAAGCTGATAGGCCGCGGGCTCATCCTGCACCGAAAAACTTTCCACCAAACCCCATGAGGAGAAAGGTCCTATCCAGTATTAGACCCAGTTTCCCAGGCTTATCCCAGAGTGCAGGGCAGATTGCCCACGTGTTACTCACCCGTTCGCCACTCGAGTACTCCAGCAAGCTGGAGCCTTTCCGTTCGACTTGCATGTGTTAAGCACGCCGCCAGCGTTCGTCCTGAGCCAGAATCAAACTCTCCATAAAAGATCACAATCACAACCACAAAGGCCGCAATCAGAACAAAAAAGAAAGATCCAAGCAAAAAACTCGAAAACAAACATCCACACCCAACGGGGGTTGAGCGCAGACAAAAAATTGGCATTCAATAAAATCAGTACACTGTTGAGTTCTCAAACAACATATCCACTCANCGANCANAAAAGATCATTTTCTCTTCTCTGAGTGCAACTTCTCCAGCTTACCATCTGATGTTGTCTCCGTCAAAATCGGCGGAAACTCTGTCTTGGTGACTGGGAGTCGGCCTGAAACTGACGAGAAGTCTTTGGAGGCTTCCTTAGTCGCTTTCGCGGCCGGCCAGTTTCGCTGACTTGGAATAAGTTACCCACTCCGCCGAATGAAGTCAAATCCCCTGGTCAAAGCGATTTCCTTAATTGCATCAGTGAAAGTTTAGAAGGTGTAGAAACCTCCCTCCACAGCGCCTGCAAGTACTTTCCGAAAGAGGCCAACAACAGTTGAAAAGCAACCCCGGTTGTTTACCTTGTGGGCTCCTCCGCAATGGAAACGCGCTCAATTTGCCCACCCAGTTCCTGTAATTGGGCCACCATATCGGGGTAGCCGCGGTCGATATGGTAGACATCGTGGATCTCCGTCGCGCCATCAGCCACCAGCGCAGCCAGCACCAACGCAGCGCCTGCCCGAATATCCGATGACCACACAGGCGCAGAAGACAACCGCTCCACCCCACGAATAACCGCATGATGTCCATCAATGTAGGCATCAGCGCCTAACCGCACCATCTCATCAACAAAACGGAACCGCGCTTCAAACACATTCTCCGTCACCAACGAGTCCCCTTCTGCAACCGCAGCCAACCCAATGGCCATAGGCTGCAAGTCGGTCGGAAAACCTGGGTACGGCAACGTTTGAAAATTCACCGCGTTAGGACGATCCCGCTGTACCACCCGGAAGCCATCGTCCTCACGGGTAATCTCTGCCCCCGCCGCCTGCAACTTCATAAGCACGACATTGAGGTAGTCCGGATTAATCCCCGTCACCCGAATATCCCCACGCGTCATCGATGCAGCAAACGCCCACGTAGCTGCCACAATACGATCCCCTACCACACGATGGTGTGCCGGGTGCATCGACTCCACCCCATGCACGGTAACGGTGCTCTCCCCCACACCCTCAATCTGGGCACCCATCTGCTGCAGTATGGTGCACAGGTCAACCACCTCTGGTTCGCACGCAGCATTCTCCAGCACAGTCGTCCCCTGCGCCAACACTGCCGCCGTCACAATGTTCTCCGTCGCCCCCACAGACGGGAAAGCCAACTTAATATGCGCCCCGTGTAAGTCACCCGCCTGTGCTACCAAACACCCATGGGAAATCGAGGTCTCTGCCCCCAGCGCCTCCAATCCCGACTGGTGCATATCCAGCGGACGAGAACCAATAGCATCACCCCCCGGAAGAGCCACGATAGCTTTTCCCGTCCGCGACACTAGCGGACCCAACACACAGACAGAGGCACGGAACTGCCGAACTGCCTCAAAATTCGCCTCGGAACTCGGCTGTGCCGGGGTGGTGATGGTGATGCGACCCTGGTCCTCTTCCCAGGTCACCTCACATCCCAAGCCGCGCAACACCTCAATCATGAGAGGCACATCCTGAATACGTGGACAGTTGTCAAGAACCGTGGTTCCCTCTGCCAAGAGCGCTGCTGCCATCAATTTCAGCACGCTGTTCTTCGCACCCGAGACAGCCACTTCGCCCGAAAGACGGGTTCCACCGGTTACGAGAAAACTATCGTTCACGACAGGGTCCACTTTCTTCACGCCCTACTGTTCGCCCTCTAGAGTAACGCAGAGCCTCCACCACGGCAGCCCAACAAAGGGCACTACATACAGCGCGAACACTGTGCTAGCGGCCGACCATAGCAGCTCTGTCACCCCACAAAAGCTACGGAATAACACCCAACGAACGAGCGGAACTGACTGCCTCATAACGGTTATGGGCATCCAGCTTGCGCATGCAATTGCGCAAGTAGGACTTCACCGTCTCAGCACCCACTCCCATTTCCGTCGCAGCCTCAATATTCGTCAGCCCCATAGCCACACAAGACAGCACGTCAATCTCGCGCGTCGAGAGGTGAATATGCATCATCCGAGGGGACGTAATGAGAAGATCGGAAATCGCTTCAATCTCCCGCTGAACCTCCCGGTCATTTACCCGCGTTGCCAGCACCCGTAGGCGGGTATGAGCTTGCCGAATCTGTTCCCACTCCGGACCTGACCGGACCGAATCTGTGCCGGCCATACCCCCCAACATTTCTGACGCGGAGACGATCTCATCAACCCGGGTATGCTCACGGTCTTCCGGAAGGACAATCGTCGCATCCATCACTGCGATATCCTGCTCCAGACTGCGTGCAGCGTGCGTCAACTCTTCCAGGATCCGATCCGACAGACGCACCGCGGCATGCACACCTGCGTAGAGCACAGCACGCACCTTCCGCTGCACTACCACCGGGGCAGCAGCCAACGAACGGATCCCCTCTTCCTGGATATACGCATCAAGTTCATGGCTGATAGACTGCGACCGCAGATAGTCCGTCACACCCATAACGCGCTGGGTAGAAAAAACTCGGCCACCGACACCGCTGCCGGAGTCGATTCGGAGATTACGCATGGCATCCGTGCGCAAACCGCATCCCTCAATGATGCGGATCTCGTTTGGGGGTATGACCTGTGCGCCGAGTGCCACTGACACACCTGACTGCTGGTGAAAGGTGTGAACAGCGGCGGAAATAAGATCATGTTCTTGTTGAGCTAAGAAATCTTCTGGGCTGGTCACGCACGACCTCCTCGCTGGAGTGAGCAGAAGCGAAGTCCCTCATCACCCCCCAAAAAGGGGTGCCACGTCTAGACTAGTATCTCACATGTCACGCTGGTCACATATCCCGCCGACTTCCCATTTTGGGCGCAGACAACGGCAATAATTTGCCCTATTTCTCCGCTACAGCGGGAGACTACAGCTGGAAACTATGGGCAGGAAACTACGGTAAGAACGTCGGATCGTCCTCTGGCTCCACCAAGTAGACCTCTCCGGCAGCGGACTCTCCTTCCCAGTCTTCCCACCAGTAATCCTCCGGATCCGCCGCGACGTCCTCCAGATAAGGGTAAAACGCCCACAACTCGCCCTCGCTTACTGGGTCCGCCTCAGTCCCCTCCCACACGCATGCCGCACACACCTCGGCAATAGCTGACTCATCAAGCTCCACCCCAATGAAGACGAGACCAGACTGTGCCGATTCCTCGCTTCCCGACAACGCCGTATCAGCTGACATGGGATCTGCCAGCATCACATCGGCCGGTGCACTATCCGCAGGTGCAGTACCAGTTGGTGCAGCAGTGGCCGGTGTCATGTTCGCACTACCCTGGGGGAACCAACGCTGCAGCGCAATATGCTGTCCCGTCTTTTCAAAAACAAAAGACTCTGGCTCCCGCGGTCCAGCCAACTGCAGGAAACCTTTCACCCGGTAAGCACCGCCAGCACCATTTCTGACGAAGTCCATAAACCGAGCTGGGTGCAGCGGTGCGTGCAAGGACAGCGAGACCGTGCGGTAGCTGTCATGCAGATGGTGATGGTCATGATGGTCGTGGCCATGGTGATGCTCGGAACAGTCGCAGCTCTCGTGATGGTCGTGGCCATCATCATGACAGTGCTCATAGTCGCCGTGACCACTGTGAGCGTGATCCGCGTGATGATCGTGTTCGTGATGGCTGTGTTCGGCGTACTGATCCCGGTGCTCTGCCACCAGCTCAGCAAAATTCTGCGGGGCCGCCTGCGGGCGGTCAAATAGCACGCGCGCATCTACCCGCCCATAGGCAGTCGTCACCGTCATCACTGCGGGCGCTGCCTCCGCTAAAAGCTGACGCACCTGCTGGAGCTCCGCCGGCTCTACACGATCAGCCTTATTCAGAACGATCAGATCCGCATTATGGAGGCGCTTCACCACCGCGGGATGCTGCCGCACAGTATCTAGCACTTCCCCCGCATCGATAACCTCGATAAGTCCGCCGACGGCCACCTCGGTGACAGTTGTAGCCGTCGCCACCATGGACATCAGCACTTGCGGCTCGGCAAGACCGGATGCCTCAATGATGATGCCTTCCACTCCGGGAGTGTGGGCCAGCTGGTCGAGTGCCGCATCCAGCTCCTCATCGGAGGACTCACAACAGAGGCAACCATTAGCCATCGAAACGAGAGAATCTACTTGCCCCGCGACCAGCATCGCGTCAACTGGAATTGTGCCGAAATCGTTGACGATCACAGCGAGTTTAATACCGTGGTCATCCTGCAGAAGGTGGTTAAGAAGGGTGGTCTTTCCAGACCCCAGAAAGCCAGCAAGAACAAACACCGGTACCCGCGGTGAGGTAGCGGAAGCACTGGTAGAAGCATTCGTGCTAGGAATATCCACGGGCTCTCCTCTCCACGCGGGGGACGGTGTTGCAGTGCTATGCACAGGGTACCGCACCTGTATAGGGGAGCGAGTGGAGCAGCGGAAGGAGCCATCGTCCGACATTAGGCATAAAAGAAACCCCCTACCTGCAGTAGGGGGTTTCACATGCTGGCGACCCTGACGGGACTTGAACCCGCGACCTCCGCCGTGACAGGGCGGCGCGCTAACCAACTGCGCCACAGGGCCATATGAAAAAAGCTGCTAATGCAGCAGTGGCCAGGGCCGGGATCGAACCGGCGACCTTCCGCTTTTCAGGCGGACGCTCGTACCGACTGAGCTACCTGGCCTTAGTAAGACGATGACGTCTGGCGACCCTGACGGGACTTGAACCCGCGACCTCCGCCGTGACAGGGCGGCGCGCTAACCAACTGCGCCACAGGGCCTTGGTACCCCCAACGGGATTCGAACCCGTGCCGCTGCCGTGAAAGGGCAGTGTCCTAGGCCGCTAGACGATGGGGGCATCTCTCTATTACCAGAGCGAGACTAAGCCTAAAGGATAACTACCGGTTTCTGCAAAACCACTGGTAAATCCGTTGCATTTAGATGTTATTGCGGCAGTATTCATACTGAGTTTCGTCATTGGCGATGTTTCGACTAGATTATTAGCTGCAAGCCCCTATAGCTCAGTTGGTAGAGCTACGGACTTTTAATCCGCAGGTCTAGGGTTCGAGTCCCTATGGGGGCACGCACAGAAACCCCCGGGTGGAAAGCATTCACTGCCTTCACCTGGGGGTTTTCGTTTGTCACCGGTAATGTGCAGCACAACTGCTCTACCGGAAGTCACGGGATGGTACTACCCATCCAACATCGAGCGGTTCAATCTTGTCAGCCACGATACTCACCGCTCCCTCCGCGCTATCGACAAGACCACGCACCACCAGTGCTGTCGATTGCGTGAGAATAGCCCGGTATCGTTTCCACAATCCCGCAGAACAGATAACGTTCATGAGCCCTGTTTCATCCTCCATGCTAAGGAACGTCACTCCCCCTGCTGAAGGGGGGCGTTGGCGGTGGGTGACCACTCCGGCAATGCGGACTCGCTGCCCATTGGGTTGCGCAAATAGATCCCGCGCACAGGTCACTCCCTGCTCCGTGAGGCTTTTCCGCAGGAATACTGTGGGGTAGGTGGAGATGCCGGTACTGACATAGTCCGCCATGGCAATTTCCCATGCACTCATTCCGGGTAGATGCGGTGCGGTGGTGACGGTAATGCCGGGTAAGTAGGCAGGGTGTGTTTGTGCTTCCACCCCGGCACGCCACAGCGCCTCGTGTCGTCCTGCACCCCCCTGTTGTTGGGTGAGACAGTCTAAAGCTCCCGCAAGCGCCAGGGATTCCACCTGTTCGGTGGTGAGCCCGGCGCGCAGGACCAGATCTGCGATGGAGCTGAAGGGCCCATCTTCCTGCCGAGCAGTAACTAAACGGCTGGCAGGGTCTTTCCCGAATCCACGTACGGAGGTGAGCCCTAGCCGTAGTTCCTCACCGTGTTGTTCACAGGTGGCCTCGACATCGCTGTGGTGGATGTCGACGGGGTGGACGCGAACACCGTGCCGTTGGGCATCCTGCACTAGCGATTGGGGGGAGTAGAAACCCATAGGTTGGCTGCGGAGGAGGGCAGCGCAGTAGATGGCGGGATAGTGGCATTTGAACCAGGCGGAGTAGTAGACGAGAGAGGCGAATGATTGCGCATGACTTTCGGGAAAACCGTAGGCAGAGAATGCTTTCATTTTCTCCCAGAGGCGTTCTCCGATCTCGCGCGGGCACGGTTGCCAGTCCGGTTCTGCTAACGGCCCAGGCGCCTCACCAGGGGCGGCTCCGATGCCATGCCGTTCCCGCATCCCCGCGAAAAAGCGCGCCTTTATGCGTTCCATTTTTTCTGCGGATCGTTTGGAACCAATGGCGCGTCGTAGCTGGTCTGCTTCTCCCCCGTTAAATCCTGCTGCGGCTTGTGCAATTTCCATGAGTTGTTCTTGGAAAAGTGGAATGCCGAGGGTTTTCCCAAGGGCTGCTTCAAGACAGGGATGGTCGAAGGTGACGGGTTCGCTCCCGTTACGGCGACGAATGTAGGGGTGAACGGAATTGCCTTGGATGGGCCCCGGGCGTACAAGTGCCACTTCGACGACAAGATCGAAGAAGTTGCGGGGACGCAGCCGCGGCAGTGTGTTCATTTGTGCTCGCGATTCCACTTGGAAGACGCCCACGGTATCTGCTTGTTGCAGCATGCGATACACGGCAGGGTCGTCCATGGGAATGTCGGTGAGTTCCTTATCGTCCTCTTTTTCTTCTTTGAGGAGGTCTAGGCAGTGTCGAAGAGCTGTGAGGATACCGAGCCCGAGGAGGTCAAACTTGACGAGTCCCACTGCTGCGCAGTCGTCTTTATCCCATTGCACGACACTGCGGCCTGGCCTTCTCCCCCACTCGACAGGAACAACATCGGTGACGGGTCTATCGCAGATCACCATGCCGCCGGAATGAATGCTCATGTGTTGCGGTATGCGGTGGAAGCCTGCGGCTAGGCTCTGCACCAGTGGTGGGATACCAGCACAGGGATCGGGGTCCTGTTCGGTGGCGTGGGGGATGGAGTACAGGCGGCTTACTTTTTTACTCCAGGCGTCCTGTTGCCCCGGAGGATATCCGAGGGCGCGGGCAGCATCACGTACTGCGGATCGCTGGCGGTAAGTGATGACGTTAGCGACTTGTGCGGCGTTACGGCGTCCGTAGCGCCGGTAAACGTACTGGATGATGTCTTCCCGCCGCTGCGACTCGATATCCACGTCAATATCTGGTGGTCCATCTCGCTCCGGTGAAAGAAAACGCTCAAAAAGGAGTTGGTTGGCAATGGGGTCGACAGCTGTGATGCCGAGACAGTAGCAGACAGCAGAGTTGGCGGCGGAGCCGCGGCCTTGGCAGAGAATATGGTGGTCCCGACAGAACTGGACAATATCGTTGACGATGAGGAAGTAACCGGGGAAGTCGAGTTGACGAATAATCTCGAGCTCATACGTGATCTGCTGTAGAGCCGCCTCTTCACTGTCTTTTCCGCGATAACGCCGCCGTGCTCCCGCTAGGGTGAGAGCGCGCAGGTAGCTATTTTCATCCTCACCAGGGGGAACTGGGAAAGGCGGTAACCCCGGCGAGACAAGATGCAGGTTAAAAGCACATTCTGTACCAATACGAGCAGCAGCAGTAAGGGCCCGCTGATGCGGCCCCGCTAGAGTGGACATCTCCTGGGGGGTATGAAGGAACGCAGCTCCACCCGGATGAATGTATCCAGCATTCTCTTCCACTGTACGGTAGGCGCCCAAGGCTTGTACGGCGGCAGCAGTTCTCCCCTCGCGGGGTGTTCCCATCGCAGGGCAAGACGTGGCAATATAGGCCACGGGTGGCTGGTGGCTCTCGCAGATTTCAACGAGTGCATCATTGCGCTCGCATTCTCCCATTCGCCCGCTATACACAAGTTCTACCACGACGTTATCTGCTCCATAACGCGTTATGCAGCGGGTGAGTTCTGCTGCTGCGTCGGTAATGCCGGAGCTGTCGAGGGCCTGTCGTAGGAGACTGCCGGGCCCACCGGTAAGGACCCAGCAGTGCCCTGCACGCACAAAGTCGAGAAGTTCCGACTGGTCGTAGTGCACATGGTCTTTATCGCCAGCCCGCAAATATGCTTCCCCGATGAGGTGTGAGAGAGCACGGTAGCCATCGACATTGCGTACGAGGATGGGAACAATTTCGGCAGTGGGATCGTCTCGCTGGTGAGTACTGCTGAGGGTGAGTTCTGCCCCGAAGGCGGTGCCAAGAGGAGAGCGGTGAGGGAGAAGACCTGCCTGCATGTCCTCGGTGAGGTCACGCACAGTTTCTGCCACTTGGACGGCGGAGTAGAGGCCGTCACGTTCTAGGAGAGCGATGGTGCTGAGCCCTGCTTTCCACGCGGTCTCTACCATATGTTGGGGAGTGGCGGCACTATGGGAGAAGGTAAAGGAGCTGTGTGCATGTAGCTCGGCATAAAGCGTGGTGGGACGCTGTGCCGAAGGCTGCGGATCCATATGTCACTTCCCATACCATAATCGAAACTATGTTCGAATAGTATGTCGAAGGTGCACCACATTTCAATGGAAGGAACCCAGCGCTAGCGCGCTACTCTGACACTTCGTTCAGTGAGTACAGCTGCCAACTCCAGCACGGCTTGGGGCGGGCCCCACAACTTTGTGGACGGGAAGGTAACTGGATAGTTCGCAGTACCACGTTCCACACCCTTCCCTCAGGATGGATGACGCGCACTTCCGCCTCATCTCCCCCACGCGGCAATGTCCTCTTTACCAGTGTCGTAGCCTTCAACAAACCGGGGGTGAGCAGCTGGGCTTCTCGCGCAAGAATTTGCGCAACCACCAATTCGGCCGCCTGCGCGGGAGCATCAAGGGACGTCCGTCCCCGTAGTTTTGTGAGGTCAACGTAACCGTGACGGGCTGCACTAGCGACTGCGATGGCTTCTTCTGGGGTAAGTCGGCCGTACATGTAGTTTCCCGGCAGTGTCATGAATGCCGGGGCGAAGCGATGCCCAGCGATATGGGAGATTTCCCATATCGCCGGCTCCTCTCCCCAGTTTTCGCGACTGTATTTATCGAGGGCATCGGCCACAGGCCGCCCATTAATAGCGCAACACCGGTCTCGCTTGCCATGTGTACACACGACGGAGATAGGTGCACAGCGGGTACACCCAAAGAGAGCTGGGGACAGGGGGTCCCACCGCAGGATATCTCGCAGGTGGACAATACTTCCCGTCCACAGTTCAGGCAGTCCATCGAGGGAGGGGGAGATGTAGATACGCCGTCGCTCAATGGCACAGTGTCCTTGGCGGCCATGCCGACGAATGAAGGCAATCCGCATGCCGTAGGTGTCGGCATAGTCTTTCAATGCTGCACTAACCTCGGGCAGAACTGTTTCGCCATCGAAAATATCGTGACTCCACGCACCCGTGTGCTCAATGAGAATCCACCCATGTGCAACATAGGGGGCGGTTCCGGGGAGAGGCTCATCAGCACGGCTGGAGCAGCGCACCAGGGCGCCAGTGAGAGGAGCATCCGTAGTTGTCGCACACTGTTCCATAGCGGGAATTACCGGCGGGTCGAGGCGGCCGAAAAAATTCGGGGCAGAATCTGCCATCAGACCTCCTTTTAGCGTTCCTTCCCGCTACACACTGACGGGGAGAGAACTTTTCTCCTTTGTAGTTTCTCAGTACTCCCCTTCGATGTACCACCTCTTTTCTCGAATCACGAGCAGAAAAAGTTCATTTCTACTGGTCTGAACCTGAATACGCGCACAGCGAACAGGGTTATCCTCCCACCATTTATCGTCAAAAGTCCACGGACCCGCCCAATTCGTAATGGAAGAGGGGCGTCCTTGATCCTCCAGATAGGCAGGCGCAGCCGTCATCACACCTCGTCCCGTCACCCCGACACTGTGACGGGAGCTATCCAGGAGGGTGACGGGTCGCTGCGCAATAGTGGCAGGGAGGGGGCATAGCATCCTGCCTTCCCACGGGGCAGCAGCGCGTTGCTGCTGGCGGACGGCGGGGGCATCCCCATACGGCACCCACGAGACTGCGTCGTTGGGCCCCCATCCTCCACTGGGAACAGCACTGAGCACATCGTTTTCTCCCAGCATCCCTTGGACACGAGTGAGGCACCGGCGGCGTGTCATCTCTCGATCGCTGACTCCACTCCACAGATCTGACTGTTGGTGCCCTGCCCCCATCACATCGAGGGGACGCATCCACACCTGTTGTAGCCCTGCAGTGAGAGTGCCGGCGGTTAGCCACCCTTCCAGCTGCCATCGCATCCGGTCGGCCATGGCGGTGGAGCTGAGTGGTTCACTACACCGCCAGGTGCGTACCAGTTCTACTCCGTCCGTAGTACAGGCTCCCACCTCTACTGTGTGGCAGCAGAGGTCTTGGGCGACGAGTTGTTCATGTAGCTCAACTGCGAGGCGACGTGCGAGGAAGGCTGCCTCGTCGATACGACAGAGGGGCGGCTCGCAGGTGTGTTGTACGGTGGAGCTCACTTCTGCGGGGTGCGGAAGGACTGCACGGAGCGGCTCACCGCAAGCCATGGAATGAATGTCTCGTGCATCATTTCCGAAGCGCTGCACAACATCTGGTCTTGGCAAGTGAGCAAATTGCCCCATTGTCTGCACTCCCATACGCGCCAACATCGCCGCCATATGGCACCGTTGCGAAAAGAACGGCAGAGCACTTTCTTCTGCCAACACACGTATTGGCAGGTTATGTAGGAAATGTGGAGTCTGTCCTACTGGCACCAGTACACTCCGGGCAGCTGCCCATACCGCGGCCTCCATACTGTCTGCGCTGCCCACCAGACACTCCACCCCAGCCTGCTCCATCTCCGTGGCTAACACCTCACAGGCTGCTTCCTCTCCCCCGTAAAAAGACGCCACACTCTGTGCAGAAACCACAATGAGCCCGGGGCGTAGCACTTCCATATGGGGGGTGACGGTATTGCAGCGCTGTATGACCGGTTCAAACCAGCGGGCGTCACGGTCATCATCATGTGTAGCGAGAAGCACTTCTGAGCAACGAGAATGCGCATCCCGCTGGCGCATGCCCACCTGGATGCCGTACTGCCGTGCGCGCACGTTCACCGCCGTCACCTGATAATTATCGACAATGACAACAGGGGTAGAGAGGTCCCTCTCTGTGTCGAGCAACAGTGCGGTGGCCGGCCAATCGGGAAAAAGACAGGCAATAACGCGCTGTGATTTAACTGACATGCTGACACTCCGTCAGCTCCCCACCCGCTGAGTGAAGCCTCTGTACTGGTTGGTGAGCACCGTAATGGTTCCGTCCAATGCTCCACTGGTAGCGCCGTGTTTGCTGGTACCTTCGCGAGACTGCCACATCTAACGTGACAGTGGCGATACGGCCATACCCGTGCTGTAACCCGGCTGCCGACACTTGGCTGGTATGAATAGCCAAGGCTGTCTGCGGCCACACACAGTCCACTGCTATGAGGGTGCCCACAGAATGCCGTAGAGAACTCTCATAGGTGCGGCATCTCCGGGGAGTAGGAGAGAAATCGGCAAAGTCGGCAACCACAAGATCGAAACCGGCTGCGAGGATCATGCAGGGGCCAGCTACATCACTGCCGGGATGCGGTACCCAGATGAGGTTGGAGCTACACGCTCCCATTTCCACAGCTGCAGACCACCCCACTGCGGGAAAACCCACAAGGGCCACACTGTGGTTCACGCTGGCAGCCGCCACCACCCCCAGTAACCCCTGCCGTGAGCCACTCAGGCAAGACACCGCCCCGCGGGGAATCCCCTGCGGTCCGAGCATCTCCGACCACGGGGCTGCCAGCCTGAGCGTGTTATCGGCAGGATCGTACGAGCGTCCCGTCACCACTCCTAAAGAAGACGAGGTGTCCGCCACAGCAGACACTGAAGAGTGCCCCATCGCGAGAGTGCCAACAGAAGAACCGGCCCCCTCTGCCACCGTGAAACGGTGCCGCGATGCACTTTCCATCACCGTCATTCGTTGCCGCAAAAACGCAATTGTCTCTGCCTGCGACATTCCCTCTACAGCGTTCCGCATTGTCGTCTCAACCTGCGACGATGTTATAGCATGCACATTCTCCACCCCTTCTCTCCAGACCTTTTCACTCCCCTCATAGTAGAACATACTTTCGAAAAGAGAGGCGGTCAAGGAGTAAGGAGAGAAGGGGGAGGGAAATTAATTCTCGGCAGCCATTCGGGTTGACATCATTTGAAAAACTTGGTCCCGCAACGCTGTTACTGCCGCCACATACTCATCTTCGGCAGGATAGGACGGAGGATAGACCGGCGGCAACACTTCCACGCGCATGCCACGCCGCAGATCCCCCCACCACATTTTGCGGGTTTCGGGAACCGCCACAATAGGAAGAATGGGGACCTGCTCCGTGATCGCCACATGGAATGCACCCTTATGGAAAGGCTGCAGCTCTTTCTCGAAGGAACGGAGATTACCCTCCGGGTAAATCACCACCGATTTCCCCTCATGGAGCAACACTCCCACCTGGGCATTAAACAGCTCTTTGCCGCCCTCCCCGCTGACAACACCCACCACATCCCAGAAAGAGAGAATGCGGCCCGCTACCGGCAGGGAAAAGTTCTGCGCTTGTGAAGTAAACCAGAGACGACGCGGCCACAGTGCCCACACGGCGAACGCAGAGTCGAGGTAGTGCGTGTGGTTGCAGACCACGATTCCACCGCGATGTTTCGTCAATCCACGAAAACGCATCGCGTTAGAACGCCCGATAAGCCGCACACGCGTCAGCAGTCGGAGAACCCCCACCGTCGCAGGCCCAAAAGCAAAGCGGAAAATATTATCTTTGATGCTGCTCCACAGCCGCATACAACATTTCCTCCATCTTCCGGCCACACTCAGCCATCCGATAGTCATTCGCCGATTCTGCATAAACCTTCGACATCTGGATACGCTGCACCGGGTGCTCAATCCAGTAGTCGATCTGGCGCGCCAAGTCGCGCGGATCATTATTGATAAAGAGGCTACGCTCATCGAGCGCAAATTGCCGAGTCGCAGACTTCGGAGAATTTGCGATGAGAGGGACTAAACCCGTTGCAACAGCCTCCAAACAGGAAATGGCTTCAATCTCCACCGAAGCGGTATGCACATACAAATCGCACGAGTGCATCAGTTTGAGCAGCTCATCTTGCGAATAGTAGTGAATACTGGGAGGGTGGGGCAGCACACTTCCCATGCTCTGCAGCATCTTCCGATCCGCTCCGCCCCCAGCGAAGAAGATGCGAATGTACTCCGCGTAGCGAGAGAGCTGCACCGCACGAATAAGAACCTTCTGGTTCTTTTCAGGAGACAGCCGTCCCACCATCAAAATGTCGAATGTGCCCTTATAAAGAGGGAAGACACGACGATCTGGAACCGGCGGATGGAACCGGTCTCCCACCCCGTTAGAAATGACGACAAGTTCAGCGTGCTTGTCGTACCCATTGGCGACCAGCTGTTCCTTAATGAATTCGGTGGGACAGTGGATAAAGGGGAACGAGTCGTAGAAAATCTCGTACAGAACTTTGTATACACGGTTAGCAGCCCAGTCCACCCCCTGCAGACGCGGGCTGATGTTGTAGGTAATGTTTTCCGGCTGGATATGGAACGCGGCAGTAACGGGAAGCCCCATCCGTTTAGCAACGCGCACACCCACTTGCTCCAGCATCATCGGCATGAAGAAATGCACTACGTCGGCATCTTCAAAAGCCTCACGCAAGGTCGAGATCTTGGGAGTGCCGAACACAAAGCTTTGCTTCTTCGCGAATCGATTTACCACCGGAATATGGAGCTCGCGAACAACATAACGATCCTCTAGATCGTCATCAACGTCATCCCCCAGTTGTCGCACGTGCGCCTTCGTGGAATCTTCATCCCCCGACGCTGCTATGTTCTTAGTACCTGCGGAAACAACACGGACAGTGTGTCCCTGAGAGCGAAGCTGCGCACACATCCGCCGTGCTGACGTGACAATACCGTTCTTCTCAACGTCAAACATGTCTGTCACAAAGACAATGGTGAGGGGACGGCGCCCGGATGACCTCATCATCGCTCCTTGCAGTTGTACTAATAATGTAGGAATGCTTCTTATACCCTACCTGTATCGGTAAAAATCGGTAGAAACAAATAATGTGACTCAGCTAACTCAACTGGGATAACGGTGGTACGCGAGATGTTGACCCATATGGAGAACCTAGTTCGAACTGAGGAAGCGTGACTTTATGAGCACCCCCACACCGACTACACAATATGACAACCTTGTTTCCGACTACGATCACTGGTTCGTTGATAACGCCGCCATTGTGGCATCAGAATTCCACGCCCTACGCCAAGTCCTCCCCAATTTCGACAATGCCCTCGAGGTAGGTGTCGGCACTGGCTTTTCGCAACCGAGCTGGAAATTCAGAACGGCGTTGACCCTTCCACAAAGATGCTCGAGCGCGCCCGTGACCATGGTATCCGCGTAGAACAGGCGAGCGCCGAGGACCTCCCCTATGGCGACAACATTTTTGATGCCGTCTTCTTCATTACCGTGGGCGGGTACGTCGACCTTCCCGCCGCTCTGGCAGAAGCCAAGCGCGTTCTCACCCCCGACGGCACACTGGTGGTAGGCATGCTCGATTGGAATACCCCAGTAGGCGCAGAACGCCGCGCCAGCCACGCAGACAGCCCATACTTCGCCGGCATCTCCTTCCGCAGCTCCGCAGATATGGTGGCAGCTCTACAGACTGCCTGATTCACCGTGGAAGACACACGCCAGACCGTCTTTAGTTGGGCAGACGACCTCAGCAATCCTCTCGACCAGCAAGAGGTACGAGAAGGTTTGGGAGAAGGTTACTTTGCAGTACTGACTGCACGTATCGCCTAGCGTTCCACCCCGTCGAAGCACTCCGCACAGTAACACAGCAACTCCGCCAGTGCGGCTCCACCACACTAAGAACACCTTTACCACCTCACAGAAACCGCCCCCCCTCAGCTGCACACAACATCTCAACCTCAAGAACACGCCGATAGCCTGCACCCAACTCAGTCACAAAATATTGTGGCCGCGACGGCTGATCAAACCCCCGCCTGACGCAATGCTGCACGCGCCCGCGCCACCAGCAGAGCCGCCACATACACGTCACCCCATCTAGCCGAGTGATGGAACTCAGGGCCAGATGGGGTGACGGTGGTCTAAAGAGAGAGTGGAGACGCGCTCGCCACTACTCCCACTCGATAGTTCCCGGCGGCTTGGACGTGCAGTCCAACACCACGCGGTTAATCTCCGGTACCTCATTGGTGATGCGGGTAGAGATACGCTCAAGCACATCGTAGGGAATGCGCGTCCAATCAGCAGTCATCGCGTCCTCGGAGCTCACCGGGCGTAGCACAATGGGATGGCCGTAGGTACGGCCATCTCCCTGCACGCCCACTGAACGAACATCGGCTAGCAGTACCACCGGGCACTGCCAGATCTCGTTGTCGAGCCCAGCGTTGGTAAGTTCGGTGCGGGCAATCTCGTCTGCTGCCCGGAGAATCTCCAGTCGCTCACGGGTGATGGCGCCGACGATACGAATACCCAAACCGGGGCCGGGGAACGGCTGGCGGCCCACAATGACCTCCGGTAGCCCCAGCTCGCGGCCCACTGCACGCACTTCATCCTTGAAGAGCAGGCGGAGCGGCTCGCATAGAGTAAATTCGAGGTCTTCTGGCAGACCGCCCACGTTATGGTGGGACTTGATGTTGGCAGTACCAGCACCACCACCGGATTCCACTACATCCGGGTAGAGCGTGCCTTGTACCAGGAAGTCGACAGTGGCGCCTTCCACGGCACTCTCGCCGAGAACCTCACTGACGGCATCTTCGAAGGAACGGATGAAAAGCCGACCGATGGTCTTGCGCTTCGCTTCTGGATCGGTGACGCCATCGAGCTCAGCAAGGAACTTATCGACAGCATTAATGGTGACGAGTCGAGCACCAGTAGCAGCCACAAAGTCCTGCTGCACCTGTTCCTTTTCACCTGCCCGCAACAGACCATGGTCCACGAACACGCAGGTCAAGCGATCGCCAATGGCGCGCTGCACGAGCGCAGCAGCCACCGCAGAATCCACGCCGCCAGAGAGGCCACAGATGGCTCGGCTAGTGTCACCAATCTGTTCCTTTACCTGGGCTACCAGCTGGTCCACAATGTTTTCCGTGGTCCAGTCCGGGGAAAGACCCGCCACCTTGGTGAGGAAGTTAACGAGCACTTCCTGACCATGCGGGGAGTGCATAACTTCGGGGTGATACTGCACACCGGCGATACGGCGTTCTGTGTCTTCAAAAGCTGCGACCGGAGCCCCCGGTGTAGAGGCAGTGACGGTGCAGCCGGCCGGTGCCTCCAGCACGGCATCACCGTGGCTCATCCACACCTTGTGCTCCGCTTCCAAACCACTGTGGAGGATGCCCCCCAGGCCTGCGGGAGTGCCCTGTAGGCTCATCTCGGTGCGGCCATACTCACGGTCGCCGGTGTTGGACACCACTCCGCCGAGGTTCTTGGCGAGGAACTGGAAGCCGTAGCAGATACCAAAGACGGGGACCCCCATCTCTAGCACGGCCGGATCCATAGTGGGGGCACCGTCTGCATAGACGGATGCAGGGCCACCGGACAGTACAATGGCAGCCGGGTTCTTGGCCTGGAACTCCGCCAAGGTGGCGGTGTGCGGAATGACCTCAGAGTAAATCTTGGCCTCGCGGATGCGACGGGCGATCAGCTGAGAGTATTGCGCGCCAAAGTCGACAACGAGGACAGGCTGCGGAGTGTTCAACGTACGTCTCTTTTCTGGTGGTCGCGGAACTCGTTAGTGGACGGTCAGTTCGACGCGCTGGAATTCCTTCAGCGACGTGAAACCACACTTGGCCATTGAGCGACGCAGGCCACCGGCCAGGTCGCAGGTACCGAATGGCTCAGAGGACGGACCGTGCAGCACAACCTCCAGGGAGGGGCCTTCATAGTCTTCGCCATCTGCTTCGTAGTCGACCATCAGTGGGACGATGGCACCACGCGGGTTGGCAGGATGGCCGGCCACGATCGGCCAGTACACACCCTTACCCGCGGCTTCCTGAGCCTGGGCAAGCAGCGGGCCGGCCATAACGGCGTCAGCACCGCAGGCAATCGCCTTGGCGATATCACCGGAGGAGTTCACGTCGCCGTTGGCGATAACGTGCACGTAGCGGCCGCCGGATTCTTCCATGTAGTCGCGGCGGGCAGCTGCAGCATCGGCGATAGCGGTCGCCATCGCAACGTTGATACCCAGCACCTCGCCGGTGGTGGTGATAGCGTCAGTGGCACCGTAGCCCACAACGATACCGGCCGCGCCGGTGCGCATCAGGTGCATAGCAGTGTGGTAGTTGACGCAGCCGCCGACGACCACCGGAATATCGGTGCCGCGCACCAGCTCTTTAATGTCGAGGGGCAATTCCTCGCCTTCCCACACGTACTGGGCAGACACCATGGTGCCCTGCACGAAGAGAATATCCATGCCGGCCTGTACCAGCAGCGGACCGAGTTCGCGGGCATGCTGAGGAGAGACGCGGACGGCCGTCACCACGCCAGCATCGTGAATCTTTTTCACTGCGGCGACGAGGAGTTCTTCCTTGATGGGTTCGCGGCTGAGCTCCTGCAGCAGAGCCACTGCGGTGGAGGGGTCATCAGATTCGAGAGCAGCCTTGCGGACCTCAGCGATCTTTTCCTCGGCATTCTCCCAGCGGGCCCACAAGCCTTCTGCGTTAAAGACACCGAGGCCACCGTTCTTGCCCATTTCGATAACGAACTCGGGGGAGGCAAGGGCGTCCGAAGCGTCGGCGACAAAGGGAACGTCAAACTGGTAGGCGTCCATCCGCCAATCCAGGGACACCTCACGGTGGCTGCAGAGAGGGCGCGAGGGCACCAGGCTAATGTCTTCGAGTTCATAAGTGCGAACGGCCTCGCGACCAATTCCGATTTCTACGACGTCACGCATAGCTTTGTCGTCTCCTTCTTAACGAATCTGATAGTTGGGAGCAGCCACAGTCTGCTGAATGTCATGCGGGTGGCTTTCCCGGAGACCAGCGGCAGTGATCTGAACGAATTGTGCATCGTGAAGATCCGCGATGCTGTGGGAACCGGTGTAGCCCATGGCAGCACGCAGGCCACCCACCATCTGGTGGAGGACACTCTCCAGCGGGCCTTGCAGCGGAATTCGGCCTTCGATGCCTTCCGGCACCAGCTTCTCTTCTGCCAGTACGTCATCCTGGAAGTAGCGGTCCTTGGAGTAGGAACGCTTCTCACCGGTGAGACCACGGCCTTGCATTGCTCCCAGGGAGCCCATACCGCGGTAGGTCTTGAACTGCTTGCCGTTGATGAGCATGATTTCGCCCGGGGCTTCCGGCGTACCGGCCAGCATCGAACCAAGCATGACGGCATTGGCACCGGCTGCAATAGCCTTGGCGATGTCACCCGAGTACTGCATACCGCCGTCGGCGATAATTGGCACGCCCGCCTTATGTGCGGCCGCAGAAGCTTCCATGATGGCGGTAATCTGCGGGGCACCCACACCAGCTACCACACGGGTGGTGCAGATGGAGCCGGGGCCAATACCGACCTTGATGGCGTCTGCGCCGGCATCAATCATGGCCTGGGCAGCCGCACGGGTGGCGAGGTTACCGCCGATTACCTGTACGCGATCCCCGAACTCCTGCTTTACACGAGACACCATCTCGAGGGCGCGGTTATTGTGGGCGTGAGCGGTGTCAACCACCAGCACGTCCACGCCAGCATCGACGAGGGCGTGAGCACGGTACCAGGAATCCTCATTGGTACCGATACCGGCACCGACGCGGAGTCGGCCGTCGTTGTCCTTCGTGGCATTGGGGTACTGCTCCGTCTTGACGAAGTCCTTGACCGTGATGAGGCCAGTGAGCTTATTGGTGCTGTCAACGATGGGCAGCTTTTCGATCTTATTGCGGCGCAGCAGGTTGAGGGCGGCTTCACCAGTGACGCCCTCTTGTGCCACAACCAACGGCATGGGGGTCATGATGTCCCCCACCTTGGTGTTGAGGTCAACTTCGAAGCGCATGTCGCGATTGGTACAGATACCAACGAGCTTGCCGTCGTCATCAACAACGGGGAGGCCGGAGATACGGAAACGGGCACACAGATCATCAACTTCTTTGATGGTCATGTCGGCAGTACAGGTGACAGGATCGGTGACCATTCCAGCTTCGGAGCGCTTCACGGTCTCAACCTGGGCGGCCTGCGACTCGACGGAAAGGTTGCGGTGGAGGATACCGAGACCACCATTGCGAGCCATGGCGATAGCCATACGGGATTCCGTCACCGTGTCCATGGCAGCGGAAAGAATCGGAACATGGAGCCGAAT
The DNA here is from genome assembly GCF_001293125.1 of Lawsonella clevelandensis. Taxonomy (NCBI): domain Bacteria; kingdom Bacillati; phylum Actinomycetota; class Actinomycetes; order Mycobacteriales; family Lawsonellaceae; genus Lawsonella; species Lawsonella clevelandensis. Next base: position 575,471 of record NZ_CP009312.1, read on the forward strand.
TTCGCGGGTGAGCTGGGTAGACGTGTCCACACCAGAGGGAATAACATTCGATTCTGCGGGGAGCAGCAAAACATCGTCGAAGGTCAAACCGACCATCGCGACCTTATCGGGATTGTCCCCACCCGTAGTTACCGTGTTCCGAAAAAGCGCCATGGTACCTCCTGGAAACTCTCATCAAGCGTTCTAGCCCCTAAGAATACCCGCCCAGGTGGTGAACTACGAAGTGAAAGCTGATGGTTCTCCAGCGGGGCAGAGAAAAGCGAACTAACGTGAGGTTATGGGCACACCGCCTGCACCATTGGAGCTACCGCCGGACCCGTTCCTCGGGCCCGATGATCCTGCTACTGTGCTCGTTCCGGCTCTCCCCCACGAGCACCACGCGGCCCTCACCCCCACCGAAAGTGCTGAGGTGTGTGAAGAGCTCGAAGATATCCGTCTCTTCCAAGCAATTTTGGCCCCCCACGGCATCCGCGGCATTGCCGAATCCTGCAACGATTGCCAGGATATTCACTACTTCGACTGGGAGATCCTGCTAGCTATCTACGAGCAACTTCTCACAGAAGGCTCGAGCCAACCACACGAACCGCTCCTCAACGCAGATCCCACCGAATACGTCACCTGGGATTACTGCCGAGGGTATTGTGACCACGTGCGTTTTCAGACCCCTAACCCCTTCCGCATGTGCTAACCCAGTCGCAGCAGGAAAAGCGGGGAAAACGGGGAAAACCCTACTCGCTAGCGCAGTGGCACAAGCGGCGAGAGAGGTTCATCCAGAGATGACACTGTGGGGGAACGCTGAGGCTGCACCTGCGAAGAGTGTGCACTACCAGAGGAACTCTTCTCGCTCGAGGGGGAACCGGTGAGGTTATCCGTCACGGACGATGGCTTCTCTGCCACCGACGAATCGTGCTCCGCAGACTCCACATCGGACACCTTTGTACTTTCTGACGCGGATGCCTCATCTCGGTCCTTCCTCTCCACAGAGATGCTGGACGTGCTCTCCGGAGACGTTATGCCGTTAGGGGTCTTCTTGGTTCCGTTCACCTGAGACTGATCGTCGGCTCCGCTGACCTCCTTGCGAGTGGCATCCAGCCGCTTCTGCACATCGACGCGGCGGGATTCTGCCCCAATACCGTCTATCTTGGTTTGTACCCGGTCAAGAACTCGGAGCGCTTCCTGATCCTGGCCTGAATCTGCCAGGGAGCGGGCGCGGTCAATGTCCTGATTCAGGTATGTCGCCAGTTCAATGTCATTTGCGTTGCTAGTAAAGAGCGCACGGTTAACCGACCACAGTGGGTCGTTAAGACCGGCCGACTGAATAGCAATGGTAAGGCCACCCGCCGCCAGGATAAGGAAGGCGGCTGCACCCGAGACGGCCCGCACGGCTTCCCGGCGCCACGAGGAAAAACGGGGGTGCTTCCGAATATCCACCACGGTACTGTCTGTAGCATCGGCAACGGCGCCTCCGTTGTGGGCAGCTGGCTGCGGGGCGGGGACATCGTCCGAGAGACCCAGCAGAGAATCGAGCGTGGGGGTGGGAGGAATCGGAGCGGCTCCGATAGTGCCGCGCCAGTCCGTGAAAAGCAAGGTGAGCTCTGGTGCTACGTCATCGCGACCAGTAGGGGTTTGCCCTGCTGCAAGGAAGTCGAAGTAACGATCCGCTGCCCGGAGGGCCAACAAATCGTCGTCGCCCGTCGTTGTGGGCTGCGCCGGTGCCGTCGTCAATTCCGGCTGTGGGGTGGTGCGATCGTGCTCCATTACTCTCCTCCTTTCCTTCTATGGGGAGCGCTCTTAGAGGCGGTAGAGCTCTCCGGTGTGGTGGTTTCGACTGCCGGGGCAGCAGCTGCGATTGCTGCCTCTTCAGCGTCCTGTGCGACACGACGCCGACGGTCGTACTCCTTCCGGAGCTTGGCGAGGGCCCGGTACTGTGCGACACGGACGGCGCCCGGGGTGGACTGCAGCACTGCCGCTGTTTCAGCCGCGGACATACCGACAATGACACGCAAACGGATAATCTCACGCGCTGATGGAGAAAGCGTGTTGAGGAGATCCTCCACCTCGGCAGAACTCTCGTTGTGCAGCGCTAGAGTTTCCGGTCCTTCGCCTTCATCAAGGATGTCGGCGCTGTCATCTAGAACATCGTTGGGATGACGGAAAGCGTTACGTTTTGCATCCGCAACTTTATGGGCAGCAATTCCGTAAACGAAGGCCATAAAAGGATAGCCCTGCTCCTGGTACTTGGGAAGCCCAGTGACCACTGCCAAACAGATCTCTTGGGCAACGTCATCAGCTGCTGCATATCCCGGTGTGGCCCATGTAATGCGCGCACGGCAGTAGGACACAATGGCCGGGAAAATCTCCCGTAGCAACTCATTTGTGGCGGCAGCATCACCTTCGCGCGCGGCAACCACCAAGGGAGCCAGGCGATCGTCGGCAGCTGCGGCCATTGTCTGTCCTCCACACATTAGGGGCTAGGCGCGTAGTTGGCCCAGCACAAGCTTACGAGAGCACCCTAAACTATTGCTCCCATACTGTCACAATAATGGAGTTTAGTGGAGAGAAGCGGCTGCCCCGCGTTCGACCAGCTCTTTTTCTAGCTCCTCGCAGGTACCATTCCAGCGTGTTGCCTCTTCGCTGCCATCCTCGGCAAGATCACGGAGCAGCAGAGAGGCTGCCCATTGAAGCGGCACGAAGCCTTCATTTTTCGCTTCCTGGTAAGCACGTTCGGCTTTCTTCACTGCTGCTGCAGTGTCGGTTCCCGACCAAGCGGCTGCGTCAATGAGTAACGACTTCACATGATGGCGTGCGGAGAACCACTCCCCTGACAGTTCAGCCCCTTGCAATGCGCAGGCCTGCGCATGTTCCCAACGGTCTTCTGCAATAGCCACTTCGGTACTCACCCACGCGTGGCGAATCACTACCCGCGGAGTATTAAGCCCGCAGTAACCCCACATGGAATTCGTGGGGTCTTCACCAACGGCAGTCTCAAGCTCGGGTGGGAAACTCATCTCGTGAAGGGCAACAAGTACCTCATCCCCCTTGTCAACAAAGGTTCGGGCGTTGCCGGAGACGTCCAGGCCCAGACTATCTGCCGCCCGTCCGGAGGTGGCATCGGCGAGCGCCAAAAGCCGTAGGTAAGCTGCTGTTTCTACCTGCATGCAGCCCTTCTCGCAGGGGAGATCTTGGGCCAGCAGTTCGATAGCTTTCTCGTCCAGCGTGGCAGCAGTGGCGTGGTTTCCCATCTGTCGCTGCCACGATGCTTGGGAAGAGAGGCAAAGGGAGGCCAGCAGATATCCATCTGGGGAGGGAAGGTTCTGGCAGTCTTCCATGACGGAGGACAGTTGTTCGGTCGCTGCCCCGTAGTAGCCTAATCCGGCTACTTCCACGGCATTCCACCAGCGTTGTGCGCACTGCCAGGTCGGTTTGGTGAGCTGTGAACTCTGCGAGGGCATTCTTCCTCCTTATGGGTAGCCGATCTCTGGACCAACTAACTCTGTTGGTTCTCAGGCTACCCGCTTTACGGTGGCGGCTGGAGAATTTCTCAACCCCGCTGTGTTGTCCGTACTCGGGCTGCAACTATGCGGCAGCCGGCCGACAAACAACCAACGGGGTTGAGGGTAGCAACAATATTTACGGTGTAAAGAGTGGGGATACTGACCTAGTGGTGATGGTGTCCGGCGTGTGCACCATGCCCTTCACCAGCCACCTTCGGCTTATCCACGACCGAAATTTCGGTGGTGAGCACCATACGACCGACCGAGGCAGCGCTCGTGACGGCAGAACGCGTCACCATCACCGGATCGATAACACCGGCATCCAGCAGGTTTCCAAAAGTGCGGGTGGCAGCGTTATAGCCTTCACCCGACTGCATCTCCTGTACCTTGCTGAGAACTACGGCACCGTCTTCACCAGCATTCTTGGCAATCCAGTAGAGCGGCGAGTTCAGCGACTTAGCGAGAATACGGGCACCCAGTGCCACGTCACCGTCGAGAGTCTCTGCAAACTCTTCCACCTGCGGAGCCAATTGGGTGAGAATGGAGCCACCACCGGCAATGATGCCTTCCTTGACAGCAGCTTGGGCGGCATGGATAGCGTCATCAACACGCATCATGCGTTCCGTCACTTCTGCTTCCGTAGAGCCACCCACCTTGATAAGAGCAACGCCACCAGACATCTTGGTGAGACGTTCCTTCATCTTGTTCTTGTCCCACTCAGACGAGTAATTCTCGATCTCAGTGCGGAGCTGGCGGCGACGCTCTTCGACAGCCTCGGGAGTGCCGGCACCATCAACGATAAGAGTGCTCTTCTTGGTGACGGTGACGCGCTTTGCACTGCCTAGGATTTCCAGTCCAGAGTCTGCCAAGTTCACACCGGTGTCGGGGTCGACAACGGTGGCACCGGTGACAGCGGCCATATCGTGCATGAAGCCCACGCGGCGGTCGCCGAAGTAGGGGGCCTTCACAGCAACAACCTTGAGGGTCTTGCGGAGGGCGTTCATGGCGAGAGCAGTGAGAGCTTCCCCTTCCACGTCTTCTGCGATGATGAGCAGTGGACGCTTGCTGGCCAGTACCTTCTCCAGGAGTGGCAGCAAGTTGGGGAGGGAACTGAGCTTGTTGCGGTGGATGAGGATGTAGGGGTCCTCAAGTTCCGCACGGGCTGCTTCATAGTCGGTGATGAAGCTGGGAGAAATGTAGCCTTTGTCGAATTCCAGGCCTTCGGTGAGCACTATTTCCGTCTCGGTGGTCTGGCTTTCATCAACGCTGATCACGCCATCGCGGCCAACGATCTCCATGCCGCGGGCGACCATGGCACCGATTTCCTCGTCGCGGGAGGACACGGTGGCGACATTGCGAATCTCGTCGTCGGTTTCCACCGGAGTGGCAACCTGGCCGAGAAGCTCTTCGGTCTTGTCGGCAGCCAGTTTGATGCCCTTGGACAGCTCCATGGGATTGGCACCGGCAACGACGTTACGCAGCCCTTCATGTATGAGGTGCTGGGCGATGACGGTGGCGGTAGTGGTGCCGTCACCGGCAATATCGTTAGTCTTGGTGGCAACAGCTTTCACCAGCTGTGCCCCGAGATTCTCGAAGGGATCGGGTAGATCGATTTCGCGGGCGATGGTGACGCCGTCGTTGACGATCTGCGGCAGTCCAATGGGCTTTTGCAGCACCACGTGACGACCGCGCGGCCCCAGCGTCACTTTGACAGTATCGGCGAGCTGGTCGACACCGTGGAGGAGGCTGGTGCGGGCGTCCTGGTGGAAAGCAATGAGCTTAGGCACTGAATGACTTCCTCACGATATAGTTCCGCAGGCACTCACAACTGGATCGCCAGCATGGTGAGTGTCCTGCGGAAACTGTGGTTTATGTGGTGATGGGGCTGACGTTACTTGGTGACGACAGCAAGCAGATCACGAGCGGACAGAATGAGGTATTCCTCACCGTCGTACTTGATTTCAGTTCCGCCGTACTTGCTGTACAGGACGATGTCGCCTTCCTTGACGTCGAGCGGAATGCGGCGTTCGCCGTCTTCATCCCAGCGGCCGGGGCCGACTGCCACGACGGTTGCCTCGAGCGGCTTTTCCTTAGCGGAATCCGGAATCACCAGACCGGAAGCGGTGGTGGTCTCAGCCTCGATGGCTTGAACGAGAATCTTGTCCTCGAGCGGCTTAATTTTCGCCACGATGACCCTCCATAAGATCAATCAGTAGTTCAACGTTATGCGCTAGGAGCACGCTAACCGTCGCGGGTAGCTAGCACGCTCAGTGCTAATTAGCACTCTACATTCATGAGTGCCAGCCTTCAACATCTCTCAGGGCAAGAACTCGGCAGATTTATGAGCACAAACTAACCCCATGGGAACTATTTGGGCATGCGCAGCGTTCTGATTAATGAAGACAGACCGCATTAAGGAGATGATGATGGGCGAGAAATACAGCACCCCTGAGAGCTCTTACCCAACAGCACCCACCATGCCATTACCCCCGCTGAGTGCTGACGGGGCAACAATGGCACATATTTATCCGCTTGCTGCGGAAAGCTATCCCTCCCCACCTATTCCCGCAGATAGCTCTGCACTCGCTCCTACACAGTACGGACGTGCTCCCTCGGCGGTTAATACCCTGGCGATCGCAGCTTTCGTCCTGGGAATTGTCAGCTGGGTCATCCCTATTCTCATGCCAGTAAGTATTATCGCCGCCGTGGTATGCGGACATCTAGCACTCAAACAGATCAGCCACGAACCGCACCAGGAAGGACGTTCTCTCGCCGTCACCGGTCTCGTCCTGGGCTACCTTCCCCTTGCCTTCATCGCACTCGCCGTCATTCTCGCTACTATTGCTGTCATAGTGTTTCTACTAGCCGGACTTGCCGTCTAAATTCGAGGAGCATCGTGTACTACAACGATCCATACGCCAACGGGAACTATGGGAATGGCCCCTACCCGACCTACCCCCAGGGCCCCAGCCTCAATGGCGGCTACCCCTATCTGCCTGGCCCCCAAACCACAAACAGCCTTGCAATTGCGGCCTTTGTCCTGGCGATGATGCAGTTCTTCACCGTCATCACAGTGATCCCTGCCATCATCTGCGGCCACATCGCGCTCGGTCAGATTAAACAATATGGTAGTAGCGGGCGTGGACTGGCAATTGCAGCCCTCGTCATCAGCTATGTCTTCCTCGGCATCCTAGTACTGGCCCTCACCCTTATCCTTCTTGGCGTTTTTGGCAGTTTCGCCGCTTTGATGGACGAAGCAAGCGGCACAGGCGGAAGCTACGCCATGGCACTTATGCCGCTCCTGCAGGTCTAAAACAGCCCTCCGGCTATCACTAGCCTTGCACTAACGACACTTCAACAGGTAGACCCGGGTCCGCTGCACACGTCAGCGGGGTCGGGTTTGCCCCATTTGCGATCAAATAACTCGCGGCAGCTGCAATCATGGCCCCATTGTCAGTGCAATAGTGCGGGCTAGGAACGCGCAATGTAATACCCGCTTTCGCACAGCGCTCCGCTGCCAGCTCTCGAAGCCGCGAGTTGGCAGCCACACCCCCACCCACAATCAACGTATCCGCCCCAGTGTCCTGGCAAGCACGCAGCGCCTTCGCGGTCAACACATCCGCAACTGCCTCCTGGAAGCTCGCACACAAGTCGGCCGCGTCCACCGTCTCCCCCGCCGCTTCAACCGTCTCCACATGCCGCGCCACCGCCGTCTTCACACCAGAGAACGAGAAGTTATAGCGGTCATCCTGCTGCCGCATCATGCCACGTGGGAATGCAATCGCCTGCGGATTACCTTCTTTCGCCAAAGCATCAATAAGCGGACCACCCGGGTAGCCCAGCCCCAGCAAACGTGCCACCTTGTCGTAGGCTTCGCCAGCAGCATCATCCACCGTCGTGCCCATCTCCTCCATCGGCTCATAGAGGCTCCGTACCCGCAACAACTGGGTATGGCCGCCGGACACCAGCAAAGCAATCGCATTCGTCGCCGCCCCATGTTGGAACGCATCCACTGCCACATGGCCCGCCAAATGGTTCACCCCATAGAAGGGCACACCCCACCCGGCAGCATAGGCCTTGGCAGCGGCTGCCCCCACCAACAATGCACCCGCCAAACCAGGTCCCACCGTCGCCGCCACCATATCGGGCTTCTCAATACCAGCCTCCGCCAACGCCGCATGCATCGTCGGCACCAGCGCCTCCAAATGTGCACGGGAGGCAATCTCCGGCACCACACCCCCAAAACGGCGGTGTTCCTCCATCGAAGACGCCACCTGATCAGCGATAAGCTCAACCAACAGGGGTTCACCCTCACGTAATGTCACGCGGGCGATACCAACACCGGTCTCATCGCAGGAGCTTTCCAGACCCAACACCGTAAACGAATCACCCGAGGCCCACTGGGTGCGGTCAATGCTGGACATCACCTCACGTGGCGAAGCTGCGTCACGGGCCGCGGAAGTCATCGCGTCGTTCATCACTTTCTGCTCCTTTGGAGAAGTCGTTACCGCTGGCGTGTAGTGCAGGTTCACAAGGCCGCCGGGCTATCTTTCGGAAACAAGCGGTGGACGGCGCATGACGACAGCATCCGTCCCAATCGGCTGGTAGTAATTCGGGCGGATACCGACCACTTCGAAACCGCACGACTTGTACAAGTTAATCGCCCGCTCATTGTCCGCGCGAACCTCCAAAAAGACTGTCCCCTGCTCCGTCCCCTCCAACAATGCCGAGAACAACGCACGGCCCCAGCCGCAGCTTTGCACCTTCGGACTTACCGCAATCGTGAGTACCTCATATTCCGGAAAATCCCCTGGGGCGCCCCGTTGGCCGCAACCAGCAAAGCCCACCAACTGGCCTGGTTCGAGCGACGGCTCCACTTCAATCTGCGCCTCCGCCAGATCCTCTGCGGAAGCCACCCGCAGTGCCAGATAGCGAGTGGCAGGCTGGTTGATCTCTTCTCGGAAAGACTGCTCACTCCACGGACTTTCTGCGGCAAAAACATTCGCTTCTAGCTCGGCGCAAGCGGGCGCATCCGCCAAGTAGAGCGGTCCGATACGGCAGAGACATTCACGGGTTGTCATCGTGCTAACTTCTTTCCCCCAAACCGGTTATGGCGGCAGATACGGGGCGGGGTCGTGGCGGCACCGCATCGGGGCGACGAAGGTAGAGCGGCTGGAGAGGGGCAGCAGCGGCACTACTCAGCAATTGCTCCCGCGCCACCATCACCAACGCTGCAGGGTCGGGATACTCCACATCCACATGGGGACATTGAAAACTGCTGCGGTACTTGCGAGTACCGGCTACACACGCAACACGAGTGACGGAAATATCATCAGGCTTATTGACGGCTGGGCCATCCAGACGCGCAGGCACTGCCCAGGCCAGCAATTGTGCAGTATCCCCCTGTGGGCCGGAATCGGCTGTCTCCAGCACCTCGTCAGCCAGAATGCCCTGCAAAGAATAGGTTGCCCAATACACTTCCCGGCGACGCGCATCCGTCACCACCAGGAGTTTCTGGGCGGCGAGCACCCTCTCATCCTGGTTCGTACGGGCCGCCAGTTCCGCCCGGCGAATCTCATCCCACGTGTCAACAGCAATAGCGTCCAAACTGCACACCCCATAGACCGGAATATGCAGGGCATCGCCTAGTGCGGTGGCGGTGGCCAACCCTACCCGCAGACCAGTAAACGGCCCTGGCCCGGTACCCGCCACAATGGCGTCAACATCAGCTAGGTCAACCCCGGCATCTGCACAACACTCCAGCACATGCGGGGTGAGGAGCTCGCAGTGCGCCTTAGGATTAATAGTGACGCGCCGCGCCAGCGTGGTAGGGAATGCTTCCTCTTCCAGGGACACCAGACCCGCAGTCACGGCAGGGGTGGACGTATCCAGGGCAAAGACCAGCATACGGGGGCATCCTTTCTAGGGAAGTTCGCGGTACGGGTCATCAACCCACCGCCAGGTAGCGTGCCGTTTATCGGAACCGGGTGAGCGTGCCAGGGTAACGACCAGGCTACGCTCAACCAGGCGTTCCACTACACCGCCGCCCCACTCCACGACCACAACCGAATCGGTCAGTTCAGTATCGAGGTCCAGGGCATCAAGTTCATCGAGGAGGGCTTCCCCCGCGTTGGGGTCATCCTCCATCCCGTCGAGCAGCCGGTAGGCATCCACATGCACCATGCCAACTCCACCCGGGGTGCCCGGCCGATGGCTCCGAGCAATCACAAACGTGGGCGAGGTGACGCGCCCCTGTACGCCCAGTCCTTCGGAGATACCGCGCGCCAGCACTGTCTTGCCAGCACCCAAAGCACCATCTAGCACCACCACATCGCCGGCACGCAGCTGGGCAGCAAGCTCTCGCCCCAACTGGAGAGTGTCTTCCACGGTGGACAGTTTACGCAGACCTGCGGGGCCAGCGGGATGTGCTTCAGCACTACTAGAGGCACGGGTGGGAGTGACCGGTCGGTGTTCGTAGCGGCGTGTGGTGCGGCCGCCCACGGCACAAATAACCTCGTAGGGAATGGTGCCAATAAGGTTGGCCCAGTCCAGCGCAGTCAGTTCACCACGGCTACCGTCACCGAAGAGGAACGCTTCATCGCCCTGGGACACTCCCCCGCCATCATCTCCCAAATTGACGACAATCTGGTCCATGGAGATACGCCCTACCTCCGGGAAACGCTTCCCATTGATGGTGACCTCCAACTGGTTGGTAAGGCGACGGTCAATACCATCGGCGTACCCGCATGGGACAATAGCGGTCACGGTATCGGCGGGGGCATGCCAGTCGTGGTTATAGGACACTCCGGCGCCCGCTGGGAAGGGTTTGGTGAGGGTGACGGCCGCTGACCAGGTCAGTGCTGGAACAAGATCGAGGTCGCCCAGCTCCGGCATGGGTGAGATACCATAGATGCCCAACCCAGGGCGTGCAAGCTCAAAGCCCATCCCCCCATGGGTGAGAAGTGCGGCAGTGTTGGCGTGGTGGTTGTGGTCAAGACGGAGCCCGGCGCGACGCCCGTGATCGATAGCGACTCGGAGTCCCTCTGCCTGCCGATCGGTTACCGGGTTGCCGAGTTCATCGGCACTGGAGAAGTGGGCCATCAGCCCACGAATATGTACCATTCCGCTGGCTTCCGCCTCACAGAGGCGAGGCAATAGTGTGTTCCATTGGTGGCTGGTAAAACCGGAGCGGCCCATACCGGTGTCGAGTTTGATGGTGAGGGAGGCGCTGATACCGGTGTTTTTGACGGCGGCGAGAACAGCATCCAATTGCCATTCTGCAGCGACGGCAATCATGAGGTTGGCGCGGAGGGCTTCTTCCACGGGTGTGGAGGGCCCCCACATCCAGAAGAGGATGGGGGCGTCGACGATACCGGCGTTGCGTAGCTGCATGGCCTCTTCGTAGGTGGCACAGCCAAGCTCCACGGCGCCAGCGGCTAGGGCAGTCTTCGATACCTCAATAGCACCGTGACCGTAGGCATCCGCCTTCACCACCGCCATGATTTGGGTATCACCGGCGAACCGTTGCATGACGCCGATATTGTGGGCGATGGCGTCCAGGTTGACGGTGGCGAAAAGCTGGGTGGAGGGGGTGAGAATGGTCTCACCGGTGTATAAGGTCACGGCCTCATCTTAGTCTCTTACTTAAAGAAACCCTTAAGCACTGTCCCAAGGATCTTCTTTCCACCATTGTCTTTCACCAACTCACGCGACAGTTGGGTACCCAGGGATCGGGCGAAGGAATTGGCGGCTTTGGAGGCAGCACCCCGGAATCCGGTACGGGCCCGACGCTCCGCGTCCCGCTCTTCTTCCCGCCGGCGGCGCTCTTCTTCGCGACGCCGCTTCTCTTCTTCCTTGGCCTGCTTTTCGGCCTCTTTGCGGGCTTTTTCTTCCGCTTCCGCCTTGGCTGCTGCGGCCGCGGCGGCCTCTGCTTCCTCTTGCCGCTTCTGCGCTTCAGCACGAAGCTTCTCAAAGGCGGACTCTCGGTCTTCCGGCGTCATGTATTTGACGGCTAATGCGGAGGCTTCTACGGCTTTCTTGACCTGTGCATTATCGACAGGCCCCATCACCGACTGGGGTGCCCACAATTTGGTGGGGGCAACTGGGCTGGGGCGGCCTTTCTCGTCGAGGATCGTGACGATGGCTTCACCCACACCTAGCGAAGTGAGGAGTTCTTCGAGGTCGAAGTCGGAGACGGGAAAAGTGGAGACAGTGGCACGCAGCGCTTTGGCGTCCTTCGGGGTGAAAGCACGAAGCGCATGCTGGACCCGCGAGCCCAACTGGCCCAGTACCTCTTCGGGGATGTCAGTGGGAGTTTGGGTGAGGAAGTAGATACCTACGCCTTTGGAGCGGATGAGTTTCACTACTTGTTCCACCTGTGCCAGGAATTCTTTGGAAGCGCCTTCGAAGAGCAGGTGCGCTTCGTCAAAGAAGAACACCAGTTTCGGCTTGTCTGCATCTCCAACTTCCGGCAGAGTGCGGAAGAGGTCGTTGAGAAGCCACATGATGAAGGCGGAGACGAGGGCGGGTTTCTCGGACATATTCGTCATCCGCAGGAGGCTGATGACACCACGTCCATCCGCTGCAGTGCGGAGGAAGTGAGCGGTGTCGAAGGCGGGAAGGCCGAAGAATACGTCTCCGCCCTGGGCGGCGAGGGCGGCGACAGAGCGGAGGATGACCCCGGCAGTGGGACGACTAACCCCACCAATGCTGTTCAGCTCGGTTTTGCCTTCGTCAGTGGAGGTAAGGAAGGTGACGACTTCTTGGAGGTCTTTGAGATCGTCGAGGGCCATAGTGCGTTGTTCGCAATACTCGAAGATGAGTTGGAGTGCCTCAGTTTGGGTGGCGTTGAGGCCGAGTGCGCGGGAGAGCAGGAGCGCCCCAAAATTCTGGACGGTGGTGCGGACGGGTGCGCCGGGGGCGCTCTCACTGGATACCCCTAGTGTGAGGAACTCGGTGGGGTACCCGGTGGGCTGCCAACTGCTTTGCCCTTGAGCGGTGGTACGCGCCTGGAGCTTCTCAGAGGGCGCCCCGGGGGACATGAGTCCGGAGAGATCGCCTTTCACATCAGTGATAAAGACGGGGACGCCGGCAGCGGAGAGGCCCTCTGCCATAAGTTGCAGAGTGCGGGTTTTACCGGTACCGGTGGCTCCCGCAACCAAACCATGCCGGTTCATCATGCGGAGCGGCAGTGAGATAGTGATATCCGGGTAGTTGTGGCCGTCAATGAGGGCACAACCGAGTGGCATGGTGGGAGTGTCGAAGGAGTATCCGGCGGCGATAGTGCCAGCGCGGGGGTCTGCCGGGGGCTCATGTGTGGAGGGCGTGACGGCCGGCTCTGTGGTTTCCGCTGCTTTCTCAGCAGTGTCGTCCGATGCAGCGGCGGGGGCCGCAGGGGGAGCTACCGCGTCTGGTGAAGCCGCGCCCAGCGCTGCATTAACTTCTACAGCGGCACCTTCCGCTTCTTTAGCTGCGGCCTCGTCGGTTTTAGTGACCGCGGTTGAGTCTGCGGCAGCTGCCTCTTTGCGTAGCACTTCTGCTTCTGTCTGGTCTGTGGTGGAAGCGAGTTTCGCCTGTAGTTCGGCGGCCTTCACCGCAGCTTCGGCGGCAGCTAGCTTGGCAGCTGCAGCTTCTGCACGGAGGCGGGCGAGCTCTGCCTCCTGAGCAGCGTTACGGGCAACTTCGGCAGGGGACGTAAAGTTCTCAGACATACTGAGAATTCTACTGGAGAGTGTCCTCTCCCCCGGCCTGCACGTCACGGATTGCCGCTGATATCGAGAGGGAAATCTCAGAGGCAGTAACGGGTGCCCCATGGGGCAACTGTGCTCCTTCGTCAACCAAATAATCCAGCGTGTGCCAGGTTTGTCCGCCCATGGCGGCGAGGAGTGCTGCACGTGAGTGAACTCGGACGGCCATCGCTGCCGATTCTTCGACGGATCGGCCTACCACCATACCGTGTGCCACTATGGCGCCGATGAGGCCCGTCAACACATCGCCACTACCGGGTGTTGCAGCCCAGGAGGATCCAGTGTCTTCGGCAAAGACTCCTCCTGGTCCCGCAATGTAGGTGGTGCGGCCTTTGAGAAGGATGCTTATGGTGATGCCTTGGTTTTCCCACGCTTTCTGGCAGGCGGTAACGGCGGCAGGGCGTCCCATACGCTCAATATCTGCGACGGAGGTGGGCAGGGGGTAGTGTGGGGTCTCCGGGTAGGACGTGCAGAGGCGGAGGAATTCACCGGTATGCGGGGTGAGGAGGGTTACGGCGTCGCGGGGGCGTTTGTCCATCAGCTCTGGGGTGTTCGAGATGAGGGTGATGGCGTCGGCGTCCAGCACTATCGGTACTTCTTGTTTGAGAATCCAGCTGAGGCGGTCGTAGGCGCCTTCATCGGTCCCCATGCCGGGCCCTGCGATCCACGCGTTCACACGGCCTGCTTGTTTGGGTGAGCCGGTGCAGACGGTATCGGGCCGGTGGGAGAGGACGAGGTCGGAGACGGAGCCGGTGTAGCGCACCATGGCGGAGCTGGCGTGGGCTGCTCCTGAGACGGTCAGGAGGGCTGCTCCCGGATAGGCGGCAGAACCGGCGCACACACCGACAACGCCGGTGGTGTATTTGTTGTCGCTGACACCAGGGATGGGCCACTGAGCGGCAACGTCGGCGTCGGAGAGCACCTGCATGACGGGGGTTTCACCGCTGAGGTCGAGGCCAATGTCGACGAGCGAAATGCGGCCGCAGGATGGGCCAGCGAGGACGTGGCACGGTTTTAGGGCCCCGAAGGTGACGGTGGCAACGGGGTGGACGTGGGGGGCATGCCGTACCCCCGTATCGGGGTCGATACCGGAGGGGATATCAACGGAGACGATGGGTACGTGGGCGTCGTCGAGGAGGCCGATGACGGTACTGGCGGGTTCGCGGAGAGGGCCCCGTCCACCGATCCCAACAATGCCATCTAACGCGAGGTCGGTGGTGTGGATGGCGGCAGTGAGAGCAGTGTTTGCAGAGAGGTCTGTCTCTTCTGGGGGCAGGGGGATGACGTGTCCATGGACCGCCCGAAGGGCGGCGAGACCAGCGGCATGGGTGTGGTCGGGGTTGAGGAGGACCGCGGTGACGGCAGCTCCTTTCCCGCGTAGGTAGGTGCCGGCCCAGAGGGTATCTCCACCGTTGTCGCCGGCACCGACGATGAGCAGAATGTGACTGCCGTAGACGGTTCCGCAGCGACGGCGGATTTCGTCTAGGACGTGAATGTAGAGGCCGTAGGAGGCACGCCGCATGAGGTCTCCCTCCGGGAGGGAAGCCAGTAGGGGCGCTTCGGCTGCGCGGATACTGTCGGCGGTATAGACGTTCATCAGTGTTCTCTCTCTGGCAGAGGTACCCAAAGGAACGCGAAACCCAGCGCGGCGAAGATCACCACCCAACCACCCAGTCGGATGATGGTGGCTTCGCCTCCCATCGGTATGGCTTGCGCGAGGACGCTTGCGACCAAAGTGACGAGGCTGAGCACGCTTGTGGTAATACGGGCCCAGATGTGACCCCGAGCGAGGTACCACAGCACCACCACAATGGCGACGAAGCACACTGCGGCGGCTGCGGGGATCATTCCGGCACCGCCATTTGTCGGTTCTTGGGCGCGCGCAACTACCACGGTGGCGATTGCGGCCCCCAGGAGGAGGACCAAGATGTTGCACACGACGGCGATGGGGAGGGCGGCGCGGGTGTCCAGCCCTGCGATCCAACGACGCATGGCTTCAGCTCCTATTCGACGGTGACGGATTTGGCTAGGTTGCGTGGCTTGTCCACATCGTATCCGCGCTGGGTGGCGATCTCGGCGGCCATCATCTGGAGCGGCACGGTGGAGACCAGCGGCTGCAGTAGGCTTGAGCATTCCGGAACGCGGATGATGTGATCAGCGAAGGGCACCACTGCATCGTCACCCTCTTCTGCGATGACGATAGTGGTGGCGCCACGTGCCTGCACTTCCTTGACGTTGGAAATCATCTTGGAGTGCAGCACTGCCCTGCCCTTGGGGGACGGCATGATGACGACGATGGGCATTCCTTCGTCGATGAGGGCGATGGGGCCATGCTTGAGTTCACCAGCGGCGAAACCTTCCGCATGGATGTAGGCAAGTTCTTTGAGTTTGAGGGCACCTTCGAGCGCCACCGGGTAGCCGACATTGCGTCCGATGAAGAGGATGGTGTTGCTGCCAGCGAACTGCCGGCCAATGGTACGGATGTGGTCGGTCTGTTCGAGAACCTTCTCCACTTTGCTGGCCATTTCTTCCAGCTCGCGGTAGGTGGCGGCTACCTCATCGGGATATTTGGTACCACGGGCCTGGGCAAGGGCTAGGCCCACCAGGTAGTTGGCGATGACCTGTGCGAGGAAGGCTTTGGTGGAGGCTACCGCAATTTCGGGCCCGGCGTGGGTGTAGAGAACCGCATCGGATTCACGCGGGATTTGCGCTCCATTGGTATTGCACACTGCCAGCACTCGGGCTTTTTGGCTACGAGCGTGGCGGACGGCTTCCAGGGTGTCCGCAGTTTCGCCGGACTGGGAGATGGCCAGCACGAGGGTATCTGGGCCGAGGACAGGGTCGCGGTAGCGGAATTCGGAGGCGAGTTCGATTTCTACGGGGACGCGTGTCCAGTGCTCGATGGCATATTTGGCGAGGAGCCCTGAATGGTAGGCGGAGCCGCAGGCGACGACGAAGATCTTCTCGATCTGGCGGAGGTCGTCGTCGGAGAGCCGCTGCTCATCGAGGACGATGTGTCCGCCAATGAAGTGGCCGCGGAGAGTGTCGGCGAGTGCTTGCGGCTGTTCGGCAATTTCCTTCAGCATGAAGTAGTCGTAGCCACCTTTTTCGGCTGCGTCGAGGTCCCAGTCGATGGTAAAGGGATGGCCTTCGACAGGGTTTCCGGCGAAGTCGGTGATCTGGTAGCCATCGGCGGTGATGGTGACGACGTTGTCGTGGCCGAGTTCGACGGCTTCTCGGGTGTGTTCGATGAAGGCAGCGACGTCGGAGCCGAGGAACATTTGGTGGTCACCAACGCCGACGACGAGCGGAGTGCTCCGGCGGCAGGCTATGAGGGTTCCGGGATGATCGGCGTGGGCGATGACGAGGGTGAAGGCACCTTCGAGTTTGTTGATGACGGCCATTACGGAGGCGTGGAAGTCTCCGGCGTTGGGACCTTCGCCATAGTATTCGGCGTGTAGCAGGTGAGTGACGGTTTCGCTGTCGGTCTCGGAGGAGAATTCGACTCCGTTGGCCTCCAGTTCGGCACGTAGCGGGGCGAAGTTTTCGATGATGCCGTTGTGGACGACGGCGATCTTCTCCTGGTGGTCGACGTGGGGGTGGGCGTTGCTATCGGTGGGGCGTCCGTGGGTGGCCCAGCGGGTGTGGCCGATGCCGGTGGTAGCAGGGTATTTGTCCAGGTTGGCGGCATCTACTGCGGCAACGAGGTTGTCAAGTTTGCCGGCTTTCTTTTCGACGGCAATGCCACCGGCGCCGTCGAGGAGGGCGATGCCGGCAGAGTCGTAGCCGCGATACTCCATGCGGCGCAGCGCGTCGATGACAACACCGAGGGCGGGCTTAGACTGGCCGGGGGTGCCTACGTATCCAACGATTCCACACATACCTACACCCTACTTGGTCGGAGTCCCTAGAGTCGCCTTGAGCTGACCTGTTGCCCGCTCTTTTTTACCACTGCTGTGGATTTCGGGAGATTCTGTGGCATGTTTCCCTCAATCTCTACGTTTCTTGGGGGTGTTATTGACTAGGCTTAGGGACGTGGCTACGAAATTGAAGAAACTAGTTTCTGATCTCTCTTACATTGGTCCGAAGCGCGTGATGCGCGGCGACCTGTCCGATGCCCATCTCGAGGGTGTCGTTTTCGCTCCGACGGGACGTACTTCGGTGCCTACTGTCATTGTTATTCCTGACTGGTTAACCCCGGTGGGCGCGTACCACGAGTTGGCACGCCATCTTGCTTCGTGGGGTATGGCCTGTGTGGTGCCCAAGTTGAAGAACAATGGGCTGAATGATGCTGCTGATATGACTGAGCAAGTGGCGGCGTTGGTGCAGACCTTGCGAGGTGTGCAGTTGGGTAATGGCACAGCGCAGTTGGATGGCGACAAGGTAGCATTGTTGGGCCATGGTCTGGGTGGTGCTGTGGTGGCAGAAACTGCTGCTAAGGGTGTGCCGTTGAAGGCTGTGGTTGCCGCCTATCCAACTGAGGCGTCACCGTCTCCGCTGGAGTACACGGTTCGTGCCACAGTTCCTGCTTTGGTGATTACTCCGGAGTTCCCGCCGCTGTTGTCGGTTGATGTGTCGGAGGATTTTGCTCATTCCTGGGGCGCGTCTGTGGTGATGCGGAAGGTTCCGGGTTGTACTCGTATGGGTATGACGGGGAATAGCTTGCTGGAGCGTTTTGGTCTTTCGGAGACGAATGACAAGAAGCCTTTGCGCGCGCAGACGGCGCTGATGACCGGCTACCTGTGGTACCAGTTGACGGGCGAGAAGGATTTCAAGGGTTTTGCGGCTCTGGATTCTGACATCGCTGGGACTGAAGTGGTGCTGACGGAGCAGCAGGAGAATGATGACGCTGCTCCGAAGCGGTCGAAGCGTCCGTTCGCCCGGTTGGTTCGTTAGTTTCTTTTTCTGAGCTCAAGACATAAGTGGTGGCCCCGGTTGGGGCCACCACTTTTTTGGGAGCCTCCCCTCTCCCGATTGAGGGCACATGTTGGGAGAGAGGTGGAAAGCAACCGTCTTGGGGCTAGAGCTGATCTAGCATCTTCAGGGTCTCCGGTTCGAGCTCGATGTAGCCGGCTTTTGCAAGTTCCTTGAAGTTATGAAGGCACTCGATGATTTCTTCGGTTTCTTCTTCAGAGAATTCAAAGGGTTCATCCTCGCTGATTGGCCGAAAACAGCTTTCTACATCGTCTTCGCTAATATTTTGATGAACTTTCCGCTGGGGTTGATCGAAGAGCGACATCGCTACCACCTTCCCGCATGAGAAACATCTGAGTGAGTAAACATGCTCTCTGGCGAGACAGATTGCGGAGCTGCGACAGCTTCAGCCGAGGTAGTCTCGACAGCTGCAGTTGCTGTCCTCGATAGCTTAGCTTTGACGCCAGGGCTGTCCTCATCTGCATCGGGAGATGGAACTTTCTCCTCAACGCTCGAGTTATCGTTTCCTTGAGTAGTCGCTTCGCTGTTGAGGTCCTTAGCAGGGTGCTGCGACGCTCCGTTCCCCTTGGATTCCGCACCTTTAGTATCGGAAGTGTGAGCCTCGTCGTGACAAGAGGAATCTCCTTCAGAATCGCTCGTGTGATTGTCCGAGGCATTGTTTCCACCCTGATGGAGTTGGGCATTATCCGAGTGTTCTGTCGTCACGTATTCATCGTCACCAGAACCAACGGTGATATCAGCATGTCCATCACTGGAAATGTCGATACTAACCTCACTTTCTATGCGGAGAGTCCAACTCGGCTTTGTATCATGATGTTCCTGAGAATCAGGTTGGTCTGGAGTTTCGTTGTCCGAACGTCCTTCGCCATCTGTGCCCATGTTGTGCTCATACGCTCCACTCATCCCTGCATCGAACGAGTGCTCATGTGATCCCGAATAGGCATAACTTAAGTCATAGGGAGATCCAGGCATTGTCTGATGCCCGTAAGGAATCGGTGGGGGACTTGCCAGATCGCCGTAGAACCCTTGAGGAGTCGGCTGAGCATACGATGTGCCCACTCCAAACTGAGCGCCAGCTCCTACTCCACTCATTCCTGGATGTTCTCCAAGGAAAGCTTGCCAAAGCTGACTATGGACCATCTGAGCTCGTTGTAGCCCGGTTTGCAGATAGTTTCCTGCTGGTTGTTTAGCCGTGTGATAGGCATCTACCTGTTGGTTACCAGACTGGGAGTACTGGTCTTGCTGTTCAACACCAGTCTGAGTATTTGCGTGACGACCATCATCTGAGTATCCATAGACATTCTGATGGTTGGGAAAAGTCATCTCCTGTTGAACAGGTTGGGTAGTATGCCCGCTTCCATACTCGTAATGATGGTCATTTGAGGAAGTACGATAGTCATGCTCAACCTTTTTCATACCAGCTTGGCTATGGTGTGCACCTACCTCACCAGCTTGGACTTCCACATGGGCATTACCTTTAGCTGAGTAGCTCTGACGCTTAGCGTTACCCGTAGAGCTGTGATCTCCCATCGACTCCTTATGGTTGTACCGTTTCTCAGTTTGAAGACCAGATTCTTGAGAACCCTTCTTCTCACTAGAGTGTTCATCCGGAAGTGCAGTGCACATCGTGCTTTGTTTCCTGTGCTTCGACTGTGACTCTTGCTTTTTTAATACCGGAGGTTGTTGTGCCTTAGGCTTTTCATCACGAAGGGAGCGCAGCTTTACAGGTTTTAGTTGGTGCCCAAGGTTAGCAGGAACTTTTTCACCACGGACTAGGCACTGAACAGTAATCTCCCAGATCCGATTAAGTTCGTTACCTGCATCATCAATAAGCTTCTTAATTGCCTCAACTGCCTCACGTGCAATTGAGTGGGATGCCTGCATATCATGAAGCGCTTTGGCACCCTCGCTCTTAGCTGCATTACACCCGCGTGCAATTCCCAGCGTCGCGTCCACCAACGTATCTAAGAGAACACTGGCTGGGTTGACTAAAAATGCAAGTTTTGAGCCTTTCTCAGCCTTCACCGCCTTAGCTCCAGCTTTTAGGGCACTACCTGCAGCTTTACCCGCAGTTTTTGCCCCTAGACCCGTTCCTCCACTGACGACTGTCGATGCAATATCACCAACTGCAGTGAGCCCCTGCTTCCCTACAGCGAGAACTCCGTCGCACAACATTCCAAGGATGTTATCAATTGCAACAGGCTTCTTCGTGACTGCGATTGTCATCGCTTGGTCAGACACAAATGCCATCAATTGCTGTGACGCGTTAAGTGCCGCAGAGAAGTTATGGTCTGCTACCTCATAGATGCTTTGCCGTTGATCAGTCTGTTTGACCGTCCTCCTAAGTGAAGAACGTGCCTCATCTGCAGCCGCACCCGACCATACATCTTTTGATTCCTTGATACTGACATCGACGGTTTCGCCAGCTGTTTTCCACGCAAGTAGGCGATTCTGATATGCAGCAATCAGCGTCTCAATCTTCGTAATGTCTAGCTCAAGAACGGTAAAGTCAGGTTGGTTTAGACTAGGGACAGCGGGGAGCAATCGCCCTCGGTACAACATGCCCGGAATGAAATTCATAGTCTCCCAGGCGAAACGGATATAGTGCTCTGAACTCGCCAGGATATAGGCTTCTTTAGTCTTAGCAATATACCCGTTATAGATGCCTTGTCCATTGCTCATGGTTACATACCAGCCTTACCGAGAGCGGCACGATGCTCTGCATCTTGACCTGAAAATGCTGCAATATCAGCAACGATATGATCGGCTTTTACACGAATATTCTTATCTAACGACGTATCTTTATCGGTTTCACCAGCAGCCCAGTCGCCGAGAACACCCGTGAGGTTCTTTCGATGAGGGCCAAACATGGTGGAATCAATAAGGAGCTGATGAGACTGCATCTCAGAATCGCATCGAAGAGCAGCATCAGTGAGACGATCTGCAATAGCCCTTAAGTCGATTGCATCAAGTGTGACTTCGTCAGGCATGGCTTCCCAGTTCGTTGTAGGTACGGAGCACGAAGTTGTGCGTTTATACATATGACGCTGCGAGGCGCAGTGGGGTTCCATCACACCGGGAAAAAGTCCAGAAATAGCAAAAGGTGACGATGCTCTGCAGCATCGTCACCTTTCTCTACTGAAGGTCTACACAGACCCCACAATCTCGGCGAGGCGACCTGCCACCTGTTGAGCCTGTTCTTCCGTGGCAGCCTCCACCATGACACGTACCAGCTGTTCTGTTCCGGAGGCCCGCAACAGCACCCGCCCGGTCTCCCCCAGGTCATGCTCGGCTGCGAGTGTCGCTGCAACCACTGCGGGATCCGACGCCACCGCATCACGATCTGAGACAGCCACATTGATGAGTACCTGCGGCAGCACCGTCACCACGCTGGCGAGCTCTGCCAAACTCTGCCCGGTTGCCGCCATCCGGTCCATCAACTGCAGGCCAGTCAGCACGCCGTCACCAGTGGTCGCATAGGCGGGTAGCACAATATGCCCAGACTGTTCGCCGCCCAGACTGTAGTCTCCAGCACGCAGATCTTCCAGCACATACCGGTCTCCCACCGCTGTGCACCGCAGGTTAATACCTTCTTCTTTCATCGCCAGATGGAGCCCAAGATTGGACATTACGGTAGCCACTAGAGTGTCGTCGGCAAGTTCACCGCGCTCTTTCATCGCGATGGCCATGATTGCCATAATCTGATCGCCGTCTACCAGGTTGCCCTCTGCATCAATGGCTAGGCAGCGGTCAGCGTCTCCATCGTGGGCCAACCCGAGGTCCGCGCCGTGAGACAGCACTGCGTCGCGTAGGCTCTCCATGTGAGTGGAGCCGCAATTGTCGTTGATATTGAGGCCATTGGGCTCATTGTGAAGTGCGATGACGGTTGCGCCAGCTCGCTCATAAGCTTCCGGAGCGGCATATGAGGCAGCCCCATTGGCAGCATCAACAACAACCGTCAGACCACTCAAATGGTGGGTACGAGTGGAGAGAAGGTGCTCTAGGTAGGCTTCGTGCGCTTCTGTTTGTGCCTGGTTGATGCGCCCAATGTCACCCCCAGTCGGGGACGTCTTGTGTGTGGAGCCGAGACGCGCCTCGATCTCGTCTTCTAGCGCATCATCGAGTTTGTGGCCGCCCGCGGCAAAAAATTTGATGCCATTATCCGGCATAGGGTTATGCGAGGCCGAGATCATGACCCCAAAAGCGGCATCGCGTTGAGCTGTTTCGAAAGCTACAGCGGGGGTTGGTAACACCCCTAGGAGGTCGACGTCGACACCGCGGCTAGAGATACCCGCCGCCAATGCAGCCTCCAGCATTTCTCCCGAGATGCGCGGATCGCGCCCTAACACGACACGGGGGTGTCCAGTACCATTCACCGCATGGGCGGCGAGCACTTCCGCAGCTGCCGCTCCCAGTTGGAGAGCGAGATGCGGGGTGAGGGTGTCGTTCGCGAGACCACGAACGCCGTCGGTACCGAAAAGTCGTGCCATAGTGTGTACGTTCCTTATAGGTGTGGGTGACGGGTCACTACTGGGGAAAAATGCTGACCAGCGAAAAGGGACAGTTCTTCAGTGGGGAGGCTGTCTCTTCCCAGTAACTGCCCATTCTACTCCGTCGAGGGCTTTCGACGGGAGCAGCCTGGTTATCTGCATGCCCCTGCCAGCAGGACAGGGGGCATGCCGACTGAGCATTCCGGCGTTTGCCAGAAAGGTGTGCGACTCTCCGAAATGGGGAATGCCCCGACCTGGGCCGGGGCATTCCATACAAGCTGTTGTTGATTAACGCTTGGAGTACTGCGGGGCACGGCGAGCCTTGTGCAGACCGGCCTTCTTACGCTCGACAGCACGGGAGTCGCGGGTGAGGAATCCAGCCTTCTTGAGGGCAGGACGATCATCCGGGTTAGCGACGTTCAGGGCACGGGCGATAGCAAGACGTAGTGCGCCGGCCTGGCCGGAAGGGCCACCACCCCTGAGGTTAGCCTGAATGTCGAACTGCTCTTCGCGCTCAACGAGAACCAGCGGGGACTTCACGAGCTGCTGGTGAACCTTGTTGGGGAAGTAGTTTTCCAGGGTGCGGCCGTTCAGCACGAACTGGCCGGTGCCGGGAACCATGCGAACACGCACGACGGCTTCCTTGCGGCGACCAACCGTCTGGACCGGGTTGGAAACGGCGGCAGGGGTAACCTCTACCTCGATGCTGTCGACGGCGATGTCGGCGGTGAGCTCTTCCGCAACTTCCTGGGAAGCAGCGTCAATCACGGCGTCTTCTGCAACGACTTCGTTGTTGATGTTCTCTTCGGCCATTACTGTGCCACCTGCTTAATCTCGTAGGGAACGGGCTGCTGGGCGGTGTGGGGATGCTCGGGGCCAGCATAGACCTTGAGCTTCTTCACCATCTGACGTCCGAGAGAGTTGTGGGGGAGCATGCCCTTCACAGCCTTCTCGATGACGTATGCGGGGTTGGTGTCCAGCATGTCGCCCAGGGCGTCAGCGCGGAGACCACCCGGGTAGCCGGAGTGGCGGTACAGCTTGACCTGTTCGCGCTTGTTAGCGGAAACAGCGACCTTTTCAGCGTTGATGATGACGACAAAGTCGCCGCCATCAAAGTTGGGGGCATAGGTGGGCTTGTTCTTCCCACGGAGCAGGTTTGCGGTCTGGACAGCCAGGCGGCCCAGCACCACATCGGTGGCATCAATGACGTACCACTTGCGGTCGACGTCACCAGCCTTAGGTGCATAAGTAGACAAAGCGACTTCCTCGTCTCTTCGAAACTGCCGGCCACAGAGTGTTTTTCAGATCGTTGACAGCGGCCGGTTGAGACCTGTCAGGATACTTGTCCCCTGCCTTTGCGGGGCGGGCGACGTGAAGAAACACCGGTGGTCAATACTACCAGCTCATAGTGGTAGACAAAAATTAAGGGAGGCTCTGCCGACCAGCGGTAATGGCTGAAGCAGAGCCTCCATGAAAGTAGAGTTTAGCTGCGATGTTATTACATCCAGGAGGCGGCAGCGCGACGGTTGGTGTCGTTCATGGCATCGTTACCCTGGCCGACGATCACACCGATGCGGTCGAGAACCTGGTTGAGTTCTTCCTGTGCGCGATCCCACTTCTGCTGCTGGGCCTGGTAAGCATCAGCTGCTTCACCTTCCCAGGTCGACACCATGGGAGCAAGATAAGCTTTGAGGTCACCCAGGGCAGTGTTGAGGCGAGAAGCAGCCTGGGCGATGTCCATGCGGCTGACCTCGATGGAAGCGAAGTCGTAACGAATGGTATCCACTTGCATCTCCTTTAGATGTTAAGGGTGTTGAGCTGAGCCAGGTGGTCATCCTGGGAAGCCTGGTAAGCAACGCTGTTGGCACGGATGGTCTCGGCGATGCTGTTAAGGGACTCGTTGAGGTGCCGGCCTGCATCCTGCCAACGAACCATAAGCTGGTCGAACGCCATCTTGGCGGAACCCTGCCAGGCTGCATCCAGGGACCCCAGACGCATCTGCAGGCCATTCATCTCCTGCTGAACGTGCTGTGCGATATCAACAACATGATTGGCCGCAGTCGCCATAGTGTCAGTCTGCGTATTAAGAGCAACCATGTTCACTCCTTCAACTATTAGAAAGTGGTGTCCTAGCCACACCCTCAACGGCTGCGGCTATATTGTCGTTTAATATGACGCCGCTAAGGGCAGCAGGGTTCCATCGGTTCGACAAAACTTTAAGAAACTCGAATTCCATTGAGAATTTCCTGGCAGAGCTTATGGGCCTTCTGCTCCGTCATGTCCTCACGCACCCGATACTGGCAGGCCAGTGAGTACGCATAGCGTTCCGTATAGAAGACCACCCAATCCGCCCAGGACACGTCACCAGTAATTTCCCGGTAGCTCAGCGCCACCGACGGCACCCACCCATTAGTGGGCCACTGGTAGGTACTTACCCACGGCTTTATGGCGGCCGTCGGATCAGACAGATGGCGTTGCAGAGAATCCCGCAGGTGATGATCAGGATCCTGTTTCAACGTCAACAACATCCGTAGATCCGGTTCATTCACCGGGGAAATAATCGTCCGCCATTGCTCATGGGTATTGAGATCCACGACCGGCGGGGAATCGTGCGACACCATCCATGCCCCCGGCAGCGCCAACATGCCTCCGGGGAAAGTAATCACCTGCGCCGGATCCACGGAGCGAATACCCTGCCGCCCATACGCATCCTCAGGACGTTTTTCGGTACCAAACGCCCCCGCCAGCACCATCGATAGCATTGCTATTACCGTCATAATGATCACTGCGTAATCGGTGCGAGTTGGTTTCCGGAAACGCTTCTTCCGCAATGCTGCTTTGCGGGCGAGCAGTACATCTCGCTGGTGTTCTGCATTGGCGCGCCACTTCCGCTCTTTGAAGATCACCCACATATCGGTGGGACTGAGGCGGTAGGAGACGACACCCGCGGCACGAAGGGTTTCACACGCCAGCTCGCACGCATGAGTTTCGAGACTGGGAGGACCGGTTAGCACCAGGACGTCACAGTCACGGCGCAGATCGTGCACCATTAGACGTGCGGTGGAGGCAATGGCCTGCGCCCACTCAATAGCTTGCCCTTGTTGGTCCGGTTCGTTCTCCTGCACCACAGGGGCGAACCCCATACCGGGGTAGAGAGTGGTGGAGAACCGCCGTGCATCGCGGGTCCTTACCAGTGTGAACGTAGCGTTCAGCTGCGTGCACTCGATAACGAGCAGGAATCGTGGGAGGCACTCGGCGGCATCAATCTTGACCCACTCGGTGGCTATCTGCCAGGCCGGGTAGACAAGCGTCTCTTGCTGGCACAGACGGGCCAAGGCGCGCCGTCGTGGTATCCCCCATGTACTGGGAGCAACCACCAGATGGTCCTCGTCAATAGGACCAGGGAAATACTCGTCAAGGGGCGAGTACCCGTGGTCGATGTTGATGGCATCGTTCATCTCATCTGCAGTGAGGGTGAGGAACTGGTTGTTGCGAACAACTGTATTACCCCAAATACCTGTAAAAGTCGTCATTCAGCATTCTCCTCTACCGGGAGGTAGGCCAACTGCACCACCTGGTGCTTACCCTGGCTATTAATCACGTCTGTACGACCCTCAGGCAGTGCACGGGCCTTGCGACCACCGGCAATGGTGCCTTCCTCAGAAGTACCGTTCATCACGAAAACGGTGGGATGCAATTCGCGGATACGCGACATGATGGGTTCGAAGGAGGTACGGGAGAAACCAGTGCAGCGGCGTGCAACCACCATGTGCAGGCCAATGTCTCGCCCGTACGGCAGAAGTTCGAGAAGCCCCAGCAGAGGGTTACCAGAACTGGTAGCCACCAGATCATAATCATCCACAATGAGGAAAATGTCCGGACCCTCCCACCAGCTACGGTCACGCAGCGTCTGCGGGTCGTTCACACCAGCCGGCATGCGGGATTCCAGCAGTGGCGTCAGCTGCGCGATGAAGTCCTGCACATCCTGCTTAGTGGAGGCGTAACCGGCCAGATGGCTGGATGGGCACTCACCGAGCAGCTGGCGACGGTAATCGACCACCAGCATCTTCGCTTCGGTGGCGGGGATATTCTCCGCGATACGGTGAACGATGATACGGAGCAACGTTGATTTGCCGGAGGAGTCACCCACCACAAGGATGTTCTCCTCCTGCCCCGTATCGATAACAAATTCACCTAAGCTGTCGCCCTCAATACCCAGTGGGATGCGGTAGCCGTGCTTGCCAGAGGCGGTGACGGGTCCCAGTTCCCCGGCGGAGACTATTCGTGGTAGGAGTGCCAATGGGGTTACCGGAGCGTCCTGCGACCACTGTGTGGCGATAGCACGCAGGCCTTTCTCATCTTGTAGTGCGAAGAGGAAATGGAGACCATCTGGGGTCATACCGCGGCCTGGCAGCGCCGGAACTTTTTCTGCATTCTTGCGGCCTAGGACAGAGTCTGCGGGATCGCCCAAGCGCAGCTCCCACCGGGTGGTAAGGGAGTCACGCAGAGCGGCACGGACATCTGCCCAGCGAGATGCGGCGAGAACGAGGTGAATATTGTACGAGAGGCCTTCCCGTACCAGCTGCCGCACCTTCTCCTCGATCTCCATAGTGTTCTCGACGAGAGCTGCCCAACCGTCAATGAACAACACAATATGTTGATCGATGGGGGCACCGGCCATCCGATTTCGCAGTTCTTGCCTGATCTCTGCGAAGGTACGCTCCATGATTTCGTCATTTTGCGTTGAGCAGACAGAGGCACACTGCGGGAGTATCCGCAGCCGTGCAAGCACTCCACCACCAGCGTCAACAGCGTACATCTTGAGTGTCGCCGGAGAGTTCTCCTGGGCGAGAGCGCTCGCAATGGTAACGAGTGCCTGCGACTTTCCAGTCTGTGTGGTCCCGACGATGAGAGCGTGGTTGAGCGTGGGAAGCGAAACACGCATAGACGTGCGTATCTGCTCTGCTGGTACATCAACGAGACCGACAATGCCTCGGTGGGACAGTTCGTCCATGGTTGTTCCCACAGCGGCACCGATCGCCAACTCTGCACATTCGGCGGCACTCGCGTACAGAGGTAGCGGCGGCAGCCACACCTGGTGGGCTCGTGGCACATTAGAGGGGAAGCTGTTGAGCAGCACATGGAAAATAGTGCGTTCTTCCCCGTCACTGTCGGTGAGCTGGGCAGGTTCGTCGTCTTCCTCTCCTTCAACAGCCATCGGCACCGGCTGACGCGTTTCAATAGACCACCCAAAAGGATTTCCCACCAATGGTTTTGATCCATAAATCTGGAGGTAGTTATCTGCTTCGGTAAGGATCTCTTGCGTGGTGCGTACCCGTCGTTGCGACCGCCTCTTGAGAGTGCCTGAAACGTAGAAAGCCCGGAATTTCTGCAGCGTGTCGGTGCCATCCAGGAGATATCCGGCACCTGGCTGCTGCGGCAGGTTGAAGGCATCCGGAGTACCGATAACGGAACGGGACTCGACCACTGAGAAGGTCTTCAGGGCGATGCGATAGGACAAGTGGGATTCCAGACCACGCAGTTTGCCGGCATCAATACGCTGTGATGCGAGCAGCAGATGTACGTGCAGCGAACGACCCAGACGGCCGATCTGAACAAAGAGCTCCGCGAACTCAGGGCGCTCCGCCAACAGTTCAGAGAATTCATCCACAATGATCAGGAGAGCGGGGAGATGCGGAAAACGATCCGTATCCACCTGTCCACGCGAGCGAGCCTTGACATACTCGTCAATGTTCGCGAAGCCGCCGGCGGCGTGGAGGATCTCCTGGCGACGTCGTAGTTCGCCTTCTAACGCAGCGTACATACGCTCAACTGCCAGGGTGTCATCTGACAGGTTGGTGATGAGTGCTGCTACGTGAGGCGCTCCAGAAATGCCGGAGAAAGTTGCGCCACCTTTAAAATCGACAAGAACCACGTTAACTTGTTCGGGGCTATGTGACCCGATGAGGCCGACTACCAGGGTGCGCAGCAGTTCCGATTTACCGGAGCCCGTCGCGCCAATACAGAGGCCATGCGGCCCCATACCGCCCTGTGCCGATTCTTTGAGGTCAAGGTAGACCGAACGTCCGTCGTCATTCAGACCGATGGGAACACGGAGCCGATCTCGACCCACTTTCAAGGCCCAGTCTCGTTCTGGCAGGAAGTTCTCTACCGATCCCATTCCCAACAGTTCAAAAAGATCAGCAGCCGGCTTATCCCCATCGACGTCATCCCCACCGTCCTCGGCGGCACTCCCCGCAGTGGTATACCCAGCGAGCCGCCACGCAATGGCCGCCGCTACGGAGGGAGTCAGTTGGTCAGCAGTACCGAGAGGACAGGATTCTCCATGGAACCACACATGCACGACACCCTCATCATCAACCTCCAAGTGAAGACCCGTCTCGGTATGTTCCGTCTCCGGGAGAATGGCGAGGATATGAGGAAAGTAAGAACCGTAGGCGTTGACGAACTCGATGTTATCAGCAATAAGGAGCGTCGTCCCCTGCTGGGGAACGTCTTCACGCAGGTCAAAAGGCTGGTGGAGAAGGTTAAAGGGGTAGAGTTCACAGTCTGAGCGGCGGACGGTGTGAGGTAACCACTTCAACAGTTCTGGCCATTGGGGATCCCGGCAGGCCAATATGACATGACAGTCCTCGGGATGGTGGGTAAGGAAGAACGTCATCAACATGGCGCGAAAGAGGCTGTCGGCTTTGCCTTTCTCCCCACTCACCACACAGCGGCTAAATCCGCGCACACTCACCACAATGGGCATGTCGTCGATGGTGTTAGCAGTACGGGAGAACAGTCGCAGCGCACTCACTGAGACCGGTTCCAGATCTTCCTCCCGCGGCAACTCCGGAAAAACAAAATGATCGTCGGTGGAGACGGAACCACTTCCAACCCGGAAGCAGAGGAAGGAGTCATCATCCTGCCGCACATTCCACAGGTAGTGCTCGTTAAGGTAGGCACGATAGCGCTCTGGGGGAGGGAAGCGCAGCGTCTCCTCATTGCGAATCAGGCCGTGGAATTCCTCCCGATCCTCATCCAAATCCGCCAAATAGCGCAGATACTCCTGCCGCCGGCGGGCAATTTCTTGCATCGCATTGCCGCCACCCAAGCTGGTGGAGATCATGGTGCCGGCGGAAGCCAGCATCATGACGGGGAACATCAGCATCATCGGGCTCATCCGGCCACCGGACTTCGCCATCCAAATAACGGAACCCAACACGCCCACCACCATGACAAGCGGCATAAGCTTCGGCAGCAATGGCTGCGATCCCGAGGTGGGGATCTCCGGCGCAAGTTCAACGTCAACTGAGAGAACCTCGTCGCTGGTGCGTTCCGGCAGTTCACGACTATGGAAAAAGCGGGTTGCTCCAGCGCGGAAGCCAACGAGCCCGTGCACACCCCGCGGTTTCTTGTTCGCGGATCCGTCGGCTCCGGAAGGAGCGAAAGTAGCAGGGGAGGCAGCAGCATGTTCCCGAACGGCTGTGGCCGAATCGGGGAGCTGCGCAGGTGAAGACATCTCAGGCACGAGTCGAAAGTTCCCTTATATGTCCGTGTGTGAAAACTTCTAACGGCCCGATGGTAGGAACTTACCTCCCCACGTGGGACTGCTACATTTATCAAAACCTTTTTTCTAAGACGAAAAACCGACGTCTATCTGCAGAAATAGTGCGAAAAAAGTTTGTTAAAGAGAAAGTAACGCATCCGCTACGGGGCACTAACAGCTATTGATAGGGAGCTAACAGTATGCCTGGGGTCGCTCCCCGGCACCCACCACCATCGTCCGGGACGATAAGGAGACCATCGTGGTCGCGCTCCGCGTTATCGTGCACACCCCCTATGAGCGGGTAGCTCTCTCTATCCCCTCGACCCTCTATCCTTCAGAAGCCACCTTCTTTGTGCAATTTCTTCTCCAGCAGCACCACAGCTTGGACCCAGTTGGCACCGACTCTCCCCACTACGTTGATGTCGTGAGCTCCTCCCCCTGGCAGCTGGCCCACCTCACCAACGGGGTACTGCGAGAAGACCGAAGTCTCTCCGACAATGGGATCCGTGACGGCGACGTCCTCCTCTTCGAACGAGACCTCACCCCAGAACCCGTTACCACCTCCGCAATCACCAGCGGTCCACAGTCACTTACCAACAAAGAACGGCTCAACGAACTGCAACAAACAAGTCGCTACATAAGCCTCGGTACCGTCGCTCTGTGGGTACTCGGATGCATCATTGCTGCGGCTTTCCCCAGCTGGTGGAGCTTTGGCGGCGTGTTCAGTAGCCTCGCACTCCTCTTCGCCTTCACTATGCTCGTCATCTTCCGACGGGGACGGGACGACGCCCCCCTCCTAGGATGGTCTGCACTCACCATGGCGGGGGCAGGAGGCATGGCCCTGCCCGGCGCCAGCTTTGACCTCAGTTGGCCCACTCGTATCCTCATCGCCGTCAGCTGTATCGTCGTCACCTTGTTGTTCTGTCACCTCATCGGCACCACTTCGCTCAAACAAGAGCCTTTCGCAGCCTTACTGGCCGTTCTCGTCCTCCTTATGGTGGGTCTCACCCTGGTCGAATATGCGCGAATACCGGCACACAGCATCGCTGCCGGGGGAATGATTCTGGCCGCTATTCTGCTGCTTGCTGCCCCACGTCTAGCACTCTGGATGGCCCGGGTGAAGATTCCGCTGACGGCACTCATCGATGTGGATCTACCGCTCCTTCCCCAGGCAGCCATTGATGCAGCCCTCGACAAGAAGATTCAACGTGCACGCTGGCTGCAAGCGGTCCTCACCCTCACCGGGGCGTTCTTAAGTGTCGTCTGCACTGTTCCCCTGTTGGGTTGGCCTTGGTCCGCCCCTTATGATCCGCCTAACCCCTGGCAGTGGATTCTCCTTGTCCTGCTTGTGGTAAGCCTGCTCAGCGCCGCACTCCACACCGTCTACCGCACCCAGGTGGGGTGGATTTTGGGAACGCTGCTGGCCATCACTGCCCTGGTAGCCGTCCTAGTCGCCGCCATGACGCTCCCCCTCGTCGGGCTCGTCCTTGTGGTCGTCTGTTTGCTTATCGTCAGTTCGCTGTGGCTCTGGGCGGCCCAATGGAACCTCACCCCCATTGCCCAAAAGATTCTTGAAGTCATCGAATCGGTACTTCTCGCCATCATCTTCCCCATTGGCATCGTGGCAACCGGCCTAGTGTCTCTCCTCCTCACCCTCTAGCTAGCCGCGGGAGCCGGTAGTTCACCTCAAGAGGCAACCCACTGGCCCCCTCCCCTCTCTTCCCCGTTATACGCCGTGGAGTCTCCGACTGCCCCACCCGTCAGAATGCGAGAGAATGTCCCCTTCCCGACTCACCCCAGCCGCTCTGCTCGCGACCAGCCTCATCCTTAGCAGCGGCATTGCTGCCCCCTCCCACGCCGAGAATTACCATGCCCCCGTGGTCGATAGCTCCCTGTTACCCAGTGGATCCCTCCACGTGCGGGTAGCCCAAACGTCCCCCTGCGTCACCCCTATCGCCTCTCCTAATCTGGCAGGCCACATGCGCACCCAACAGTTCCATCCGTTGGTCAATGCGCGGCCAATCTGGCCCCTCACCAAAGGCGAGGGACAAACTGTCGCCATTATCGACACCGGTATCAACCCCAACGGGCGGCTCCACAACCTCCAAGGCCTCGGAGACTTCGACACCCACCAAAACGGCCTCCACGACTGCGATGAACACGGCACTTTTGTGGCTGGTGTACTAGCCGCCCAACCCGCCGACGACGGTTTCGCCGGTATCGCACCTGG
Source organism: Lawsonella clevelandensis (assembly GCF_001293125.1). Lineage (NCBI taxonomy): Bacteria > Bacillati > Actinomycetota > Actinomycetes > Mycobacteriales > Lawsonellaceae > Lawsonella > Lawsonella clevelandensis. Next base: position 607,918 of record NZ_CP009312.1, read on the forward strand.
CGTGCGTATCCTCTCCATCCGGCAAACCTCCGGGCACTACGGGGTCTTCCCCGACCCGCCCCGAAACATGCCACCTCAGCTGCGTCAACACTACCAAGAGCGCCCCGAAGATAGCCCGGGCAACGTCGTTACCCTGGCGAAAGCCGTCCGAATGGCAGCCGACGCGGGCGCCACCGTCATCAACATCTCCCAGGCAGCCTGCCGCCCCTTCGGCATGGACCTCGGTGACGGGCCCCTAGGCGCCGCCCTCCAGTATGCGGTACAGGTACGGGACACTGTCGTTGTCACCGCAGCCGGCAACCTCACCCAGACCTGCCGTGCCCAGAACGTCATCCACACCGTCACCTCCGCTGCCGTCCCACAGTCGGATGTTGTTACCGTCGTCTCCCCCGCCCGCTTCGACGATCTCGTCCTCACTGTCGGTTCAGTTGCGCAAGACGGACGTCCCTCCGAATTCTCTATCGCCGGCCCATGGGTAGACATTGCCGCCCCTGGGGAGGAAATCGTCTCTGTTAGCACACACGGCCTCGTCGATGCCGTGCGCACCGAAGACGGGCAGATCAACGAACTACGGGGAACGAGCTTCGCAACTCCCTTCGTCAGCGGTGTCGTGGCACTTGTGCGGTCCCAACACCCCGACTGGAACGCCTACACCGTGATGGAGCACGTTAAGCGCACAGCCCGTCCCGTCGCTGGTGGGCGGAACACACAGCTGGGGTACGGCATTGTTGACCCTATTGCAGCAGTCTCAATCACCAGCACAGTGGCGCAAGGCAGCAGCCAAGGGCTGCCCTTCCGGGAACGCACAACAGCCGTTCACCACACTGTATTCTCTGCCATCCTGGGAAGCTTTGCAGCAGCCGGCCTGCTCTTCGGAATTAGCCGGTGGCGGCAACGTTACCGCTCGAACCAGACTTAGCTAAATAAGGACCGGTGCTCAGCTGGGAAATCATTGCCCAAGGCAGCGGCATAGCTTCCGCCCCCAAACCCAACGTCTCCAGGGTCTCCCGCTGGGTACCGAACCGAATACCATCATCCCCCACAACCCACACGTCTGCCTGTCGTTGGGCTGCCTCCTCCGACTCGTCCAATGCTGACTGCACAGCACCACCACCCACCAAAGGTGCCGCAAAACCCACCACCGTCCGCCGACCCACCAGCAGGAAAGCATCAACTCGGTCGCCATCATTATCCTGCTGCACCAAATCAGTGGCTTGCTTCCACTCCTTATTGAGATCACCCGCGCGCAGCGAAAGACGCGGCTCTGCTTCTCCCGACTTCACACGCCACACGGCACACAGAGACGTCTCCCCTATATCTGTCGGCAACTTACTGGGCTTAATACTGGGCATTTCTACCAGAGAGTTCAGGAGAGCACCCGACACAATACGGGCACCCTTCCGCACAGCATCGCTCCGCGTCATCCCCCTCACCTCCCGCCGGTACCCCTGCTCCAGCAGCCACACATCCTCATCGTGCACCGCCAGCATGGATACGGGGCGAAGCTTGTCCAGCGCTGAGTCCGTCACCGCTCCCATCAGCATGGTCGACCGCACTTTGAAGAACCTGTCCGTGGTGGGCTCCGCGTAGTCACACATCGCCCATGTTTGGCCGTTGTCCCCCACCCGGCCGGCGTCGTCGGGGAGCGCACGTGGCCCCTGCCCGATGCCCAACGGAACACCCTGCGGCACCTTGGAAATGTCTTTATCGGTGACCATCGTGGGGTTGACGGCTTTCCCTAACACCAGACGAGCCGCCGCAATACCCGAGACGGGATGCAGACGACCGTCCTTTATGAGATACATCTGCCCAGAATTTTTACTGAGAACAAGATCGTTTCCAGCCACGCCTCGCGACGGTGAAATCAGGGCGACAACACCCACTACTACAAGCACCAAAACCATCAGGATGACACCCGCAATAAGAGACTTTGACCTGCGCGACGGGACATCCTCATCCCATCTCCACGACTGGTCCGGCATCCCTGCTTGCAGGTGCTTGATGATGAAGCTGTAGGCGTTAATACGTGCCCGAGATTGTTCCTGGCCCATAAAGTAGCTCTCCCACGGTTAGCGATCGACCAGTACCATACAGATCGTTCCGTCCCTTGGGGAATGCTACTTTGCGCGCAGAAGGGTAGATATGATCACCACAAGCACTACAAATATTTCTGTGTCCTCGGCAAATAGCGAGCAGAATGAGGTCGCAACACGTCTTGCAAATGGTGAGCATTGTCTGGGCTGGGCACTGCGCCTCCAACCCACGTCGGAACACTGCTACCGCGAGTCCGTCTCCCTCGAAATCCAGCACATTCTGCGCCATCACCCCAACGCCCTCCTCACCGTCCTCACCCTTTACAATCGCACCCTCTATGGCGGCAACAACAGCAGTTCCCAGCTCACCTGGGAAGACCAAGACGTCCAGATCTCCATCAGCTACCGGCATCCCTCCCCCACAGATCTGCTCACCCATTCCACCGCTCTCGACGACCTCCAACACACCATGCGGGACCACCGTAAAGCGGTTTTCACCTGGGCCCACCATACACACTGGCACGCCTCCTCCCTGCCCTGGGAAAAAACTCTGCAAACCGCTCGTGAATGGGAAAACGTGGGAACCTTCCACCACCCCCCAACACTCCGCACCAACACCTACCAGCTAGGCTCTTACGCCCCCACCACCACTGAGTCCCCTAAACTCCGCATTGCCAACCGCGTCTGGTGGGATGATGTATCCCAATGCTTCATGGTGACAGAATGCTCCTACCACGACTTCAGCGTGGCACCCGACTACGAGAATGGCCCACTGGAGATGTCCCATCAGCTCATTCGCAACCATTGCCCGTGCCGACACTGGATCCTCCCCACTCCTCTCAGCAGCATCCTCATCGGTGTCGATGACGGAAGCACCCCCACAGCCGTCAACCTTCAGTTTGGTAACCGCATGGCGATGGTGCACGCCTACGATGAAGCCAGCGCCACCTGGCACCCGTTGCTCTTCAACACGTGTCTACGGGCTGCCGCCGCCGGTCTCCGCGCCTACGTCGCCACACACAACCCCGAACCGTGGATCAAACTGCGTACCTATGTGGGGCGCCAACAGCTCACGTTCCTGGAAGACGCCCACGAGGACCAGTATCCCCGCCAGCTCCTCTTCTGGGACTACCCAGAACCGCCCACCTACGATGTGATGAATCGCTATTCCTCTGTCGGTACGGTGGTGTGGACGCGTCTCGAATCCATAGCGCAGTGCGCAACTCTCTTCCCAACCTACGTGGTCGAGTGTCTGTGGCCGGATACCCCCCAACACCATGTGGAGCGATACACCGGGGTGCTGCATCGCCACGGCGACAAACGCCATATCCGCTGTGTCGCTGACCGTCCACAGTAGAAAGCGAGCCTGCAGCGAGAGTCACTAACCCTGGCGGCGGGAGAGACCGCCAGGGAACCCGGCTATAGAGGGCATCCCAATGAGGTCGTGTTGTTATCGAAACACCACCAGCGGCACAGACGGCACCGGCGTTACCGGGTTCCACACTTTCGCAGCCCTAGCCCGCAACTGTAGATCTACCCCATCGGCTACCTGTTGTTCTTTCTCTACCTCCAGGCGGCAAGGTACTGGCTGGGGTTAGGCGGTTCACCAATCTGACGATGCTCCAGGCGGAACGTGACCACGGAGGTTGTCGGCTGGGTTTTCCACATCTTGGCGGCAAAGGCGCGCAGCCGTTCATTAATCCCCTGCGAGACACTCTCCTGGGTGGCAACATCTGGTTTATCGCACCAGACGGAGAAGGCGCCGCCAGTGATCCAACTGGGACTGGGTTCCGGCCAGTATTGCCGCTTCTCCTGACTGTGGAAGATGGTTGTTCCGATACGCTGCGGGAACACACCTGGCGTCCAAGAGTAGATCTTGCTGACGGACGGCTTCAGATAATAGCCCTGACCGGGGGTAGTCAGCGTGTAGTAGAGGTAGTCGCCATTAAAATTGATGATTTTGTGGCCGTGGCGGCGGATCTCTGCCACCGACTGCCAGGTTTTGAACCACACGGACCAGTACGTGATGGTCATGCGCGGGTCGAGATACTCGGTAGTGCCGTCCCAGTAGAGGGCGTCATTCCAGGCACGGATATCTGTCTTCCCTAGCGAGCGCAGATAGTTGTTGATCTGATTGAGAAAGTAGGTGTATCCATCCAAGATGGTTGCGGAGGTACCGGCCTTGGCGTACTGCCGTGCGTAGGCCAGTAGCTGGGGGAAGTTCTGCCCCATTTGGTTGAGGGTGTTGTCCAGGTTGAAGACTTCGTCGCCGCCCAGATGCCAGGTTGTGGAGGGGAATAAGACGGCGTATTCCGAGATTAGGCTCTTGATGAAGGCCATCGCCTTGGGATCGGCATAGTTGAGGATCTTCTGCCCTTCGGGGGTTTGCGACGCACGGTACTGCGGGAAGTGGCTGAGGATCGCTTTCATATGTCCCGGCACGTCGAATGCCGGCACAATCTCAACATGGTAACGCTGTGCGTACGCAATGATATCCCGCAGCTGCGCTTTAGTGATGTACTGCTTCGACATGAGCTGCGGATACTGGGTGGATTCGAGCCGGAACCCCTCATTTTCAGAGAAGTGGTACTGGAGCTCATTAAGTTTGACGTAGCTCATCCGCCGGATTTGTTCTTTGAACCATTCCGGGGAGAAATACTTCCGTCCGGCATCCACATGGAAAATACGGTGCGGTTTGGACGGCCAGTCAACAACCACACCAGCCGGGGCGCTCCCTTGTGCAGCAAGGCTCTGTAGCAGCGTCCGGGTACCGTAGAACAATCCTTGTGTCGTGGGGGCTTGGATCTCTGCCCACACACCTAACTGTATGCGGTACCCTTCAGCTGCACGTACGCCGGTAATCCCCAGGGCTGGCATCTGCCGCAACACGATGTCACCGCGTCGATAGTGAGTACTGAAAACGACGGGGAGGCGTTTCACGCCCTTCCACCCGTAGACGAGGGGAAGCTCCTGGGCCACCAGCTGGGCATCTCGCAGCACTACGTGAGGGGTCCCTGGTGCGAGCACAATACGGGACTTTTCCGTGGCGTAGAACGGGAGGCTACCGATGCGTGGAGTGTAGCGCTGTACCTCGGGGATAGAGGTGAAAGTGGTGAGCTGAGTGGCACGATCGAGACACGAGGTCTTGCGAGTGGCTCGGTGGACTGTGGTTCCTACCGCTGCGGTAGCGGTGGTATCGGTGGCCGGGGCGGCATGTGCCGTCACGGAGCTAGTGGTGATGAGTCCCGTTAGCAGTGCCAGGGCACTCGTCAAAGACATGGCTTTACGCCAGAAAGTTACACGCAGAAAGTTTCCCATAGCCCAAGTTTATGGGTTTAATCGCACTCGCAGGCCTCTCTCATGCCACGAGTTTGCCGCTGCCGCGCCGCCAACTCACTATCGGCGGGATAGTCGACTTGGTACAGGCAGAGACCGTGTGCATCCGCTACCGGAACCTGTGAGTTGCGTGATCCGGGCCCCAATAAGGAGGCAGGCCAATCGACGGGTTTCCGCCCGTCGCCTACCAGAAACAGTGCCCCCACCAAGCTTCGCACCATGGACCAACAGAACGCATCGGCAGTCACATAGGCCTCGAGTACTGGGCCGAGAGTTTCGTCGCGCCACTCCCAGTCGAATCGTTGCAGGTCCCGAATGGTCGTGGAGCCTTCGCGATAGCGGCAGAAGGCAGAAAAGTCGTTAAGCCCGAGCAGGCGTTGACTTGCCTCTTGCATCCGCGCGCGGTCAAGCGGGCGATGCCAGGAGGCGGTATCGCGTGCTCGCAGTGGGTTTGCGCCGAAAGGCTGGTTGGCGACTCTATACACGTAGTGCCGGCGGAGGGCAGAGAAGCGGGCATCGAATTCAGCGGGGGTTTCGACCACACTGCTGATGGTGACGTCTGGGGGAAGCAGGCGGGCGACGCGTCGTACTAGCCGCTGCGGATCGCCAGCAAGTGAGCGGGTAGCCAGGCGATCCCGCGGGATGTCGACGTGGGCTACCTGACCGGTGGCGTGGACGCCGGCGTCGGTCCGCCCTGCCACGGTGAGGTGGAGGGGGCTTTGCAGCACCAGTTCCAGAGCTTGGGTGATTTCTCCACAGACGGTGCGCTGATCTGGTTGGATGGCCCATCCGGAGAAGTCGGTACCGTCATAGGCGATGTCGAGACGCAGCCGCATGATGTTATCCATACTCCTCCTGTCGATCGAGTTGCGGATGGGTGGCGCGCACTGATGGTCTATCACCCGCATCTGGTCTGCACACCTAGATAGTTTGCGCACACATATGGTAACGATAGTAATCCACCCCCGTACTGCGCAGCGACGGGGGTGGCGGGATTGGAGTGTCTAGCTAAAGGCTAGTGCGGTAGGCGCCGGGCTCATCTGCCAGGAGGGGTTTGGTGGGCGACTGGCCGAAACCGCGGTAATCCATCACGGGGCTTTCCGGCTTCACATATTCCTTGACGAGGAGGGAGCCGATGCCCATCAGCAGAGCGACCAGGCCGACCGTGCTGAACGTGCTCTTAGCCATAATGTTTATCCTTCCGATTTCACCGAGTTTCACTAGGAATACTACTCAAAATCGCCTTCGTGGGAGCTATGTTCGGCCGAGTTTTCCATCCGGTTTGTGGGGCAGTGGGGAAACGTGATGACAAAGGCAAAAAAGTGCCCCTGCTCTATAGAACAGGGGCACTTTTCATGATGATGTCGAGGTAGAGATACCCCGCGCAACAGCGGAAGCTTTAGTACTACTACTTCTGCTGGGACTTGGGCTTCTCGTAGCCGGCAGCCTCTGCATCTTCTTCAGTAGCGAACCAAATTTCAGCAATGGTGCGGTCGTAGAAGCTAGAGCCCGGAACGTGGTACTTCTTGGAGTTGGCGTTGCCCTTGATGGGGAAGCCTTCCGGAGCCTCGTTCGGATCCTCAAGCGGTGCGTGGGCACCGGCGGGGAGCTCGGTCTCAGCAGCGTCAGCAGCGGGAGCAGCCTCAGCGGTCTTCTCCTCGGCAGCGGCCTGGTCTGCGTTCTGCTTCGCAGCCTTTTCCTCATCCGCCTTCTTGGAGGCGGCGACGCGGGTGGCGCGAGAGGCTTCTGCAGCAGCGGTGGACTCGGTTACGAGGGAGATCTGCGCCATGGGGGCATTGTCACCCTTGCGGTTCTCGAGCTTGATAATGCGGGTGTAACCACCGTTACGCTCAGCAAACATGGGGCCGATTTCTTCGAAAAGCGTAGCCAGAACGTCCTTGTTACGGATGATCTTGGCGGCGTTGCGGCGGGCGGCAAGGGAACCGTCCTTGGCCTTGGTGATGAGCTTTTCGGCGTAGGGGCGAAGGTTCTTGGCCTTCGTCTCAGTGGTGGTGATTACACCATGCTCGAACAGCTGGGAGGCCATGTTGGCCAGGATCTTTTCCTGGTGGGAGGCCGAGCCGCCGAGTCGGTTACCCTTCTTGGGTTTTGGCATGATTTTCTCCTGTTAAGGGGTTGGCGAGACTAAAGCTGTTCGGTCTCGGAGTAAGCGTCAGCACCCCAGCCGTTGTCGTCCTGGTCGTAGCCATCCAGCATCGTGGTATCGAAGTTGGGGTCGGCATCCTTGAGGGTGAGCCCCAGCTCAGCAAGCTTGAGCTGAACTTCCACGATGGACTTCTGACCGAAGTTACGGATATCCAGCAGGTCGGATTCCGTGCGGGCAACCAGTTCACCAACGGTGTGGATGCCTTCGCGCTTCAGGCAGTTGTAGGAACGGACGGTGAGATCGAGATCGTCGATCGGCATGGAGTACGCCGCAATGTGATCGTGTTCAACGGGGGAAGGCCCAAGCTCGATACCTTCGGCTTCGGTGTTGAGCTCACGGCACAAGCCGAAGAGTTCAACCAGGGTGGTACCGGCGGAAGCAAGTGCATCGCGGGCGGCGATGGAGTTCTTGGTCTCCACGTCGATAACCAGCTTGTCGAAGTCGGTACGCTGCTCAACGCGGGTGGCCTCAACCTTGTAGGACACCTTCAGCACCGGAGAGTAGATAGCGTCCATGGGGATGCGACCAATCTCGACACCCTGCACCTTGGTGTCGGGAGCAGGCACGTAGCCGCGACCGCGCTCAACGACCAACTCCATGTCCAGCTTGCCTTTTTCAGACAGGGTGGCGATATGGAGGTCAGGGTTGTGGATGGTGACGCCGGCGGACGGAACGATGTCCGCACCGGTAACCTCACCCGGCCCCTGCTTGCGCAGGTACATGGTGACGGGCTCGTCATCCTCGGAAGACACAACGAGGTGCTTCAGATTCAGGATGATTTCCGTAACGTCTTCTGTCACACCATTAATGGTGGAGAACTCGTGGAGGACACCATCGATGCGAACGGACGTGACAGCTGCACCCGGAATAGAGGACAGCAGGGCACGGCGCAGCGAGTTACCAATGGTGTAGCCGAAACCAGGCTCAAGGGGTTCGATGGTGAAGCGCGAGCGGCTTTCGGTGACGAACTCCTCGTGGAGGGTGGGGCGCTGAGAGATCAGCATGGGGGTTTTCTCCTTACGGGCGACCGCTATATGACGCCCATTGAGGGATGATCACTAATGCGATCGGATTACTTCGAGTAGAGCTCGACGATGAGCTGTTCCTGAACAGGAACGTCGATCTGGGCGCGCTCGGGCAGCTGGTGCACGAGGACGCGGAGGTTCGACGGAACAACCTGCAGCCAGCCCGGAACGGGACGGTCGCCAAGGTTATCCATGGCATCCTGGAACGGCAGCATCTCCAGCGACTTGGGGCGCACGTCGATGATGTCGTACTGGGACACACGGTAGCTCGGGATGGTCACCTTCTGGTCGTTGACCAGGAAGTGACCGTGGCTAACTAGCTGGCGGGCCTGGCGGCGGGTGCGAGCCAGACCAGCACGGTACACAACGTTGTCAAGGCGAGACTCGAGAATCTGCAGGAGGTTCTCACCGGTCTTGCCAGGACGACGGTTAGCTTCTTCGTAGTAGCGACGGAATTGACGCTCGAGAACGCCGTAGGTGTAGCGGGCCTTCTGCTTTTCCTGGAGCTGAACGAGATATTCAGATTCCTTGACACGGTTGCGGCCATGCTGACCCGGGGCGTACGGGCGGCGCTCGAACGCTACGTCTCCACCGACAAGGTCAACCTTGAGGCGGCGGGACTTCTTAGTGATAGGTCCAGTGTAACGAGCCATGATTTATCTATCTCCCTTTCCTAGACCCGGCGACGCTTCGGCGGACGGCAGCCGTTGTGTGGCTGCGGAGTCACGTCGGAAATCGTGCCAACCTCAAGACCGGCAGCCTGGAGGGAGCGGATGGCGGTCTCACGGCCGGAGCCGGGACCCTTAACAAGAACGTCGACCTTCTTCATGCCCTGATCCATGGCCTTGCGGGCAGCATTCTCGGCAGCCAGCTGAGCGGCGAACGGGGTGGACTTACGGGAGCCCTTGAATCCCACGTGGCCAGAGGAGGCCCAAGAGATGACAGCACCGGAGGGATCCGTGATGGACACAATGGTGTTGTTGAAGGTGGACTTGATGTGAGCGACGCCGTGCTGAACGTTCTTCTTCTCGCGACGACGACCGCCCTTAACGGAACGAGTCTTAGGAGGCATTACTTCTTCTTCCCGGCGATGGTCTTCTTCGGGCCCTTACGAGTGCGGGCGTTGGTCTTGGTGCGCTGACCGTGAACGGGCAGGCCACGACGGTGGCGCAGACCCTGGTAACAGCCGATTTCCATCTTGCGACGGATGTCGGCCTGAACTTCGCGGCGGAGGTCACCCTCAACCTTGTAGTTATTTTCGATGTGGTCGCGTAGCTTGGCGACATCATCATCGGTCAGGTCCTTGGAACGAAGGTCCGGGCTAATGCCGGTGGCGTCAAGGATGTCCTTGGCGGTCTTCCGGCCAATGCCATAGATGTAGGTCAGTGCGATCTCCATCCGCTTTTCGCGGGGGAGGTCGACACCAGCAAGGCGTGCCATAGAGGCATTTCCTTCCAGTACAGTGACGGTTTTCTCCCATTCCATCCCTGTTGACCACGCATTGTCTCTTGCGTGGGCGAGGCCTCAGCCGTCACAGCCGAGGGTATTGCGGAGAGTCTGGGACTGCCCGCAAGGCAGTGGGAGGCGAAAATTTCTTACTTGTAGCGGTAGACGATTCGCCCGCGAGTCAGGTCGTACGGGGACAGCTCGACGACGACACGGTCCTCGGGGAGAATACGGATGTAGTGCTGACGCATCTTTCCGCTAATGTGGGCGAGCACCTTGTGTCCGTTCTCTAGCTCGATGCGAAACATTGCATTCGGCAGAGGCTCGACAACGCGGCCCTCAACCTCGATGGCTCCCTCTTTCTTGGCCATATCCTCTACTATCCAGACCGGTAGACGGTCTTTCTCGTTGACAATTATCTGGTGGATCACCTATAACACAAGCGCTTTCGAGACTCTTGGGAGAACCGCAAGCGATGCGCATGAGGCGCTACTGATCCGTTTGTGGGCACACTTATAGAAAGGTACCGACAAACAAGTCTAGCCATTCGCAGCTAAATGCCGCAAATCCTGCACAAATGGGGTTTAGGAATCCTCACGGATAGTGAGAATCCGGGGTCCTTCAGCCGTTGCGGCAACGGTGTGTTCCCAGTGTGCCGAGAAAGAGTCATCGTCGGTGATGGTGGTCCAGTTGTCTGAGAGCTCCACCGTCCAGGGGCTTCCCAACGTCAACATGGGCTCAATTGCCAGTACCGAACCTTCTTCGAGGAAGGGGCCGCGGTGGGGTTTACCCTCGTTGGGAAGGTAGGGATCCATGTGCATTTCTCGGCCAATACCGTGTCCACCGAACTCTTTCACGATGGCGAACGTATAGCCATAGCGACGGGAGGCCTCGTTGGCCGCGACTTCAATGGCGTGGGAGATATCCCCTAATCGGTTCCCCGGCACCATTTGGGCGATACCTGCCGCGAGAACGTCATGAGTCGCGCGGTTGAGGGCAGCAACATCTGCGTCAACAGTGCCGATCTCTACAGTGAGGGCGGAGTCTCCGTGCCATCCATCGAGAATTGCTCCGCAGTCGATAGAGAGGAGATCCCCCTCTTTGAGGATGGTGCTACGTCGGGGGATGCCATGGACAACGACTTCATTGGGGGATGTACAAATGGAGCCGGGAAAACCATGATAGCCCTTGAAGGAGGGAACGGCACCGGCGTCACGAATCACGCTTTCGGCGAGTGCATCGAGCTCTAATGTGTTCACACCCGGAGCCGCCGCGGCTTGAACTGCCAGGAGAGCCTGGCCGACGATGCGGCCAGCAGCTTCCATAGCGTCAAGTTCACCGGGGGTCCGGGTGGGAACAGTATGCTTTTTGAAAATACCCATGCGTTGGGCGGGCTCCTACTTCTGGAGAGCTGCCATGGTGCGCTCGTGAATATCTTCCACGGTGCCCACAGCGTTGATCGGGATGATCACATCTTTGTAATAGTCGATGAGGGGTTCAGTCTCGGAGCGGTAGACAGCCATACGGTTGCGGATGACGTCTTCGGTGTCGTCTGCGCGTCCGCGAGCCAGCATACGCTCGACAACGGTATCTTCATCGACCTGGAACTCCACCACCGCATCAAGGGTAACGCCGCGCCCATCCAGCATTTCCTTGAGGGCATCGGCCTGCTCAACGGAGCGGGGGAAGCCATCCAGTAGGAAGCCATTCTGAGCGTCAGCTTCGTCGAGGCGTGCATCTACCATACGGTTGGTGAGTTCGGCGGGCACGAGGTTTCCGGAGTCCATGTAGCTCTTGGCTTCCAGACCTAGCTCGGTGCCTTCGCCGATGTTGGCACGGAAGAGGTCACCGGTAGAGACGTGGGGAATACCAAGCTTTTCAGCGAGGAGAGTGGCTTGGGTGCCTTTACCTGCCCCAGGAGGGCCGACGAGTACGAGTCTCACTTGAGGAATCCTTCGTAGTTGCGTTGCATCTGCTGGCTTTCCAGCTGTTTAATCGTGTCGAGGCCAACACTGACAAGAATCAGCACTGCGGTACCACCGAACGGGAAGTTGTGGCCGGAGCCACCGGACCCGATGCTGATCAAGAGGTTCGGCAGAATAGCGATAACAGCGAGGTAGAGGGAACCAACGAGGAGGAGTCGGTTCATAACGAAGCCGAGGTACTCGGCAGTGGGGCGGCCGGGGCGAATGCCGGGGATGAAGCCGCCGTATTTTTTCATGTTGTCAGCCTGCTCGGTGGGATCGAACTGCACCGACA